>NZ_JBNPUD010000002.1:0-813533 GCF_051167995.1 Bradyrhizobium sp. HKCCYLRH3073
CCTTTAGTCCTGCCAACTAGACGGACTGAATCATCGATCTCTCTGCGTCGCAACTGCCGACTTTTTCAACGGAATCGGTCAAAAGCGGACGTGGCTTTGTCGCGCGTATGGGTGCTGACGTCCTACATCCAAATCCTTCTTGAAGCACCGCACAAGACGGAGTGCTTCGGTCAACTCCCGCCGTTCGTTCGGCTGACCGGTGCAAGGGCAGTCCCCGGCCACCCCGTCGAACGCGTGCGTGCGAAAAGGCGCCCATCGTCGACTGAAAATTTCTATTTCGCGTTTCCAGAAAACATGCTACACCATCGCCATCCCGTGCTCCTCGAGAGGGGCGCTTCGCGATCGTCACGGAACGTTGGGCGCGGGATGCGGTGGCTGCAGGATGCCGCAGCGCGGGGAGGCTCGCGTGGACGAACGGCAGCTTGCGGACGCGAAGTCGCGTGGTCCTGGCGCCCCGACGCTGGCGCCAAGTCCTCGGGCGACGAGCCCGAGGGCGACGGTGGCTCACAAGCCGGACACCGGGGAGATCGCGAAGTAAGCGTGAAAACCATCGCGCGGGGAATGCCGGGATGTCTCGGCTGAACCTGTGGTGACTGCCGCCTGCTTTTTTTCTGCAGGCGGGCCATGGGGGCGGCCAGCTCCCGGCATTCCCCGTGCCCTCTGCCTGAGGCGAGGGTGACACGACTGACATCACTCGGGCGTAATACGCCGCGAGACCAATGATTCATGTCCTCATCGCGGTCCTGGGCATGCCGGCGGCTCGCTTTGGGAACCAAATTCCGCAGCCGCGGTTAGCCCTCACGCAGGAGGATCCCAATGCGCCGTCCCAAAATCCAGCCCATCCGCAACAAGCTCGATCTCACCGATCGGGTCCAGGTCCGCATCGTCACGCGGAGGCTGCGCGTCACGCCGGCCGAGTTGACCGAGATCGTCGGCCGCATCGGCAATTCCATCGCCGCGATTTCGAAGGAAGTCCATCAGCAGCGCGCGAGCAAGCCGGCCGTCCCCGCGGATGTGCCGCCCGCTGAGGTGATTGCGTCCGTTGCAGCCACGGAGACCGCTGCCGTCGAGGTCGTTGCGGCATCCGAGACGCATTAGACAGCGCATTGCCAGGGGGGCAGCAATGGATCAGATCACCGACAGGGCCGACGCCCTGACGCAGGCGGCGTTCAACCTGCGCAAGGCCAAGATCAGCGAAGGCCGTCCGTTCCCGCTCGGCGCGACCTGGGACGGCCTCGGCGTCAACTTTGCGATCTTTTCCGCCCACGCGACCAAGGTCGAGCTGTGCCTGTTCGACGACACCGGCGAGACCGAGCTCGAGCGCATCGAGCTCCCCGAATACACCGACGAGGTGTGGCACGGCTATCTGCCGACCGCCCGTCCCGGCACGGTGTACGGCTATCGCGTGCACGGACCCTACGAGCCCGACGCCGGCCACCGCTTCAATCCGAACAAGCTCGTCATCGATCCCTATGCCAAGCAGCTCGTCGGCAACCTGCGCTGGGGCCCGGAGCTGTTCGGCTACCAGCTCGATCATGCCGACAAGGATCTGTCGTTCGACGATCGTGACAGTGCGCCCCTGATGCTGAAATGCCGGGTCATCGATCCCGCCTTCACCTGGGGCACCTCACGCAAGCCGGAGATTCCGTGGGAGCGGACGATCTTCTACGAAATGCACGTCAAGGGCTTCACCAAGCTGCATCCGCTGGTGCCCGAGGCCGATCGCGGCACTTTCGCCGGCCTCGCGCATCAGGATATTCCGACCTATCTGCGCTCCCTCGGCATCACCTCTGCCGAGTTGCTGCCGATCCATGCCTTCATCGACGACAGCTATCTGGTCGAGAAGGGCCTGCGCAACTACTGGGGCTACAATTCGATCGGCTTCTTCGCGCCGGAGCCGCGTTATCTCAAGACGCCCTTCGCGACCGAATTCAAGACCATGGTCAACCAGTTCCACGCCAACGGCATCGAGGTCATCCTCGACGTGGTCTACAACCACACCGCCGAAGGCAACGAGCTCGGGCCGACCCTGTCGTTCAAGGGCATCGACAATGCCAGCTACTACCGGCTGATGCCGGACCAGAAGCGCTACTACATCAACGACACCGGCACCGGCAACACCGTGAACCTGTCGCACCAGCGCGTGCTGCAGCTCGTCGCGGACTCGCTGCGCTATTGGGCGACCGAGATGCGGGTCGACGGCTTCCGCTTCGATCTCGCCACCATCCTGGCGCGCGAGCCCTACGGCTTCGACGAAGGCGGCAGCTTCCTCGACGCCTGCCGGCAGGATCCGGTGCTGTCCAGCGTCAAGCTGATCGCCGAGCCCTGGGACATCGGCCCGGGCGGCTATCAGGTCGGGCAGTTTCCGCCGGGTTGGGCCGAATGGAACGACAAGTTCCGCGACACCGCGCGCGCCTTCTGGAAAGGCGACGGCGGCACGCTGGCCGACTTCGCCAAGCGCATCTCGGGCTCGGGCGACCTGTTCAACAAGCGCGGCCGGAGGCCCTGGGCGAGCGTGAACTTCATCACCGCCCATGACGGCTTCAACCTCAACGACCTCGTCTCCTACAACGAGAAGCACAACGAGGCGAATGGCGAGGACAATCGCGACGGCCACAGCAACAACCACTCCTGGAATTGCGGCGTCGAAGGGCCGACCGACGACCCCGAGATCACGGCGTTGCGCGAGCGGCAGAAGCGCAATCTCCTGGCCACGATGCTGCTGTCGCACGGCACGCCGATGCTGCTGGCGGGCGACGAGTTCGGCCATACCCAGAACGGCAGCAACAATGCCTATGCGCAGGACAACGAGACCACCTGGCTCGACTGGATGGGCATCACGCCGCAGGGCAGGGCGTTGCGCGAGTTCACGCGCAAGCTGATCGCGATGCGCAAGGCCTTCCCGATCCTCTATCGCAGCCGCTTCCTGGTCGGCTCGCACAATGAGGAGCTCGACGTCAAGGATGTGACCTGGCTCGATCCGTCCGGCGAGGAGATGACGACCGAGCAGTGGACGGACGATCATGCGCGCTGTTTCGGCATGCTGCTCGACGGCCGCGCCCAGGAGACCGGCGTCAAGCGGCGCGGATCGGACGCGACGCTCTTGCTGGTCTACAACGCGCATTACGACGTCGTGAACTTCACGCTGCCGTCCGTGCCCGAGGGCCACAACTGGCTGGCGCTGCTCGACACCAACCAGCCGGATGCGCAGCCGCAGTCGTTTCCGTTCGGGCATGTCTACGAGGTCACGGGGCGGTCCATGCTGGCGCTCGGCCTGTCCTCGGAGCAGCAGCCAATGCGCGGCCTGCGCCACGGCCTCGGCGCGCTGCTCGACATCGCGGAGGCGCCGCTGGGGTAGGGCGGCGACACAGCCCGGCGCCGGCTTGTCGTTCGCGGGATGTCGTGCAAAAGCTGTCCGGGTGAAACGCCCGGACAGAGGTCAAGAAAAGCTCAAATGCGCACCCATTCCATCGCCGCCATTCCCGCCGACGGCATCGGCCCCGAGGTCATCTCCGAGGGCGTCCGCGTGCTCGAGGCACTCGCCAAGCGCGCGGGCGACATCAGCTTCAACGTCAAGACCTTCGACTGGGGCTCGGACTACTACAAGAAGCACGGCGTGATGATGCCGGCCGACGGCCTTACCGAACTCAAGAAATTCGATGCGATCTATTTCGGCGCGGTCGGCGCGCCCGACGTGCCCGATCACATCACGTTGTGGGGTCTGCGGCTGCCGATCTGCCAGGGTTTTGATCAGTACGCCAATGTGCGTCCGACCAAGATCCTGCCCGGCGTGGCCTCGCCGTTGCGCAATGTCGGCGTCGGCGATCTCGACTGGGTGATCGTGCGCGAGAATTCCGAGGGCGAATATGCCGGCATGGGCGGCCGCGCGCATCGCGGCCTGCCGGAGGAGGTCGGCACCGAGGTCGCGGTCTTCACCCGCGTCGGCGTCGTCAGAATCATGCGCTACGCGTTCAAGCTGGCGCAGTCGCGGCCGCGCAAGTTCCTGACCGTCGTCACCAAGTCGAACGCGCAGCGCCACGGCATGGTGATGTGGGACGAGATCGCCGCCGAGGTGGCGCGGGAATTCCCCGACGTGACCTGGGACAAGATGCTGGTCGACGCGATGACGGTGCGCATGACCCTGCAGCCGAAGAGCCTCGACACCATCGTCGCGACCAATCTGCATGCCGACATCCTGTCCGATCTCGCCGGCGCGCTCGCCGGCAGCCTCGGCGTGGCGCCGACCGGCAACATCGATCCGGAGCGGCGCTTCCCCTCGATGTTCGAGCCGATCCACGGCTCGGCGTTCGACATCACCGGCAAGGGCATCGCCAATCCGGTGGCGACGTTCTGGACCGGCGCGCAGATGCTCGAGCACCTCGGCGAAAAGGACGCGGCCGTCAGGCTGATGGCTGCGGTCGAGAAGGTCTGCGCAGCCGGCATCCTCACCCCCGATGTGGGCGGCAAGGCGACGACCAAGGAGGTGACCGACGCCGTCATCGACGCGATCCACGGCTCCAACGTCTGAGGAGTGCTACTCGCTTGCACAATTTAGGCGTGTTCTGCGTCGCGCTTGCAATGGACGCTGCGGGGCGTATACCAGCGCTTCCGCCGCGTCCGCGCATGCTAATCACATGCATGTCATAGTGACGCGAGACACGGCTTAAAGGACCTGGGCTTCAGGAGAAAGGACACATCATGCGTCGTCACCGTCGAGCCAAGATCGTCGCGACTGTCGGTCCCGCGAGCAATTCTCCGGAGATGCTGAAAGCGCTGTTCCTCGCCGGTGTAGACACATTTCGTCTCAATTTCAGTCACGGCACGCAGGCCGATCACGCCAGGGTCCATGCCGCGGTCCGCGCCCTCGAGAAGGAGGTGCAGCGGCCAATCGGCATCTTGATGGATCTGCAGGGTCCGAAGATTCGTGTCGGCACGCTGCGCGACAAGAAGATCCAGGTCGAAGCCGGCGAGACGATTCGGTTTGTCCTCAACGGCACCGAGGGCGACAAGACGTCGATTCCGTTGCCGCATCCGGAGATCTTTGCGGCGGTCGCGCCCGGTCACGATCTTCTGATCGATGACGGCCGCGTGCGGGTGCGCGTCATGGGCCTCGGCGACGACTGGATCGAAGCCAAGGTGATCGTCGGCGGCGCGATCTCCAATCACAAGGGCGTCAATCTGCCGGGCACGATTCTGGAGCTGTCGCCGCTGACGGCCAAGGACCGCTCCGATCTTGCCTTTGGGCTCGACCTCGGCGTCGACTGGGTGGCGCTGTCGTTCGTGCAGAAGCCGTCCGACGTGCTGGAGGCCAGGGGCCTGATCAATGGCCGCGCCGGCATCATGTCCAAGATCGAGAAGCCGGCGGCGCTGGAGCGCATCGACGACATCATCCAGCTGTCGGACGCGATCATGGTCGCGCGCGGCGATCTCGGCGTCGAGATTCCCAATGAGGACGTGCCGGGCAAGCAGAAGGAGCTGGTGCGCGCCTGCCGGCTCGCGGTGAAGCCGGTGATCGTCGCGACGCAGATGCTGGATTCGATGGTCGCGACGCCGACGCCGACCCGCGCCGAGGTCTCCGACGTCGCGACCGCGATCTATGACGGCGCCGACGCGGTGATGCTGTCGGCGGAATCGGCCAGCGGGCAATACCCGCGCGAGGCGGTCGCGATGATGGACAGCATCATCAAGGCAACCGAGGGCCACAAGATGTACCGCTCCATCGTCGAGGCGACGCAGCCGGGCGAGGAGCAGACCGCACCGCATGCGGTGGCGACCGCCGCGGCCGACCTGGCGTCGGCGATCCACGCCAGGGCGATCGTGGCCTATACGTCGAGCGGAACTTCGGCCTCCCGCGTTGCGCGCAAGCGGCCGAGCCTGCCGATTCTGGCGATCACGCCGAACGAGGACACCTCGCGGCGCATGTGCCTGTTGTGGGGCGCGCACAGCGTGCTGTCGCAGGACGTGCAGAACTACGAGGAAATGGTCGATCGCGCGACCTTCTTCGCTGCGCAGGAGGAGTTCGCGGAAGCCGGCGACCTGCTCGTCGTCGTCGCCGGCATCCCGTTCGCGCAGGCCGGCACCACCAACAATCTGCGCGTCGTCACCATCCCGAGATAGGAGGCCGATTTTCCCTGTTCGCGCCGTCCGCCTGTCGCCTGATTGTCGCACCGCGCTGGTATCGCGGGGTAGTGACGAAGGGCGTCGCGAGTCGTCGAACGAGCGGTGTCCGGTCGCGGTCCGGCAGGACGGGTTCTGTCGATGCGGCCGTTCGTCATCGCGGTGTCATCAGGGGCTGTTAGGTGGGCGCGCATGGGACTTGAGACTGCTGGTGAAGAAAGCCCGGCTCGGCGCTTTCGGACGTTGTTCATCTCGGACGTTCATCTCGGAGCCCGCGGCTCGCAGGCCAATCTCCTGGTCGATTTCCTGCGCCACCATGATGCCGATACGATCTATCTGGTCGGTGACATCATCGATGGCTGGGCGCTCAAATCGAGCTGGCATTGGCCGCAGTCGCATAACGACCTGGTGCAGAAGATGCTGCGCAAGGCGCGCAAGGGCGCCAAGGTCGTTTACGTCCCCGGCAATCACGACGAGTTCCTGCGCGGCTACTACGGCACGCATTTCGGCGGCATCGACGTCGTCGAGAACATCGTGCACACCGGCACCGACGGCAAACGCTATCTCGTCATTCACGGCGACATCTTCGATCTGGTCGTGCAGAACGCGCGCTGGCTCGCCCATCTCGGCGACAAGGCCTATGATTTCGCGATCCAGATGAACCGGCTGGTCAACTTCTTCCGCCGCATGTTCGGCGTGCCCTATTGGTCGCTGTCGCAATGGGCCAAGCAGAAGGTCAAGAACGCGGTGAACTATATCGGCGCGTTCGAGACGGCACTGGCCTCCGAGGCGCGCCGGCATGGCGCTGACGGCGTGATCTGCGGCCACATCCATTGCGCCGTCATCCGCGACCAGGACGGCATCCGCTACATGAATTGCGGCGACTGGGTCGAGAGCTGCACGGCGCTGGTCGAGCACGAGGACGGCCGTTTCGAGATCCTTACCTGGACCGATCCGCAGCGGCAGCCCGCGCCGGTTCCGCAACTGGCCGCCCGCGCCGCCTGACACCGGCTCCCTTGCCTCTCGGCAATCGGGCGCGGTAAAATAGGGGTATGACAGCTCATTCCCCGATCCTGCCCGTGACCGCCGCCGACATCGATGCGGCGGCACGCGTCCTCGCGCCCGTGGCCGTGCGGACCCCGCTGCTGCCGGCTCCCGTGCTCAACGAGCGGTTCAAAGCGAACGTGTTCGTGAAGCCGGAGGTGCTGCAGCGGACCGGCTCGTTCAAGTTCCGCGGCGCCTACAACAAGCTGGCGTCGATCCCGCAAGCAGCGCGCGGCAACGGCGTCGTCGCATTCTCCTCCGGCAATCATGCGCAGGGCGTCGCCCATGCCGCCACATTGCTGGGCATGGACGCCACGATCGTGATGCCCTCGGATGCGCCGGTGGCCAAGCGCGAGCGCACCAAGGCGTTCGGTGCCGACGTCGTGCTCTATGATCGCGACCGCGAGGACCGCGAAGCGATCGCGCGCGGCATCGCTGCAAAGCGCGGCTCGACGGTGGTGCCGCCCTATGACGATCCCTTCGTCATCGCCGGGCAGGGCACCGTTGGCCGCGAGATCGCCGACGACCTTGCTGCGCTCGGCCTGTCACCGGATCTGGTGATTGTGCCTGCTTCCGGCGGCGGGCTGCTTGCCGGCGTCTCGACCGCGGTGAAGGCGCGATATCCGCAGACGCAGATGATCGTTGCCGAGCCAAGCGGCTTCGACGACCATGCGCGCTCGCTGCGGGCCGGTCACCGCGAGGCCCACGATGCAAAGGGCCGGACCATCTGCGACGCGCTGATGGCGGCGATTCCGGGCGAGATCACCTTCGCGATCAACAGCCAACTTCTGTCGGCTGCGGTCGAGGCCTCGGATGAGGAGGTGGGGCGGGCGGTCGGCTTTGCCTTCCGGGAGCTGAAGCTCGTGGTCGAGCCCGGCGGGTCGGTCGGGCTCGCGGCATTGCTGGCCGGCCGGCTGGACGCGGCGGGCAAGACTGTGGTGATCGTGCTCTCCGGCGGCAATGTCGACGCTGAGCTCTACGCCCGGCTGATTGCCTGACGATCAAGCCTCAGCGAAAGCCGAGGCCGCCTCTTGCCGATCCTCCACCACCCATCCGCAGTCCGGACTGCGCGATGTGCGGCGCGCCCCGCGTCAGGCCGCCCTGCATCCCGCCTTGACCCCGCGCCATCGACGGATGCGACGCGTTGATGTTCGGCTTGAACGGTCCGGAATTGCCGGGGAAGGGACGCCGGACCTCGCGGGTGTCGAATGGCCGACCAGGACTGCGCTTCAGTGGGTCGCGCTGGATTTTCGTAGTCACGGGCGGATTTGCCGGCGGCATGATCCTGTCGCGCAATTTCGTCTGAGAGATCGGCCCGGGATCGACGACCTTCTTGGGAATCGCGTTGTTGACGGCATCGCCTTTCGTGACGACCGTGGGCGGCAGCGGCCCGCGCGGCGGCATGGTGGTGGTCGGCAGCTTCGGCTGCGGGATCTGGGCGCCCGGATTGAACGGTCGCGCGATCGGCGCCAGTTGCGGTGGCATCATGAGGCGGCTCGGTTGCAGCACGGGGATGGGCCGCGGCTGTCCCTGCAGCCGCAGCGCGACCGGCGCATATGGACTGTCGGCATAGGATTCACGGAAGCTCCGATAGGCGGCCGGCGAATTCGCCAGTACGGCCTCGTGCCACGCCGCGGCCTGCACGAGGCCGGCGAGCAGGGCGCGGATGCGGTCGGCGAGCGGATCGCGCGGATACATCGCGATGAACTCGCGATAATATTGCGGACGGTTCTCCGACAGCACGTAGTCATAGGCCTGCCGCACGGACCGGCTGGGCAGGTCGGCCGCCATCTGGATCACCGGCGCATTCTCGGCAGGGCGCGCGGCCGCGACCAGCGTATCCCCGAAGAAGGTGAAATCGCCGGTGAGCGAAGAGCTTTCCCACGGCGTCTGCCGGCCGTCGGTGGTCTGGTTGACCTGCAGACGGATGCGCTTGAACAATTGCTCGATCGGCAGGTTCGGCTGTCGCGCGAGGTTGAGGAAGGCCTGCGCATAAGGGCTGTGCTCGCCGCGGCCGTCGAGCGCCTCCGCGCCGGGCGAGGTCGAGTATCCGAGGATGGAGCCGTTCGGCGCGTCGACGATGGCCAATCCGCGTCCGGCATCGTTGATGGCAGGGAATGGATTGTTGCGGCAGGCGTCCAGTACGACGATCCGCATGCGGCTCGGGATGGCGTCGAGCGTCGCCATCAGATCCACCAGCCGGATGGTCCCCGTCGTCAGGTCGGAGGGCGCCGAGATGCGGGCATCGATCGGGATCAGATAGTTCTCGCCCGCGAGCTGAACCCCGTGGCCGGCGTAGTAGACCATTGCCACGGTATTCGGGCCGTGTGCTGCCACCCGGCTCGAAAAATCCTCCACGACCTTGAGCATCTCGTTCTGCGTCAGGTCGGTCGCCGTGATCACCTCGAAGCCGGCCGAGTTCAACAGCTTGGCAACAGCATGGGCGTCGTTGTCCGGGTTCTCCAGCGGCGGCGCGTTCTGATAGCTCGCATTGCCGATCACGAGCGCGACGCGTGGCTCGGCTCCTTGAGGGATCGCGGCGGGCGTGTTGCTCTCCCTTGCCGGTGAGGGAGCTGCCAGCGCGCGCGGTGGCGCGTGAAGGGTGTCGAGCTCACTGCCGGCGGCGAACGCCGAGCCCGGGCCGACCCAGGCCATCAGGCCCAGCAGCGCGGACATGAGCAGGGATTTCCAGGCGGACGTTACAGCGCGAAATTTCGGAACGGACACGGCGTTCTCCTCAAGCATGCGCAAAGCGAATGGCTTGAGGAGCAGGCTACGCAGATCACGCAGTGGCGTACGTGATCCGCGTCACCCATCAACGCGGCACCCTTGGTGCTCAGTGATCGAGGTTCAACAGGAGGTGGCCGAGATGCTCTCGGCCTACGAGAAGAATGCGATCTTCTCAGGCTGGGTCATGCGACGGATCGGCGCCAGCGAGTCATTGGCGGGCGCCTGTGGCCGCTGCAGAAGGCCGTTCGACAGGAGTGTCGATCCCAGCGACGGCTCGTAGGCAGGCTTGGGCATCGCGGATGCGCTGGTGCTGTGAGCCGCGGCAGCGGTCGGGCGGACCTGCTGGCTCGGCGCAACGTCGGCCTGCGGGGCCGCTGCGGGAGATTGAGCTGCGACCGCAGCCGCCACGGCGGCCAGGGTCTCGATGGTGATCGCCTCCGGAAGCGGTGGCGATACGGGCGCGCTGGGGATTGGCGCCGGGACTGGAGGCGATGCCATGCGCGGGGCCGCCGTGGGCGGGGCCGGCATCGGAGGGGCAGACATCGACGGAGCAGACACCGGCGGGGCAGACACCGGCGGGGCAGGCATCGTGGGCGCAGCCGGAGCCGGCGCCGCCGTGGCAACCGGGGCTTCTGCCGTGGTCAGCACGAGATCCGGCTCCGACGGCGCTGTCTCGCTGAAGCTCGCGACGATGTCGTCGTCGACCGAGGTCGGCTCCTCAATGTCGAAGCCGAGCGTCCTGACCCGGCTGAACTCCTCGTCGTCGATCGGGTCGAGGACACCCATCTCCGCCGCGACCAATTCCAGAATAGCTTCGTCTTCGGCTTCTGCGGCGGCGGCGTCATCCAGGGCCGCCGCGGCGTGCTGCTCGATCTCGAGCAGGGCTTCGTCCACCGACGGCTCCGTCGCAGCTTCCGGGGGCTGCACCACTGCCGCAGTTTCGGCGTCAACGATCCTGGCGTCGACTGCTGCGGCCGCCACGATCACAGCGTCATCAGCCGAGGAGGTCTCAACCACTTCCATCGCGGCCACCGCCGCAACGAGCGGAATGGCGATCTCGAGCGCTGCCTGGGACGCCTCGCTCTGTTCCGGTGCAGGCTCCGGCTCCGAGACCACCATCTCGGCGGACGGACTTGATGCGACATCAGGCGCTGGCGAAGCGGCGGCCTCGGCCGCCGGACTGATCTCGTCCGCCGCAGGCGGAACGCTCGCTTTCTCCGCCTCGAGCTCCTTCAGCCGCGTCTTGATGATCTCGAACGCCGCAAGCAGCGCGACCTTGGGGTCGGCGCTCGCAAGCTGATCGCAGGCGGCCTCGATCGATGTCACCTGCGAATCGATCAGGTCACAGATCCGGGAATCGGCGCCGATCTCGCGCCAGCGCCAGGAAATCTCCTTGATGATTCGGATGCCCTTGCGCACCGGCGCCAGGTTCTGCTCGAGGGCCATGCGGTCGACCGCAGATGCGGCGGCCAACGCGGCGTCTTCGACCGTGGCGCGGATCGCGGCGAGCGCTTCGGGCAGCGCCTTGCTGTCCGCCTGCTCGAATTCCTGCTGCTGCTGACGCTGCGAGGCAAGAGCGTGCTCGATGCGGGCGACGGCGTCGAGCACCATGCTGGTGTCAGCATTGCGGTTGCGCTTGGCATATTCACCGAGGAACCAGCGGCCTCGGGACGTCTCCATGAAGGCGTCGCGGATCGCCTCGTAATCGGCCTCGTTCGGCTGAGCCGCACGGGCGGATATCGGCGAGAGGGCGAAGACTTCATCGACCATGGCAAACCTATCGCGCACATTGCTGCGCGTTGGCATAACGATCACCATGATATTGATCGAATCGCAATTGAATTGATGCCACTGTCCCGACAAATCTCCACCACATCGCCGGTATTGTCGCGCCGATTCGCGGACAGGTTGGGGCTGTTCTATGGCGCGGTGTTCATGCTGTCGGGCACGCATCTGCCGTTCTTTCCCGTATGGCTACGGGCGATCGGGCTGGATGCCGCATGGATTGGCGTCATCATTGCGGTTCCCGCCGTAACCCGCTTCACCGTCCTGCCGCTGATCACTGCGGTCGCCGAGCGCCGGCAGGCCCTGCGCACCGCGATGGGGCTGGCCACCTTCGCAACGGCATCGGGCTTTGCGGTTCTTGCCTTCCAGCGCGAACCCTGGCTGGTATTCCTGGTCTACGTGGCGACCTGCTGCCTATGGACACCCGTTGTCCCGCTGACGGACGCCTATGCGCTTCGTGGCGTGATGAGCTATGGCCTGAACTACGGTCGCCTGCGGCTGTGGGGATCGGCGGCCTTCATCGCTGGAACGCTGCTGTGCGGCGGGCTGGCCGATCTCGCGCCGTCGTCCGAGCTGATCTGGATCATCGTCTCGGTTGCGCTGTGCGGTGCGGCAAGCAGCCTGCTGCTGCAGGCGCTGCCGCCCTTGCCGCAAGGCGCCGGCCCGTCCCGGGACGGCCGCAGTCTGCTGGGCAATCCGAGCTTCCTCTGCATCATCGCAGCTTCGGCGCTGATTCAGGCCAGCCATGCGGCCTACTACACGTTCTCCGCCATCGAGTGGAAGGCGCAGGGCTTCAGCGGGCTGACCATCGCTTGGCTCTGGACCATGGGCGTGCTCGCCGAGATCGTCGTGTTCGCCCTGTCGCCACGGTTCACGCTGGCGCCCGCCAGCCTGGTCATGATCGGTGCGATGGCGGCCGTGCTGCGCTGGAGCCTCACGGCGCAGGAGCCGCATGCGGCGGGGCTCGCGGCGGTCCAGATCAGCCATGGCTTCACTTTCGGGCTGACGCTGGTCGGAACCATGGGGCTGCTGGTGCGCCAGGTGCCGGCGCATCTGACCGCGCGCGGGCAGGGCTATTATGCCGCCGCCAGCGGCGTGGTCGGCTCGGCGGCGTCGGCCCTCTCGGGGCCGGTCTATGCGGCCTATGGCCCCGGCGTCTACTACGTGATGGCTGCGATGGCCGGAGCGGGCGGCGCGCTGATGTGGCTCGCGCGCCGCGGCGTCTCGCTTCAGCCCCACAACGCCTGATCGGGCGGATAGACCAGGCTGTCCTCGTAGTGCAGGCCGTGCTCGCAATCCTCGGCGAGCAGCAGCGGTCCGTCCAGATCGACGAAACGGGCGAACGGCGTCAGCAGCATGGCCGGCGCCATCGACAGCGACGTCGCCACCATGCAGCCGACCATGATGTCGAAGCCGAGCGCGCGCGCGGCATCGGCCATGGCAAGCGCCTCGGTGAGTCCTCCGGTCTTATCGAGCTTGATGTTGACGGCGTCGTAGCGCCCACGCAGCGCGTCCAGCGAGCTGCGGTCGTGCACGCTCTCGTCGGCGCAGACGGCGAGCGGGCGCGCGATCCTTCCGAGCGCTTCGTCGTTGCCTGCGGGCAGCGGCTGCTCGACCAGCGTGACGCCGGCAGCGGCGCAGGCTGCGAGATTGGATTCCAGGACGGCCTCGGTCCAGGCCTCGTTGGCGTCGACGATCAGTTGTGACTGCGGCGCCGCGGCTCGCACGGCTGCAATCCGCGCCGGATCGCCGTCGCCGCCGAGCTTGATCTTGAGCAGCGGGCGGTGCGCGGCCTTGGCCGCAGCTTTGGCCATCACATCGGGGGTCCCGAGCGAAATCGTGTAGGCCGTGACGCACGGCGCCGGTGCGCGGCGTCCGAGCAGGTCCCAGATGCGCCGGCCGTTTCGTTTGGCTTCGAGGTCGAGCAGCGCGCAATCGAGGGCATTGCGCGCCGCGCCCGGCGGCATCGCCGTCTGCAGGGCGTTGCGGTCGAGACCAGAGGCGATCGCATCGCGCATCGCGAGCAGGGCGCTCAGCGCCGCAT
Source organism: Bradyrhizobium sp. HKCCYLRH3073 (assembly GCF_051167995.1). Lineage (NCBI taxonomy): Bacteria > Pseudomonadati > Pseudomonadota > Alphaproteobacteria > Hyphomicrobiales > Nitrobacteraceae > Bradyrhizobium > Bradyrhizobium sp. HKCCYLRH3073. The sequence goes on from NZ_JBNPUD010000002.1 coordinate 13,721, forward strand.
CGGGCGTTTCGCCATAACGCGGATAGGGCACGCATTCGCCGTGGCCAACCATCGTCCCGTGTCGCAGCTCCGCGATCACTGTCACGGCTTCGGTCTTGACGCCGCGGCTGATCGTGAAGCTGCCGGCGATCGGCCAGTGGCCGATCCGGGCGTCCAGTATTGGAAAACCGTTGGAAGTCATTTGAAAGTCTGGCGCTTTGTGAACCGGAATGAGGCGCTTGGGACTTGCGCGATGTGACCGACTATGGCTGTTGATAGTGGTCTCCGGCAAGGTGGTAGCGACGCGGTGGGATTTTTCTCGTCAAGGAGCGGACGTCCAAGGCTCCGAGGATGGCCGTCGTGAAGGGCGGCCCTGATCTGCAGCGCAGTGGCGATGGCAATGCGCTGTCGCTGCGCGCGACCGGCGCCTGGACTGCGCCCTTTGCGCCGTCGCTCGAACGGCTCGTCGCCGATGCCGAAAAGCTCGCCGGCAAGAAGATCGATGTCTCCATCGACGTCTCCCAGGTGTCCAAGCTCGACACGTTCGGCGCCTGGCTGATCGAGCGGCTGCGCCGCAGCTTCACGACCGGAACCGTCGAGGTCCGGATCGATGGGCTCTCTGCGAACTACGCCAGCCTGGTCGACGAGGTTCGCCGCGTCAGCACCGCGCCCAATGGCGACGCGACGATGGTGACCATCACCGGCATGCTCGGCCAGATCGGCCTCAGTGTCGCCGGCATCTTCGGCACGGTCGCCGCACTCATCGACATGCTCGGCGCCGTGATCGTCGCTAGCGGCCGGGTCCTCATTCATCCCCGCAGCTTCCGACTGACCTCGACCATTCATCATCTCGAGCAGGTGTGCTGGCGCGCGGTGCCGATCATCGTGCTGATCACCTTCCTGATCGGCTGCATCATCGCTCAGCAGGGCATCTTCCATTTCCGAAGGTTCGGCGCGGACATCTTCGTCGTCGACATGCTAGGCGTGCTGGTGCTGCGCGAGATCGGCGTGCTGCTTGTGGCGATCATGATCGCCGGCCGGTCGGGCAGCGCCTACACGGCCGAGCTCGGCTCGATGAAGATGCGCGAGGAAATCGACGCGCTGCGCACCATGGGCTTCGATCCGATCGAGGTCCTGATCCTGCCGCGCATGCTGGCGCTGGTGATCGCGCTGCCGATCCTGGCCTTCCTCGGCGACATCGCCGCGCTCTATGGCGGCGGGCTGGTGGCCTGGTTTTATGGCGGCGTCGATCCCGAGGCCTTCCTGCTGCGCCTGCGCGATGCGATCTCGATCGATCATTTCAAGGTCGGCCTGCTCAAGGCGCCGGTGATGGCTGCCGTGATCGGGATCGTCGCCTGCGTCGAAGGACTGGCCGTGCAGGGCAGCGCCGAGTCGCTGGGGCGCCACACCACTTCGTCGGTGGTGAAGGGCATCTTTTTCGTCATCGTGATGGACGGCGTGTTCGCGATCTTCTTTGCCGCGGTCGGGATGTGAGCTGAGATGGTGCAGCAGGTCTCCGATCCCATCATCCGCGTGCGTGACGTCACCGTGCAGTTCGGCAAGACGCGCGTGCTCGACGGGCTCGACCTCGACGTCAAGCGCGGCGAGATCCTGGGCTTCGTCGGTCCCTCCGGCGCGGGCAAGTCGGTGCTGACGCGCACCATCATCGGTCTGGTGCCGAAGCTGTCGGGCAACATCGAGGTGTTCGGCGTCGATCTCGACGCCGCCGATCGTGCCGGCCGCCGCGCCGTCGAGCGGCGCTGGGGCGTGCTGTTCCAACAGGGCGCGTTGTTCTCCTCGCTCACGGTGCGGCAGAACATCCAGTTCCCGGTCCGGGAGTATCTCAAGGTCTCGCAGCGTCTGCTCGACGAGATCATGATCGCAAAGCTCGTGATGGTCGGATTGCGGCCCGATGTTGCTGATCGTTTCCCGAGCGAGCTGTCGGGGGGCATGATCAAGCGGGTCGCGCTGGCACGCGCGCTCGCGCTCGATCCGGAACTGGTGTTCCTCGATGAGCCGACCTCGGGACTCGACCCGATCGGCGCCGGCGATTTCGACGAGCTCGTCCGGACCCTGCAGCGCACTTTGGGACTGACGGTTTTCATGGTAACCCATGATCTCGACAGCCTGTATACGGCGTGCGACCGCATCGCCGTGCTTGGCGACGGCAAGATTATCGCCGCGGGATCGATGGCCGACATGCAGGCCTCGGAACATCCGTGGCTCCGACAGTATTTCCACGGCAAGCGTGCCCGAGCCGTGATGGGGTAGCGCGACGCGCCCCAGGGACGATTTTTGTGAGCGGGAGTGGGGACTGCCGCGACAAAGTTGATGGGGTGGGTGCCGCTGTCCGGCGCCAACCGACAGTGCGCGGAAGCGGGGGCTGGATGACCGCCGTGACGTGCCGGTACCGGAGTTGGTAATGGAAACGCGGGCGAATTACGTCCTGATCGGGTCGTTCACGCTGGCAGTGATTGCCGCGGCGATCGGGTTTGTCCTCTGGTTTCAGAGCCTGCACACGACCAAGCAGCGCAGCCCGCTGCGGGTCGTGTTCGAGGGGCCGGCCGCGGGTCTGCGCAACGGCGGCAGCGTCAACTTCAATGGTATCCGGGTCGGCGAGGTCATTTCGGTCAAGCTCGACAATCCGCGCCGCGTCGTGGCGCTGGCGATGGTCGAGAACAACGCGCCGATCCGCAAGGACACCCTGGTCGGGCTCGAGTTCCAGGGCCTGACCGGCGTCGCCGCGATCTCGCTGAAGGGCGGCGAGGAGGCTGCGCCGCCGCCGCCGCTCGACGAGGATGGCGTGCCGGTGCTGCGTGCCGATCCGACCCGGCTGCAGGACGTGACCGAAGCGATCCGCGCCACCTTGCAGAACATCAACAAGGTCGTCGCCGACAACCAGGACGCCGTAAAGAACTCAATCAAGAATCTCGAGGTGTTCACCCAGTCGCTGGCCCGTAATTCCGAGCGCATCGATGGCGTCATGAGCCGGGTCGACGGCATCATGGGCAAGGCCGATACCCTGATGCTCGGTCTCAACACGCTGGCCGGCGGCAAGGATGGCGGCGAGCTGTTCCTGACGGTGAAGTCGATCCGCGAGCTCGCCGAGGATCTGGACAAGCGCTCCGGCGCGCTGATGGCCGATGGACGGCGCACGCTGTCCGACATCAGCCGCGCCGTGAACAATTTCGACCGCAATCCGACCCGGGTCCTGTTCGGGGCCAGCAACTCCAGCCCGAGCAACGCCCAGGCCTCGCAGCCGGCGCCCGCGCCCTCCGCCAGCGGACGGCGGTGAGGCCTTGGCGAATAGCGAACGGGGAATAGCGAATAGGGTGCGTGAGCTCTCCTGCCGCGCGCCGCTGGTGGCTCCTTGGTCGGTGCGTCGTCGTCTCGTCTGACGGACCGTGACGTCCGAGTCCTGGGCGACCTCGACTGCAGGATGCGCCATCCAGCGCCAGGCCTTCCTGTCCGGTTGAGCGGAAGCGGGGCGGGAACGAGCGAAGCCGGAAAAAGCGTTGCTGGACCTGCAAAAGCAAAACGGAGGCCTCGCGGCCTCCGTTTGTTTTTCGATCGTTGGTCGGCTACTCGCCATTCGCCCCCTTCGTCACGCCAGCCTTCCGGCGGCGTGGGCGAGCAGGGTGTAGACCAGCCCGGTCTCCGAGGTGAGCTGGGCACGCAGCGCCTGCGGATTGCGGTCGTCGCGGGCGACCTCGTCGAGCAGTCGCTCGAACTCGGTGATGTAGCGGTCCACCGTCTGCTTGAAGGTGCGGTCGGCGCGGTACTTGCGGGCGACCTCGTCGAACGCCTTCTGGCCGGCCGGGGTGTAGAGACGCTTGGAGAACGCCTTGGTCTCGCCGCGCTGGTAGCGGTCCCACATCTCTGCCGCGAGATTGCGGTCCATCAGCCGGGCGATGTCGAGCGACAGCGACTCCAGTGGATTGCCCGACTGCTGCGCCGGACCGCGGCCACGCGGAGGCTGCGGCTGGCCGGCGGTGCTGTTGTCGGCCCGGTTGAGCAGGTCGGACAGCCAGTTGTCGCTGCGCTGATCGGCGACCGGACCCATCGGCGGCGCTTCGACCCGGCGTGGCTGCGGCGGCGGGGCCGGCGGCTGCATGCCGAGATCCGGCGGCGGCAGGTTGGCGACGCTGGTCGCAGCCGGCTCGCGCAGGCGCATGTCGGGCCGGCCGCCGACGGCTGCGGCGACGATCGGCTCTTCCTGACGGATCACGGCGGCGGGCGCGGCGACCGCGGCGGGGCGCGACGCGCTGACCACGTCGAGGCCGCGGCCATGATGGGCGACGATCCGGTTGAGCTCGGCCAGCGCCTCGATCTGGTCGACGATGACCTTGCGCATCTGCGCCGTGCTCTCGGCGGCCTCCTGCGGCATCTCCAGCACGCCGCGGCGCAGCTCGTTGCGCGTCGCCTCGAGCTCGCGATGCATCTCGGCGGTCATCTGCTTCATGCTCGACACCAGCGTGGCGAACTTCTCGGCCGACTGCTTGAACATCGCATCGGCTTCCTGCGTGCTCTGCTGGTAGATCTCCTGCATCTGCGACGTGGTGAGGCGGCGCTCCTCCTCGGCGTTGGTGCGGATGGCTTCGAACTGGCGGCTGAGCGCGGTGGAGCCGGCACCCGCCGTTTCCGCCACGACGCGGGCGATGTCGCGGGCGCGCTCCTCGGCGGCCGCCAAGGACTCGTCGAGCAGGGTGGTGAAGCGGGTCAGACGCTGGTCGAGATCGGCCGTGCGCAGATCGATGGTGGTGACCAGCGATTCCAGCGTCGTCTTGCGATCCGAGATCGAGACGGTCGCATCGCGGTTGCTCTGCTCGACGATCGCCGCCGCCTCGATCAGCGCCTTGCCATGCGCGTCGAACTGGCTGGACAGCGAGTTGAGATCCTCCAGCGCCCGCGACGTCTTGGAGTTGAACACGTTGAGCTGGTCCTCGAGCGTCTGCGTCGCGGTGCCGTTGCGCGCGGTGACGTCGTTCATCGCGGTGACGAAGTCGGCCACCCGGGTGACCAGCGCCCGCTCCAGCGAGTTGAGGTTGTCGTGGGCTCCGGTCAGGACCTCCTGCAGCAGGATGTTGCCCTCGCGCAGACGCTCGAACAGGGCGACCGTGTCGGTGCGCAGGATCTTGCTCGTCTCCTGCATCTCGGTGACCGCGGCCACCGAGACCTGGCGCGACTGCTCGATCGCCGCGCGCGAGGCCTGCTCCAGCTCCTTGAGCGACTTGGTGATCGCGGTGGTCGCAAGCTCGCCCGCCGAGGTGATGGTGCGGGCGACCTCGGAGCCGTTGCCATTGACGCTCTGGGCGAAGTTCTGGCCGCGCACCTCGATCGCCTTCAGCGCGTCGGTGGTGACGCGATCGATCTCGATCGTGAGTTGGTTGGTCTTGGAGTTGAGCGCCTCGACCAGGGTGCCGCGCTTGCCGTCGAGCATCTGCGACAGCCGCTCGCTCTGCTGCTGCACATAGGTGACGATCTCGTCGGTCTTGCCGGTCATGGCCGAGCCGAACGAGTTGCCGGCGGCGAGCACCGAGCGCTCGATCTCGGTCGAGGTCGACTTGACCCGCGTGGAGACCTCGTTGGAGGCGGCGACGAGCGCGCTCTGCGCGTTGAGCGCGCTGCTCTGGATCGCGTCGGTGGTGTTCGCCGCGACGGAATTGATGACGCGCTCGATCTCCGACGACATCGCCTTGAGCTGGCCCGCGGTGTCGGTGGAGGTGGCCGTCAGCAGGTTCTGCGCCTCGCGCGCGCCGCCGACGATCACCGCGACCGTCTCGGTCGTGGTCGTCGTCAGCACCGCCTGGGCTTCGCGTGCGCTGCCGACCAGGGTGGCTGCGGTGTCGGCCGACGTGGCGGTCAGCGACATCTGCGCCTGGCGCGCGCTGTTGAGGATCGAGGTCGCGGTATCGGCGCCGACGGACGACAGCGTCCGCTCGACGTCGACGGCCAGCGACTTGACGTGCTCGGTTGCTTCCGTCGAGGCGGTGACGAGCTTCGACTGGACGTCGCGGGCGCTGTCGACGATTGCCGCGGCCGTGCTGGTCCCGACCGCCGCGAGCGTGCGCTCGACGTCGGCCGCCAGCGACTTGACGTGATTGGCCGCTTCGGACGAAGCGCTGATCAGCGTGTTCTGCGCTTCCCGGGCGCCGCCGGTGATCGTTTCCGCGGTGGTCGTCCCCGCGATCGACAGCGAGCGCTGGACGTCGACGGTCAGCGCCTTGACCTGTTCGGCCGCTTCGCTCGATGCCGCGAGCAGGGCATGCTGGGCATCGCGAGCGCCCGCCGTGATGGCTTCGGCGGTTTCCGTCCCGGCACTGGTCAGCGAGCGCTGCACGTCGGCTGCGAGCGACTTCACGTGGTCGGCTGCGTTGGAGGAGGCGGACACCAGCGTGTTCTGGACCTCGCGCGCACCGGCGAGGATCGAGGCTGCCGTGGCTGAGCCGGCGGCCGTCAGCGCCTGCTCGACGTCGACGGCGAGCGACTTGACGTGGGTGGCGGCGTCGGAGGAGGCGGACACCAGCGTGTTCTGGGCCTCGCGCGCACCGGCGAGGATCGAGGCTGCGGTGGTCGACCCTGCCGCCGTGAGCGTACGCTCGACGTCGGCCGACAGCGACTTGATCTGGTCGGCGGTCTCGCCGGAGGCCGCGACCAGCGCGGCCTGGGCCTCGCGCGCACTGGTCAGGACGGCCTCGGCCGCGCCGCTGCCTGCGTTCGACAGGGCACGCTCGACCTCGGCGGACGTGTTCTTCAGCTGCGAGCCGACGTCAGTCGAGACGTTGAGCAGCGACTGCTGTGCCGAGCGGGCACCGGTCTGGATCGTCTCGCTGGTGTTGACCACGAGGTTTGTGAGCGCCCGCTCCGCATCTTCCACATGCGACTTGATGCTGGCGGACAGCAGCTCGGCGCGGGTCATCAGTTCGTCGCTGGCCTGGCGGCCGCTGCTCTCGATGCGGCCGGCCACGGCCTCGACGCGCGAGCCGAGCAGGTCTTCGAACTGCGAGACGCGCTGGTCGATGTCCTTGGCGATCGAGCCGACGCGGGTCTCGATGCCCTGATGGATGTCCTGGAAGCGCGCGGTGACCGCCTCGGTCAGCTCGTAGCTGCGGCCATCGATGATGTTCGACAGGCTATGGATGCGCTGATCGATCGCTTCGAGCGCCTTGTCGGTGCCGTCGGTCAGTGAGGAGGTCAGAATGTTGAGGCGGGAATCGATCGACTGGATCGCCTGTGCCGAGCCGTCGGTCAGCGAGGTGGTCAGAACGGTCAGCCGCGAGTCGATCGCGTGTAGAACCTGCGCCGCGCCGTCGGTCAGCGAATTGGACAGAGTACCGAGGCGGCCCTCGATCGTCGAGGTGACCGAGGTCGCGCGGGTGTCGAAGTTCTCCTCGAGCGACTTGAGGCGGCCCTCGACGCTGTCGTCGAAGGTCTTGATCTTCGCATCGAGCGAGGTGTCGAGGGTGGTGATGCGGGCCTGCAGATTGGTCTCGAACTGGTTCAGCCGCTGATCCAGCGTCGCCGTGATCTCACCGCTGTTGGACGACAGCCGCGTATCGAACGTATCGACATAGGACTTGAGATTGTCGGAGATTTCCTGGGTCCGCTGGCCCATGCGCTCGACGATCTCGCCGCCATAGGTCTTCACCGTGCGGTCGAACTCTGTGATGTGCCGGGTGATCAGCGCGCCCAAGGTCGAGCTGTCGCGTGCGAAGCGCTCGGCGAGCTCGGTGCCCTGGTTCTTCACCAGCTCGTCGAAGGCACTGATCTGGATCGACAGCGTGTCGTGGGTGCTCTCGGTCTGGCTGACGACCTTGGCGACCAGCGAATTGACGGTCGCATCGAGCGACTCGCTCGCCTTCTCGCCTGACGTGACGATGTGGCCGGACATGCGCTGGCTCGCCTCGTCGATCTTGGTGACGAGATCGCCGCTGCGCAGCTCGAGCTCCAGCAGGAGGGACTCGCCGGAGGCCTTGAGCTGGTCGTGGAGCTGCTCGGTGCGCACCGAGATGCCGTCGACGATGGCCGCCGTGCGCTGCTCGAACTCGCCGGTGATGCGGTCGATGCGCTCGTTGAGCATCTCGTGGACTCGGTCCGACAGGTCGGCGAACTCGTCGTGGACGTGGCCGGTCTTGAAATTGAGGCTGGTGGTGAGCCGCTCCGAGGCGTCGAGCACGGCGCGGGTGGTCTCGGCGCTGGCCTCTTCGAGCCGGTCGAGCAGATCGCCACCGCGCTCGCCGAGCGCGAGGATCATGTTGTCGCCGGCGTTGCCGAGCGCGGCCGTGATGTGGGCGCCGCGCTCTTCCAGCGCGCCGGTGATGCTCTTGGCGACCTCGTCGACCCGCGAGGCGATGGCGTCCGAGATCAGCGCGATGTCGTGGCGAAGGTCGATCTGGACGCCCGAGATGGCGCTGCGGACCTGCTCGGCCTGGCCGACGAGGTTGTCGCGCTGGTGGGCGATGTCCTGCAGCAGGGCGCGGATGCGGACCTCGTTGTCGCTGTAGGCGCGCTCGAGGGCCGCGACCTCGTTGGCGACCAGCATCTCGAGCTCGCCCGCGCGCGCGATCGCGCGCTCGACGCCGTCGCCCATCGCCGCGACCTCGCGGCGGATGGCCTGGCCGACGGTCACGATCGAATCGCTGACGGCGCCCTCCGGCTCGGAGAAGCGGATCGCCACCTGCGCCATCGACTGCGCGATCATGCGCAGCTCCTGGCCGCGCCAGGCGAGGCTCGCGAGGAAATAGAACAGCAGAACGGGTGCGAAGAACACCGCGGCGAGGCCGGCGAGCACCAGCACGCCGCCGCTCTGGCCGATCAAGGCCTGCAAGGCGGGCAGGAAACCGATGGTCAGCAGCACGCAGCCGACGATCCAGATGCCTGCAAAGGCGGTTGCCAGCGTGTAGACGCCGCGCGACGGGCGGCCCTTCTGGATCGCCTGCAGCAACTGGCCGATGGTTTCGCGGTCGTCATTGGCCGGACGGCGCGCGGCGAGCGGCGGCGGCTCGATCTCGTCAAGGCTGCTGCGATCGATGCCCGGACGGGAGTCGAACGAATCCAGGCTCGACACGCCGTTCGGCATGACCGGCGGGGCTCCGTCAGCGTGGACCGAGCTCTGCGAGTCCGTGGGCGCGGACGAATCGCTGATGTTCAAAGCCTCCTGAATGGCGGACAGCGCAACTTCAGTCGGGTCTTTGACCTTTTTCGGAGTGTTCGCCATGTTGAGTCCGAGCCCTCGTCTTAATTTCGATCCGGCGAGCCGCGTACGAGTGCCCTCTCGCAACGCTCGAACCGGACGTCATCCCTCGCAGGCACCAGGGGTGGCAAATTCCGCCAGGTGACCCACTCCATCCGGGCATCATCCTATTGGCTGTGCCTGTTGAAAGAAATGGCCGTGGTTAAGAGATTCTTAATCATCGTTAACAGCAGCCGCCGTTAACACTTTAGAAGTTCTGCGAATTCCCGTTTCTGCCGCGATTGGGGCAGAGCCGGGCCCAAATCGCGGCAAACCCGCGGCAATTGGGCCGGTAACAATGCATTAACCATTGTCGTGCTTGGCTTACCACAGGCGCGCGCGCGCCCGCCGGACCGGATTGCCGCCATGATTCCCGACCTTTCACGGATCGAATGGATGCCCTCGCCCCCGCTGGTTCCCGATGACGGGCCGATCAGCCTGGACCTGCTGCGCCGGATGACGCTCGGCGACAGCGCGCTCGAGCGCGAGGTGCTCGCCATGTTCTCCAGCCAGGCCGTCCGCCTGCTGGAGCGGTTGCAGGTGATGCCCGAGGATGCCGCCACCGTCGCCCACACGCTGAAGGGCTCGGCCCGCGCCGTCGGCGCGCTCGACGTTGCCGATGCGGCGGAAGGGCTCGAAGCGGCGCTGCGGGCGGGCGATCCGGCCGATGCGCTGGCCTGGCTCGGCACGGCGATCGCGCAGGCCCGCGCGGCGATTTCGGAGATGCTCGGCGCGGCCTGAGCGGCCGGCGGCAGCACTAGCGCGGAGCGGAGCGGTCCGTTATAGGACAGCCCGACCTCATTTCCTGCGCAGCACGAGCACACATGGCCAAGATCACCTTTGTCGACCATACCGGCGAATCCCGAACCGTTGAGATCGAGAACGGCGCGACCGTGATGGAAGCGGCGATCCGCAATGCCATTCCCGGCATCGAGGCTGAATGTGGCGGCGCCTGCGCCTGCGCGACCTGCCATGTCTATGTCGACGAAGCCTGGCGCGAGAAGGTCGGCCCGCCGACCCCGATGGAAGAGGACATGCTCGATTTCGGCTACGATGTCCGGCCGAATTCCCGTCTTTCCTGCCAGATCAAGGTCTCCGACGAACTCGACGGCCTCGTCGTCTCCACCCCCGAGCGTCAGGCCTGACCGTTCGCCTCGCGCCCTCGTCGCCGCGCCTCCGATGATCGCCGCCAAGCCTATGCCGGCGGCGTGATCGTCACGCCGCGGCGGACCCAGGGCTTTAGCGCAGCAATGAGATTCGGCGTCAGCGGCGCCGGCTTGCGCGTCACTTCGTCGATCAGGACCATGACCGCGGTGGCCGACGCCACGCAGCGCCCGTCCGAGAATACGACCTGCTCGCAGGTCACCGACGTGCGCCCCAGCCTCACGACCCCCAGTCCCAACTCGATTGTGCCCGGCCAGCGCAGCTCGGCCCGGAAATGCATGTCGAGCCGCACCATGATCCAGGCCAGCCCCTCTTGGCCGAGGCCGTGCCGCGGGTCCTTCATCAGGGTCACCCGGCCGGTCTCGAAATAGGTCGCGTAGACTGCGTTGTTGACGTGCTGGTTGGGGTCGAGGTCGCCGAAGCGGACATTGTCCGTGAGGCGGTAGGGAAAGTCCTCCAGGCGTGGCGCGTGGTCGCGACGGGCCGTCTCTGTCACCGATTGATCTCCATCATTCATGTCCCCTTCAAACCCGGCTAAACCCGCCGCTGCAAGCCGCGCGAGCGAAGGGCGGCTTTTGTGCCTTCCCTGCGACCAGCCCGTTGGCTACAAATTCGGAACCGCCATCTGCCGCCATCCGTCGAGCGGCGCCTCCAACGAGAAGAGCGACATGAGCGAAGCGATCAAGACCGATGTGCTGATCATTGGCGCGGGCCCTTGCGGACTGTTTGCCGTTTTTGAACTGGGGCTGCTCGACATCAAGGCGCATCTGATCGACATCCTCGATAAGGTCGGCGGCCAATGCGCCGAGCTGTATCCGGAGAAGCCGATCTACGACATTCCCGGCGTGCCGATGGTGACGGGGCAGGGCCTCACCGATCAATTGATGGAGCAGATCAAGCCGTTCAGTCCGACCTTCCATCTCGGCGAGATGGTCGAGAAGGTCGAGAAGATCGGCGATCCCGGTTTTCGCGTCACCACCGATGCCGGCAAGGTGTTCGAGTGCAAGGTCGTGGTGATCGCCGCCGGCGGCGGCTCGTTCCAGCCCAAGCGTCCGCCGGTGCCGGGCATCGAGGCCTACGAAGGCACCTCGGTATTTTATGCCGTGCGCAAGATGGAGCAGTTCCGCGACAAGCATGTCGTCATCGTCGGCGGCGGCGATTCCGCGCTCGACTGGACGCTCAATCTGCATCCCCTTGCCAAGCGCATCACGCTCGTCCATCGCCGCGACGACTTCCGTGCCGCGCCGCACAGCGTCGAGCAGATGCGCGCGCTGGTCGCGAGCGGCAAGATGGATCTGCGCATCGGTCAGGTGACCGCGCTCGAAGGTGCGAACGGTCAGCTTTCCGCGGCCACCATCAAGGGCAACGACAATGCGGTCGAGGCCGTGCCGTGCGAGATGATGCTGCCGTTCTTCGGCCTGACGATGAAGCTCGGCCCGGTCGCCGAGTGGGGCCTCGCGCTCGAGCACAATCTCATTCCGGTCGAGACGTCGGCGTTCGAGACCTCGGTGCCCGGCATCTTCGCGATCGGCGACATCAATACCTATCCCGGCAAGATCAAGCTGATCCTGTGCGGCTTCCACGAGGGCGCGCTGATGGCGCAGAAGGCGCACCGCTACGTGTATCCGGAGAAGCGGCTGGTGTTCCAGTACACGACGTCGTCGTCGAGCCTGCAGAAGAAGCTCGGCGTCAACTAATTCGTTCGCACAGTGGAACCCGGCACCGCCGGACCAACTCAAATGTGAAGAAATGTTTCCTGCGCGTGCCGGTTTCACCGGCGCGCCAGACCTGTTATGGGCTGGAACGATGCACGAAACGGCCGTACTGTGCGGCCATTCATTTTGTGACTTGGTCAAGGTGAGATGATGATGCGCAATGCGTTTCCCCGACTTCGGCTGGTGCCTGGTGTGACGAAGCTCGCGATCGGCGCGCTCGTTGTTGCCGGTGCTCTGCTGACGCGGCCTGCGCTCGCGGCTGAGCCGACCGCGGCCGGTCTGTGGCAGAAGGTGGAGGATGGCAGGCCCGTCGGCTGGTTTCTCTTCATCGACCACGACGGCGTGTTCGAGGGCGTGATCGCCAAGACGTTTCCGCGTCCCGGCGACAATCCGAACGAGGTCTGTTCGAAGTGCAGCGATGACCGCAAGAATGCGCCGGTGCTCGGCATCTCCTTCGTGCGTGACATGAAGCGCGAGGGGCTGAAATACGAAGGCGGCAACGTGCTCAACCCGCGCGACGGCAACATCTGGAAGGCCAACATGCGGGTCACTCCGGATGGGCAGTCGCTGATCCTGCACGGCTATCTCGGCATCTCGCTGTTCGGCAAGGACGAGACCTGGACCCGCCTGCCGGACAGCAACATGGCGCAGATCGATCCGGCGATCCTCGCCAAATATCTGCCCTCGCAAGCGACGACGGCAACAGGCCCTGCCACCAAGCAGGCGCCGCCGATGATGAAGAAGCCGGCTGCAATCAAGTAGACGGCTTCCGAACTACGACCGTCGCTCCGGGCCGACAAGGGAGCGCGATCTCGGACACCGCGTCGGCGAAGAGCTTGATCCAGATCAAGCGCGTGGTCGACGACAAGGTCTCCATGATCATCCGAGCGTTGCTTGCCGGTGGTTGTGCGGGCCATTGGCCGCAGCGGTCGGAATTCGACGAGGGAGCGATGCTGATGCTGCGTTGGATAATCGCGGGGAGCGCGGCCATCTCCATGATCCCGATCGCCGCTGCTCAAACCCATGATTCCAATTATCCTGTCTGCCTACAAAAGTGGGAATGGGGTGGTAGCACCTCTTTCGAATGCACCTATACATCCTGGGATCAGTGTCGAAGGGCAGGCTGGGGTCTCGCGGCCATGTGCGTGAACAACCCATATTGGGCACAACGACAATCAGGATCGCTTGGCGGTGGTCGCCGCCGACTTGCGCGCTGAGCGTTGGGACGTCGAGGGGGCGGCCCAGCTCTCCGTCCGCTCCCAACTCACCATGAGGCTCAGAGATCTCGCTGCCACACGGCCATTGTCCCTGAGCGCCCGCTCACGGACGGCCTCCCGAAAGACGCTGTGCGGAGCGGAGCGCTTCAGGCCGTTCTTCCTCTGCGATCTCTGCCCGAATGGCCGACTACTGCCTCACCACGCCCGCGGGCGGCAGCGGCTGGCTGGTGACGTTGGGCTCGGCCGCATCGAGGTTGAGCACTTGCGCCGCAGCCGGAAAGGCGGCGTCGGCCATCGCGGCATGGCCCTCCGCCGTCGGATGCACGGCGCCGCCATAGACCGCGGACAGCACGCCCCAGCTCGCATCGTGGATGTCGGAGGGCTGCATCGCCGCCGGCAGCCCTTGCGGATAGGTCATCGCCGAGAAGTAGCTGTCGTTGGCGTCGCGGATCCAGCGCGCGCGCGGCAGATAGGGGCGATACTCGCTGGCGCCGCGGCCGCACAGCAGCGGCTCGTTGGCGGCGCTGACGATGTTCGGATCGAAGCTGGCGCCGTCGGCCGAAAAGCATTCGCGGTCGAACGGCGGATCCTGCGGCGAGCGGGCGCAGAAGCCGTGATCGGCAAACGCGGCCTGATGCGCATCGACGAAGGTCATGCGGTCGGCCTGCGGGTCGCGGCAAAGGACTCCCGCGGTGCATTGCGCCAGCCCGCGCAGTGACGGCAGGAACTCGTTCTCGACGAAGCCGGCGACCTTGGCGAGCCGCTGCGGATTGGCATTGAACGACGGGTGGACCTCGAAGCCGGCCGGACCACCCGGGCAGGGCGTGCCCGGGCCGCTCAGCGCCGGGTTGCCGTAGGATGTGTAGATGACGTGCGAGAGGTCGCCGACCAGCGGCTTCAGCGCCTCGCGCAGCTTGGCAAAACCCTGCGGCAGGTCGCGCGCCAGCTCGCTGCGCGATTCCTCGACCGAGCCGATCACGCCGGAGCGCTTGAACAGCGTGCGCTCGGTGGGCGTATCGACGATGACGTCGGCGACGAGGCCGGAGAAGTTGATGTCGTTGGCGCCGATCGACAGCAGAATCAGATCGAGCTTGCGGTCCGGCTGGCGGCGCTTGGCCGCGGTCAGCGCCTCGCGCAGCTCGCCGAGCTGGCCGTTGACGCCGCCGGCGCAGGTGGCCGCAGAGCGGCCCGGCGTGCATTCGCGCGCGCGCTGACTGCCAAACAGGCCGTCGGCGATGGTAGCGCCGGTGCAGGCAAGCGGCAGGTAGGTGACCGCGACATGCGGATAGCGCACGGCGAGCGCCAGCGCCGTCCGTGTCTGGTAGCTGTAGAGCGAGCGGTGGCAGGCGGCGTTGAGCCAGACCGCGCTGTGCTTCTGCCAGTTCTGCAGCGTGTCCGGCGCCTCGCAGGCGCGGCCGCCTTTGAAGCCGGCGCGGCTCGGCCGATAATATTGCGCGGTCGGACCGCCGAGATAGGAGCGGAAGCAGAAGCCTTCGTCGGCGAGCGCGATCGGGCGGTCCGGATTGCCCTCGCCGGAGGCGATGCTGTCGCCGAGGCCGGCGATCAGGACGTCGCGGACCTGGATTCCGGTCGAGACCTGCAGCGTCCCATCCGGGCTGGCGACATCGACGGATGCCACGGTCTGCCGGCCGTAGCGGACGCGCAGGTTGACCGGCTCGGCGCAGTCGAATGTCGAGGTCTGCGGCCCGTCGCCGTCGTCGAACGACCACGCGCAGGTGGCGCCGACCGGAACCGGGCCGGTCAGGCGCACGGTGACCGGGTGGTCGATCGGCGTGAGATAGCTTTCCTTGACGTTGTCGCGCGTGCATGGCTCGTTGATGCGACCGGCGAGGTCGATGCAGAGCCGGTTGACGACGTTGCGGGCCCAGCCGCGGCCGTCGCTCTGCACCGCCAACGCCTGCTCGGCGGCGAGGATGGAGCGGTCGCGCGTGCTCTCGGTATGCAGCAGGAAGTCGCGCTCCTCCCGGAAGAGACGGAAGCGGTTGCGCACCTCCCAGCTGATCTGCAGCGGCGCCGTGCCGAACTGCGCGGCGGCCTCGGTGGCGGCGAGAGGGGCAAGCAGGCCGGCCAGGACGCAGGCGGCGAGCAACGGACGATGGGGCATTCGGGTCATGCGCAAGGATTCACGTCAGCGATGGGGCGGAAATAAGAGGATCGCACGCGACTTCAACCGGCCGAGGGGCGAGCCGCTGCGTCGTCCGCGAGAGAATTGATGCTCAGCGCTGGGAGTGCCGCTTGATGCGCTGGGGAACCGCAGCATGCGCCGTGGTCGCGGCGCGCTTGGCGGCGATCTCGTCCGACACCGCGCCCTGCAGCCGGCGCCGCTCCTGCCACGGCTTGACCACGTTCAGCCAGAGTTCCCTGATGCCCATGATGGAGATCGCCGTCGCGAACGGGATCACGAAATACAGCACGCGGAAGACGAGCAGGGTGGCCAGCAACTGCTCGCGGCCGAACTGCGGCAGCGCCACCAGCATCGCGGCATCGAACACGCCGATGCTGCCGGGGGCATGGCTGGCAAAGCCGAGCAGGGTAGCGAGGATGAACACCACCGACAGCGACAGGAAATCGATCGGCGGAGCGGCGGGGACGAGGAGGTACATCGCCAGCGCGCAGAAGCCGAGGTCGACCACTCCGATCAGGATCTGCACGAGCGTGAGCTGCGCCGAGGGCAGCACCACCTTCCAACCGTTCTGGCCGAGCTGGCGCCGGTTCTTGCCGGCGGTCAGCCATCCGAGATAGGCGAAGATCGCCCCGAGGATGCCGATCGCGATCAACTGGTTCACCGCCGGGGGCAACTGGTCCATCGCGGTGGCGGCGGCCGGATGCAAGGTCATGCCGATACCGAGCACGAACAGATTGCCGAGCCAGAAGGTCAGGCCCGATAGGAAGCAGATCTTGGCGACGTCGATCGCGGACAGGCCGTAGTCGGAGTAGATCCGGAACCGGATGGCGCCGCCGGTGAACACGGTGGCGCCGATGTTGTGGCCGATCGAATAGCTGGTGAAGGCGCTCATCGCCGCGATGCGATAGGGCACGTGTTTCTTGCCAATCGTTCGCAGTGCAAAATAGTCATAGAAGGTCAGCGTGCAGAACGCGCCGACCACACACAAGGCCGCGAGCGCGATGTGACCGGGCGGGATTTCGGTGAGCGCGGTCAGGATGACGCCGGCGTCGACGCCCTTCAGCGTGCGCACGAGCGTCGTGATCGCGAAGGCGATGATCGCAAGGCTCGCTGCAATCCCCAGCCGCTTCCAGCCGATCCATTTCTTGAAGCCACGCCCAAGCGTGGTCAGCAGGCGCTGCATTCATCCTCCCGGCGGGGCGGTACTAGATCTTGGAAAAGAGGCGAAACCATTGATCGATGGGGCGGGCAATTCGTGACAGCCTGTTTCTTATGCTAAAATGCGCGGCTTGTGCAGTCCTTGACACAGGTCAGCTCCGACCCATGCGGCGCAGGTCTGTCACACTCCGGTCACATGGCTGGCCGCCCATCCGCCTCAGTTCGGTCCAACTGGTTACCCGCGGGGTTCACGGGCAAACTTGGTCCTCCGCGCCCGGTTCCGGACGGCAGGCTCGGTGACACAGGAACGACCGCCGCTGCCGCCGGTTAGCGCCCGCGAGCACAGCGAACATGGCGACCACCAGTCGGGGGCGGGACCTGCCATGTTCCCGAACCAGGAGGACGTGAAGCAAATGGGATTGTTCACAAAGGACATCAAGACGATGAACGATCTGTTCGTTCATCAGCTGCAGGACATCTATTACGCCGAAAACCAGCTCGTCAAAGCGCTGCCCAAGATGGCGGAGAAGGCGACGGATCAGAAGCTCAAGCAGGGTTTTCTTGCCCATCTCGACGAAACCAGGACGCATGTGAAGCGGCTCGAGCAGGTGTTCGAGATGCATGGCATCGCGCCCAAGGCAGTCGACTGCCCGGCGATCGACGGCATCATCGAAGAGGCGGAGGAGGTCGCCGGCGAGGTCGCGGACAAGACCGTGCTCGACGCCGCCCTGATCAATGCCGGCCAAGCGGCCGAGCACTATGAGATCACCCGCTATGGCAGCCTGATCGCCTGGGCCAAGCAGCTCGGCCGCAGCGACTGCGCCGCCGTGCTGCAGAAGACGCTCGACGAGGAGAAGGCGACCGACATGAAGCTGACCAAGCTCGCCGAGACGAGCGTCAACCTGCGCGCCGCGAGCTGACGCTCGATCGTTGATGAGGCAAAACGCCGCGCGGGTCGCCCGCGCGGCGTCGGCGGATCGCGCCGGTCAGGTCTTGCGCAGCGCGAAGTTGGCGCCGCAGAACGCCATCAGGGCGCCGAGGCAGAGCGCGGCGAGGCCTGCCAGTACGCCCGAGGCCGACGGCACGGGGCTCGGACCGGAGATCGCCTGGCCGATGCCGGCCAGCATCAGGACGCCGACCACGACCAGGAAGTTGCGCATCCGCTGCGGGATCTCGCCCGACACCGCGCTGTGCATGATGTTGGCGATGAAGTAGCCCGAGGAGAACCCGACGGTGGCGATCAGCCACCACGCGATCGCCGATCCCGCCGGCATGAAGGCGCCGCTCTCGGTCTGCCACAGGCCGCCGAGATCGAGCCCGTAGCGGGCGCCGAGCATGTGCACCGCCAGCGCCAGCAGCACGCCGGCGGCCATCGCCCCGGCCAGGATCAAATGGCGCGGAAAATAGATCGTTTCGCTCATGCTCCGCTTGTAGGATAAGGCGCGTGCCACACGCAACAGGACCGATCCATTTCCGAGCGCACCACCACGGCCGGCGATGATACGATCCGCTACGCCTACAAGGCGTCGCTGATCGGGGCCGCGCACCAGTTCGAACTGACGGAGCAGGGCCTGTCGTGGCGGTTCGCCGGCCGTACCGGCCTGTGGCCTTACGCCGAGATCGCCGCGATCCGGCTGTCCTACCGACCGGTGTCGATGCAGGCGAAGCGTTTTCGGGCCGACGTCACCCATCGCGACGGCCGCCGCCTCGGCATCATCTCCGTCTCTTGGCAGACGGCTGCCCTGATGGCGCCGCAGAGCGAGGCCTATCGCGCCTTCATTCTCGGGTTGCATGCGCGGCTCGCCGTCAGCGGCAGCAACGCGCGGCTGACCGCGGGCCTCGGCCGCGTCACCTACGGCGCGGCGCTCGCCGCGATCGCGCTGCTCGCCGTCGCGATGGCCGGGCTTCTGGTGCGTGCGCTCGTCATCGCCGAATGGTCGGGCGCGTTGTTCCTGATCGGCTTCGCCGCGCTGTTCGCCTGGTATGTCGGCGGCTTCATCACCCGCAACAGGCCGCGCAGCTACACGTTCACGGACATTCCGGCCGCGCTGCTGCCGTGATCACGCAATCGCATCGCCGGTCACCGAATGTGATCGTGCAGATTTGGCGCACCATGCCAGACTGAGCGAGTCGCTTTCGGAGTGGGACGATGCAGGATCGCGCGCTGCGCAGGCCGGATGACGCCGAGATCGCCGCGATCAACGCGCGGCATTTCGCCGACACGCCGCTGCGGCCGGCCGATCTGCTGTTCGTGTTCGGCACCCGCGTCGACGAGGAGCTGCGTGCCGAGACGGCGGCGAAGCTATGGCAGCAGGGCTACTTCCGCCACGCCATCGTCAGCGGCGGCATCACGCCGGGCGCGGATGTTTCGGAGTGTACGCTGATCAAGGCCGCCATGGTGAGGCGCGGCGTTCCGGCCGAGCGCATCCTCGAAGAGCATCATGCCACGAACACCGGCGAGAACGTCGTGCTCGCGCTGCCGGTGATCGACGCCGCGCTCGGCCTCGCCAATGTCGGCAGCGTGATCTGTCTCGGCAACAGCTGGACCGCGCGGCGCTACGCGATGACCCTGCAGCGGCACTGGCCCGAGGTGGAGAAGATGCTGCTGACGGTGGACGGCTTCGGCGTGCCGCGCCATCTCTGGCACACACATCCCGAATTCCGCCGCCGCGTGCTCGGCGAATGGGACAAGATCGCGCCGTACAAGGCGAAGGGCTACATTGCGGAGTGGCCGTGAGGCGCAAAGCTCGAGGCAAAGGTGCGAGCCCCGTAGGGTGGGCAAAGTCATCGGGGGGCGCGAGCCGCACGATGATGTGCCCACCGTCTCTCCATCCGCGCGAGACGGTGGGCACAGCGCCCTCAGATGGCACGGACAAGCACGCTGATCGGGCGCGCCTTTGCCGACCCTACTTCTATGACGGAGCTTCCATGAGCCGAGGTGCGAGCCGGATCGTCGCCCATTATGAGCGTCACGCATTGGCGTGGGACGCTGACCGCCGCGCGGCCGCCTGGACTGACAAGCCTCCCATCGAACGCTTCGTTACGCTCCTGCGGCCGGGCGCGAACGTGCTCGATCTTGGCTGCGGGGGTGGTGTGCCGGTCGCAGCGCACATCTCGGCGCAAGGATTTTCCGTCACCGGGGTGGACAGCTCGCCGACGATGATCGCGCTGTGTCGGACGCGAATGCCGGATCAGGAATGGGTCGTTGCCGACATGCGGTCGTGGACCTCAGGGCGGCGATTTGACGGGGTGTTGGCGTGGGACAGCTTCTTCCATCTCGGACATGATGACCAGCGGCGCATGTTTCCGATCTTCGCGGCCTGCGCGGCTTCGGGCGGCGTGCTGCTGTTCAACGCCGGACCCGCACATGGCGAAGCCATCGGGTCCTACCGCGGCGATCCGCTCTATCATGCGTCTCTCGATCCGTCCGAGTACGCTGCGTTGCTGCGCGACAATGGATTCGAACTGATCGCACAGTCAGTCGGCGAGCCGGCCAAAGGCGAGCGCAGCTTCTGGCTTGCCCGCGCCGTTCGGGCTCCGCCCGTCTGACCCAACACTTGCTCAGGGTCTTCCAACACGCGCGTGAGATTCGATGGGATCGTTTCACGCTAGCCGGATCCTTATTCACAGCCAACCGAAGCAAGATCTCGATCGAGATCACGCCGACGCATGATCGGGGGCATTCGGACAACCGCGTGGTTCATTCCGTCAGCGGACTGCGTTCACTGACCTATCTTTTTGATGCAGATCGGTTGGCCATTGGGGACAGGAGTGCAATCCCAGTCCGGACCAAATCCGGTATTCGGATTAGGATTGGGAAACCAGTAGAAGCCAGAAACGAGAAGGCAAAGCAGCGCGACGATGAATAGGATACCCAATACGTCACCAGCCCTTGGATAAGGCAGAGGCCATCTCATGACGGTGTCCTCAGTCGGCGCTTCGGTCGGGCAATATGATCGAGAAACGCCAATGCAATGGCAATGACCACGAAGTGGAAATTGGTCCACGCGCAGGATGCGTCGGACGGGCCGCGTCTTACGGCCTCACCACGAGCACCGAGCACTTGGCGTAGCGCACGACGTGGCCGGCATTGCTGCCGAGGAAGTAGGTCCGCATCGCCGGGCGGTGCGAGGTCATTACGATCAGGTCGGCCTTGACCTTGGCTGCCTCCTCGAGGATCTCGTGATAGATGCCGCCCTGGCGCACCGTATAGCTGATGCGCTCCGCCGGGATGCCGGATTCGCGCGCCACGATCGACAGCGCTTCCTCGGCGGTCTCGCGCTGCTGCGCGTCGAAATCGGCCGGGACGTATTCGGCGAGCATCACCGGCGTCATCGGCATGACGTTGAGCAGATGCACCGTGCCGCTCCAGGTCTGTGCCAACGTGGCCGCGGTGGCGATGGCGGGCTTGGCGAGGTCGGTGTCGGCCAGATCGATCGGCACCAGAATCGAGTTGAACATCGAAGGTCCTCCTCTGTCCGCCGGGATTACGCGCCGGACCGGACCTGCCTGTCAATCGACCGAGCCATGCTTGAGCAGCTTGGGCGTGACGAATCTCAGGAGACGGCCGCGGGTGAAGCTGACGTCGCCCCAATCGTCGGTGTCGAAATCGAGCACCGCCAAACCCGCGGTCGGCATGTTGCGCATCAGCTCGTGGCGGGCCTCTGAATCGCCCCCGCCGGTCAGCGCCAGCGCGAGCTCGTGCATTCCGGGATTGTGCCCGACGAGCAGGAGCTGCTTCGGATCGTGCACTGCCGCGAGGCGGATGTGATGCAGCATCTGCATCGGCTCGGCGCCGTAGAGCCCGGGAACGGTCTCGACCTGCGGGGCCGGGACACGGTCCTTCATCGCCGCAAGCGCGAGGTCCCAGGTCTGCTGTGCCCGGACCGCGGTCGAGACCAGCACCAGCTCCGGCACCGGCGGGTGGCTGGCGATGAAATCGCCGATCATGGCGGCATCCTGGTGCCCGCGCTCGTCGAGACGGCGGTCCTGGTCGCGGCCGGTCGGCGCGTCAGTCTCGGTCTTGGCGTGGCGCAGCAGCATCAATCGGCGCATGGAATTCCGTCTCGAATCGTTCAGGCTGGGTCCGGCTGTACCACGTCTCTTTGTCGCCATTAAAAGCGTCATGACGTCCGGCGCAGGGTTCGCTAAGAAAACGCCATGAGCGAGACTTCCACAAGCGTGAACGATGACGCGGATGCCGCAGGTGCACACGGCCGCACCAGGCTGAATTTCGACCTCGACGTCGACGTCTGCGTGGTCGGGGCGGGATTGGCCGGCTTGACGGTGGCATTGTGCGCGGCCCGGCAGGGGGCGAGCGTCGCGGTGCTGGAAGGCCGCCAGGTCGGGTGGAACGCATCCGGCCACATGATCGGCACGGTGATGCCTGGGTTCGACCTGCCGCTGCCGGATCTGATCGAGCGCGTCGGGCTCGCGCATGCCCGGGCGCTATGGGCGTTGTCCTGGTCCGGTGCCGAGTTCATCCGCGCCCAGGCCACCGAGGCAGCGATGCCGGGCATCGGGCTCAGCGAGGGCGCGCTCGAAGTCTCCAATGTCGACGCCGGCGACGCCTTGATCCGCCGCCTGCAGATGCTGCACGAGGATTTCGACACCGAGGTCGAGGGCTGGCAGGTCGAGCGCGTCAGGACCGAGCTCAAGACCGACCGCTACTTCCACGGCGTCCATTATCCCAAGGCGTTCCAGCTCGACGGCCGCAGGTACGTTCACGCGCTGGCGCGGCTCGCGCACAAGGCCGGGGCGCGGATCTTCGAGGACACGCCGGTGGTCAGCATCGATGCGTCGGGCGTGCGCAAGCGCATCGTGACGCCGTCGGCGCGGATGCGCGCCTCGCACATCGTGCTGGCCGGCAACATCCATCTCGGCGCGCCGCTGCAGAAGCTGTCCGATACGCTGCTGCCGGTGTGGCGCTATGGCGGCGTCACCGCGCCGCTCGGCGAGCGCCTCGCCGAGGCGATTTCCTTCCAGGGATCGGTCAGCGACACCGACGGCATCGATCATTTCCGTATCGTCGACGGTGACCGGCTGATGTGGGCGAGCCCGGAGACGACCTGGGACGCGCGGCCCAGCGGATTTGCCGCGGCGCTGCAGCGCCGGATCCGGACGGTGTTTCCGCAGCTCGGCCGGGTCGAGATCGCCGACACCTTCGGCGGCGTCACCGGCCAGACCGTGCACGGCATGCCGCAGATCGGCCAGCTCCGCAAAGGCCTGTGGGTCGCGAGCGGCTTCGGCCGGCAGGGGCTCAACACTTCGGCGATGGCCGGACAGCTGATCGCCCAGGCGATCCTCGCCGGCGACGACCGCTGGAAGCTGTTCTCGCCGTTCGAACTGGTCTGGGCCGGCGGCGTCAGCGGCCGGGTTGCCGGGCATGTCGTCAATCTCTGGGTCCGCGGCCGCTCCGCCGCCGCCGGGACGCTGGCGCGACACCGCGAGCGCGTGCGTGCGCAGGAGCGCATGCGCGAGATCCGGGCGGCCGAAGCGCGGCGCCGGGCGGCCGAGCGGCCCGGCTCGCGGCTGCCGCTGCGGCCGCAGCCATCCGATCTGAACCGCCATCCCGACGCCGGGGAGGGCTGACACCTCGCAAGAAAGTGAGCCGCCGCGCCCGCGCCCGACGTAACTTCGCGGGATCCCATCCGTAGATCCGGTAACCCATCGCCGTACGGAGACCGCCATGATCGACCGCCGCCTGATGTTGACCACCGCCGCCGGACTGTTCGGCTTCGCCGCCCTGCGCTGGCTCGGCGGTTCCGCGCCGGCCCGCGCCGCCGAGAAGTTCGAGGTCGAGAAAACCGAGGCCGAGTGGCGCGCGCAACTGACGCCGCAGCAATACGAGATCCTACGCGAGGAGGGCACCGAGCGGCCCTGGACCAGCCCGCTGCTGAAGGAGCATCGCAAGGGTACCTTCGCCTGCGCCGGCTGCGACCTGCCGCTGTTCTCCTCCGACACCAAGTTCGACAGCGGCACCGGCTGGCCGAGCTTCTTCAAGCCGCTCGACAATGCCGTGGCGACCCGCCAGGACAAGACCTACGGCATGGTCCGCACCGAGGTGCATTGCCGCCGTTGCGGCGGCCATCTCGGCCACGTGTTCGACGATGGCCCCAAGCCGACCGGCCTGCGCTACTGCATGGACGGGCTGTCGCTCACGTTCCACCCGGCAAATCCGTCGTCGACCTGACGGGAATCTGCGCCCGGATATTCCGGCTCGTCCGTTCAAGGCTCAGATGGGGGTCTTGAGGACGCGCCGTCAGCCGTGACGAGCGGCCGCGCCGGAGCGCGATTTGGCGTGTCCGGCCCGGCAAGAACTGCCGGCTCGGCAATTGTTCACCAGTTTTGACGCTGGTTTTTTGACGTTGTTGTTTTTCAACCCGCTGATTTCACAGTATTTTCGCATCTGGCACAGCGATTGCGACAGCTCTCCACGAAACGCGGTGCGGGCCGACCCGTCACCGGCATCACAGTGGAGAGATTGGTATGGGTATCTTCGACGCGATGAACACTTCGGTGAGCGGTCTGTCCGCTCAATCATTCGCGCTGCAGAACATTTCCGGTAACATCGCGAACGCGTCGACCGTCGGCTACAAGGGCATCGGCACCAGCTTCGAAGACCTCATCCCCAACGCGACCAACCCGACGCGCCAGAATGCCGGCGGCGTCACCGCCTTCGCCAAGGCCACCATCACCACCCAGGGCACCGTCTCGACGTCCTCGGTCGCCACCAACATGGCGATCAACGGCGACGGCTTCTTCAACGTGCAGAAGGCCTCCTCGGTCGTCGACAACGTGCCGGTCTTCACTGGCGTCACCAACTACACCCGGCGCGGCGACTTCCAGCTCAACGCCAACGGCAACCTGATCAACGGCGCCGGCTATTACCTGATGGGCGTCGCGGTCGATCCGAAGACCGGCAACGCCACCGGCAACGTGCCGACCGTGCTGCAATTCGCCAACAATTTCGTGCCGGCGCAGGCGACCACCGCAATCCAGTACGCCGCCAACCTGCCGACGCAGCCGAAGACCGCCGCGAGCGGCAATGCCGCGACCGGCACCCTGGTCGCGGCCGGCGGCCTCAACTCGGCCGACCTCTCCAACGTGCCGCTGCCGGTGGGCACCAACTTCTACGCCGACTCCACCGTCACCGGCGGTACGGCGGTCAACAAGAACGCGGCGAACATCACCACGTCGACGCTGCTGTCGGGTGGTGCGGCCACCGATTCGATCACGAGCAACTTTGCCACCGGCGACACGATCACCATGACCGGCAGCGCGGGCGACGTCATCACCTTCACTTTCGTCGCCTCCGGCGCCTCGGGCACCCAGATCAACGTCGGCGACTCCGTCGGCACGCTGATGGCGAAGATCGCGGCCGTCACCGGCGTGACGCCCACCATCACCGCCGGCAAGATCACGCTGCATTCCGGCAGCGGCGAGGACTGGACCATGAGCAGCGCGTCCCCGGGTTTCACCGCGCTCGGCCTCACGTCACCGGTGGCACTGACGCGCACGGCGAGTCCCGGCACCGGCATCGTGATCGGCAACGATCTCACCAACTTCAACAACGAGACGATCTCTGGCGGCGCGGTCACGGCCTACAACTCGTCGGGCACGCCGGTGAACGTGCAGTTGCGCTGGGGCAAGGTCGACAGCGCGACGCTCGGCACCGGCCACAAGGACACCTGGAACCTGTTCTACCAGACCGACTCGAACGCGACCGGCTCGACCGTGGCGTGGCAGAACGTCGGCACCAACTTCCAGTTCGCCTCCGACGGCTCGCTGGTGTCGCCGACGACCTCCAACATCTCCATCCCCAACGTCGTGGTCGACGGCACCACGCTCGGTACCGTCAGCCTCAACATCTCCTCGGGCGCGCTGACGCAATATGCGAGCACGATCGGCTCGGCGACCATCAACCAGATCAATCAGAACGGCTTCGCCGCCGGTCAGTTGCAGTCGGTCGCCGTCAACAACAGCGGCGTCGTCACCGGCACCTTCTCCAACGGCCAGACCATCAACCTGGCGCAGGTGACGCTGTCGCATTTCAACGGCACCAATTACCTGAAGGCGCTCGACGGCGGCGCCTATGAGGCGACCGATCAGTCCGGCCAGGCCATCATCGGCGCGACCGGCAAGATCTCGGGCGGCTCGCTGGAAGGCTCGAACACCGACATCGCCGACGAGTTCACCAAGCTGATCGTGACCCAGCAGGCCTATTCGGCCAACACCAAGGTGATCACGACGGCCAATTCGATGGTGCAGGATCTTCTGAACGTGCTGCGCTGATCGCGCTGAGACGTGGCAGTTGAATTGACATAAGGCTACCGCACATGGGTTTGAGTTCTGCCCTCGCCACCGCGATGTCCGGCCTGCGTTCGACGCAGGCCGCGCTCTCGATCATCTCGTCGAACGTCGCCAACGCGAACACCCCCGGCTACGTCGCGCAGAACCCAAACCAGATCGAGGTCGCCAGCGGCGGCTTCGGCTCGACGGTGACGACGACCGGCGTCAACCGTCAGCTCGATCTGTTCGTCCAGAACCAGCTCCGCACCGAGACCTCGGGCGGGACCTACGCCAATCAGATGGCCAACATCCTGAGCCAGCTGCAGACCGTGTACGGTACGCCCGGCGGCAGCGGCACGCTCGAGACGGCGCTGAACAATTTCACCACGGCGCTGCAGTCGCTGTCGAACAATCCGAGCAACCAGTCGGCGCAATCGGTGGCGCTGTCGGCGGCGCAGGGCGTGGCGCTGCAGCTCAACGCGACCACCAAGGGCATCCAGACCCTGCGCAGCAATGTCGAGCAGGACATCGGCAATTCGGTCACGCAGGCCAACGCGGCGATCAAGCAGATTGCGACGCTCAACACGCAGCTGCAGGGCCTCGACAGCTCGGACCCGCTGGCGGCGACCCTGCAGGATCAGCGCGACAACGCGATCAACACGCTCGCCAAATATGTCGATATCCGCGTCGTGTCCGACCCGACCAACGGCACGAGCATATTCACCAATTCGGGCATCCAGCTGGTCGGCGCGGGCCTCAGCTCGGAGTTCACCTTCTCTTCGCCGGGGACGCTCGACGCCACCTCGCTCTACAACAGCGATCCGACCAAGACCGGCGTCGGCCAGCTCAACATCAAGCTGTCGAACGGCGTGTCGCTCGACGTCGTGTCGAACAATCTCCTGAACTCGGGCCAGATCGCAGCCGACCTCAAGCTGCGCGACCAGACCCTGGTGCAGGCCCAGACCCAGGTCGACCAGCTCGCGGCGACGATGGCTTCGGCACTGTCCGACAAGACCACGGCGGGCACCGCGGTGACCGGTCCGCCGGCCGGCTTTGACGTCTCGACATCAGGGCTGCTGGCGGGCAACACCATCAACCTGACCTACACGGACTCGAGCAACGTCCAGCGTCAGATCAAGGTCGTCAACGTCAACGATCCCGCTGCGCTGCCGCTGCAGAATGCCACCGGCGCCAACCCGTCCTATGTCGGCGTCGACTTCTCGCTCGGCATGGCCTCGGTGGTGTCGCAGCTCAACAGCGCGCTCGGGTCGGCGCATCTGCAGTTCTCCAATCCCTCCGGCAGCACGCTGCGGATCACCGACGACGGCACCAGCCAGGCGACCGTCAAGGCGGCCTCGGCCACCACCACGACGCAGACGCTTGCCAGCGGCAATGCGCAGCTCCCGGTGTTCACCGACGGCGGCGCGCTCTACACCGGCGCAATCACCTCGACCGGCTCGCAGATGACGGGGCTCGCCGGGCGGCTCAACGTCAACCCGGCGCTGCTCAACGATCCGACCAAGCTGTCGACCTATTCGACCTCGCCGCAGACCGCGGCCGGCGACTCGACGCGGCCGGACTTCCTGTTCGCGCAGCTCACCTCGGCGACCTTCAGCTACTCGCCGACCACCGGCCTCGGCTCGGCGGCGCAGCCGTTCCAGGGCACGGTGTCCGGCTATCTGCAGCAATTCGTCAGCCAGCAGGGCAGTGCGTCGACGCTGGCGACCCAGCTCAGCCAGGGCCAGGCCGTCGTGGTCAGCACGCTGAAGGAGAAGTTCCAGGGCACCGCGGGGGTCAACATGGACAGCGAGATGTCCAACCTGATCCAGGTCCAGAACACCTATGCGGCAAACGCCCATATCATGTCGGTCGTGCAAAGCATGATGCAGAGCCTGCTCCAGGCGTTTTAGTGAGGCGCGTGTAAGATGACCATCAGCAGTGTCAATTACGGAAGCTCTCTGCTCGGCCTGTCCGTGCGGAACATCACGAGCCAGCTCGCGGACCTTTCCACGCAGCTCTCGAGCGGCGTCAAGGCGAACAACTACGCCGGCATGGGGCCCGACGAGGGGTTCGCGATCGCGGCGCGGGCGCAGCTGTCGAACATCTCGGCGTTCACGCTGACGATGACCCACGTCAATACCGTGATCGGCGCGGTCAATACCTCGCTGCAATCGCTGTCCAAGATTCATGACCAGGTCCAGAGTGGCGCCTCGGCGACACCACAGAACCTGACCAGCACTGGCCAGACCACGGGACAATTGACGGCGCTGTCCAACCTGTCGGCGATCACCGGCATCCTCAACACGCAGGTCGGCGACCGCTACATTTTCTCCGGCAGCGCCACCGACCGGCCGGCGATCGCATCGGCCGATGACATCCTGAACGGCACCACAACGCAGGCCGGGCTCAAGCAGGTCATCGCCGAGCGGCAGCAGGCGGATCTCGGGCTCAACGGTCTCGGGCGTCTCAACCTGTCGGCGTCGGCCACCATGCCGATCACGCTGGCGGAGGACGTCGCCGGCTCGCCGTTCGGCTTCAAGCTGAGCGGGGTGACGTCGTCGCTGACCAACGCCACGGTGACCGGACCGTCCGGCTCGCCCGCGGGCATCTCGGTCGATCTCACCGCCGGCAATCCGAATGCGGGCGACCAGATCAGCTTCACCTTCAAGCTGCCCGACGGCACCTCGGAATCGATCAAGCTGACGGCGTCCACCACGACGCCGGCGCCGACCAATACGTTCGCCATCGGTGCCACGCCCGCGGCCACCTCCGCCAATCTCAACGCGGCGCTCAACACGGCGCTGTCGACGCTGGCCAACACCTCGCTGACCGCCGCCTCGGCGGTCGTCGCCGGTGACAACTTCTTCAACACGGCGAGCTCCGTGTCGGGCACCGTGGTCAACAACAAGCTCGCAACGCCGGCTCCGATCACCGGAGCGACGCTGCTGTCGGGCGGTGCGGGCTCCGACTCGATCGCGACCAGCTTTGCAACCGGCGACACCATCACCGTCAACGGACAGACGCTGACCTTCGTCGCCTCCGGCGCCAACGGCAACAACCAGATCAATGTCGGCGACAGCGTGCAGACGCTGCTGTCGAAGATCGATACGCTCAGCGGCACGTCGACGCCGTCGACGGTCAGCGGCGGCGTGATCACCTTGCGCACCGACGACGCCGCCAGCTTCTCGGTGTCGAGCTCGAACGCGGGTGCGTTCGGGGCGCTCGGCTTCTCCGGCACCGTGACGGCGCCGACGCCGCCGTTGCGCGTCTCCGGCTCGCCGCTGGGGTCGGCGACCAGCCTCGTCAACGGTTCGGCCAACACCGTCGCCTGGTACACCGGCAACAGCGGTCCCGGCTCGGCGCGGTCGAGCGCGACCATCCGGATCGACACGGCGCAGAGCATTCAGTTCGGCGCCCAGGGCAACGAGTATGCGATCCGCAACCTCGTGCAGCAGACCGCGGTCTATGCCGCCGTCAACACGCCGCCGGCGGGTGCGAATGCCCCGCAGCAGATCGGCGCGCTCAGCCAGCGCATCGCCGCCAACCTGACGCCGCAGCTCGGCCAGCAGGCGATCTCGGACATCCAGACCGAGTTCGCCAACGCCCAGACCACGATGAAGGACGCCACGGCGCGCCAGACCCAGGCCAAGGCGGCAATGCAGGCCATGGTCGACCAGACCGAGGGCATCTCGCAGCAGGAGGTGGCGAGCCAGATCCTGCAGCTCCAGACCAACCTCCAGGCGTCCTACCAGACGACGGCGATGCTCGCCCAGTTGACGCTGGTGAAATATCTGTAGCGCCCCGGGGACGGCGGTTAGGTTTTCGTTAACCACGTCTCTTTAGCTTTTGTTCAGATCTGGGGCGAGAGCCTCTTTGTCTGGAGGCGGAACGTGAGTGACGGAACCGACGAGCGCATTCATCTGGTGGTCGCGACACCATGCTTCGGCGGTCAGGTGTCGAGCATCTATGCGAGCTCGATCTTCGCCCTGCAGCGCGAGTTGCGCGCCACCTCCAACGTCGGCCTCACCGTCCACATGCGCGACGGTGATGCGCTGATCACCCGGGCGAGGGCCAATCTCGTCACCCTGTTCCTCAATGATCCCACAGCAACCCATCTGCTGTTCGTCGATGCCGACATCGGCTTTACGCCCAGGCAGGTCTTCCGGCTGATCGAGTCCGGCGGCGACATGGTCGCCGGTGTCTATCCGGTCAAGAAGGTCAACTGGAGCAAGGCGCGCCGCGCCATCAACGACAACCGGATGGACGTGCCGGCGGCGTCGCTCGACTACGTGCTGGAGATTGACAATCCGGACCACGTCGCGGTGGTCAACGGCTTTACCCGCGTGCGCTATGCCGGCACCGGCTTCCTGATGATCCGCCGCCGCGTCATCGAGGCGATGATCGCGCATCCGGCCTACGCGCCGCTGCAGTTCTTCCGCGAGCATTCGCAGGATGCGCTGGCCGGCAGCCCGAACCGCTTCGCGCTGTTCGAATGCATGATCGATCCGGCGACCGGCACCTATCTCAGCGAGGATTTCGCGTTCTGCAGACGATGGACCGATCTCGGCGGCGAGATCTGGGCCGATCTCGACAGCCGGCTCGATCACGTCGGTCCGTCCGTCTTCCATGGCAATGTCGCCTCGCAATTCGCCTCGGCGGTGGCGGTTCCGACCGCTGCTGCGGCTGACGCAGCCTGACGATCCGTACCATGACCCCGGCGGCAACCCGGTCGCAGATCTCCCAGCCATCCCGCATCGACCGGCGCGAGCAGGGCGTCGCGGCCGGACTGCGTGATCTGTTTGCCCTGCTCGGCGATCTCCTGATCGATGGCGGCGACGCCCGCCTGGCGCTCGATCGCCCCTGGGGCCGCAACGTCTATGGCTGCGGGCCGTCGCCCGAACCCGATGTGCTGTGCTTCGCATCGAGCACGGCGTCGCCGATTTCGGAACGCGCCTATGCGCGCGTCGAGCTGGCGCGCGAGCAACTGATGCATGCGGCGATCTCGCTCGGCCTCGACGCCGCGCTCGACCGGCGCACCGAGGAGATGCGCTGCGAACTGCGCGGACATCTCGGCCTTGCCGACGACATCGACATCGTGTTCTCGCCGTCCGGCACCGACTCGCAACTGCATGCGCTGGCGCTGGTGCGGGCGATGCTCGGCGAGAGCGTCACGAGCATCGTCGTCGGCAGCGACCAGACCGGAAGCGGCACTGCCGCGAGCGCCCGGGGACACCATTTCAGCACGCGGACGGCGAACGGCCTGGCGGTGCGGACGAACACGCCGATCGAGGGGCTCTCGGGCGACGCCGTGTCGCTGCCGCTGCTCGACGGCGCATCGATGCAGCCGCGCGGCGATATCGATGCCGAGGTGCTCGACAGCGTCGAGGCGCTGGCGCGGAAGGGCCGTAGCGTCCTGCTGCAGGTCATGGAGTCCTCCAAGCTCGGCTGGCGCGCGCCGGACATGGCCTGCCTGGACGAGGTGGCGCGGCGCTGGCCGGGGCGCGTGCAGGTCGTCGTCGATGCCTGCCAGATGCGGCTCGGCACGGCGCGGCTGCGCGCCCATCTCGATCGCGGCCATCTGGTGCTCGTCACGGGCGCGAAGTTCTTCGGCGGACCCGCCTTCAGCGGCGCCCTGCTGGTGCCCGCGGCCGCAGCGGCTGCGCTGCGCTGCGGACATCCGATCGCGCCCGGCCTGTTCGACTATGTCAATCGCAGCGATTGGCCGCTCGCCTGGACGGATCTGCGCGCGCGCACGGCGCCGCGCGCCAATATCGGCCAATGGCTGCGCTGGGAAGCCGCGCTGGCGGAGATCGCCGCATATCACGCCGTGCCCGAGCCGTTCCGCCGGATGGCGATCCGGCAGCTCGGCGAGTCCATCGAAAGCCTGCTGATGCTGTCGCCGGCGCTGCGTCCGATCGCCGCCCGCGCGCCTGCGCCGGATGCGAGCGATGGCGCGTTCGGCTTTCCCACCATCTTCCCGTTCGCGCTCCAGCGTGACGGCGGCGCGCTCGGCCTCGGTGAGACGCAGGCGGTATATCGCGCGCTGCAGCGCGATCTAGGCAGCCGCTTCACCGGGCGAGCGGCCGAGGTTGCCGCGCGCCAGTGCCTGATCGGCCAGCCGGTGCGGATCGAACGCGCGGGCGAGGCGCCGACGGCCGCGCTGCGGCTGTGCATCGGGGCGCGCCAGGTGACGGACGCATGGTGTGACGACGTCACCGCCGCCCGGGTCAATCTCGAATCCGACATCGACCGCGTCGCCGACATCGTTGCCAAAACAGAGCTGCTCGTATCGGATCTGAGCAGCCAGGATCTCAGGGACATCTGCAATGCCGACTGATTTGCTCGCGCTGGCCGACGCCACCGGCGCAGGATGTGCCGACCGGGTCGGCATGGCCAAGCTCGCCAAGGCCGCCTTCGACGGCCAGGACCTGAAACCGATGTGGGCCGCCTTGCTCGCCAAGCTGCTCGACGGCCGCGCGGAGCCGGGCGAGGGGCTCGACCTGGCGCTGATCGCGCAGCTCATCGGCGAGAAATCGTCCGGGCTTGCAATCCAGCACGACGTGCTGCAGTCGCAGCAGCTCTATCGCGTGCGCTGCAAGAGCGAGACGCCGCGCCTGCGCGTGCTCGCGCTCGCTGCGGCCACCGACATGGGCAGCAACACGCCGATCGAGTTCCTGCTCGAGGATACCGACTTCGAGCTGCTGCTGCTCTACGTCGTTCCAGGCGCGAACCTGCTGGCACCGCTGCCGGCCCATGACGTCGCCATCGTCATCGCCTCCGATTCCGAGGATTGCCAGCACGCGCTGCGCGAGATCGATGCCGTCGCGGCGCGCTGGCCGCGTCCGCTGCTCAATCCGCCGGAGCGGATCTGGCATCTCGACCGCGACAAGCTGCATGCGCTGCTGGCCTGCATCGACGGACTCACCATTCCGGCGACAATCCCCGTCGACCGCGAGCGCCTGATCGAGATCGCCGACGAGCGCGAATGGATCACCGACGTCGACCACTCGCTCGCCTTCCCGGTCATCGTGCGGCCGCGCGGCTCGCATGCCGGCGTCGGCCTCGAGAAGATCGACGAGCCGCTCGAGCTGTCGCTCTATCTCGACGAGCGCGACGAGCAGGAGTTCTTCGTCTCGCGCTTCGTCGACTATGCCAGCGAGGACGGCCAGTTCCGCAAGTACCGCATCGTGTTCGTCGACGGCACGGCCTACGCCTGCCACATGGCGATCGCGCGGCGCTGGGACATCTGGTACCTCAACGCCAACATGGCCGGCAGCGAGAGCAAGCGCCTCGAAGAGGCGACCTTCATGCAGACCTTCGATATCGGCTTCGGCCGCCGCCATCGGAGCGTGCTCGATGCGATCGCTGCGCGCGTCGGCCTCGACTATTTCATCATCGATTGCGCCGAGACCAGGGACGGCGCGCTGCTAGTGTTCGAGGCCGACAATACGGCCGTCGTCCACAACATGGATTCGCCGGAGATCTTCCCCTACAAGCCGCCGCAGATGCAGAAGATCTTCGCGGCCTTCGCGGCCATGATCGAGAAGCGCGCCGCGTCTCGGGCGGAGCAGGCGGCGTGACCGCCGGGCTGCGCATCGATCCCGCGTCGCGGACGGCGGAGACGCTCGATCCGCAACATTGGGACCAGATGCGCGCGCTCGGTCATCGCATGCTCGACGACATGATCGACTATGTCGCCGATATCCGCGACCGGCCGGTGTGGCAGCCGATGTCGCCGGCGACACGGCAGAGCTTCCGCAGCGCGCTGCCGCATGCGCCGACCGATCTCGCCGAGGTCTATCGCGATTTCAGCGAGCTCGTCGTTCCCTACGCGACCGGCAACGTGCATCCCGGATTCATGGGTTGGGTGCACGGCGGCGGCACCGTGGTCGGCATGCTTGCCGAGATGCTGGCTGCCGGACTGAACGCCAATCTCGGCGGCCGCGACCATGCGCCGATCGAGATCGAGCGGCAGGTCGTCGACTGGACGCGCCAGTTGTTCGGCTTTCCGGTATGCGCCAGCGGCATCTTCGTCACCGGCACCTCGATGGCGAACCTGATGGCGGTGCTGGTGGCGCGCCGCGCCGAGCTCGGCGCGTCGGTTCGCTCGGCGGGTCTCGGTGAGGAGGGGCGGCGCTTGCGCGCCTACACGTCGAAGGCGGCGCATGGCTGCATCGCCAAGGCGATGGACATCTGCGGACTGGGCAGCGACGCGCTCGGCTGCATCGCGGTGGATGCCGCACATCGCGTCGACGTCGGCGAGCTGCGGACCGCGATCGCGCGCGATCGCGCCGCGGGCCTGCATCCGTTTCTCGTCGTCGCCTCCGCTGGCACCGTCGATATCGGCGCCATCGACGACCTCGCGGCTGTTGCCGAGCTCTGCCGTGCCGAGGGGCTCTGGTTTCACGTCGACGGCGCCTTCGGTGCGCTCGCGATGCTGTCAGCGGAGCTCGCACCGAAGCTCGCCGGCATCGAGCTGGCGGATTCGATTGCGCTGGATTTTCACAAATGGGGGCAGGTGCCCTACGATGCGGGCTTCCTGCTGGTGCGCGATGGCACCAAGCATCGTGACGCCTTCGCCTCGCCGGCCGCCTATCTGCGCCGGGAAACCCGCGGTCTCGCGGCGGGCGCCGAATGGCCCTGCGATCTCGGTCCTGATCTGTCGCGCGGCTTCCGGGCGCTGAAGACCTGGTTCACGCTGAGAACGTTCGGCACGGACGCGCTCGGTGCCGTGATCGCGCGAAGCTGCGAGCTCGCGCGCCATCTGGAGTCGCGGGTGCGCGCCGAGCCCGAGCTCGAGCTGCTGGCGCCGGTCAATCTCAACATCGTCTGCTTCCGCTATCGCGCAGACGATGCCGATGCGCTCAACGGCGAGATCGTCGCCGACATCCACGAATCCGGCCTCGCCGCACCGTCGACCACGATGCTCGACGGACGGCTGGCGATCCGTGCCGCGATCGTCAATCATCGCACCGGGACGAGCGACATCGACCGGCTGATTGCGGCGGTCCTCATGTTCGGCCGCCAGCGCGCGGCCGGTCTCACGCCGTTGATCGAGATCGAAGCTCCGCCGCTGGCGCTCTGATCGCAAACCGCATCTAGGCGTCGTCCGCTGGTCGATGACGACCGCCGACGGAATGTAGCCGCGCGTGTCGAAACCTTTCCAAAGGTGGTTGACGCGTTGTGAATGACGGGTGCGGTTGTTGAATCAATGAGCCTTTTCAAGGGGCGTTCCTGCGTGATGACGCGGCAATGAGCCGCGCCGATGCGCCTGTTCTGCTGATTGAGGCGGCTGCGCCCCACAACTCTTCAGCGTTTGTTAGCCACTGCCATTCACCGTGACGCCCGTCGTCCGGGTCGCTCAAGTCGACCTGGGCTTCACCCTGATCTCGAAGGGATCGGGGCTTATTTCACACCAGAAGGGTATGAAAATGTCAGGTATCGTCCTCTCGGCGTCGGTACGCCAGAATCTGCTATCGCTTCAGTCGACAGCTCAGCTCCTCGCCACCACCCAGAACAATCTCTCCACGGGCAAGAAGGTCAACTCGGCGCTCGACAATCCGACCAACTTCTTCACCGCCCAGGGTCTCGACAACCGCGCTTCCGACATCTCCAATCTGCTCGACGGCATCGGCAACGGCGTGCAGGTGCTGCAGGCCGCCAACACCGGCATCACCTCGCTGCAGAAGCTCGTCGACAGTGCCAAGTCGATCGCCAACCAGGTTCTGCAGAGCGCGGTGGGCTACTCCACCAAGTCGAGCGTGACCTCGGCGGCCCTGACCGGTGCGACCGCCACCGACCTGCTCGGCTCCAGCTCGACCGCTGTGACCGGTTCGGTCGTCCAGAACGACAATACGACTCCGGCGGCGATCACCGGCTCGACCAAGCTGTCGGGTACGTCGGGCACCTCGTCGAACGACCTCTCCACCGGCATCACGTCGGGTGAGACGCTGGTCGTCAACGGCACCACCTTCACCTTCATCACCGGCACGTCCTCGACGGGCACCAACATCGGCATCGGCGACAGCGTCAGCAACCTGCTGTCGGCGATCCAGACCCAGACCGGCGTGACGGCGTCGATCACCGCGGGTGCGATCACCCTGACGCCGCCGGCGGCGGGATTGACGCTCTCGGGCAGCAGCGGCACCTTGGCCAAGCTCGGGCTGACTGCCGTCGGCGACGGCTTGTCGGGTCAGACCTTGACGGTCGGCGCCACAGGAGGTGGCACGGCGACCAGCATCACGTTCGGCCTGGGGACAGGGCAGGTCAAGTCGCTGAACGATCTCAACGCCAAGCTCGCAGCCAACAACCTGCAGGCCACCGTTGACTCGTCCACCGGCAAGATCTCGATCACCACGACCAACGACGCGGCTTCGGCCACGATCGGCGCGATCGGTGGTACGGCGGCTGCTTCCAGCCAGTCCTTCAACGGCCTGACGGCGGCGGCTCCGGTGGCGGACGCGACTGCTCAGACGCAGCGCGCGAGCCTGGTCTCCCAGTACAACAACGTGCTGGCGCAGATCAACACGACCGCGGCTGACGCCTCGTTCAACGGCATCAACCTGCTGAACGGCGATACGCTGAAGCTGACCTTCAACGAAACCGGCAAGTCGACGCTGTCGATCACCGGTGTCACGTTCAACTCGGCGGGCCTCGGCCTCTCGACGTTGACCTCGGGCACCGACTTCCTCGACAACAACTCGGCGAACAAGGTCATCGGCGTGCTCAACTCGGCGAGCTCGACGCTGCGCAACGAGGCCTCCACGCTGGGTTCGAACCTCTCGGTCGTGCAGGTTCGTCAGGACTTCAACAAGAACCTGATCAACGTGCTGCAGACCGGTTCGTCGAACCTGACGCTGGCCGACACCAACGAGGAAGCGGCCAACAGCCAGGCGCTGTCGACCCGCCAGTCGATCGCGGTGTCCGCGCTGTCGCTCGCCAACCAGTCGCAGGCGAGCGTGCTGCAGCTGCTGCGCTAAGGCGCGGACGGCACCCACGAATATCGGAGGCGGCGGGGCTTGCCCCGCCGTTTTCGGCTCTAGACTATTCGCAAATTGACGCCGCTCGGCTGCGGCGCCGGATCAGCCGGACAGCGAGCACGAGAGCAACGTCGTGTCGACGCGAGTGCAGCCTGCCGACGACGCCGCTCCCGAGAGGAGACTCCCGAGAGGAGCCTTCTGAGAGGAGACTGGGCCATGCCCCTGCGGGTCGAGCTGAAGCCTTTCGAGCGCATCGTGATCGGCGACAGTGTCATCGTGAATTCGAACACGCGCGCCCGCTTCATCGTCGAAGGCGACGCGCCTATCCTCCGCGAGCGTGACACCGTCACCGCCGAGACCGCCGATACGCCGGCCAAGCGCCTCTACCTCTGCGTCCAGACGATGTATCTGAAGAACGACGCGATCCGTTATCGCGCGTCCTATCTCGCCTGTATGAACGAGTTGCGCAGGGCGATTCCGGAAGCCGCCGGCCAAGCCGAGATGGTGGATCGCCATGTCACGGAAGGAGCGCTGTACAAGGCGCTGAAGGAGATCAGGGCGCTGATCGAGCGAGAGGATCGCGCAGTCGCGCCGGCAGAAGCGATGCCTTGACATTCCGGCCGCGGAAAGGGGCCGGGCTCACCTCAGCCTGAGAGGTCGGTGCTACGTCCGTATTAGCACGGACGATAAAATTAACGGGACGGATAAAAGCCCCACCTAACGATGGCTTGGACGAAAGTCTGTTCAGCCGAGTCGGCGAGGGCCGGGTATCGATCCGCGCTGCTGGTGAAGGCCGGGACCGACCGTCGCTCTGACAGGATCAGCGGTCGCCCCGTGACCGCGGCGCCAATTCTTGGAAGGCCAGTTTCATGGACGATCTGTTGCGTGAGTTCCTGACGGAGACCAGCGAGAGCCTGGATACCGTCGACAATCAATTGGTGCGGTTCGAGCAGGAGCCGAACAACGCCAAGATCCTCGATAACATCTTCCGGCTGGTGCACACGATCAAGGGGACCTGCGGTTTCCTCGGCCTGCCGCGGCTCGAGGCGCTGGCGCATGCCGCCGAAACCCTGATGGGCAAATTCCGCGACGGCATGCCGGTCACCGGCGAGGCCGTGACGCTGATCCTCACCACCATCGACCGCATCAAGGACATCCTGGGACAGCTCGAGGCCAACGAGGCCGAGCCCGAGGGCGAGGACCGCGACCTCATCAGCGAGCTCGAAGCCATGGTCGAGCGCGGCATGGCGGCCATGGCCGCCGGCGAGGCCGCGCCACCGCTCGCGCCCGCGGCGCCCGAACCGCCGCCCAAGCCCGCGGTGACGCAGGGCTCGTTGATCGACCAGACGCTGGAGCGTCCGCTGCGTCCGGGCGAAGTGTCGCTCGACGAGCTGGAGCGCGCCTTCCGCGAGACCGCGATCGAGATGCCGCCCGCGCATGAGAAGGCGCCTGAGCCCAAAGCCGCTGCCCCGGCGCCGGTCGCCAAGGCCGGGCCTGCCAAGGCGGAAGCAGAGAAGGCCGAGCCGAAGAAGGCGGCGCGGCCGAAGGCCAATGCCGACGGCGAGGTGCACGAGAACGACAAGGTCGCCAACCAGTCGATCCGCGTCAACGTCGACACGCTCGAACATCTGATGACGATGGTCTCCGAGCTGGTGCTGACGCGCAACCAGCTGCTCGAGATCGCCCGCCGCAACGAGGACACCGAGTTCAAGGTGCCGCTGCAGCGGCTGTCCAACGTCACCGCCGAGCTGCAGGAGGGCGTCATGAAGACGCGCATGCAGCCGATCGGCAATGCCTGGCAGAAGCTGCCGCGCATCGTCCGCGACCTCGCGACCGAACTCGGCAAGCAGATCGAGCTCGAGATGCACGGCGCCGACACCGAGCTCGACCGCCAGGTGCTCGACCTGATCAAGGACCCGCTCACCCACATGGTGCGCAACTCCGCCGATCACGGCCTGGAGACGATGGCCGAGCGCGCCGCGGCCGGCAAGGCCGAGCAGGGCACCATCCGGCTCTCCGCCTATCATGAAGGCGGCCATATCATCATCTGCATCGCCGACAACGGCCGCGGCCTCAACACCGAGCGCATCAAGGCCAAGGCCCTGGCGAACGGCCTCGTCACCGAGGCCGAGCTCGAGAAGATGACCGAAGCGCAGATCCACAAGTTCATCTTCGAGCCGGGCTTCTCGACCGCGGCCGCCGTCACCTCGGTCTCGGGCCGCGGCGTCGGCATGGACGTGGTGCGCACCAACATCGACCAGATCGGCGGCACCATCGACATCAAGTCGGTGGTCGGCGAGGGCACCTCGGTCACCATCAAGATCCCGCTGACGCTCGCGATCGTCTCGGCGCTGATCGTCGAAGCCGGCGGCGACCGCTTCGCGATCCCGCAATTGTCGGTCGTCGAGCTGGTGCGCGCGCGCGCCAACTCCGAGCACCGCATCGAGCGCATCAAGGACACCGCGGTCCTGCGCCTGCGCAACAAGCTCTTGCCGCTGATGCATCTGAAGAAGCTCCTGAAGATCGACGACGGCTCGTCGACCGATCCGGAGAACGGCTTCATCGTGGTGACGCAGGTCGGCAACCAGACCTTCGGCATCGTGGTGGACTGCGTGTTCCACACCGAGGAAATCGTGGTCAAGCCGATGTCGACCAAGCTGCGTCACATCGACATGTTCTCGGGCAACACGATCCTGGGCGACGGCGCCGTGATCATGATCATCGATCCGAACGGCATTGCGAAAGCGCTCGGCGCCGCCGGCTCGGCCTCGCAGGCGGTGTCCGACGAGCACGCCGCGCATCACGCCATCGGCGGCGAGCAGCTCACCTCGCTGCTGGTGTTCCGGGCCGGGACGGCGCAGCCCAAGGCGGTGCCGCTGGCGCTGGTCACGCGGCTCGAGGAGATCGCGGCCGACAAGATCGAGATCTCCAACGGCCGCTACATGGTGCAGTACCGCGACCAGCTGATGCCCTTGGTGCAGATGGAAGGCGTGTCGGTGCAGACGTCGGGCTCGCAGCCGATCCTGGTGTTCGCCGACGAGACCCGCGCGATGGGCCTCGTGGTCGACGAGATCATCGACATCGTCGAGGAGCGGCTCAACATCCAGGTCTCCGGCGCCAAGGACGGCATCCTCGGCTCGGCGGTGATCAAGGGCCAGGCGACCGAGGTGATCGACGTCGGCCACTTCCTGCCGATGGCGTTCGCCGACTGGTTCATCCGCAAGGAGATGGCCACCGAGTCGCAGACGCAGTCGGTGCTGCTGGTCGATGACTCGCCGTTCTTCCGCAACATGCTGGCGCCGGTGTTGAAGTCGGCCGGCTACAAGGTGCGCACGGCGGCCTCGGCGCTCGAGGGCCTGGCCACGCTGCGCTCCGGGCACAGCTTCGACATCGTCGTCACCGACATCGAGATGCCGGAGATGAACGGCTTCGAGTTCACCGAGGCGATCCGCGCCGACCAGAACCTGAACCAGATGCCGGTCATCGCGGTGTCGTCGCTGGTGTCGCCGGCGGCGATCGAGCGCGGCCGCCAGGCCGGGCTCTACGACTACATCGCCAAGTTCGACCGGCCCGGCCTGATCGCGGCGCTGAAGGAACAGATCGAGGAACGGGCCCGCGCCGAAGCCAACCGGCGGGCCGCGTGACAGCAAGCGGACAGGAGTAGCGTGCGATGAGCAGCAAGATCGAAACCACCGAGGGCGCCGCCGTCGAATACGTCACCGCGATGATCGGCGGCCAGCTGTTCGGCCTGCCGATCTCCCGGGTCCAGGACGTGTTCATGCCGGAGCGGGTGACGCGGGTGCCGCTGTCATCGGCGGAGATCGCAGGCGTCCTGAACCTGCGCGGCCGCATCGTGACCGTCGTCGACATGCGGGCGCGGCTCGGCCTCGCGCGCGCCGAGGACGGCAAGCCGCCGATGGCGGTCGGCGTCGATCTGCGCGGCGAGTCCTATGGTCTCCTGATCGACCAGATCGGCGAGGTGCTGCGGCTGCCCGAGGAGGGCCGGGAGGAGAACCCCGTCAACCTCGACCCGCGCATGGCGAAATTCGCCGGCGGCGTGCACCGCCTCGACGGCCAGCTGATGGTCATTCTCGACGTCGATCGCGTGCTCGAGCTCCTGCCGAAGGCAGCAATCGCTGCCTAGCCCGTCAACCGTCCCATAGGGGAGACAACAATGAAGAGCTGTCTGGTCGTGGATGACTCCAGCGTCGTGCGCAAGATCGCACGCCGTATCCTGGAGGAGCTGGGCTTTTCCGTCGTCGAGGCGGAGGATGGCGAGCGGGCGCTCGAGATCTGCACCAAGAGCCTGCCGGACGCCATTCTGCTCGACTGGAACATGCCCGTCATGGACGGTTATGATTTCCTCGGGCGCCTGCGCCGGCTGCCGGGCGGCGAAGGCCCGAAGGTGGTGTTCTGCACCACCGAGAACGACATCGATCATATCTCGCGCGCGCTGAACGCCGGCGCCAACGAATACATCATGAAGCCGTTCGACAAGGAAATCGTCGCCGCCAAATTCCAGGAAGTCGGTCTCATCCAGGCGCTGTCAGCCGAATCCGCCTGATCCCTTCGTCTGCCCAGAAGAGGCCGCCCGTGAACCAGCCCGATTATGAGTTCCTGCGCAAACTGCTTCGAGACAAATCGGGTCTCGATCTGTCTGCCGACAAGCAATATCTGATCGAGAGCCGCCTGCTTCCGCTCGCGCGAAAGGCCGGCCTGGCCAGCATCAGCGATCTCGTCCAGAAGCTGAAGGACGGGTCGAGCGCCTTGATCAGCCAGGTCGTCGAAGCGATGACGACCAACGAGACGTTCTTCTTCCGCGACAAGGTCCCGTTCGATCATTTTCGCGACGTGATCATGCCGGAGCTCCTCAAGGCGCGCGCCAACCGCAAGTCGATCCGGATCTGGTGCGCCGCTTGCTCGACCGGCCAGGAGCCGTATTCGCTGGCGATGTCGCTCAAGGAGATGGGATCTGCGCTCAGTGGATGGCGCATCGAGATCATCGCCACCGATCTCTCCCAGGAGGTGCTCGAGAAGTCCAAGGCGGGTCTCTACAGCCAGTTCGAGGTGCAGCGCGGGCTGCCGATCCAGCTTCTGGTCAAATATTTCAAGCAGGCGGGCGAACTCTGGCAGATCAATTCCGACGTGCGCGGCATGGTCCAGCATCGCCAGCTCAATCTGCTGCACGACTTCTCCCAGCTCGGCACGTTCGACGTCGTGTTCTGCCGCAACGTGCTGATCTATTTCGATCAGGACACCAAGATCAACATTTTCGGCCGGCTCGCCAAGTTGATGGAGCCGGACGGCTTCCTCGTTCTCGGTGCCGCGGAGACCGTCGTCGGCCTCACCGACGTGTTCAAGCCCCTTACGGACCGGCGTGGCCTGTATCGCCCGAGCGGGATCGTTTCCGCGGCGAAGGCGCCGGCTCCGGGAATGCCCAGGATCGCGGCCGCGGGCAACTAGATGTCGGCAGCCCAATAGAGCAGGACGCGAAGATGTCTGACGACAACAAAGGTACGGAGCGGGTCACCTTCAGCCGCGGCTACGATGTCTGCATCATGGGCATCGACGGGACCTGGCGCAGGGACTGCCAGCTCAACGCCATCTCGGACAACGACGCGGTGCTGACGGTCGAAGGATCGATCCAGGGATTGAACCTGAAGGAGTTCTTTCTGCTGCTGTCCTCGACGGGGCTCGCCTACCGCCGCTGCGAGCTGGTCCGGGTCAACGGCTCCGAGATGGACATCCAGTTCATCAAGGGAAAGAACAAGAAGAAACGTGGCAACGCCTCCGCCGGCCAGGAAGCGACCGTCAACTAGTTCGCCTTCCGGCGGCACGGCGCATTGCTCGCCCGCGGCTTGGGAAGCTTCCGCGCGCGGAGCGACGAAGAGACGCGCCAGCCCGTGTCCTGCGCAAGTCCTAAGACGGGTGGCGGTTTTTCGGAGAGCCGCTTTACGTCGCCGCAGGGTCGGACGTGTAAGACAATGACGTCGGTCAAATTTCCAGGGACGGCCAATGCCGGTCATGAGTTCGGAACTTGCATCCAGCCGGTCGGAGCGCGCCGATGATGGCGAGCGGCGCGCGCTGCAGCTCTTGGTCGTCGACGACGACGCCGCGCAGCGGACGCTGATCGCGCTGGCGGCCAAGCAGGCCGGCCACGCCGTGACGGTCGCGGCCACGTGCAGCGATGCGATCCGCGAGGTGCGCAACAAGCGCTTTGACTGCGTCACGCTCGATCTCATGCTCGAGGACGGCGACGGGACCGAGGTCCTCAAGGTCATCGCAGATACCCGCTTCGCCGGTTCCGTGATCGTGATCAGCGGCATGGACGCGGCCAAGCGAATTGAGGCCCGGCTGTTCGCGCGCTCGCTCGGAATCGACCTGCAGAGCCTGCCGAAGCCAGTCGATCTGGCGGCGCTGCGCATCTGCCTGGCCAATCTCGGCAAGACTGCGCTCGGCCTGCCCGTGGTTCACACCTGGGGCGGCGTCGCAGCCGAAAGTGTTGCCGCGAAGCATCGGTCCTGAGAGAGCCGCATCGGCGCAAGCCGCCGTCCGGAGTGCACAATCCTGTGCAACGTCCAAATCCCGCCGATCTCTGATCAAAACGAGGGCAAGGCCGGCTGACGCCTGTACGTCTTGTGTCAAATGCCGTGCAGATTTTCGTGGACAGAGAGCCGTGCACGCGTCTGGCGCCGAGCATGTCTGTTCGGCGTGGTGCACGTCGGCAACGCTGATGCGATCAGAGTTTGATGTCGATCATGATGCTGTCGGCGTTGATGTGTTTTGCAAGGCAGCATGCTGCTCGAGACGACTGCCTTGAGATCGTGTCCAGATCGTGGTCTCGTGAAGGCGATCACCGATCTGCAGCTACTACTTGTGGGTTAGGATCATAAACCGTACAAATACGGGTGCCCAAAGCACCCGACGAGTATGGTATCATAAGACGCGCTTTCATTGTTTCTTCTCCTTTGCAAGAGCAATCGCCCATGGCCGAACAAACAACTTCCCGCGGTGAGATTTTTGTCGTCGATGACGACCCAGCCGTGCGCGACACCCTCTCGATGGTCTTGTCGGCAGGTGGGTATGAAGTGATCTGTTTTGCGGACGGCGCCGCGCTCCTGGCGGTGGCGCGGAGCAGGACACCGGCCTGCATCCTGCTCGATGTGCACATCCCCGGAAAGTCCGGTCTCGACATTCTCAGGGAATTGCACGGCGAGGACTATCCGGCTCCGATCTTCATGATCTCAGGCCAGGGCGACATCCCGATGGCCGTGAATGCGATCAAGAACGGGGCGCTCGACTTCATCGAGAAGCCGTTCCGCGGCAGTGAGATCGTGGCCCGTCTGAACGAGGCGATTGGCGCGTTCGCGCGGCGGCAGAAGGAGAATGCCTCGCCGAAGATCGGCTCGCTGCATTTCCCCGGCCGCGAGCCGCTGACGCGGCGCGAGCGCGAGGTCCTGGAACAGTTCACGGCGGGGGCCTCGAACAAGGAGGCGGGGCGCACGCTGGGCATCAGCCCGCGCACGATCGAGGATCACCGCGCCAACATCATGAAGAAGCTCGGCGCGCGCAACGCGGCCGATCTGATCCGCATCG
This sequence comes from Bradyrhizobium sp. HKCCYLRH3073, assembly GCF_051167995.1. Lineage (NCBI taxonomy): Bacteria > Pseudomonadati > Pseudomonadota > Alphaproteobacteria > Hyphomicrobiales > Nitrobacteraceae > Bradyrhizobium > Bradyrhizobium sp. HKCCYLRH3073. Next base: position 58,198 of record NZ_JBNPUD010000002.1, read on the forward strand.
TGATGACGGCGTCGCGCGCCAATTGAGCCGATGGCCGGGCCGCCCGCACGTGGCCGCGCTCTGGAGCAGCGGCAATCGCAGGCGCAGGCCGCGTCGGTCAGGCCGCATTGGTCAAGCCTCGCTTTTCAAGCCTCGGTCGCGGCGAGCGCCTTGCGGATCATCCTGGCCAGCTCGGATTTGCGGTACGGTTTCGGCAACAGAAGAATTCCTTCGTCGAGCCGGCCGTGATGCACCACGGCATTCTCGGTATAGCCGGAGGTGAACAGGACCCGCTGCGTGGGACGAAGCCGCTGGATCTCGGATGCGAGCTGGCGGCCGTTCATCGTCCCCGGCATGATGATGTCGGTGAAGAGTAGATCGAACGGCTCTCCGGCATTGGTGATCGCCAGCGCTTCGGCGGCATTGGCCGCCTCCAGCGTCGCGTAGCCCAGCGCATGGAGCTGGGCGAGAACGTAGCCGCGCACCAGCCGGTCGTCCTCCACCACCAGGATCGTCTCCTGGCCGCCCTGGATCGCCGGCGCGGCGCCCGATGGCTGCGTGATCGCTTCTTCGCTGCCCGGCGGCAGGTACATCCGGATCGTGGTGCCGTGACCCTCTTCGCTGTAGATCCTGATGTGGCCGGCCGATTGCTTCACGAAGCCGTACACCATCGACAATCCGAGCCCCGTCCCCTTGCCCGGCCCCTTCGAGGTGAAGAACGGATTGAACACCTTGTCGATGATGGCGGCGGGAATGCCGCTGCCACTGTCGCTCACCGCGATCATCGCGTAGCGACCGGGCCGCACGTCGTCGTAGAGACTTGCGTAGTTCTCGTCGAGGTCGGCCCAGCCGGTCTCCAGGATGAGCTTGCCGCCATTCAGCATCGCGTCGCGGGCATTGAGCGCGAGGTTGATGACCGCCGTGGCGAGCTGGTTCGGATCGACATGCGCCACGCAGGTCTCGTCCTGGAAGACGGACTCGATCTCGATCTGCTCTCCGAGCGTCGGCCGCAGCAGCTTGGCCGTGTCGATCATCAGCGTGTTGACGTCGACCTCGCGCGGCTGCAGCGGCTGCCGGCGCGCAAAGGCGAGCAGATGCTGGGTGAGATCGGCCCCGCGCGCGGCGGCCTCGTCGATCATCCTGGTGATCGCGGCGAGCTGCGGCTCCTTGGCCACGGCCGCGGCGAGAATCTCGATCGTGCCGGTGATCACGGTGAGGATGTTGTTGAAGTCGTGTGCGATGCCGCCGGTGAGCTGGCCGATCGCCTCCATCTTCTCGGACTGGCGGATCCGCTCCTCGGTCGCGATCTTGTCGGTGAGGTCGCGGAAGAAGCCGTTCAGCACGACACCGTTGCGGGTCCTCAGCGCGGTCACGCTGAGCTCGGCCTTGAACTCGCGGCCGTCGCGCCGCTTCACCATGACCTCGCGTCGGCGGCCGCCCCCGAGTGCGCTCGCTTGTCCGGTCATCAGGATACGGCCGAGCGCGGCGCGCAGCTCCTCGCCGACATCCCCGACCGTGATGACGTCGAAGACGTCCTTGCCGATGATCTCGGCGCGCGACCAGCCGAAGATCTTCTCGGCCTGGGAGTTCCAGTTGAGAATGGCGCCGTTGTCGTCGACCTGGACGAAGGCATCGAGCGCGGTCTCGATGATGTTGCGGGCGAGCTGTTCGCTTTCCCGCAGCGTCTCCTGCGCCAGCCGGCTCTCGGTCATGTCGCGGCCGATGAAGAAGTGGCGCTGCACCGGCTCCGACCAGTTCGAGGTCCAGGACAGCGTCACCACGCGGCCGTCCTTGTGGACGTAGCGGCAGTCGGAGGTGCGCGCCCGAAGGCCGAGGCGCGAGGCGCGCAGCTCCTCGCGTGCTTTGAGCAGATCGTCCGAGTGGATAAAATCCGCGCCGCTGCGGCCGATCATCTCGGCTGGCGCATAGCCGAGAATCGTCTCCACGCTCGGTGAGACCTGAATCAGGATGCCATTGCGGTCGGTGATGAGGATCAGGTCCTGCGACGTCTCGAAGATGCGCCGCCGCTCCTCGGTCTGCTGGCGCAGCGCCAGCTCGGTCCGGCGGCTCTCGGTGACGTCGCGTGCGATCTTGGAGGCGCCGATGATCTGGCCCGTCGGTGATTTGATCGGCGAGACGCTGAGCGAGACCTGGACCAGCTCACCGTCCTTGCGGATCCGCACCGTCTCGAAATGCTGGATCCGCTCGCCGCGCGCCACGCGCACGAGGAAGTCCTGGGCCTCGGGCATGCGCTCGGGCGGCACGAGGAAATCGGCAAGGCGGCCCACGGCCTCCTCGGCGGAGTAGCCCAGCATGGCCTCGGCTGCCGGATTCCAGGCGGTGATGGTGCCGTCCAGCGACAGCGTCACGATCGCGTCGTTCGACGATTCCACCGCGGCACTGTAGAGCCGTTCGCGGGCGGCGAAATGGTCGCGCGCCGCTTCGGTCAGGTAATGCTCCTGGACCTCGCGCTCGAGCTCGGCGGTCTTGGTGCGAACCTCGTCCAGCACGCGGGCGAAGGCGCGCGCCAGCACGCCGGTCTCGCCGACCGCCTCGAGCGGGATATTCACCGCCTCGCCGCGCCCCACGCCCTCGACGGCCTGGGTGAGCTGGTTGATCGGCCGCGTCAGCGAGCGCGCGACCACGAAGGCGAGCGCGGCCGCGCACAGCATTGCGATCAGGCCGACCTCGATCGCCGTCTTGCGGATGGCGAGGGCGGGCGCCATGAAGGCGGTGTTCGGGATCGTCTCGATCACGGCCACCCATTCCTGTCCCGCGAGCAGCGCCGGCGCGAAGGCGACGCCGCCGGGACGATCGGCCTCGTCGTGCAGGATCTGCGCGAAACCCTCGGCGCTGCCGGTTGCGCCTGCGAGCGTCGGAAAATCGTCCTGCCATCGCGTCGATCGGCCGCGTTTCGAGGCGAATTCCCGGTCTGATTCGGGATGGAAGAGATAGTCGCCGCGGGCGTTCACGACATAGAGCTGTGCGCCCGGGCGGGCCGCCGTGCGCAGATGCGCGAACACCGGGCGCATGTCGAGATCGACCATCAGGATCGCGAACGGCTTGCCGTCCGCCCCGAACACCGGCGTGCCGACGCACAGCATCGGCACGCCTGTCTTGGGGTCCGTCGTGTTGCCGTCGAGAATGATCGGCGACAGCCGGATGCCGCCGGGCGGCAGGCTCAGCGTCTCCTTGATGTAGTTGCGCTCGCCGCGCGTGATCAACTCGTTCTCCGGAACGATCCGCACCGTGTTGCCCGGCCCGAGCCGGTCGACCCGGATCAGCTCGCGATAATCGTTCTCGATCCCGACCAGGCGGATCATCGCGTAGGTCGGCTTGGCCTGCAGCTCGGCGAAGTAGCGCGTTGCGACCCGCTCGCGCCACGACTGCGCCGGCAGCCCTTCGCGGGGATCGGGAGCCCCCGTCTTCAGTGTGCGTATCAACGTTGCCAGATTCGGCGAGGCGCGATAGCCGTTGATGTCGTTGCGGGCGCTGCCGACATAGTTTTCGAGCTCGGTCGCCATCAGGCGCGAATGCGACTCGATTCGATCGAGCGCGCGCGGCAACAGCGCCCGCTCGAGGCTGCGATAGCCGAGCCAGCCGACGGCGAACACCGCGATCGCGACCAGCAGGATCATCGCGATCGCCAGCCGCGTCGTCAGCGTGAGGCGCCCGCCGAACCGCGAAGCCTCGCTCGCGCGCTGCGCGCTGCTGAGCAGCAGCCCTTCGGTTCGGCCGTCAGGATTTCGGAACAGCATCTTGGCCTGGCCGGGGTCGAGTAGCCCGATCGCCTGCCGATGCCAGGCATTCGGAAACCATCGTCAGGAGGGCTGCCGGTTTGAACGGTTTGGGCAACGCGGAAACCGCTCCGAGCTTGGTGGCCATGGTAAGATAGTCGGGCTCAGACATCGAGGCCGGGGTGTGGGAACGTCCCGAGGTCATGATGATCGGAACACCCGGCGTGTGCCTGAGGATCATGCGCATCGCCTCCAGCCCGTCCATGCCCGGCATGAAGATGTCCAGGATCACCAGGTCAAAGCTCTCGCTCTTGAAGCGGACGAGCGCCTTCTGGCCGTCGCCGGCGATGCCGACGACGTGACCGGCCCGTTCGAGCACGCGCTGAATTGTCAGCTGCATGAGCGGATCGTCGTCCACGACCAGAATCTTCGCCACGCTCCGCATCTCCCGATTGGCTGGCAGCAAGACCAACGGTCAGTTGTAAGGTTTTGCCCAATTCGCGGCGCGCCGCAAGCGTTTCGCCGGACAAGTCACATGCAGGATGGGACGCGGGCAGACACCGCTGTTCCGGACGCGCCAATCGGGAGACAATCCGGGCGCCTTGCGTTGCGGGAGCGAGGCGTGTGCTCGAACGGCGTTCTTGCCTGCATTTGAGGCATTCGCGCCGTGGTTGTAAGGCTGGAACGCTTCACATTCGATTAATCTGGGTGATGGACGATTTGCCAGGGCTCCTGTTTTGCTCGTATCGGCGTGCCACTAGCCGCTGAGATAGTCCGGCCAGCGGCCCCGAATGGTCGCGAGGTCGCTCAGCGTGCCGGTCAGGTGCTCGCGCAGATGCGTCTGCGCGTCGTCCGGGCGGCCCGCGGCGATCGCGTCGACGATCTGCTTGTGGTGGCGCAGGATCGTCTGCGCCTTGCCGGGGGACGGCAGATGCAGCCGGCGCAGCCGGTCGATGTGACCGCTGCGGCTCCGCACCAGGGTCCACAGCTCGTGCTTGTCCGCGGCGGTGTAGAGCCGCTCGTGGAATGCGTTGTCGACCACCGTGAATGACGCGAAGTCGCCGTCCCTGGCGAAGCGCCGCTGCTGGGCGATCAGCGCGTTCAGTTCGTCGATCGGGGCCGTCGCAGGCCGCAGCGCGAGCAGGCGCACGATCTCGAGCTCCAGCGCCTGGCGCAGGAACTGCGCCTGCTGCGCCCGACCAACATCGATGCGGCTGACCAGGGTCGCGTGCTGCGGGAACACGTCGACGAGGCCTTCCTCGGCGAGGCGCATCAGCGCGTCGCGGATCGGCGTCGAGCTGAGGCCGAACTCGGCCTGCAGCGCCGGCCGCGACAATGGTGCTCCCGGTGGCAGCGCCAGGGCGATGATCTGGTCGCGCAACCGTTCGAAGACCTGCGGTGCCGCGCGCCGGCTCGGATCGAGCCGTTCGGGCGGGAGAACCGCAGCAGGCGTCGCAGGCAATGCCATGGGGTCGGACGTCCGGCTCGAATGTCGCAGGGGGAGAACAGCCCTTGTCAGAGATGCACTAATGCATTAGTGCATCTCTCCGCCGGCCGTCAAGAAGGAGTCGGCACGCGAGGAGGGATGTCCCATGTTCGAGAAGTTCGCGCGCTCGGCCGCACGAGCCGCCGGCCTGCTGGCCGCGCTGCTGGTCGCGCCGGCCTGGAATGACGCCGCGCAGGCCCAGCAGAAGACCGAAATCTCGCTGTCGCGCCAGCCCGGCATCTTCTACATGCCGAGCCACATCATCGAGAAGCAGAAGCTGATCGAGAAGCATGCTGCCGCGCTCGGCGTGCCCGGCGTCACCACCAAATGGCTGACCTTCTCCGGCGGCGGCGCGCAGACCGATGCGCTGCTGTCGGGCAGCGTCGACATCCTCAACACCGGCACCGGCAATCTGCTGCTGCTGTGGGATCGCACCCGCGGTGGCGTGAAGGGCATCGTCGCGACCTCGGCGCAGCCGATGACCCTGATCAGCCGCGATCCCAATATCAAGTCGATCAAGGATTTTGGCCCCAGCGACAAGATCGCGGTGCCGACCGTGAAGGTCTCGACCCAAGCCATCGTGCTGCAGATCGCGGCCGCCGAGGCGTTCGGCGCCGATCAGTGGAACAAGCTCGACGCCAACACCGTGCAGCTCGGTCACCCCGACGCCTATACGGCGCTATCGAATCCGCAGCACGAGGTGCACAATCATTTCTCGATCCCGCCCTACACGTTTCTCGAATTGAAGAACGTGCCCGGCGCGCATGTCGTGCTGAATTCGCCCGACGTGATGGGCGGGCCGCTCAGCCAGGCGCAGTTCTTCACCACGACGAAGTTCGCCGACGCCAATCCGAAGATCATCCAGGCGGTGCGCGAGGCCACCAAGGAAGCGCAGGACCTGATCCGCAGCGACACCCGGACCGCGGTCGAGATCTACAAGGAGATCACCGGCGACAAGACCTCGGTCGAGGACCTGCTTGCCTGGCTCAAGGAGCCCGGCATGATGGAATGGAATCTGGAGCCGCAGGGCACGATGAAGTTCGCCGCCCATCTCGCCAAGATCGGCACCATCAAGACCCAGCCCAAGGCCTGGACCGACTATTATCTGCCGGTCGCGCATGATCTGAAGGGCAACTGATGTCCGCGCTGCTCGACGTCGATGGCGTCACCCTCCGCTACAAGACCTCCAGCGCGGTGATCACCGCGACGGAGCGGGTCGGCTTCTCCGTCGACCGCTCCGACCGCTTCGTGCTGCTGGGGCCGTCGGGATGCGGCAAGTCGACCTTGCTGAAGGCGGTCGGCGGCTACATCAAGCCGAGCGAAGGCCGGATGCGCATCGACGGCCGCGAGATCACCGGGCCCGGCGCCGACCGCATGATGATCTTCCAGGAGTTCGACCAGCTGCTGCCCTGGAAGACCGTGCTCGCCAACGTCATGTTTCCACTGCTGACGGCGCGACGCATGCCGCGCAAGGAGGCCGAGAGCCGCGCCCGCGCCTACATCGAAAAGGTCGGGCTGACGCGCGTCGTCGATGCCTATCCGCACACGCTGTCGGGCGGCATGAAGCAGCGCGTCGCAATTGCCAGGGGCATGGCGATGGAGCCGGACATCCTGCTGATGGACGAGCCGTTCGCGGCGCTCGATGCGCTGACGCGGCGGACCTGCCAGGACGAGCTGCTGCAGCTCTGGAATGAGACCAAGTTCACGGTGCTGTTCGTGACGCATTCGATCGCGGAGGCGATCAAGATCGGCAACCGCATCCTGCTGCTGTCGCCGCATCCCGGCCGGGTCAAGGCCGAGGTCATCGACGTCGACAAGGTGTCGGCCGAGGACGGCAGCGCGGCGCGCCTGGAGAAGCAGATCCATGATCTCTTGTTCTCCGAACCCGCAACGACGCATTGAGGACGGCGCCCATGGCTGAAGCCAAGATCATCCTGCGTGATACGTCGGCCGCGAGCGCCGCGCCTGCAGATGTCGCGCGCAAGCTCGGCGTGCTCGAGCTGCTGTGGAACGACGGCTTCGTGCGCAAGACCCTGATCATTGTCCTGCTCACCGCGATCTGGCAGGCCTATGGCAGCTATCTCGACAATCCCCTGCTGTTCCCGACCTTCTCCGACACCATCGCGGCGCTGTGGGAGAAGGTCCGCGACGGCACCATTCCGATGCGCGTCTGGACCTCGCTGAAGGTGCTGTTCATGGGCTATGCCGCCGGCATCGTTCTCGCGGCGATCCTGACTGTGCTCGCGATCTCGACCCGCATCGGCACCGATTTCCTCGAGACGATCACGGCGATGTTCAATCCCTTGCCGGCGATCGCGCTGTTGCCGCTGGCCCTGATCTGGTTCGGGCTCGGCAGCGGCAGTCTCGTGTTCGTGCTGATCCATTCGGTGCTGTGGCCGGTCGCGCTCAACACCCATTCGGGCTTCAAGAGCGTGTCGAACACGCTGCGCATGGTCGGCCGCAACTATGGCCTCACCGGCTTCTCCTACGTGATCCGCATCCTGATCCCGGCGGCGTTCGGGGCCATCCTCACCGGCCTGAAGATCGGCTGGGCCTTTGCCTGGCGCACCCTGATTGCCGCGGAGCTGGTCTTCGGTGTCTCCTCTGGCCAGGGCGGTCTCGGCTGGTTCATCTTCGAGAACCGCAACCTGCTCGAAATCCCGGCGGTGTTCGCCGGCCTCCTGACCGTGATTCTGATCGGTCTCGTGGTCGAGAACCTGATCTTCCGGACCATCGAGCGCAAGACCGTGCTGACCTGGGGCACCCAATCATGAACGACCGCAAGCAACCCGATCAGCTGCGCAGCGCGCGCTGGTTCGCGCCCGACGATCTCCGCTCCTTCGGCCACCGCTCGCGGGTGATGCAGATGGGCTACGCCCAGGAGGAATGGAAGGGCCGCCCGGTCATCGCCATCGTCAACACCTGGTCGGATGCGCAGCCCTGCCACATGCACTTCAAGAGCCGCGTCGACGACGTCAAGCGCGGCGTGCTGATGGCCGGCGGCTTCCCGATCGAGCTGCCGGCGCTGTCGCTGTCGGAGTCGCTGTTGAAGCCGACCACGATGCTCTATCGCAACATGCTGGCGATGGATGTCGAGGAGCTCTTGCGCAGCCATCCCGTCGATGGTGTCGTGCTGATGGGCGGCTGCGACAAGACCACGCCGGCGTTGCTGCTCGGCGCCACCAGCATGAACCTGCCGGCGATCTATCTTCCCGCGGGGCCGATGCTGCGCGGCAATTGGAAAGGCAAGACGCTCGGCTCCGGCTCCGACGCCTGGAAATACTGGGACGAGCGCCGCGCCGGCAAGCTGTCGGACGCCGACTGGAATGCGATGGAGGCGGGTATCGCCCGCAGCCACGGCACCTGCATGACCATGGGCACGGCGTCGACCATGACTGCGATCGCGGAAGCGATCGGCATGACCCTCCCGGGCGCCTCGTCGATCCCCGCCGCCGATGCCGAGCACATCCGGATGAGCTCGGAATGCGGCCGCCGCATCGTCGAGATGGTGTGGGAGGACCTGACGCCGTCGAAGATCCAGACCAAGGCCGCGTTCGAGAACGCGATCGCGGTGGCGATGGCAATGGGTTGCTCGACCAACGCCATCATCCATGTGATCGCGCAGGCGCGCCGCGCGGGTGCAGGCATTGGCCTCGATGATTTCGAGGCCGCGAGCCGCAAGGTGCCGGTGCTCGCCAATGTGCGGCCGAGCGGCGACACCTATCTGATGGAGGACTTCTACTACGCCGGCGGCTTGCCGGGACTGATGAACCGGATGACGGAGCACCTCCATCTCGACTGCCTCACCGTCAACGGCCGTACGCTCGGTGACAACATCGCGGATGCCGGCGTCTACAACGACGACGTCATCCGTCCGCAGTCCAACCCGATCTACCGCGAGGGCGCACTCGCCGTGCTCAAGGGCAATCTTGCGCCGGACGGCTGCGTCATCAAGCCTTCGGCTTGCGAGCCACGCTTCCTCAAGCATTCCGGCCCGGCGCTGGTGTTCGACGACTATCCGTCGATGAAGAAGGCGATCGACGATCCCGATCTCGATGTTACCGCTGATCATGTGCTGATCCTGCGCAATGCCGGGCCGCAGGGCGGCCCGGGCATGCCGGAATGGGGCATGCTGCCGATCCCGACCAAGCTGGTGAAGCAGGGCGTCCGCGACATGGTGCGCCTGTCGGACGCTCGCATGAGCGGCACCAGCTACGGCGCCTGCATCCTGCACGTATCGCCAGAGTCCTATATCGGCGGTCCCCTGGCGCTGGTGCGCAACGGCGATCTCATCACGCTCGACGTCGCCGCCCGCACCATCAATCTCGACGTTCCCGAGGACGAGCTGGCCCGCCGCCGTGCCGAATGGCAGCCGCCCACGCCGCGCTTCGAGCGCGGCTATGGCTGGATGTTCGCCCGCCACATCAGGCAGGCCAATGATGGCTGCGACTTCGACTTCCTGGAAACCGGCTTCGGCGCGCCGGTGGGCGAGCCGGCTATTTATTAGTTAGCGATTGTCGTTCCTAGGCAGGCGAAGCCTGAGTCTGGAACTTCGAGATTGGGATTCAAGCTATCACCGCAACAAAGGCGCGCTCCCTCCCCCCTTGTGGAGGAGGGCTGGGGAGGGGGTAGCCCCAAGCGACACCATTGATGTGGACCCCCACCCCCAACCCCTCCCCGCAAGGGGGAGGGAGCGCAGCGAGCAAGCCCAAGACATGACCAGACTCAGCACCGCCACCCGCAACAAGCTCAAGACCGTCTCGACCGCGACCGTCGCCACCGCGCTGTTCAAGCGCGGCCTGCGCATCCAGTGCATCCAGAACGTCCATCCGCTCAGCTCGGCGCAGCCGACCATGGTCGGCGAGGCCTTCACGCTGCGCTACATCCCGGCGCGCGAGGATCTCAACACGATCGAGGTGTTTCGCGACCGCGGCCATCCGCAGCGCAAGGCCGTCGAGGATTGTCCGCCCGGCGCCGTGCTGGTGATGGACAGCCGCAAGGACGCGCGCGCTGCTTCGGCCGGCGCGATCCTGGTCAGCCGGCTGCAGCAGCGCGGCGTCGCCGGCGTCGTCACCGACGGCGGCTTCCGTGATGCCGCCGACATCGCGAGACTCGGCATCCCCGCCTTCCACCAGCGCCCGAGCGCGCCGACCAATCTCACCCTGCATCATGCCATCGAGATCAATGGCCCGATCGCCTGCGGCGACGCCCCGGTGTTTCCCGGCGACGTCATCCTCGGCGATTCCGACGGCGTCATCGTCATCCCAGCCCATCTCGCCGACGAGATCGCGGACGAGACGTTCGAGATGACCGCGTTCGAGGATTTCGTTGCCGAGGAAGTTGCCAAGGGCCGCTCGATCCTCGGCCTCTATCCGGCAACCGACCCGCAGACGCCCGCCGACTTCGCGGCATGGCGCGCGAAGAACAACAGGTAGCCGCTCCAAATTCCGCCATCGTCCCTGCGAACGCACGCGTTCGCAGGGACGACACCCTCTTTGTGGCGCGAGCGTACCATAAAACGTCGAAGATGCGGGCGCTTCGAGCGAGAGCTGCAATCCTGACATGCGGCTGAAATGCCGCATGCGCTGTTGACCCCGCGTGCGGCCCTCGCCACGGTGCAGTCCTCACCGCCGTAAAGTCACCTCCCCATGCTCTCCATCGCCTCCCTCTGGATTCCCTTCACCCTGGTCGCCGCCGCCGGCCAGGTCGCGCGCAATGCGATGCAGCGGTCGCTGACGGCGAAGCTCGGCACCTGGGGTGCGACCAATATCCGCTTCCTGTTCGGCTTTCCGTTCTCGCTGGTGTTCCTGACCGTGGTGCTGCTGGCCACCGGCGACCATCTGCCATGGCCGCCTGCTGTGTTCTGGCCGTGGCTGCTGCTCGGCGCGCTCAGCCAGATCATCGCCACCGGGCTGATGCTGCTGGCGATGACCGATCGCTCGTTCGTCGTCACCACCGCCTATCTGAAGACCGAGGCGATCCAGACCGCGATCTTCGGCTTCATCTTCCTCGGTGATCCGCTCTCGCTGCCGAAGCTGGTCGCCATCCTGATCGCTACCATCGGCGTCGTTATCACCGCGCTGCGTCCCGGTGGCGAGAAGGGCTTCGCAGAATTGAAGCCGACGGTGACCGGACTGGTCGCAGCCGCCGCGTTCGCCTTGTCGGCCGTCGGCTTCCGCGGTGCCATCATCACCGTCGACGGCGTCTCCTTCGTCACGGCGGCGTCCTACACGCTGGTCTGGGGCCTGTTCGTGCAGACGGCGCTCCTCACCGTCTATCTGCTGGCGCGCGCCCCCGGCATCCTGCGCGGGATCCTGTCGCTGTGGCGGCCGTCGATGATGGCCGGCTTCGTCGGCGCCTTCGCGTCGCAATTCTGGTTCCTGGCGTTTGCGCTGACCGCGGCCGCCAATGTCCGCACGCTGGCGCTGATCGAGGTGCTGTTCGCGCAAGGCGTGTCGTACTACTCGTTCAAGCAGCCGGTTTCGCTGCGCGAGATCGGCGGCATCGCGCTGATCGTCGCCGGGGTGGCGCTGCTGATCGCGGTGTAGTCAACCCTTGAGCGCGATCAGCACGGCACCGGCCGCGATCAGCGCGATGCCGATCCAGCCCTGGGGACTCGGTCGCTCGCCGAGAAACACGGCCCCGAACAAGGCGACCAGCACGACGCTGAGCTTGTCGATCGGCGCGACCAGCGTCGCCGGCCCGAGCTTCAGGGCGCGGAAATAGCACAGCCACGAGGCGCCGGTGCCGAGCGCCGACAGCGTCAGGAAGAGCCAGCTCTTCATCGAGATCGGGCCGGGGCTCGTCAGCTGGCCGGTCGCGAACAGGATCAGCGCCAGCGTCACCAGCACGATCGCGGTGCGGATCAGCGTGGCGAGATCGGAGTTGAGCCCCTCGACGCCGACCTTGGCGAAGATCGCGGTCAGCGCGGCGAACAGCGCCGACAACAACGCCCAGAGCTGCCAGGAGGAGGAGAGGGGGAACATCGTCATCTCCGGGGGCAGGTCGCAGTGTGGGCCAACATGTCTCAACCGTCATTGCGAGCGCAGCGAAACAATCCAGGGCTGTGGGTGGGACTCTGGATTGCTTCGCTGCGCTCGCAATGACGGAGAGGTTGCCGAGATCGTGCGCGCATCACTGGCAGGCTTTCGCCGAAGAACGCGCCGAGCCCGTCAATTCCGATCGTCCGGCAGCACCGGGATCGGCGCGACCTCGATGCCTTCCTCGATCAGCTCGCGGGCCTCGTCGAGCGAAGCCTCGCCATAGATCGGCCGGTGCTCGGTCTCGCCGTAATGCATCTTGCGCGCCTCCGTCGGGAAACGCTCGCCGACATCGTCGGCGTTCTTGACGATGTGGTCGCGCAGCTCCTTGAGCTTGGCGCGCAGCTCGCGCTCCTGCGCCATCATCAGCGACGTCGATCCGGGCGGAATGACCTCCTGGGCGGGCGTCGGTACCGGAGCAGGCGCGGCAGGCACGGGCGCCGCGTCGCGGCCCTTCTTGCTGACGATGCGCGGCGCCATGATCGCCTTCTCGATCTTGGTCGAGCCGCAGGCCGGGCATTCCACCAGCTTGCGCTTCACCTGCGAATCGTAGGCCGAGGAACTCTGGAACCAGCTTTCGAACGTGTGGTCACGCTCGCAGCGCAGCGCGTAGCGAATCATGCCGAGCCCCGCACCAGGTGCAGATAGTCCGGACCCGCGTTGGGGTCGGCGATGCCGAACCGGCGGCCGTGCTGCAGCGAAGGAATGGTCTGGCGCACGCTCTCGACCCGCGCGGGATCGATCCGCGCCATGATGACGCCGGGCTCGACGCCGCCCTCCGCGAGGATCTCGCCCCAGGGATCGATGATCAGCGAATGCCCGAAGGTCTCGCGCTTGTTCTCGTGCACGCCGCATTGGGCGGCGGCGAACACGAAGCAGCCGGTCTCGATGGCCCGGGCGCGCAGCAGCGTGTGCCAGTGCGCCTCGCCGGTCTTGCGGGTGAACGCTGAGGGCACGCTGATGAACGAGGCGCCGCTCTCGGCCAGCGCGCGATACAGCGCCGGGAAGCGCACGTCGTAGCAGATCGTCAGCCCCAGACGGCCCCAGGGCAGATCCGAGATCACGGCCGTCTCGCCCGGCTGATAATTGGCGGACTCGCGATAGCTCTCGCCGCCCGGCAGGTCGATGTCGAACATGTGGATCTTGTCGTAGCTCGCCAGCACGTTGCCGTCGGGCCCGATCAGGAACGAGCGGTTCACGGCCTTGTCTGCCGAGAAGCGCAGCGCCAGCGATCCGATGTGCAGATGGATGCCCAGCTCCTTCGCGAGCGCCTGATAGGCCTTGAGAGAGGGATCGTCCGCCTCGCTCTTGAGCTGCTCGAACAGCGCCGTCCGGTTGAGCTGCATCATGTTGCTCACTTCCGGCGTCTGGACGTACTCCGCGCCCTGCGCCACCGCTTCCCGGATCAGCCTTGTGCCCTGCTCGAGGCTCGGCTCGGGCAGGAGCGAGGTGCGCATCTGCACCATGGCGGCGGTAAAGCTGCGGTCGTTGCTCATGATGTCGCCTTGTCTCCCGCCAGCATGGCGTCGAGCCTGCCCTCGCGATCGAGCGCATAGAGATCGTCGCAGCCGCCGACATGGGTCTGGCCGATGAAGATCTGCGGAAAGGTCGAGCCCGGGCCGACACGATCATACATCTTCTGCCGAACCGTCGGATCCCTGCCCGCGTCGTGCTCGGTAAAGGCAACGTTCTTGCGGGTCAGGAGCGATTTGGCCGCGGTGCAGTAGCCGCACCCCGGACGGGTATAGATTTCGATCGCAGCGGTCATGTCGCGCTCAGCTGTTTCAGAACAATAGATTATATGGGAGCCCGGGGGGCATCGACAACCCGGGCGAAGACCAGCACGCTGACCTCGGCCGCCTTGGCGCGCAGCAGCGCGCGGGCGCAGGCCTCCACCGTCGCGCCGGTGGTCAGCACGTCGTCGACGATCACGATGCGGCGCCCCTGCACCTCATGCAGGCGGTCTGAAGATACCTGGAATGCGCCCTGCACATTGCTGGCGCGCTGGGCGCGCGACAAGCCGACCTGCTGCTCGGTGGCGCGGACACGGCGCAGCGTATCGCCGCTCATTCGGACGCGGCTACAGCGGGCGACCACCCGGGCAAGGGCGCCGGACTGGTTATAGCGGCGGGAAAAGCCGCGCCGCCAATGCAGGGGCACGGGGACCACGAGGTCGGCTTCGGCCAGCAGCTCACGGCCGGCGCGGGCCATCCAGCGTCCCATGATCGGCGCCAGATCGGTGCGATCCTGATATTTCAGCTGATGCACCAGGGTGCGTGCGACCTCGTCATAGCGCACCGCCGCGCGTGCGCGGGCGTAAGCCGGCGGCGCCGCGATCGCTTCCATCGACAGCAGCTCGGGGCCGGGATCGTAGACGAAGGGGATGCCGAGCTTCGGGCAATACGGCCGCTCGATGAACGACAGCTTGCCCCAGCAGGCGGCACAGACGCCCTCGCCGTCGACCGGCTCGCGACAGGCGATGCACAGTGTGGGGAGCGCGACGTCGAGTGCGAGCTTCGCGACATGCGCGAGACCGCCGTGCAGCGCGCCTACGGCTGTACGAAGTCGTCCGACGCTGATTGGAGCAAACGTCACGCCCATGTGTTGAGGCTAGCGTCGCAACCCGCGCCGCTCAAGCGGCGCATTGCCCGGCCACCAGGATCGGCGTAACCAGCCCCGATGACCCAGCCCGCGACAGCTCCCATTCTGTTCGACCGTCCCCTGCTTGCGCAGCGGCAGCGGCGGGCTGCGGGCGCGCCCGAGACGTTCCTGCTGGAGCGCGTCGCCGAGGACATCGCGGACCGCCTCGCCGCGGTGAACCGGTCGTTCGATGCGGCCGCCGATATCTGGACGCCCGGCGCCGGTTTGGCGCCACATCTCACAGGCGGCGTTGCGCAACTGGCCCATCTGGCGGCGCCCGCCACGGCGGATGAGACGCTGCCGCTGGCGCCGCAATCGCTCGATCTGGCGCTGTCGGCGCTGGCGTTCCAATTCGTCAATGACCTGCCCGGCCTGCTGGTGCAGGTTCGCCGGGCCTTGCGCCCAGATGGTCTGCTGCTTGCGGCGATGATCGGCGGCGATACGCTGACCGAGCTCCGGCAATCCTTCGCGGCCGCCGAGGCCGAATGCGAGGGCGGTGTGTCGCCGCGTGTCGTCCCGTTCGCCGATCTGCGCGATGTCGGCGGTCTGTTGCAGCGTGCCGGCTTTGCTCTGCCGGTCACCGACGTCGACCGGGTCGTGGTGCGCTATGCCAGTGCGTTCGGCCTGATGCAGGATCTCCGCCGCATGGGCGCGACCAACAGCCTGGTCGAGCGCCGCCGCACGCCGCTGCGTCGTGCGACCTTGCTGCGGATGGCCGAAATCTATGCCGAGCGCTTCGCCGATCCCGACGGCCGCATCCGCGCCACCTTCGATATCGTCTGGCTGTCCGGCTGGGCTCCGCACGAAAGCCAGCAGAAGCCGCTAAAGCCGGGATCGGCGACCGCCAGCCTGGAAGCGGCGGTGAAGCGGAGCCAGGGAGCCGGTGATCGCGAGTAAGCAGACTCGTCATCGCCGGGCTTGACCCGGCGATCCATCCTCTTCGAGAGTCTTCGGAAGAGGATGGATGCGCGGATCAAGTCCGCGCATGACGAGTGAGGTTGGGCGCCGTCCCAGCTACATCAATAAATCAATCAGATGCGGCAGCAGCGGAATGTCCGCGGGCGGCATCGGATAGTCGCGCAGCTTGTTCGGCCGCACCCAGGCCAGTTGCTGGCCCTCGCGCGCGGTCACCAGGCCTTCCCAGCGCCGGCAGATGTAGAGCGGCATCAACAGATGGAACGTCTCATAGGCGTGGCTGGCAAAGGTCAGCGGCGCGAGGCAGGCCTCGCGCACGGTGATGCCGAGCTCCTCGTCGAGTTCGCGGATCAGGCTCGCTTCGGGGCGCTCACCCGGCTCGAGCTTGCCGCCGGGAAACTCCCAGAGTCCCGCGAGCGTCTTGCCGGGCGGCCGCTGCGCCAGCAGCACACGATTGTCGGCGTCGACGAGCGCGCAGGCGACGACGAGCGTGAGTTTCAGGTCGGGCATGATCCGATCGGTTGCGAGAGGGATGCGCCGGTCCGAGAACCAGGCACGCTGTTGAGGGAATTTTAACCTAGGCCGTTTCGCGCCCCGTTTCCACGGTTGAAATAAGCCAACCTTAATGGCCGGCCGCGTATTTTCACGGGTGAACGCCGTGGCCTCCTCATGGTTTGTTAGGCATCATTCATGCGAATTCTATCTAGCCTGCTCGGCCGCCTGCGCCGCGACGTCAGCGGCAACGTCGCAGTGACGTTCGCGATCGTCTGCGTTCCGCTGATCACCGCGGTCGGCTGCGGCGTCGACTACAGCCGCGCCAACCAGATGCGCGCCAAGCTGCAGGCGGCGGTCGACGCTGCCTCGGTCGGCGCAGTGTCCCGCACCGCGCCGGCCTTCATCGCCGCGGGCACGATGACCTCGGACGGCGTGATTGCCGCCGGCAATGACGACGCGGCAAAGATCTTCAACGGCAACATGTCCGGCACGTCGGGCTATACGCTGACCAGTCTGACGCCGGAGGTGAAGAAGGCCGGCTCGGTGCTGACCGCCACCGTGTCGTTCTCGGCCACCGTGCCGATGATGTTCATGAACATCGTCGGGTTCAAGACCATGACCCTGCAGGGCTCGTCGACGGCCAAGGCCTCGATGCCGCGATACATCGATTTCTACCTGCTGCTCGACAATTCGCCGTCGATGGGCGTGGCGGCGACGCCGGCGGACGTGACCAAGATGGTCAATGCGACCTCCGACAAATGCGCCTTCGCCTGCCACGACTACAACGACGCCAACAACTACTACAACCTCGCCAAGACGCTCAACGTCACCACCCGGATCGACGTGCTGCGCAACGCCACCCAGCAGTTGATGGATACGGCGCAGCAGACGCAGACCTATACGAACCAGTTCCGCATGGCGATCTACGATTTCGGCGCAGCGTCGAAGACGATCGGATTGCGGGCGCTGTTTTCGCTGTCGTCGAGCCTGTCCAGCGCCAAGAGCGCCGCGGGCAACATCGACCTGATGGGCGTCTACGGCAACAATGACGCCTACACCGCCGACAAGGATACGCCGTTCACCTCGGTATTCCCGGCCATCAACAACGAAATCTCGACGCCCGGCGACGGCACCACCGGCTCGCCGTTGAAATACCTGTTCTTCGTCTCCGACGGGGTCGCGGACGAGAGCAACGCGTCCTGCCTGAAGCCCAAGGCCAGCGGCAATCGCTGCCAGTCGCCGATCAATCCGGCGCTCTGCACCACGCTCAAGAACCGCGGCATCAAGATCGCGGTGCTCTACACGACCTATCTGCAGCTGCCGACCAACAGCTGGTACATGAGCTGGATCGATCCTTTCAACAAAGGACCGTTCGGTCCGTCGCCGAACAGCGAGATCGCGCAGAAGATGCAGGCCTGCGCCTCGGACGGATTCTATTTCGAGGTCTCGCCGACCCAGGGCATCGCCGAGGCGATGAAGGCGCTGTTCCAGAAGGCGGTCGCCGACGCACGGATCGCGAGCTGATCAACACGCCCCCCGGAAGCGCGCCGGCATTTGCGCGCTTCCTTGCCGCGGTCGGTTGCGGAATCAGGACCGGTAGTCGCCGTTGATCGCGACATACTCCTTGGTCAGGTCGCAGGTCAGCACACGGTCGCGGCCCTTGCCGAGGCCGAGCGCGACCTTGATCTGCACCTTCTGCGCCTTCATCGCCTCGGAGACTTCCGCCTCGTCATAGGACGGATCGCGCGCGCCCTTCGATGCGACGCGGATGCCGTTGAACGAGATCGAGAGCTTGTCGCGGTCGGCCGGCTCGCCGGCCTTGCCGACCGCCATCACCACGCGGCCCCAGTTGGCGTCCTCGCCGGCGATCGCGGTCTTCACCAGCGGCGAGTTGGCGATCGACATCGCGATCTTGCGCGCCGACGGCTTGCTCTTGGCGCCCTCGACGATGATCTCGACCAGCTTGCGGGCGCCCTCGCCGTCGCGCGCGACCTGCTCGGCGAGGTCGGCCAGCACGGCGTTGAACGCCTTGACGAATGCTTTGGCGCGCGGATCGCTGGCGCGGCTGATCTTCGGCGCGCCCTTCGCCGCGGCGGCGCCGGTGGCGAAGGCGAGCAGGGTGTCGGAGGTCGAGGTATCGCCGTCGATCGTCACCGCGTTGAAGGTGTCCTCGACGCCGGCCTTGAGCAGCGCCTGCAGTGCGGGGGCCGTGATCGGCGCATCAGTGAAGATGAACGACAGCATTGTCGCCATGTCTGGCGCGATCATGCCGGCGCCCTTGGCCATGCCGTTGATCGTCACCCTGGCCTTGCCGAGCTTCACGGTGGCGGTCGCCACCTTCGGGAAGGTGTCGGTGGTCATGATGGCGCGCGCCGCGCCCATCCAGTCCTCAGGCGCCGCGGTGCCGGCCAACCCTTCGAGCACGCCGTCGAATTTGGTCGCATCCAGCGGCTCGCCGATCACGCCGGTCGAGGCCAGGAAGATCTCGTCCTGCTTGCAGCCGACCGCCTTGGCGGCGATGGCCGCCGTCAGCGCCGTCGACTGCTTGCCGGTCTTGCCGGTGAAGGCGTTGGCGTTGCCGGAGTTCACCACCAGCGCGCGCGCCTTGCCGCCCTTCAGCTTGGCCCGGCACCATTCGACCGGCGCCGACGGGCATTTCGACAGCGTGAACACGCCGGCCACCGTGGTGCCGGGATCGACCAGCGCCAGCAGCACGTCGGTACGGTTCTTGTAGCGGATGCCGGCCGCCGCAGTCGCGAGCTTGACGCCCGCGACGGCGGGCATGTCGGGGACATCGGTGGGGGCGAGCGGGGAGACGGCTGAGGACATCGGAGAGGCTTCCGGCAGGGATGAGCGGGAAGCGCTCTGTATCATCTCAGCCAATGATACGGGAGAGGCTTGCAACTCCCACGGTGTCATCCCCGCGAACGCGGGGATCCATAACCACAGGATTTAGTCGTGATCCGCGGTATCGGCCGCATGCCCGTTTCAGGCATCACGCGGTATGGGTCCCCGCGTTCGCGGGGACGACGCTGTTCATGACGTGAGTATGTCGCGTCTCAAGCCAAGTGGCGATGCCGCTTACTTCTTCGCCGGCTCGGCCGGCTTCGCATCGGCGGGCTTGGCATCCGCCGGCTTGGCCGCGTCGGTCGCGGCCGGCTTGTCCAGGCGCTCGATCTTGGCGGCCTCGCGCAGCTTGCCGACGTAGTCGGCCTGCGCCTTGCGGGTGACGTAGGTCTCGATCTGGCCCTTGACCTGGTCGAACTCCGGCGGCTTGCGGCTGCGCTTTTCCTCGACCTTGATGACGTGCCAGCCGAACTGGGTCTTCACCGGATCGGAGATCTTGCCCGGCTCCAGCGAGAAGGCGACGTTGGCGAATTCCGGCACCATCTGCTCCTTGGTGAAGAAGCCGAGGTCGCCGCCGTCCGAGGCGCCGGGATCCTTGGACTTCTTCTTGGCGAGCTCGGCGAAATCGGCACCCTTGGCGAGCTCGGCCTTGACGGCCTTGGCCTCGTCCTCGGTCTCCACCAGAATGTGGCGGGCGTGGACCTCCTGTTCGCCGCCGATCTGCTTGGCGGCTTCCTCATAGACCTTCTTCATCGCGTCCGGCGTGGTCGCGGCCTTGCCCTCGGTGGCGAGCAGGCTGTCCATCAGCAGGCGGTTGCGGGTGAAGGCGAGGCGCTTCTTGAACTCCTCGGTGTCGGCGACCTTCTTGTCCTCGGCCGCCTTGGCGACCAGCTTCATGTCGATCAGGAACGACAGCACGTTCTCGTCCTTGGTCGCCGGATCCATCTGCGCGAGGCTCTGTCCGAGCTCCTCCTCGGCGAGCGTCACGTCGCTCTTGCGGATCTCGGCGCCGTTCACCTTGGCCAGCACCGGGTTGGCATCGTCGGCGGCGCGTGCGGGCGCGGCAAGCAGGGACAACGCGAGACTTCCGGCGAGAGCGGTGGCAAGGCCGAGGCGCAGGCCGGTTTTCGTAACCGGGAACGACGTGGTCATGGAAAATCCTTGTTGAGAAGAGGGGGCTCGAGGGGGAGGCCTCAGGGCGGCCGGGACACTCGCCCAATCGCCGGGCCTTGGCAACGCGAAAAGTCTGTCAATTTCGTGAAATCGGCGACATGTTGGCGGCGACGGCCCGCCGTCGGGCGCCGTTGACAACGTTCCCCCCCAGCCATATCTCTCCCCGGTCGCTTCAAGGGCGATAGCGCTTATTTTGCTGCGTTTTTGGCCGTTGAACCCTGGTTTGCCTGTCTCCCACTCATCTGGCGGACGCCGCCCGGCGCCGAAGGTCGAGGCTGGCGCGGGTGCTGCGGTGCATCACGTCGGGAACAGCAAACCCAAACCACGAGTTACGGCTGCTACGCAGACCCCATAGAGGCAGGATTTCAGCAATGATCGGCGCGCTCGCCCGTAAGCTATTCGGCTCCGCCAACGACCGTCGCGTCAAGGGCTACCAGTCCCGTGTCAACGCCATCAACGCGCTGGAGCCGGAGCTCGCCAAGCTGACCGACGAGCAGCTCAAGGCGCGCACCGAGGAGTTCAAGACGCAGCTCGCCGACGGCAAGACCCTCGACGATATCCTGGTCCCGGCCTTCGCCACCGTCCGCGAGGCCTCCAAGCGCACCCTCGGCCAGCGCCATTTCGACGTCCAGCTGATCGGCGGCATGGTGCTGCACGAGGGCGACATCGCCGAGATGAAGACCGGCGAAGGCAAGACGCTGGTGGCGACCCTCGCGGTCTACCTCAATGCGCTGGCCGGCAAGGGCGTCCACGTCGTGACGGTGAACGACTACCTCGCCCGCCGCGACGCCGGCTGGATGAGCCAGATCTACGGCTTCCTCGGCCTGACCACCGGCGTGATCGTGCACGGCCTCGACGATGCCGAGCGCAAGGCGGCCTATGCCTGCGACATCACCTACGGCACCAACAACGAATACGGCTTCGACTACCTGCGCGACAACATGAAGTACCGGCTGGAGGACATGGTCCAGCGCGGGCACTATTTCGCGATCGTCGACGAGGTGGACTCGATCCTGATCGACGAGGCGCGCACGCCGCTGATCATCTCCGGCCCGCTCGACGATCGCTCCGAGTTCTACAACACCATCGACACCTTCGTGCCGAAGCTCGACAAGACCGACTACGAGGTCGACGAGAAGCAGCGCACGGTGACGCTCACCGAAGCCGGCATGGAGAAGATCGAGACCCTGCTGCGTGACGCCGGCCAGCTCAAGGGCGACTCGCTCTACGACGTCGAGAACGTCTCCGTCGTCCATCACATCAACCAGGCGCTGCGCGCACACACGCTGTTCACCCGCGACAAGGACTACATCGTCCGCGACGGCGAGGTCGTGATCATCGACGAATTCACCGGCCGCATGATGCCGGGCCGGCGCTATTCCGAAGGCCTGCACCAGGCGCTCGAGGCCAAGGAGCACCAGCCGGTACAGCCCGAGAACCAGACGCTGGCCTCGATCACCTTCCAGAACTACTTCCGCATGTACGCCAAGCTCGCCGGCATGACCGGCACGGCCGCCACCGAGGCCGACGAGCTGTTCGACATCTACAAGCTCGAGGTGCTGGAGATCCCGACCAACCTGCCGGTCGCGCGTCTCGACGAGGATGACGAGGTCTATCGCACCCAGCAGGAGAAATACGCCGCGATCCTCGCCGAGATCGAGCGAGCGAATTCGCGCCTGCAGCCGGTGCTGGTCGGCACCGCCTCGATCGAGAAGTCCGAGGTGCTGGCCGCCTATCTCAAGCAGCACGGCTACAAGCAGATCGATTTCGGCAGCGAGCGCGCGCTCGACAAGCTCTATGCTGCGGCCCGCGCCGGCAAGCCGGCCAAGCTGTTCGCAGTGCTGAACGCGCGCTTCCACGAGCAGGAAGCCTATATCGTGGCGGAAGCCGGCGTGCCCGGCGCGATCACGATCGCGACCAACATGGCCGGCCGCGGCACCGACATCAAGCTCGGTGGCTCCTTGGAGATGCGCATCCAGCAGGAGACCGGTGGCATTACTGATGAGGCCGAGAAGGCCGCCAAGATCGAGCAGATCAAGGCCGACATCGCCCGCTTCCGCGAGATCGTGTTGAAGGCCGAGGAGACGGTCGAGATCGAGCCGGCCAAGGGCTCGAAGCCTGCCAAGACCGTGACCAAGCCCGGCGGCCTCTACATCATCGGTTCCGAGCGGCACGAATCCCGCCGCATCGACAACCAGTTGCGCGGCCGCTCAGGCCGCCAGGGCGACCCCGGCCGCTCCAAGTTCTTCCTGTCGCTGGAAGACGATTTGATGCGGATCTTCGGGTCCGACCGGCTCGACAGCATGCTGACCCGGCTCGGCCTGAAGGAAGGCGAAGCCATCATCCATCCCTGGATCAACAAGGCGCTGGAGAAGGCGCAGCAGAAGGTCGAGGCGCGCAACTTCGACATCCGCAAGAACCTCCTGAAGTTCGACAACGTCCAGAACGACCAGCGCAAGGTGATCTTCGACCAGCGCGTCGAGCTGATGCAGGACGAGAGCGTCGTCGAAACGATCACCGACATGCGCCATGCCTTCATCGACGATCTCGTCAGCAAGCACGTGCCCGAGCATGCCTATGCCGAGCAGTGGGACGTCGCCGGCCTGAGGGAGGAGCTGAAGCGCGTGCTCGACCTCGACCTGCCGGTCGATGAATGGGCGAAGGAAGAGGGCATCGCCGACGAGGAGCTGCTCAAGCGCATCGAGACCCACGCCGATGAGCGCATGGCCGCCAAGGTTGCGCAATGGGGCCCCGACGTGATGCGCTACGTCGAGAAGACGATCCTCTTGCAGACGCTGGACCATCTCTGGCGCGAGCACCTGGTGATGCTCGATCATCTGCGCCAGGTCATCGGCTTGCGCGGCTACGGCCAGCGCGATCCGTTGCAGGAGTACAAGTCGGAAGCCTTCACGCTGTTCGAGGCCATGATCGCGCATCTGCGCGAGGCCGTCACCGCGCAGCTGATGCGTGTCGAGATCGTGCCGCCGGAGGAGCAGCAGCAGGTGCTGCCGCCGATGCAGGCGCACCACGCGGATCCCAACACCGGCGAGGACGAAATGGCCTTCGCCAACGTGTCGCTCGTGCCGTCGTCAGGTGCAGCCCCGGTCCCGGCCGAAGCGCGCAACCCGAACGACCCCGCCACCTGGGGCAAGATCGGCCGCAACGAGGATTGCCCGTGCGGCTCGGGCAAGAAGTACAAGCACTGCCACGGAAAGTACGCGTAGGCGCGGGTCTGCGCGCGGCAGTCTCTCCATTGTCGTTGCGAGCGAAGCGAAGCAATCCAGAGTCCCGCCCGCGACTCTGGATTGCTTCGCAGCGCTCGCAATGACGCTGTTGATCGAGCTGTGCGCCGAACCCACCGCCGTCATCCCGGCGAACGCCGGGATCCATAACCACAGGCCGGCGTGCTTGGGCACACTGCTTGCTCCAGCATGCCGCCTCACACCTGTTGGCAGCATGGGACTGAGATCAGCGCACGGCGACGCGCGCGTGATGCTGTGCTTACGAGCGGCCGTGCTGCGTCCAGCCCGACGTCCACTTTCGGATGCGCGCGGCGGAGCGTTGCAGGTTGCCGGCCTTGAGCTCGCCGGAGCAGACGGCGGCGGTCAGCGCGCGATTGATCTCGCGGCCGACGTCGGAGGTCTGATCCGCGTCGCTCAATTTGGTGAACATGATGATATCCGCGCCCGCCTTGACCGCGTCGATGGCGGCGGCGGCCGGCGGCTTGGCATCGAGGATGGCTTTCATGGCGAGATCGTCCGTCATCACCACGCCGTCGTAGCCGAGGTCGCGGCGCAGCAGGCGATCGATCGCATGTCCGTCGCTCTGGGTGGCAACGCCGCCCCATCGCCGGGAATTCGCCAGATGTCCGACCATGATCGCCCCGGCGAGCCCTCGCCTCATCAGCCGCCGGTACGGCTTCAACTCTGCCGGTGACCAGGTGGTTGTGACGTCGGCAATGCCGGCATGGCTGTCGGCGGTCGATGATCCATGCCCGGGAAAATGCTTGAGCACCGTCAGGATGCCTTTTTTTCGGTGCGCCTGGATGAACGCCGCCGCATAGCGCACGACGGCGTCGGAGTCGGCGCCATAGCTGCGTTGCCGCTGCCCGATGACCGGGTTCGACGGGTTGGTGTTGAGGTCCACCACCGGCGCGAGATTTATGTTGATGTGCAGCGTCGCGAGCTTCTCGGCGAGCGCGGTGTAAGCGCTTCGCGCCGCCGTGATGGAGCCGCGAGCGACCTCTGCGGCCGACGGTGTTTCCGCAAGGCCGACATTCGATCCGAGCCGCTCGACCGTACCTCCTTCATCGTCGATGGCGATGAACGGAGGAGACGCGCATTTGCATGATCGGATCCGGTCGATCATCGCGGTGAGATCGTCCGATGTTCCGACGTTGCGGCCGAGGATGACGACGCCGCCGATCAGCCCCTCCTCGAGATCGGACAGGACTTGCTGAAATCCCGGATCCGATGTCTTGGTCCCGAAGAAACCGGCCATGATCATCGGGCCGACCAGTTGCGCGGTTGCCGGTCTCTTGCTGCAGTCGGCAGCAAGGCCGGTCTGACCCGTCAGCGTCAGGAATGCGGCCGCCAGGGACCGTCGACCAAATCGTCGGAGCATGGCGATCCCCGCTTGGCGGCTGTTTCGGCGACTCAGGTTCACCGGTTCAGATCACGTCGCTGACCGCAGGACTCAGATCGTCGCCAGACCGCCGACCCTTGCCCCTTCCGCAATCGTCCGCGGCGCCGCGTTCAGCTGCTCGATCGCAAAGCCGGCCGCCTTCTTGTAGCCGGCCATGAACGCGTCGCGTTCGGCCGGCGGGATCACGTCATCGATATCGGTGAACGTCCCGCCACAACGCTCGTCCACCAGATTGAGCAGGCCGAACGGTCCGGCGCCGCGGTTGCGCAGGATGACCTGCGAGATCGGGCCGCACAGTTTCTCGTCATAGGCCGCGAGCGCGGCGGGCGTCACGCCATGCACCAGCAGGCAGGCGCCGAGCACGCGCGCGTCCACGATCGCCTGGCTGGCGCCGTTGGAGCCGGTCGGATACATCGCGTGCGCGGCGTCACCCATCAGCGCGACGGGGCCGTCGACCCAGGTCGAGACCGGATCGCGGTCGATCATCGGGTTCTCGTAGGCGCCGTCGGCGCCGGCGATCAGCGCGGGCACGTCGAGCCAGTCATAGGTCCAGCCGGCGAAATGATGCGCGAACTCAGCTACCGGCACCTGCCGGAACCAGCCGGTCTGCTTCCAGCCCTCGGTGTTGTCCATCGTCACTTCCGCGATCCAGTTGATCAGCGCCAGTCCGGTCTTCGGATCGGGATGCGAGATCGGATAGACCACGACGCGATGGCGGTGGGTGCCCAGCCCGACGAAGGACGAGCCGGTGCGCATCGGCTTCGCCCAGGTGACGCCGCGCCACATCACGGCGCCGCCCCAATGGATCGGCGGCTGCGTGGGATGCATCTGCGCCCGGATCGCCGAGTGGATGCCGTCGGCGCCGATCAGGAGCCGCCCGCGCTGCTCGGAGCGCGAGCCGTCGGCATGCTCGACGCGGGCCATCACCGACCCATCGGCATTCTTGTCATATCCAGTGACGCGGCTGCCGAGCCGCACGGCGTCGCGCCCGGCACGCTCCACCAGCCGGCTGTACAGCAGCATGTGCAGCTTGCCGCGATGCACGGCATATTGCGGCCAGTCGTAGCCGGCGAGCAGGCCGCGCGGCTCGGAATAGATGTCGTTGCCGTTCAGCCCGACCAGCGCCCATTCCTTCGCGGGGACGCCGACCTGGTCGAGATCGGCAGCGCCGATGCCGAGGTCGTAGAGCTCGCGCACCGCATTGGGCTGCAAATTGATGCCGACGCCGAGCGGCCGCATCTCGCGCACGCTTTCATGGACGATGCAGGGCACGCCGATCTGCTGCAGGGTCAGCGCCGTCGCCAGGCCGCCGATGCCGCCGCCGGCGATGATGACAGGGAGGTCGGTCATGGGCATGGTCCGTCGCGCGTGAACTCGGAAAACAAGGCTCGCAAGGAGGGTCAAAGGGCATGGGGGCGCGGGCGCTGCAGCGCGCGCGGGAATCGCCTCCCCTCGATCCACGACAGGCATCGTCTGCCGGTCTGATGGGAAAAGGCCTAGTTCAGAAGGCGCGCGGAGACAAGGGGAATGGGCTCTCCGTGCAGGTATGATAGGCTGGCGCCATGTGGCGCCGATGTCTCGTATTGTCTCTGTCCCTGCTTCTCTCTTTTGCTGGGAGCCTAGCCATGGCCTTCGACATCGAGGCTCATCGTGGCGGCCGCGGTCTGTTTCCGGAGAACACGCTGCAGGCCTTTGCCGCTGCGCTGGCAATGGGTGTCGACACGCTCGAGCTCGATATCGGTGCCACTCGCGATGGCGTGCTCGTGGTCTCGCATGAGCGGCGCATCAATCCGGATCTCGCCCGCGATGCCGCCGGCAACTACGTCGCTCAGCCCGGGCCGCTGCTGATCGAGCTGCCGCTCTCGGAGGTGCAGTCCTACGACCTCGGCCAGATCCGTCCAGGCAGCGACTACGCCAGGCAGTTTCCGGAGCAGCGGGCCTTGTCGGGTGATGTTCCTCCGCCGTGCATTCCGACCCTGAAACAGCTCATCGATCTGGTGCGCAGCGCGGGCAACACGCATGTGCGCCTCAACATCGAGACCAAGCTCGATCCCCATCATCCCGAGGAGGCGCCCGATCCGGAACGCTTCGTCACGCTGCTGCTCGATCTGCTGAAGGCGGAGGCGTTCACCGACCGCGTCATGGTCCAGTCGTTCGACTGGCGCACCCTGCAGCTGGTGCAGCAGCGTGCGCCCGAGATTCCGACGGTGTATCTGACGATCCAGCGCGGCAGGTCGCCGAACGTCTCTCTCGCACAGGCCACGCATTGGACTGCCGGCTTCAACCCCGCCGATCACGGCGGCTCGCTGCCGCGCACAATCCGCGCGGCCGGCGGCAAGGTGTGGTCGCCCTATTTCGCCGATGTCACGCCCGAGCTGATCAGTGAGGCGCATGCGCTCGGCTTGCGAGCCGTCGTGTGGACGGTCAACAAGCCCGAGGACATGGCGCGGCTGATCGATATCGGAGCCGACGGCATCATCTCCGATCGTCCGGATCTGTTGCGCAAGGTGGCGGTCGAGAAGGGCGTCTTATGGCCCGCGGCATCGCCCGGCGAGCCAAAGTAGAAACGGACGGCGGCAGCCGTCCGCCTCAACAAATCCCGTGCGTGCGAGCCCGCGGTCTCAGAATCGATAGTTCACGCCGAGCGTTGCGGCGTGCATGCGGTCGCTGACCTCGAAGCCGGTGATGTTGACGACCGGGGCCGTGTTGGTCATCGTGATGCCGCGGGTGCCGAAGTCATAGTAGTTGTATTCGACATTCGCCGACCAATGCGGCGCAAAGGCCCACTCGACACCGCCTCCGACGGTCCAGCCGGGCCGCGTCGACGTCGTGCTCGGATCGACCGCATCTCCCGCCGGCAGGATGAACGGGTCCTCATTGCGCTCGCGGGTCCATGCAGCACCGCCGCGGGCATAGACCAGCCAACGCTCGCCATAGATGTAGCCGAGCCGAACCGTTGCTGAAGCCAGGACATCGTTCGTTGTGATGAATTGCGAGGGGCGGACCGCTCCGGTGATGCGGTTCCGCACTGAGCCGGGATGACTTGTTCGCAGCGTGCTCCAGGAAGCGCGGGCTTCGGCGCCGATCGCCCAGTTGGGCGCAAACTGGTAGTCGCAGCCGATCTGGCCGCCACCGACAAAGCCTGCGGCATCGTAGTCCCTTGAGACGCCGAGATCATTCGTCGTCCGATCGTCGCTGACCAGTCCGCCGAGATGGCCACCGACGAAACAGCCGGTCCAGGTGAACTTGATGGGAGCTGCCGGGCGGCTGGCCTTGAGCGGCAGATCGGCGGCGAACACAGTCGAGGCGGTGAAGGCAATCGCCGCCGTACCCAGCAGAACTCTCAGCATTCCCAGAATTCCTCAGCTTCCCGCCGAGGTGGTAACATGCAGCGGTCGAACTGCATGTAGTTCGACCGCAACATTCCGCAAAATTACCGAGCCCCCCACTTGGGGCTCTTGCTCTGCCGGTGCTCACCCCATCACCACCTCGTGCCGGATCACGAACGGCGCCAGCAGCGTGTGCACCTCGGTCTCGATCGCCTCCCGGCTCTCCGCCGGCACGTTGCGCAAGGTCACCGTGGCGAGGCTGCCGTGGCTGCCATGGGCGCCGACCTTGACGCTGCAATCGATGCCGCGGTCGGTCAGTTGCGACAGCACCTTGGTGAACACGCGCGCCGCGGCGTCCCAGCGCAGCTGCGGCTTGAACACCTTGCCGACGCCGGTCACCGGCATCGGATCGATCGGGATGATCTGCACCGGCACTGCGGCGCGCTCCGGCGTGCGCGCGCGCACCCAGTCCTCCAGCTCGCCCGGCTGCACGGCAGCACCGGGCTTGAGCTGGACATAGCCGATCGGCAGCTCGCCGGCGTAAGCGTCGGGCTGGCCGACCACCGCGGCGAAGCCGACCGAAGGATGCTGGAACAGGATCTCCTCGATCGGCGCCGGATCGATGTTGTGGCCGCCGCGGATCACGAGATCCTTGGCGCGGCCGGTGATCCACAGGAAGCCGTCGGCATCGAGCCGGCCGAGATCGCCGGAGTTCACCCAATGGCCGTCGACGAAGGCGCCCTTGTTGTGGACGTCGTCGAGATAGCCGGAGAACACGCCGGGCCCGGCCATGATGACGACTCCGATCTCATCCGGTGCGCAATCGCGCTCGTAACGGCCATCGGCGTCGAGCTTGACGATCCGCACCTTGGCGTAGGGCAGGGGCAGGCCGACCGAGCCGAGCCGGATCGGCTGGTCCGGATAGGCCATGGTGTGCACGCTCGCGGTCTCGGTCATGCCGTAGACTTCGATCACCGGCAGCTTGAGCTTGTCCATGATCGCCTGTCCGACCGCGACCGGAATCGCCGAGCCGCCGCCTGCGGCGTAGCGCAGGCTGGAGATGTCGGCATCGCCCTGCGGCACCGCGAGCGTCGCCGCCAGCACGGTCGGCACGCTCGACAGCGTCTCCGGCTTGAAGCGCTCGACCAGGCCCCAGATGTTGCGCACCGCGTTCGGATTGCGCCAGCCGGCGCCGGAGAGCACGACGAGGCAGCCGCCCGCCGACAGCGTCTGCAGCGCCTGGGTCAGCGATCCCCCGACGTGAAACAGCGGCATGCCGAACAGCAGGGTGCCGCCGGGCTTGGCCTTCAGGATCAGGTTGACGCCCCAGGCCTGATAGACCTGATTGCCATGGCTGTGGCGCACCAGCTTCGGCGTGCCGGTGGTGCCGCCGGTGTGGAAATAGGCGGCGGTGTCGCTCGCCTTGATCTGCCGGCCGCTGACCAGATGATCGCTCGGCTGCGGCCCGATCAAATCGTTGAAGGCATGAATGCCGTTGGCAGGATCACCGCCGCCGCCATGCACCTGCACGATCGCCTTGAGGTGCTTGAGGCCGCCGCGCACCTTCTCCACCTTCTGCCAGATGTCGGTGCCGGGCAGGGGACCGAGCGCCACCAGCACCTTGGTCTTGGCGGCATCGAGAATCTCGGCGATCTGGTGCGGCTCGAGCAGCGGATTGACCGGGTTGGCGATGCCGGCCGCCTCGGCGCCGAACAGCGTGACGAACGCGTCCGGCACCAGAGGCAGCATGAAGCTGACGACGTCGTCAGGGCCGACGCCGAGCGCATGAAACATGTTCGCGGCCTGCGTCACCCTGGCGACGAAGTCGCGATAGGAGATCACGACCGGCGTATCGGCGGGATCGGCATTCTGCAGAAACTGGATCGCCGGCGCGTCCGGATTGGCAGACGCGCCGCATTTCAGCGCCTCATAGGTGCTCCGCGCGGCGATGCGTTCATCATACGGCGTCTGCTCGAAGGCTCGGATGTCAGCCGTGCTGGCGAATGTCGGATAGTCGCTGCCGATGGCGCGATCGAGCAGGTGAATGCCCATGGCCTGTCCTCCCGGTGTCGTGTCCTCGTCCGGCCGATGCGGCCGGTGATCGCGCGCGGGCTCTGTGGCCCGTTTGTCGCGATCGCGAGAGGACAGGATGAGCGAGGATTCGTCTTGCGTCTATCCCGGTATGATTGGGGACTCCGGGAGAATTGTCGCAGCAACGCTGCGCTGCAGCGTTAGTTGGGGAGAAGCGCGCTGTCGCTCACCCGGATCGAGCCCCGCCATGCGCTGTGCGATACAGCGCCCTCTCCCACAAGGGGAGGCGGCGCACTAACGCGCACCGCGAATCGATCGTTCAAGCAGCGCCTCCTCAGCTCGCCGCGTCGATCAAATTCTCGAGCAGCCGCTTCAGCTCGCCGGTGGCCTTGTCGCCATAGTTCTCCAGGATGTGCGCTTCCTGGCTGGCCGCCAGCGAGTTCAGCCGCTTGCACAGCGCCTTGCCATGGTCGCTGATGAACATCAACACCTTGCGGCGGTCGTGGGCGTCCTGGCGACGGTAGACCAGCGAGTCCGACACCATGCGGTCGATCATCTTGGTCAGGGTCGGGTGGTTCAGCAGCACGGCATCGGCGAGATCGCCCATCGAGTGCCCCTCGCCATCGGAGAGCACCTTGAGGATGCGCCACTGCTCGACGGGCACGCCCTCGGTGCTCAGGCGCGACTCCAGCTGCCGGTTGATCTCGCGGTTGGCCTGCGCGAGCAGGTAGGCGAGGTGTTCGGTGAGGGGGGTGTTGGGATGGGGCGGTTTGGCCACGATGAACTTCGCTTGCGGTCCCGACTTGAATGAATGTCCGGCAGTTGCTGCCCGATCTATATGCATCCCAATTCTTGAACATTCAACATTTTCGAATAGGATATTTGCCGAACACGTGCTGATTTTGACGGCGTATGACCGCCGGCCCACAATGGGCCAGACACGGTTACGGCCAAGGAGTGGGTGTGCTCTCGACAGGATCTGTCACGGCCGGGCGTCTCGGTCTGCCGCCGTCCCTGCTGTTCAGGAGCCCGCCGCGGCGGGCCGGCCTTCCCGCACTCGCCCCCCTCGATCCCGACCGTCTGCAGCGGCGCGGCTCCCGGAGCAGGCTGCGCGTCGGCAACTTCCTCACCTTCTCCGGCTCGCCCGGCATCTGGGGGCCGGCCGCGACCAACAGCGCGCTGCTCGCGGTGTCCGAGATCAACCGCCGCGGCGGCATTCTCGGCCGCGAGATCGAGTTGTCGTTCTACGATTCCGGCGGGCCGGCGGACGAGGTCGCCGAGCGCGCCAGGGACGCGCTCGAATTCGACGGCATCGACGTCGTCATGGGCTCGCATATCAGCGCCGTGAGGCTGGCGCTGCGCCGGCTCACCCGCGGCCGCATCCCGTATGTGTATACGCCGGTCTATGAAGGCGGCGAGCGCACGCCCGGCGTGATGGCGATCGGCGAGACGCCGCACAGCCAGACGCGCCCCGCCATTCACTGGCTGACGGAGAACAAGGGCGCCAGGCGCTGGTACCTGATCGGCAGCGACTATGTCTGGCCCTGGCAGTCGCATCTTCAGACCAAGACCTACATCACCGAGGCCGGCGGGCATGTCGTCGGCGAGGAGTTCGTGCCGGTCGGCGAGGATGATCACGAGGCGCATCTGGCGCGCATCCGCGCCGCCAAGCCGGATGTCGTGCTGATCTCGCTGATCGGCACCGACAGCATCACCTTCAACCGCGCCTTCGGCGAATCGGGCCTCGCCGCGACCACCCTGCGTCTCGCCGGCGCGGTGGACGAAACGGTGCTGCTCGGCATCGGCGCCGACAACACCGAGAACCTGTATTCGGCCTCCGGCTATTTCAGCTGCATCGGCTCCAAGGCCAATGACGCGTTCATGAGCCGCTACACCGCCATGTTCGGCGCCGCCGCGCCGCCGGTCGGATCGGTCGGCCAGTCGAACTACGAAGGCCTGCGCTTCCTGAAAGCCGCCGCCGAGCGCGCCGGCTCGCTGTCCCTGCGACCGCTCGCAGCCGCCGGCCGCAACATCGTCTATTCCGGCGCGCGCGGCGAGGTGACGATCCGGCAGGGCCGCGCCGGCATGGCGATGCATCTCGCCGCGGCCGACGGGCTCGATTTCAAGATCATCCGAACTTTCTGAGACGTCCGCCTGCTCAGGCAGCCGCAGCGCTCTTGGCAGGCGCGCGCGCCGGCGCTGTCGGCACGTCGCGGATCATCCGGCTGATCGCCTCCTGCGGCATCGGCTTGCCGAACAGGAAGCCCTGCACGCTGCTGCAGCCCTCCTCGCGCAGGAAGGCGAGGTGCTGCTCGGTCTCGACGCCCTCGGCCAGCACGGGGATGTTGAGGCTGCGCCCGAGCAGCAGGGTCGCCTTGACGATCGCCGCGGCGTGCACGCTGGTCTCGACCGACTGGATGAAGCTCTTGTCGACCTTGATCTTGTCGAACGGAAACACCTGCAAGGTCGACAGCGACGAGTAGCCGGTGCCGAAATCGTCCATCGCCACCGTGACGCCGATAGCCTTCAGCGCCTGCATTACCTGTAGCGCGTGCTGGCGGTCGGCGATGATGCCCGTTTCTGTCAGCTCGATCTCCAGCCGCTCCGGCGCCAATCCGGTCTCGCGCAGCACCTCGGCGACGCGCTTCGGCAGGTCGTGGTTGAGCTGCATCGGCGCGACGTTGACGGCGACCTTGAACGGCTGGCTCCAGCTCGCGGCGGTGGCGCAGGCGGTGCGCAGCACCCAGTCGCCGATGTCGACGATCAGCCCGGTTTGTTCGGCCATCGGAATGAAATCGTTCGGCGGCACGCGGCCCTTCACCGGGTGATTCCAGCGCAGCAGCGCCTCGAAGCCGATGATGCCGCCGCTCTGCGTGTCGTTCTGCACCTGGTAGTGCAGCTCGAACTCGTTGCGCACCAGCGCGCGCTTGAGGTCGATGGCGAGCTCGGCGCGGCGCCGGCTGGCCTCGTCCATCGACGGCTCATAGGTGCAGATCTTGCCCTGGCCGAGACTCTTGGCGCGGTACATCGCGAGGTCGGCGCGGGTGAGAAGCTCGTCGGCGGTGAGGCCGTGGTCGGGATGCAGCGCGATGCCGATGCTGCAGCCGACCGAGAGGCTGCGTTCCTCCCACTCGACAGGCGCCAGCACCAGCGTGCGCATCCGCTCGGCGAACTTCGCCGCCTCGGTGCGCGCGAAGATCTCGCTCTTGACGGCGACGAACTCGTCGCCGCCGATCCGCGCCAGGAACTCGCCGGGCTGCAGCGTCGATGCAATACGCTGCGCGATCATCGTCAGCACCGCATCGCCCGCGGCATGGCCGTGGGCGTCGTTGATGTCCTTGAAGCGGTCGAGGTCGATCGCGAGCACCACCAGGTGCGCCGTCTCGTCGCCGTCGGTCAGCAGCGGCGCCAGCCGATGGCCGAGGCCGTTGCGGTTGGGCAGGCCGGTCAGCGGATCCTGCAACGCGAGCTGCCGATAGCCTTCGACAGCCTCCTGCGCCGCCTGCAGATCGATCATATAGGCCGAGGCGGCCATCGCCATGATCAGGCCGATGCCGGTGACGATGCTGATCAGCATCACGCTGTCGGACAGCGATTGCACGGGCGCGTCGATGCCGGCCATCGGCGCCAAGGTCAGCGCAGCCATGCCGGTGAAATGCAGGCTCAGGATCGCGAGCACCATCGCCAGCGAGCTGCCATATTTGCAGAACCGCGTGACGGGACGGGCGATGCGGTTGGCGGCGACGGCGCCGAAGCCCGTCGCCAGCGCGACCGAGAGCCAGATCGCCGGCGCGTGCCAGGTTCGGATGCCGTCGAGATTGAGCGCGCCCATGCCGGTGTAATGCATCGCGGCGATGCCCAGCCCGAACACGGCGCCGCCGACCTCGATCAGCGGGCCGCGCTGCGTTCGCGTGGTGATGAAGAAGCCCAGCCAGGAAAACACCACGGCGAGGCCGAGCGAAGCGAACGTGAGTCCCGCCTCGAACGAACGGTTGCCGGATGCGTCATAGCCGAGGATGGCGGCAAAATGCGTCGTCCAGACCGTGCCGCCGGCGACCAGCCCGGCCAGGAACAGCAGATGGAAGCGTCGCAGGCCGGTGTTGCGGCGGACGCGCGCCAGCAGCCGCATCGACAGCAGGGAGCCGAGCACGCAGACCAGCAGCGCGGCGGCGACGTAGCGCAGATCATGATCGGCGGGCAGGCAGGACAGAATCGTCAACATCGGCAATTTACCTCACGCAGCCAGCTACGCTCCGCGGCGGGACGGGTTTTGGCGCGCGCGGAATCGCGGTTAGCGAAGCGTCAACGCGGGCAGCACCTCTGCCCGCGCCGAGTCATGCACGAGGTCGGACAGCCGATGATTAAGCCGCCGGCCGCCGGCGCTGGGTTTCGCCATGGAACCTGGGACATCGTGACGAAACTGCCAACGCCATGCGCGACTCTTTGCGGAGCTGGAACACGCGGGACTATTTGCTGGCGACGTTGCCGGGCAGCGCGTAGGCCCGCACATAGTCGCCGAGCTTGGTCCCGAACGAGCCGTGCCCGCCATCGACGGTGACGACATACTGTTTGCCGCCGGCCTCGTAGGTCATCGGCGTCGACTGGCCGCCGGCCGGCAGCCGGTCCTGCCACAGCAGGCGGCCGTCCTTGACGTCGAAGGCGCGGATGTAGTCGTCCATGGTGCCGGTCAGGAAGGCGACGCCGCCCGCAGTGACCATCGGGCCGCCGAGCATCGGTACGCCCAGCTTGAACGGCAGCGGCAGCGGCGCCTGGTCGCGGATGGTGCCGACGCGGTGCTGCCAGACGATCGCGTTGGTCTTGAGGTCGATGGCGGCGAGACTGCCCCAGGGCGGCGCCATGCAGGGGATGCCGAGCGGCGACAGGAAGATGCCGAGCGAGACGCCGTAGGGCGTGCCGTACATCGGCTGCACGCCGAGCTCGGTGCCCGGCGGATGCGCGGCGTTGGGTTCGGCCGGATTGTTCTTGCCGCGCGGCACCAGCCGCGACACGAACGGGATCGACTGCGGATTGGCGATCGCGATCTTCTTCACGGGATCGATGGCGATGCCGCCCCACTCGAACATGCCGAAATCGCCGGGATAGACCAGGGTGCCCTGCTCGGAGGGGGGCGTGAACGGCCCTTCGTAGCGCAGCCGCTTGAACATGATGCGGCACGCCAACTGATCGAACATCGTCGCGCCCCACATCTGCGCGCCCGAAAGCTCCTGGCGCGGCCGGAAGCTCAGTTCGGAGAACGGCTGCGTCGGCGACAGCCGGTCGCCGGGCGCAGCACCCTGCGGCACCGGCTTCTCCGGCGCGGGGACCAGCAGATGCCCGTCGCGGCGATCGAGCACGAAGATGTTGCCGGTCTTGGCCGGCACGTAGATCGCCGGCACCACGCCGTCCTTGCCGGGCATGTCGACCAGGCTCGGCTGTGACGGCATGTCCATGTCCCACAGATCATGATGCACATTCTGGAACGACCAGCGCAATTTTCCCGTGGCGATGTCCAGCGCCACCAGTGCCGAATCATAGCGCTCGTTGTCGGCCGAGCGGTTGCCGCCCCAGATGTCCGGCGAGCTCGAGCCGAGCGGGATGTAGACCAGGCCGAGCGCCTCGTCGGCCGCGCCGACGCTCCAGCCGTTCGGCGAGCCCGGCGTGAAGTGATGCGTGGCCGACGGCATCTCGTTGGGATCGGGATTGCCGGGATCGAACGCCCACAGCAGCTTGCCCGTGTAGACGTCGAAGCCGCGGATCGCGCCCGACGGCACCTTGTTGGAGTAGTTGTCGATCACGGCGCCGGCCATGATCACGACCTTGTCGGTGACGACCGGCGGCGAGGTGCCTTCGTAGAAGCCGAGCGTGGTGATCTCGTTGCCGGCCTTGAGATCGATCTGGCCGTGCTCGCCAAAGCCCTCGCATGGCTTGCCGCTGTCGGCGTCGAGCGCAAACAGCCTTCCGTCATTGGTCGGCAGGAAGATGCGCCTGGCGCATTCCGTCGGGGCCGCCGCGCCTGACACGTCGACCGCGCCCGGCTTGGTCTCGTGATAGGCCACGCCGCGGCAGGTCATGTGCTGGAAATTCTTGTGATGCTCGATCTTCGGATCGAACGTCCAGCGCTGCTTGCCGGTGGCGGCATCGAGCGCGAACACGATCTGATGCGGCGAGCAGGTGTAGAGCAGATCGCCGATCTTCAGCGGCGTGACCTCGTTGGTGAACTCGTCGGGATCGTCGGGCCCTTTGCGGTCGCCGGTGCGGAATTCCCAGGCGAGCTTGAGAGTCTTCACATTGTCGGGTGTGATCTGCTTCAGGCTCGAGAAGCGCGTGCCGAAATTGGTCGCGCCATAGGCGGTCCAGTCCGCCTGCGCCTCGGCGGGCGCGGTATCGGTGCCGGCCGTCGCCGCCGCGGCCTGCGGCAGCGCGCCATCGGCGCCGAAACGATCGCCGCGCAGGGAGGCGCCGAGCACGACCACGGCCACCGCAAGCACGGCCACGAGCCCCCAGCGCGCCGCGCGCATGTCGCCCACCAGATGCGCCGTGATGAATGGCAGCAGCAGCCAGACGCCGAGCGGCACCAGCACGTCGCCGCGCGGCGCCAGCGACCAGAAATCCAGCCCGACCTCCCAGATCGCCCAGATCATCGTGCCCAGCAGCAGCGCCGCATAGATCCACAGCGCCGCCGCATGCCGCCGCCACAGCAGCACCGCGACGACCAGCAGCGCGAGGCCTGCGACCAGGTAATACGGTGAGCCGCCGATCGCGGCGAGCCACGCCCCGCCGGCGAGCAGCGCGAGGCCCATCAGGCCGACAACGATCGCGGTGAAGGTGAGCAGCGGCGCGCGCTGCAGATGGCGGGCTGCGGCCATTGCGCGGCTCCAGGCTGATGATGACAGGCCGCGGCGCGACGCCGCAGCCGCGTCATGAACGGCGAGGAAGGGCGGAAGTTCCTGGCCGTGCAGGGCACGGGATGGGGCCGCCGCGCGGTCGCCGACCTCCCTCCCGGCACACGGCCTTTTGCGCGCCTTCCGTGGCCGGAACGGGTTGCCGCTCCATGACCAAATTAATACGATCCCATGTCGTTCACATGAAAATTGGAGTGCCCGGATGCGTGCGCAGTCGCGAGCCCTGTCGAACCCGGTCGCCCTGTGGTGGGCGATGCTGACGCTCGTCAGCCTCGCCAACATCGTGTTCTGGTTCATCCTGTACCGCCAGCTCAACGGCGGCAGCAGTTCGGCGGGTCAGGCGTCCCAGACCGGTTCGATGCTGGCGCTGTCGGCGGCCTATGTGTTCGGCTGCGCCTTCCGCTCGGTGCTGCCGCGCGCCGACGTGCAGCGCATCTGCCTGGTCGACAGTTGGCTGTCGAGCGTGTTCGTCGGCCGCACCGTGGCGACCATCGCCGAGATCGCCTTCGCGGCACAGTGGGCCATCATCCTCGCGCAGCTCGGCGCCATCGCCGATGCCGAGACCGCGGTGAACATGGCCCGTATCATCGTGCCGCTGATCGTCATCGCCGAGATCTGTTCCTGGTACGCTGTCGTCACCCGGAATTTCCTCTACAACGCGATCGAGAACTCGCTGTGGGCGGTGGCCTTCCTGCTCGTCGGCATCGGGCTCGGCCGGCTGCTGCCGGAGTTCGATGGCGTGGTGCGCGGCCTGCTGATCGCGGGCCTCGTCGGCATCGCCTGCTATCTCGCCTTCCTCGTCGTGATCGATGTCCCGATGTATGTGAAGCGCTGGCGCATCGAGCGCGCCGCCGGCACGCCGCTGCTGCATCCGCTCGCCGGCCTGCGCGACTCCGCCACGCGCTGGACCGTCACCCACGAGTTCGAGCACTGGAAGGAAGAGATCGCCTGGATGTCGCTGTATTTCAGCGCCGCGGTCTGGGGCTCGCTGGCGCTGTGCGCACTCTCGGCAATGAACGATCACCTGCCGCGTGATCGCGCGCAGGCGACCGGCGCGCCGCCGGCCATCGTCCAGCAGAGCGCCGATCGGTCCTGACGCGACATCCCGCCGTGACGGTCACGGCGGGATGTCCTGCTTGCCTCAGCCATGCATCGCGAAGTGATGCGAATCGTCCATCTGGACGATGTGGCTGTAGTCGGCGTGCGGCGCATCGTGCACGGCCACGGGCGCGTGATCGAAATTCGGCGGCACGATGCCGGTGTTGCCGGGGTGGCCATGGTCGCCGAAATTGTCGACGATGATCGGGTTGTGCGACGAGCCTTCGCCGTGCAGCGGACCGGAGCCGAACCCCGAGCCCAAGCCCGAGCCCTGGCCACCCTGGGCGTTGTCGCCCGACTGCTGGATCGCCGAGGCGATCGAGTCCCAGAACCCGCCATGGCTGCCGCCCTCGGACCCGCCATGGGCCACCGCGATGCCGTCGCCGCGCAAGCCGTCCTGCGCCAGCTTGAAGATATCGCCGATGGCAGCGCCGAGATCGCCATGGCTGAGGTCGTTGACCAGTGAGCCGAGGTCGTGGCCAATCGCGTCGAGCTGCTGACCCAGCGAGTGGCTCAAATCGCCCGCGGTCTGTGCCAGCCCGTTGAGGCCTTCGCCGACGAAGTGGCCGACGCCATCGACGATTCCGGTGCCGACCGCATCGGCGCCGTGCGCGATGCCGGAGATCGCCTCGCCGATCGGTCCGCCGATCAGGTGGCCGGCCGCCGACGCCGTGTCGGTGACCACGCCGATGGCCCCGTCAGCCACCGCCACGCCGGCGTCGAAGCCGCCCTTCACCACCGCGCCTGCGGCGTCGAGCGCGTCCATGCCGACCTCGCCGGCCGTTCCGACGATGGTGCCGGCCATGTCGAGCGCGCCGTGGCCGACTGCGCCCGCTGCCTCCAGCCCGGCCTCGCCGAGGCCGACCGCGGTGTGCGCGAGGTCGCCGGCGACGTCGAGGGCGCCATGCGCCACGTCGCCACCGACCTTGAGCCCGCCGTCGACGATGTCGCCGCCGATATGCTTGACGTCGTTGATGACGCCGTCGAGGTCGCCATGCACCAGGTGGCCGACGCCGGACGCCACGTCGCCGGCGACGTTGATCCCGGTGTGGAGGACGTCGCCGCCGACATGGACCACGGTCGACGCGACGTCGCCGACGGTGTGAAGCAGGCCGCCGCCGATCGCCTCGGCGCCATGCCCGATCGCGCCGAGCACGCCGCCGACGGTATGGATGGCCTCGCCGCCGAGCGCGCCGATCCCGTGCACCACGCTGCCCACGGCATGCGCCGCATCGCCGGCGACGTGCTCGACCGTGTTGACCACGGCGCCCGCCGCGCCGCCGACTGCGCCCGCCACATCCTTCGCGACGTCCTTCACGTCATCGACTGCGGAACTGACGGCATCTCCGATATCATCCCAAAAGCTCATGACCTGCTCCTCTCGGTTGCGTCACCTCGCCTCGGGTGACGCGCCGTTTGTCGCAGATCGCGTCCCCGCGCTCCGTGCGCGACGTCACGCAAGCTGAGAGGTGGCAGGGCTCGGGCGCGAAGCCTGTCCGCAAGGCCAGGCCATCCACCTCTTCAGTGGCCGCAGGGAGGGAATACGTGGATGCCCGCTTAGGCCGGGCAACTCATTAGCAGGCCCTGATCGCGATCGTTCAGGGGGGCATCGGTGTGATGCTCAGCCGCGGTTCAGGCGTGGCCGATCCAGCCATGCCAGGTCAGCGCGGCAAAGAAGCGACGGGCATCGCGAAAGCCGCCGTCGCACAAGATCGCTTCATCCTCCTCGGGGCTCAGCATGTTGACGCTGGCATCGACGGTCGCGCGCATCGTCCTTGCCTGCTCGGGGTCCGTGCCCGACGCAACGGCATAGGCCGCGTAGCGATCCAGCCACAGCGCCCGCTCAGTCGGCTCCTTCGGCAGGCAGCTATGGGCGACCACGAACGGCGCGCCAGGGCGGAGCCGGTCGTGCACGGCGCGGACCGTCTGCAAACGCTCCGGCGCTGCCAGAAAATGCAGCGTCAGCAGGCATGTCGCCGCGTCGAACGGGCCCGCCGGCGCGGCGTCGATCGTGCCCTCGATCAGTTCGACCCGGCTGATCCGCGCGCCGAGCGTGCGTTCGGCGAGTCGCAGCATCTGCGGCGCCGGATCGAGCCCGACGAAGGTCCACGATGGGTGCGCTTCGGCCAACGCATTCAGCTCGAGCCCGCCGCCCGCGCCCAGCACGAGCACCCGCGCATGGTCGGGCGCCCGCTCGGCCAGCAAAACCGCCGTCATCCGGTGCAGCCCGTCGAGACCGGGCACGAAGCGCCGTGGACCATCGGTATAGCGCGCGACGAATTCGGGATCGGAAAACGCGCGGATGAACTGCTGAGCGCCGTCGGCAATGTCAGCCGGCATGACAAATGTCTCCCTTGCGAGGTCGCTTGCGTCGTTCGAGGCGGTCGTGGAAATCAGCGCTCAGCGCCGCCAGCGTGATGGCGCCGAGACGGGACAGCAGCAACCCCTCGGCGGCCCGGATGGAGGTGTCGAGCGCGGCATTGACCGCCTGCTCGACGAGACAGTCGGGATTGTCGCTCCGATGGCCGATCGCGAACAGCGACGGACGTCCGAGCGAATCGTAGACGTCGCGCAGGGTGACGGCCGCCAGATCGCAGTCGAGCGTCCAGCCGCCGCCATGGCCCTTCGCGGAGCGCACATAGCCGCTGTCCCGGAGCCCCGCCATGATTCTGCGGATCACGACCGGGTTGGTCTGCATCATCGCTGCGAGCGCTTCGGAGGTGACCGGGCCGTCGTGCTCCGCCATGTGGAGCAGGACGTGGAGGATGCCGGACAACTGGCTGTTGGATCTCATGTAACTTTTAATATGACATGATACCCGGACCGTCAACCGGTCTGCCTTCGCGCGGCCTTGGGCGATGCTGTCGTGTCTGCCCGTCGGGCGACTCGGTCCTGCGGCTCGTCGCGAA
Organism: Bradyrhizobium sp. HKCCYLRH3073; assembly: GCF_051167995.1. Lineage (NCBI taxonomy): Bacteria > Pseudomonadati > Pseudomonadota > Alphaproteobacteria > Hyphomicrobiales > Nitrobacteraceae > Bradyrhizobium > Bradyrhizobium sp. HKCCYLRH3073. The sequence goes on from NZ_JBNPUD010000002.1 coordinate 99,423, forward strand.
TGCGGGGCGCGTCCATCCCCCCTGATCCGCCGCAAAGTCATTGGCGCGGAAAACCTGATTTCGCCTGCGCGTTCAGGCTGATTTGGGCTGTCCAGTCCCGTGAGCGAAAATATTCCGCTTCGCGATTTCGGAAATTCGTGATCTATTCCTGTCGTCCCGCCTCATCGGCGAGGGGCGCTGCGCGGTCGTCACGAAGCGTGGAGTGCGGGATGTGATGGGCGGGCCGGTTTGCAGCGTGAGTTGATCGCGCCGACGAACAACACCGGTCCGTACGGTCAAGTCGCGTGGTCCTGGCCTCCCGATGCTGAGGTCAAGCCGGCTGATGATGCCTCGTGCATCTCGCCGGTGATGGGGGCAAGACAGCCCGGTCCCCAGGGAGAGCGCGAAGCAGCCGTTCAAACCGTCGCGCAGGGAGGGCCGGATCGTCCGGCTGGACCTGTGGTTCCTGCCGCCTGCATTTTTTTCGCAGGCGGGCCACGGGCCTCAGTCGAGGTCCGGCCTTCCCTGCACCCTCGGTCTTGAAGAGGGTGAGATCGATGCATCACTCGGACGCCGAATGCGCCGCGAGAACAGAGACGCGCATCCCCAGATGCAGTTTGAGATCGTTGACCACGATGGCACCACGAACGCGGTGCTTCCCCTCCAGGGGAGGGTGGCGTCATGCGTTCGGATCGGCTCTTCCGAGCCGGCGGCGCCGACGTCCTACCTACTTGAATCCCGAAAACCGGCTGTCGAACGAGTTCGACTGCAGCACCGGGACGGCGCCGGAGACCAGCGCGGTCTGGGTCTGGGCGGGAGCCGAGGCGGTGGTGGCCGGCGCCTCGCTGGTCGCGGGCTTGAACGGCGGCCGCGCGGCAGCCTGCCGGGTCTCGGCGGGCTTGGCCGCGACCGGCTTCGGCGCTGGCTTGGTCTCGGCGGGCTTCGCCTCTGCGGTCTTGCTCGGCGCGGGCTTGGCTGTCGCCGTGCTCTCAGCCGCCGCATTGCCGCCGATCCCGACCTTGCGGGCGAGGCTCGACATGAAGCTCGGCTTCTCGGGCGCGCTGACGGCCGCCACGCGGGTCGACGGCGCGCTCACCGGCGCCTCCGCGGCACTGGCCGGCATCGCGACCTCGTCGGCGCCGGGCGCGCGCGGCGGGTTGACGTGACCGGGTATCGTGCCTGGCGCGGCCTGGAAGTTGGCGAGCGACAGGCCCGGCGCCTCGCCGGCGTCGGACAGGCCGGTGGAGGCTCCGGGCACGCGGCTGGCGAAGATCGGATTCATGCCGCCGTCGATGCCGGTGTTGAGCTTGGCGACCGGCGTGCCCTTGGCGACGAGCTTGGCATATTCCGCCTCGTCGGCCTGCTGCTTGTCGCGCACGGCGGCGGTGATCTCGTCGGGCACGACATAGGCCGGGCACTTGGCAGAGGCGTCGAACACCGGATCATGCGTCGCGCCCGGCGGCTTCTGGGCGTTGAAGACGTATTTCTTCTCGCAGAAGTCGACCTTCGGCTCCTGCCGCGTGACCTCGAAGGCGTCATAGCCTTCCTTGATCATGCGCCAGAACGGCATGTTCGGATTGTTGCGGTGCCTCGCCATGTTCACCGGCGTCATCCGGAACGGATAGGCCTGGAACTGGAAGGCGCGCTGGCCGCCGAAGAACGACTCGCGCCCGAGCGCATAGATCTCGGCGATCTGCTCGTCGGTCATCGCGAAGCAGCCGCGCGAGGAGCAGTCGCCATGCACCATCAGCTGCGAGCCGGTGCGGCCGAGCGCCTTGTCGAACGCGTTCGGATAGCCGGTGTTGAACGACAGATAGTAGGCCGATTGCGGGTTCATCTGGCTCGGATTGATCGAGTAGAAGCCCTCCGGCGCCTGGCGGTCGCCCTCGCGCACTTTGGGTCCAAGATCGCCCGACCAGCGGCAGATCGGATAGGTCTTGAGCAGCGCGAACTTGCCCGAGCGGTCCTGCTTCCAGACCTCGAGCTCGGCCTCCTGCTTGAAGACGCGGACCAGGATCGGCGACTGCAGATCCATATCCTTCTCGCCCATCGTCGCGACGAGCTTCGGCGGTACCGGCTGGTTGGCCTTGGCGTTGGTGGCGAGTCCGACCTGATCGCTGTTGCAACCGGTCAGCAGCGCACCGGCGGCCAACGCCGCCGAGGTCAGGAGAACCCGGACGAAAGCGCGGTTGATCAAAGCAAAGCTCCCCGCAAACCCCGCATGCCGCAACACCCCAGTCTCATCTCACCCGATCGGCCCGAAAGCTGGATAAATCACGGGTCGACCCTGCGTCATGCCGTCAAACCATTGATTAAAATTGTAGCCTTTGACCCCAGGCCTCGCAACCCGCGCTCCGGCGATGCCACCTGGCCCCGGCCGCCTTGGTCAACAACTTCTAAACAGCAGACCCCGTCGGCGGGGCCGAAATGCGGCCAAACGGCTGGAAAGACTCACAAAACCGCGAGCGCCGAGGCCCGAGCGCAAGCCCGGTCAGCCGAGCTTGCGGCCGATCTCGATGAACTTCTGCCGACGCTGCTTGCGGATGGCGTCGGCGTCGAGGCCCTTCAGCTCGTCGAGCGCCTGGGCGATCGCCTCGCCGGTCGCCGCGATCATTGCCGCGGGATCGCGGTGAGCGCCGCCGACCGGCTCCTTGAGAATGGTGTCGACCACGCCGAAGCGGAGCATGTCCTGGGCGGTGATCTTCATGCTGTTGGCGGCTTCCTGCGCCTTGGTGCCGTCGCGCCAGAGGATCGAGGAGGCGGCTTCCGGCGAGATCACGCTGTAGATCGCGTGCTCCAGCATCAGCACCCGGTTGGCGGTGGTCAGCGCGATCGCGCCGCCCGACATGCCTTCGCCGGTGATGATCGCGATGTTGGGGACGCCGAGCGCCAGGCAGGCGTCGGTCGAGCGCGCGATCGCTTCGGCCTGGCCGCGCTCCTCGGCGCCGATGCCGGGATAGGCGCCGGCGGAATCGACCAGCGACAGCACGGGGATGCCGAAGCGCTCGGCCATCTCCATCAGCCGGACCGCCTTGCGGTAGCCTTCGGGACGGGCCATGCCGAAATTGTGTTTGAGCCGGGACTCGGTGGTGGCGCCCTTTTCCTGGCCCATCACGCAGATCGGCTCGCCGCGAAAGCGGCCGAAGCCGCCGAGCAGAGCGGCGTCCTCGCCGAACTTGCGGTCGCCGGCGAGCGGGGTGAACTCGGTGATCAGGCCGCCCACGAAGTCGGTGAAGTGCGGCCGCTGCGGATGGCGGGCCACCATGGTCTTCTGCCACGGCGTGAGCGTGGCGTAGAGCTCGGCCAGCGCCTGGCCGGCCTTCTCCTCGATCCGGCTGACCTCCTCGCCGATATCGGTGCCGGAGGCGGCCATCGCCCGGAGTTCGTCGACCTTGGAATCGAGCTCGGCAACAGGCTTTTCGAAATCGAGGTAGCTGCGCATGGGATCCGGCATGGAAGAGCTGAAGGAAGAGCGCTGGGAGACGAAATCGGTTCGGCCTTCGGACCTGAAGCCGAACGACTTCAGGAGCTTAGGGTACGATCGGTGCCCAGCCTCCAGGCATCGCGCCGGGATCGCGGGCAGGATGGCGCTCTTTCGGGGCAGACGGGCGCGAAGTCAAGCCGGCCGGGCGTCACGCCGGCGGATTTGGTTTCGGGAAGGTGTGAAGCGAGGTCAGGTCTCGGCCAGCGGGTGCAGGTCGCGGACCAGGCTCTTGAGCCGCTCCTCGACCACGTGGGTGTAGATCTGGGTGGTCGAGATGTCGGTGTGGCCGAGCAGGGTCTGCACGATGCGCAGGTCGGCGCCGTTGTGCAGCAGATGGCTGGCGAAGGCGTGGCGCAGCACGTGCGGCGACACCAGCCGGGCGGGCAGGCCGCTGGCCACCGCGAGTTCCTTGAGGTCGCGGGCGAAGTGCTGGCGGGTGAGGTGGCCGCTCTCGCCGAACGAGGGAAACAGCCATTTGCCGAATGTCGCACTGGCCTTCTTCTCAGGCTTCAGCGCATCCAGGGCGGCGAGATAGTCGGCCATCGCCTGGCGCGAGGCCTGGTTCAGCGGCACCAGCCGCTCCTTGTTGCCCTTGCCGCGCACCACGATCATGCGGGCGTCGTTGCGGGCCGCGGTGCGCGGCAGCGCCACCAGCTCGGAGACGCGCAGGCCGGTCGCGTACAGCACCTCGAGCAGGCAATACAGCCGCAGCGCGCGCAGCCGCTGCGCCGGCGAGGCCTCGCCGACCTCGGAGAGCTCCTTGGCCCTGGTCAGCATCCGGTCGACATCGCCGATCGACAGCACCTTGGGCAAGGAACGGCCGCGTTTCGGGCCGGACAGGATGGCGGCGGGATCGTCGCTGCGGATGCGCTCGCTCAGCAGGAAGCGGAACAGGTGCCGCATCGCCGACAGCCGCCGCGCCACGCTGGAGGACTTGAAGCCCCTGGTATCGAGGTCGGCGAGATAGTCGCGCAACGCCTGGGTGTCGGCCGTGGCAAAGCTGTTGGCCTTGCCGCCGAGAAATTCGGAGAGATCGGTGAGGTCGCGGCGATAGGCGTCCAGCGTGTTCTGACCGGCGCCCTGCTCGGCGGCCATCATGTCGAGGAACAGGCTCATCAGCCTGGCGTCGGAGGCCTTGACCTTCATGTCGTGAAATCCGCTGCGTCCGAGGCGATCGAATCACTACGAGGTATTCGCCGGGGCACATCGAGCGGTGACTGCAAATCTGGCCGATATCGCGGCGCCCGGCCACCTCAGAGAAGCGCAAAATGCTTAATCAATGCCGTGTGGCTTTTGAGTTCGCGCTCGCGTGCCGGATCATTTCTTCTGGAACTTGTCCGGCGGGATCGTCACCGTCATCTCCCGCGATTTGGGACTGACGAAATTCGCCAGCGCGTAGATCGCGCCATAGACCACGCCGACGATGACGGCGATCACGGTCAGGAAGCGGAACAGGCTGGGCATCGGGGTCGCGCGGGCCACCAGGGAAGGAATAGTTTCATCCAACATGTTCGCACCCGGCTGGCAAGTCCGGCGCTCTCCACCGTTCGTCCGGAGGTCGGTTCTGCTTGCTCCCTCATTCCGGGGCGGCGCGCGCAGCGCGGCGAGCCCGGAATCCATCACCGCAGGACGATGTCGTCGGCGAGATGCCAACAGCCAGCCTGCCTCACACAGCATCCTGTGGGTATGGGTTCCGGGCTCGCGCTGCGCGCGCCCCGGAACGACGTCCGCGGGGAGAACCGGTTGCGTGTCGCGGAACAGGATGCCTTTGAAAGCAGCAGGGGCTGGGTTAGAAGCCTTCATATGACCGACACGTCCCAACCCGCTGTAAGCCCAGCCGCTCCGGAGACCGCTATTCTCGCAGGCCTCGGCAAGCGGCTGATCGTGCTGGTCGGCATGATGGGTGTCGGCAAGTCGACCGTGGGCCGGCGGCTCGCGGCGCGGTTGCGGCTGCCCTTCGTCGATGCGGACACCGAGATCGAGACCGCGGCCGGCATGACCATACCGGAAATCTTCGAATCGCGCGGCGAGGACTATTTCCGCAACGGCGAGGCCCGGGTGATCGCCCGGCTGCTCGAAAACGGGCCCGGTGTGCTGGCAACCGGTGGCGGCGCCTTCATGCGCGAGGAGACGCGGCGGCGCATCCATGAGAAGGCGGTCTCTGTTTGGCTGAAGGCCGATGCCGACGTGATCATGCGCCGCGTCCGGCGGCGGGCCGACCGGCCGCTGCTGCAGACCGCCGATCCCGAAGGCACGGTCGCTCGCCTGCTCGTCGAGCGCGAGCCGGTCTACCAGCTTGCCGATCTCACGATCTGCTCGCGCGATGTGCCGCATGATCGCGTTGTCGAGGACTGCATTGAGGCGCTGCAGGCGTTCTTCTCGTCACCGGAGACCGAGGCGGGGCCGGCCGGACCGCAACCCGATCCAGTTCAACCCGATCCTCCGCACGCGATGGGCGCGCTCCGATGACAGCACCTCTGAAGCATTCCGATCCGATCATCGTCGACGTCGCGCTCGGCGAGCGCGCCTATGACATCGTCATCGGCCGCGGCGTGCTGGCTTCGCTCGGCCAGCGCATCGCGGCGCTGCGGCCGGGCGTGCGCACGGCCATCGTCACCGACCGTACCGTGGCCGCGCATTGGCTGAAGCCGACCGAGGCGATCCTGGCGGAGGCGGGCATCCCGGCGTCCACGATCGTGGTCGATGAGGGCGAGGGCTCCAAGACCTATGCCGGCCTGGAGAAGGTCAGCGAGGCGCTGATCGCTGCCAGGATCGAACGCAACGATCTGGTCGTCGCGCTCGGTGGCGGCGTGGTCGGCGATCTCGCCGGCTTCGCGGCCGCCATCCTGCGCCGCGGCGTCGATTTCGTGCAGGTGCCGACCTCGCTGCTGGCGCAGGTCGACAGCTCCGTCGGCGGCAAGACCGGCATCAATTCGCCGCAAGGCAAGAACCTGCTCGGCGCCTTCCATCAGCCGGTGCTGGTGATCGCCGACACCGCCGTGCTCGATACCCTGTCGCCGCGCCAGTTCCGCGCCGGCTATGCCGAGGTCGCCAAATACGGCCTGCTCGGCGATGCCAGCTTCTTCGCCTGGCTCGAGGCCAATCACGCCGACATCGTCAGAGGCGGCGCCGCGCGCGAGCACGCGGTCGCGACCTCGTGCCGCGCCAAGGCGGCGATCGTGGCCCGCGACGAGCGCGAGACTGGCGACCGCGCGCTGCTCAATCTCGGCCACACCTTCGGCCATGCGCTGGAGGCCGTCACCGGCTTCTCCGACCGCCTGTTCCACGGCGAGGGCGTTTCCGTCGGCATGGTGCTGGCGGCGCAGTTCTCGGCCGAGCTCGGCATGCTGCCGCCGGACGACGTCGTGCGCATCGAGCGTCACCTTGCTGCGGTCGGCCTGCCGACCCATCTGCAGGACATCGCCGGCTTTGCCCAGGAGGGGATCGGCGACGCCGACCGGCTCTTGGCCTTGATGGCGCAGGACAAGAAGGTCAAGCGCGGCAAGTTGACCTTCATCCTGATGGAAGCCATCGGCCGCGCCGTCATCGCGAACGACGTCGATCCGGCGCGGGTCCGCGACTTTCTCCAGGCCAAATTGCGCAGCAGAAGCTGATCCCGGGCTTTACGCCGTATTGAGCAGTGCCAACGGATCATCGGCTGCCTCCCTCCAGAGCGACATCGGCGTCATGGACTGGTTCACACTCTCCGTCGTCATTCTCCTCCTCGCCGCCTCCGCCTTCTTTGCGCTGAGCGAGACCGCGCTGACCGGCGCCTCTCGCGCCTCGATGCTGCGGCTGTCGAAGCAGGGCAATCGCGATGCCGACGTGGTGTCGAGCCTGTTCGACACGCGCGAACGGCTGATCGGCGCGCTGCTGCTCGGCAACAACATCGCCAATATCGGCGCCTCCGCGCTGGCGACCGGTATTTTCACCGCCTGGTTCGGTGAGGTCGGCGTGCTCTACGCGACCGGCGTGATGACCGCGCTGGTCGTGATCTTTGCCGAGGTGCTGCCGAAGACGATCGCGATCAACGCGCCGGATCGCGTCTCGCTCGCGGTCGCCAGGCCGATGCGGGCGGCGGTGATCGTGCTCGGTCCGGTGCTCGCCGTGATCGAAGCGATCGTGCGCGGGCTGATGCGGCTGATCGGCTTCAAGGTCGGGGCCAATCAGCCGATCCTGTCGCCGACCGAACGCCTGCGCGGCGCCGTCGATCTGTTGCATCATGAAGGCAAGGTCGAGAAGCAGGATCGCGACATGCTCGGCGGCCTGCTCGATCTGCGCGAATTGCAGGTGTCCGACGTCATGGTCCACCGCACCGAGATGGTGATGGTGAATGCGGACCTGCCGCAGGAAGAACTGGTGCGCGAGGTGCTCGCCACCGAATACACACGCATCCCGCTGTGGCGCGGCACGCCGGAGAACATCATCGGCGTGCTGCATGCGAAGGACTTGCTGCGTGCGATCCGCGCCGCCGAGGGCGACGTGTCGCACATCGACGTTGCTTCACTGGCGCTGCCGCCGTGGTTCGTACCCGAGATGCGGTCCGTGTCGGAACAGCTGAAGGCGTTCCGCCGGCGCAAGACGCATTTCGCGCTCGTGGTCGACGAGTATGGCGAGGTCGAAGGCATCGTCACGCTGGAGGATATTCTGGAGGAGATCGTCGGCGACATCTCCGACGAGCAGGATGTGCAGGTCGCGGGTGTGCGCGTGCAGCCGGACGGATCCGTCGTCGTCGATGGCTCAGTGCCGATCCGCGATCTCAATCGCGCGATGGACTGGACGCTGCCGGATGAGGAAGCAACGACAGTTGCCGGTCTCGTCATTCACGAGGCGCGTTCGATCCCCGAGCGCGGCCAGAGCTTCACGTTTCACGGCTTCCGGTTTCGCGTGCTGCGCCGGGAGCGCAATCGCATCACTGCGCTGCGCATCGTACCGGTGCCGCGCGGCGAAACCGAGGAGACGCGGCCGCGCCGTGCAGGCACGGCGTTCTAGCTAGAGCATGATCCGGAAAAGTGGAAGCCGGTTTTCCGAAGAGATCATGCTCAAACAAAGCGATGGGATCAAGCCTCGCCCGGCGCCTTCGCATGCAGCGCGAGCGCGTGCACCGAGCCGGCAAGTTCCGCTGCCAATGCGGCGTTGATCAGGCGGTGGCGATCGACACGGCTCTTGCCCGCGAAGGCCTGCGACACAATATACACGCGGAAATGGGTCTCACCGCTCGGCTGATGGCCCATATGGCCTTCATGCAGATGTGATTCGTCCTGAACATCGAGGCTTTCAGGCGTGAAAGCTTCGCGCAACTTTTTGATGATAGCATCTCGGGTCCGCATGGTCTCTGGAAATACGCATCAAATTATTTTTCGTCAATCGGCGGTCCCCGCCCGAGGTATTCGCAATGTCAAGACTTGAAGCTTTTCGCGTTGCGTAGTCAAAGTCCGCCATGCCGATCGATTCAAACAAATTCTTCGACTCCATCCGCATCAAGCCCAAGAAGGCGGCTGCGCGGCAGCCGGTGGTGCGCGAGGAGGCCCAGCCCTGTCAGTGGCCGGACTGCAAGAACAAGGGCTCGCATCGCGCGCCCAAGGGACGCGAGAACGCGCGCGAGTATTGGCACTTCTGTCTCGATCACGTGCGCGAGTACAACCAGTCCTATAATTTCTTCTCGGGGATGAACGCCGAGGCGGTCGCGCGCTATCAGAAGGATGCGCTGACCGGACACCGCCCGACCTGGAAGATGGGGGCCAACACGTCGGCCAAGCGCGGCACCGGCAGCGCCGAGGGCGATCTCGGCGATGCCGCCGATCCGTTCAGCGTATTCGCCGAGATCAACGGCCGCGGCAGCTGGCGCCCGGATCCCCGGTCGGCCCCCAAGGCCGAGACGCGCAAGGTGTTCAACGCCGAGCGCAAGGCGCTGCAGGTCATGGGCCTCGGTCCCGACGCGACGCTGGAAGACGTCAAGGTCAAGTACAAGGCGCTGGTGAAGCAGCACCATCCCGATGCCAATGGCGGCGACCGCTCCACCGAGGATCGCCTGATCGAGATCATCAAGGCCTACAACTACCTGAAGACGGTGGTGAAGGGCTGACGCGCGGCAGCGCGTGAGGCTGCCGCGCGTTGCGTCGAAGGTCTCAGGGCTTCGGCCCGATATAGGCCGAGCTCGGCCGGATCAACCGCCCCGTCCGCTGCTGCTCCCGCGCATGGGCGGTCCAGCCGGCGGCCCGCGCCACCGCGAAGATCGGCGTGAACGCCTGGCGCGGAATCTTCAGCGCATCGAGCAGGATGGCGGTGAAGAACTCGACATTGGTGTCGAGCGCCCGCTCCGGATTCTTCCGCCGCAGCGCCTGGCGGATGTAAGCCTCCACCTCGCTCGCAAACGGCAGGTCGGCGCCGCTGCCCGCCAGCCGCTCGATCGCGGCCTTGAGCACGTCGGCCCGCGGATCGCGCACGCGATAGATCCGATGTCCGAACCCCATCAGCCGCTCGCCGCGGCCGAGCGCCGCGTCGACCCACGGCTTGATGTTCTCGCGCGTGCCGATCGCGTTGAGCATCTCCAGCACCGGCTCCGGCGCCCCGCCATGCAGCGGGCCGGTGAGCGCGCAATAGCCGGCGGTCACCGATGCGAACAGGTCGGCCTGGGTCGAGGCGACGACGCGCGCGGCGAAGGTCGAGGCGTTCATGCCGTGATCGCTGACGGTGACGAGATACGTGTCCAGCGTCGCCACCTCGCCAGCCGCAGGCGTATCGCCGCGGACCATGCGCAGGGTGTCTGCGGCGTGGCCGGCGTCAGGATCGGGCGCAATCGGCTGTGCTCCCTGTGCGCGCTGGACCAGGGCGCCGGCGATCACCGGGCAGGCGCCGACGATCGTGGCTTCGTCGTCGAGCCCGGGCTCGGACCGCAGCGCCGCGATGGCGGCGCGGAAGCCGTCGATGATCGACAGGCCGGAGGTCGCGGCGAGCAGCTCGGGCAGCCGCGTAAAGGCGCGCGCGCGGGCCTGGCCGAGGCTGGCACGGACATCCGTCTCGCCGACGCTGCGCTTCGTCGCCGCGCTCCATAGTCGGGCAGTCACGCCCTCGAAGCCGCTGGCGGCGGCGAGGTCAGCCACACGCGCTCCGGCGATGATGAGCTCCCCCTGCTGGCCGTCGACGTGGCTGAGCACGGTCTCGGCGGCGGCGATTCCGTCGAGGCCGATGGGGGTCTTGCCGAGCTGGATGGTCATGGCGGGTCTCCTTCGAGAAATGGTCACGCTGCCAAGATCCGCCCAGTCGACAACTTGATCAATCTTGATTAAGCTGATCAATATGAAAAAAGACAGCGGTCTTTACCTATCTGCGCCCGAAGCTTCGGCTGAACTGGCGATCTCGCCGGCCACCCTCTACGCCTATGTCAGCCGCGGACTGGTCCGCTCCGAGCCGTCGCCGAATTCGCGCGGCAACCGCTATCGCGCCGAGGACATCCGGGCCCTGAAGGAGCGGCGTGCACCGGCCCCCGAGCCGCGCGCCTTCCGCAGCTTCGATGCGGACCTCCCCGTGTTCGATTCCGCCGTGTCGACAATCACCGAAGCCGGTCCGATCTATCGAGGCGTCAATTGCGTCGACCTAGCCGTGCGCGGCACGCTGGAACATGCTGCGACCCTGCTGTGGGACGTGACCGCGCTCGATCCGTTTGCGCCGGGCAACCTTCCGGCCGTGTCGGAGGAGATGGGTTTCATCGCCGATGCCGCGCGGCGTGCGGCGCCGATCGACCGGGCCATCGCGGTGCTGGCGCTGGCGACACATGCCGATCCCGCGGCGTTCAACCGCGCTCCCGATGGTCGGGCGCTGGTCGGCGCGCGCATCGTCCGGCTGGTGGTCGCAACCATGTTGAACCAGCCCACCTCAGCCGATCCGCTGCATGTTCAGGTCGCGCGGAGCTGGGCGCCCGGACATGAACATGCGCCGGACCTGATCCGCCACACCCTGGTGCTGCTGGCCGATCATGAGCTGAACGCGTCGACCTTCACCGTCCGCTGTGCGGCGTCGACGGGCCTCAGTCTCTACGATGCCGTCATCGCGGGTCTTGCGGCGCTCAAAGGACCGCAGCACGGCGGCGCCGGCGTCCTGGCGTCGCAACTGGTGAAGACCCTCGTTGATCGCGATGTCGCGCCGCTGATCCGCGAGCGGGTGGCGCTCGGCGAGCGCTTCGCCGGCTTCGGCCACGGCGTCTACAAGCACGGCGACCCCCGCGCCATCTCGCTGCTGGAGGCGCTGACGCGCGCCGGCGCGCCGCGCAAATTCACCCGCGAGGTGCCGGAGCGGATCGCCGAGGCGACCGGCGAGTTCGTCAATATCGACTATGCGCTGGCGGTGCTGGTGCATAGCCTGCGGCTGCCTGCCGGCAGCGAGCTGGCGCTGTTCGCGATGGCACGCTGCGTCGGCTGGCTCGCCCATGCCTGCGAGCAGCTGCAGCACGGCCGCCTGATCCGCCCACGTGCTCGCTATATCGGACCCGCACCCGGCCGCGGAGCCATGTTGGATGCGCTGTAGCGTTCTAATCCGTGACGCCAGCGGCGAGCTCAGACTCGCGCCGCTTCCGCACCAATCTGAGGACCAGCCAGACCACGATCGTGCCCGCGACAGCCGCGATGATCCAGGTGGACTTGGCGATATGGCTATGATGCGGAATCCCGCCATAACGGTGCAACAGCTGCACCGCGAAGACGCCGGGCAGGACGTGGGCGCAGGCCCACAGCGCGATGGCTGGGATGTTCACGGCGTAGAAGCGCAGCGGAGGGATGTCGAGCGCGCCGGCCGTGATCGGCACGACGGCTCGGATCGGCGCGACAAAGCGGGCGAAGAAGATCGCCAGGGTGCCGAACCGGTGGAAGAAGGCCTCGCTCTGCGCCACCAGGCGCGGATAGTTCGAGAATGGCCAGTTCGCCAGGATCTCGCGCTGCCGGCGATGGCCGACCCAGAACGCCCCGCCGTCCCCGAGCACCGCGCCCAGGACGGCCGCCGCCAGCACCCATTGCAGGGTCAGCTCGCCGCCCGGAATCAGCGCGCTCAGCGCCAGGATGATGGTCGTGCCCGGAATCACCGAGCCCACGATCGGGATCGCCTCCAGCAAGGCGGCCAGAAACAGGGTGAGATAGGCCAGTCCCGCATGCGCTGAGACAAAGGCAATGAGTGGGTCGAGCAGATGGGCCACGCGGTTCCTGTTGGTGGAGAGGGTGGGGCGGGGACTTCCCGATAAGTAGGAACCCCGGCCCTGGGTGCCACGTCGAGATTCCTGGGAAGAGCCGGTGGGCGAAAAGGTGGCACGATTCGCAGGGCAGCCTTCCGAAAACGGCCACCCATGCCTATCTCGATGATATAACGACGGAACTTTGATCAAGGCTTAGGCTTCTGCCCGCGCGTGCTCTCTGCTAGGCTGGCGTCGAAGCCCTTCAACCGCAGCCAAACATGAAATCTGGTTTCGGGAATGCCCGGGACCTCGGAGGATGAATGACGACCGCCGCTACGACCAATGCGCAGGAGATGACCGGTGTGCCCGACATGAAGGTGTCGGTGCGGCAGGTGTTCGGGATCGACAGCGACCTTGAGGTGCCGGCTTTTTCAGCGACCGACCCGCACGTTCCCGAGGTCGATGCCGATTACCGCTTCGACCGCGCCACCACGCTGGCGATCCTGGCCGGCTTCGCCAAGAACCGCCGCGTGATGGTGACCGGCTACCATGGAACGGGCAAGTCGACCCATATCGAGCAGGTCGCGGCGCGGCTCAACTGGCCGTGCGTGCGGGTCAATCTCGACAGCCACATCAGCCGTATCGACCTCGTCGGCAAGGACGCGATCGTGGTCAAGGACGGCAAGCAGGTGACCGAGTTCCGTGACGGCATCCTGCCCTGGGCACTGCAGCACAACGTCGCGCTGGTGTTCGACGAATACGACGCCGGCCGTCCGGACGTGATGTTCGTGATCCAGCGCGTGTTGGAGGTGTCGGGCCGCCTGACGCTGCTCGACCAGAACAAGGTGATCAAGCCGCACCCGGCATTCCGCCTGTTCGCGACCGCCAATACGATCGGCCTTGGCGATACCTCGGGCCTCTATCACGGCACCCAGCAGATCAACCAGGGCCAGATGGACCGCTGGTCGATCGTCACCACGCTCAACTACCTCGCCCATGACGAGGAGGTCGAGATCGTGCTGGCCAAGGCCAAGCACTATCAGAACGCGCAGGGACGCGACATCGTTAACAAGATGGTGCGGCTCGCCGACCTCACGCGCAACGCCTTCGCCAATGGCGATCTGTCGACGGTGATGAGCCCGCGCACGGTGATCACCTGGGCCGAGAACGCCGAGATCTTCGGTGACATCGGCTTCGCCTTCCGTGTGACGTTCCTCAACAAGTGCGACGAGCTCGAGCGTCCGCTGGTCGCCGAATTCTATCAGCGCTGCTTCAATGCGGAGCTGCCGGAATCCTCCATCAACGTGGCGCTGAGCTGACACAACGGCGTGGTCCCGGCCTCGGGCCGGGACCCATACGCCGCGGCCTCTCTCGTGGGGTGATGCGGGAGAGCGAGTGCGAACAAACGAACGCCGGTGGTTATCGGGCCTGGCGTTCGCCGGGACGATAGCCGCAGGAACCAGATGACCACACCGAGCAACAAGCCCCGTCCTGGCGTCAAGGAAGCACCGACCGAACCTTTCAAGAGGTCGGTCACGGGGTGCCTGCGCGCGATCGCCAGGGCGCCTGAGCTCGAAGTCTCCTTCGCAGCCGAGCGTCCCGGCCTTGCGCCGGGCAAGGCCCGGCTGCCGGAGCCGGCGCGCAAGATGACCAAGCGCGACGCCGCCGTCGTGCGCGGCCATGCCGACTCGATCGCGCTGAAGCTCGCCTGCCACGATCCGAAAATCCATCGCAAGCTGATCCCGGGCAATCCGCAGGCGCGTGGCGTGTTCGAGGCGGTCGAGCAGGCGCGTGTCGAGGCGATCGGTGCAAAACGCATGGCCGGCGTCGCCAAGAATCTCACGGCGATGCTCGATGATCACTTCCATCGCGGCAAATATGACGAGATCACCGACCGTGCCGACGCACCGCTGTCGGATGCGTTGGCCATGATGGTGCGTGAGCGCCTCACTGGCATGGCGCCGCCGAACGCGGCGCGCAAGGTGGTCGATCTCTGGCGTCCGTTCCTGGAGGACAGGATCGGCCAGCGTCTCGATGAGCTCGGCCGCTTCACCGAGGATCAGGCGAAGTTCGGCGACCTCGTGCACGATCTCTTGTCGGCGCTGGATCTCGGCGACGAGCGCAACGCCGATTCCGAAGAGGACGAGGACAACGACGACAGCCGCGACGGCGACAACGACCAGTCCGGCGCCGAGGGCTCGCCCGAATCCGACGCCGCGCAGGAGATGAGCGCAGACCAGGCGCAGACGACGTCGGACGAGATGTCGGAGAGCGCGATGGAGGCCGCCCAGGCTTCGGCGTCCGACACGCTCGACGACGGCGAGCTCGGCGACGACGAGACGCCGGGCGAGGCGACGCGTCCGAACCGCGGCGGCGCCAACGAGCCGCGCGGGCCGGAATATCACGCCTTCGCGCCGAAGTTCGACGAGGTCATTGCCGCGGAAGACCTGTGCGACCATGACGAGCTGGAGCGGCTGCGCTCCTATCTCGACAAGCAGCTCGCACATCTGCAGGGCATCGTGGCGCGGCTCGCCAACCGGCTGCAGCGCCGGCTGATGGCGCAGCAGAACCGCGCCTGGGAGTTCGATCTCGAGGAAGGCATCCTCGATCCGGCGCGGCTGTCGCGCGTGGTCATCGACCCCTATCAACCGCTGTCGTTCATGCGTGAGAAGGAAGCGACCTTCCGTGACACCGTGGTGACCCTGCTGCTCGACAATTCCGGCTCGATGCGTGGCCGACCGATCACGGTGGCCGCGACTTGCGCCGACATCCTCGCCCGCACGCTGGAGCGCTGCGGCGTCAAGGTCGAGATCCTCGGCTTCACGACGCGGGCCTGGAAGGGCGGGCAGTCGCGCGAGGCGTGGCTTGCCGCCGGCAAGCCGGCCAATCCCGGCCGCCTCAACGATCTCCGCCATATCATCTACAAGTCGGCCGATGCGCCGTGGCGGCGGGCGCGCAAGAATCTCGGCCTGATGATGCGCGAGGGGCTGTTGAAAGAGAACATCGACGGCGAGGCGCTCGACTGGGCGCACAAGCGCCTGCTCGGGCGTGCCGAGCAGCGCAAGATCCTGATGATGATCTCGGACGGCGCGCCGGTCGATGACTCCACGCTGTCGGTCAATCCCGGCAACTATCTCGAGCGGCATCTGCGCCACATCATCGAGGAGATCGAGACCCGCTCGCCGGTCGAGCTGATCGCGATCGGCATCGGCCACGACGTCACCCGCTACTACCGTCGCGCGGTGACCATCGTCGATGCCGAGGAGCTCGGTGGCGCCATCACCGAGAAGCTCGCCGAATTGTTCACGGAGACCCACGCGGCACCGCAGCCTGCGCCGGGACCAAAGCGCAGGCTGCATTCGTAAGCGGCCGTCGGCCGGCTGCGTCTCCTCCGTCTTGGAGGAGGTGGGGGAGGGGGCTCCGCTGACGATGTCGCTGCAGGCGATTGCCGACCGCAGGCGCTTTCTCGCGCTGACCATCGGCGGAGTGTCGGCATTCGCATGCTCCAGGACGGCTCGTGCGCAGCTTGCGCCGGCGCCGGTCCGCAGACGCGTCACCATCGACGAGCACTCCGTCACATCGGCGGTCAAGATCGAGGTCAACGCGCGACCGCTGCCCTCGTTCGACCTTCGCGATCGGACGCATCTGCGCTTCGGGATGCTGCAATATCGCAGCGGCGTGGCGCTGACCTCGTCTTTTCCCGGCTTCGGCGGCCTGTCCGGCATCCGGCTCGATGCCAGCGGTGAACGCTTCCTCGCGGTCAGCGACAAGGGCGGCTGGTTCACCGGCCGCATTGCCTATTCCGGCCGCGAGATCGCGGGGCTCGCCGATGTCGAGGCGGCGCCGCTGCTTGGTCCGGACGGACGGCCCATCACCGATCGCGGCTGGTATGATTCCGAGTCGCTCGCGCGCGATGGAGACATCGTCTATGTCGGCCTCGAACGCGTCAACCAGCTCCTGCGCTACGACTTCGCCAAGGGTGGAACCGGCGCGCGCGGCGAGATCGTGCCGCTGCCGCCGGCCGCCAAGCGGCTGCCCCACAACAAGGGACTGGAGGCGTTGGTGGTCGTGCCGAAGGGCCTGCCGCTCGCCGGCACCCTGATCGCGCTGTCCGAGCGCGGTCTGGACGCGAACGGCAATCTGCTGGCCTTCCTGATCGGCGGACCGGCCGCGGGACAGTTCAGCATCGTCCGTAGCAACGAGTTCGACGTCAGTGATGCCGTGCTGCTGCCGTCCGGTGATCTTCTGGTGCTCGAACGCAAGTTCTCGCTGTTCAACGGGGTCGGCATTCGAATCCGCCGGCTGACGCTAGCGCAGATCGCGCCGGGCGCGCTGGTCGATGGTCCGGCGATCTTCTCCGCCGATCTCGGCCAGGAGATCGACAATCTCGAGGGCATCGATGCGCATGTCACGCCGGACGGCGAGACCGTGCTGACGCTGGTGTCCGACGACAACTTCTCGATGATCCAGCGCACGCTGCTGCTGCAGTTCACGCTGATGGAGTGAGCAGCGATACCGCTGCGGCGGCTCGCGTTGACCGCGGCTCGTCCATGATCGACACTCGCGGCCATCGGATCATCGCGTCAACCGTCACAACCTGGAACTCAGCATGAGCGCCCTGTTCACTCCGATCAAGCTGCGCAGTCTCGAACTCGCCAACCGCATCATGGTGTCGCCGATGTGCCAGTACTCGGCCGAGAATGGCGTGGCCAATGACTGGCACTTCACCCACATCAACACGCTGGCGCTGTCGGGCGCGGCGATGTTCTGTATCGAGGCGACGCATGTCGAGCCGATCGGGCGCATCACGCCCGGCTGTCTCGGGCTGTGGGACGATGTGACGGAAGCTGCGTTGAAGCCGATCCTGGCCTCGGTTCGCAAACATTCGAAGACCGCGGTTGCGATGCAGCTCGCCCATGCCGGCCGCAAGGGCTCCAGCTACAAGCCGTGGGATGGCGGACAGCAGATTCCGCTCGCGGACGGCGGATGGCAGACGGTCGCGCCATCGGCCTTGCCGCACAAGGCGGGCGAGCTCGCGCCGGAGGCGCTCGATCTCGCGGGCCTGGCCCGCATTCGCGATGCGTTCGTTTCTGCAGCGCAACGGGCGTCGCGCCTCGGCATCGACGCGATCGAGCTCCACGGCGCGCATGGCTATCTGTTGCATCAGTTTCTGTCGCCGATCGCCAACCAGCGCACCGACAGCTATGGCGGGTCTCTGGAGAACCGCATGCGCTTTCCGCTCGAAGTTTACGATGCGGTGCGCGCCGTCTTGCCTGCGGACAAGCCGGTCGGCATGCGTGTCTCGGCCACCGACTGGGTCGACGGCGGCTGGGATCTCGAGCAGACCATCATATTTGCGCAAGAGCTGAAGCGCCGCGGCGCCGACTGGATCGACGTCTCCTCGGGCGGCGTGTCGCCGTTGCAGAAGATCGCCCTCGGACCCGGCTACCAGGTGCCGTTTGCCGCGGCCGTGAAACAGGCGACGGGGCTTCCGACCATGGCGGTCGGTCTCATCACGCAGGCGCAGCAGGCCGAGGAGATCGTGGCCTCGGGCAAGGCCGACATGGTCGCGCTGGCCCGCGGCATGCTCTATGACCCGCGCTGGGGCTGGCACGCGGCAGCGGAGCTCGGCGGACAGGTCGCCGCACCTCCGCAATATTGGCGCTCGCAGCCGTCGACGCAGAAGGAGTTGTTCGGCAAGACGACGTTCGGCGCACGCTGACGTGCAATTGATGACCGCAATGTTGCGCACCAGCGTTGCAAAATTCTGCGGTCATCATTCCGCCCGCGACACGGCTGACGATTGTCGCTGTCGGACGAAGTGCTAGACTTCGCAGACCACGTGCGGCGATGCCGACTCGTCTGGTCGTGTTTCGTCTCGCGTGACGATGAGCGCATCACAAAGATGCGCCGCAATACAAACGCGAGAGGAAAGCGCCATGGAAATCGGATACTTCACGATGCCCTCGCATCCGCCGGAGTGCGGATTGAAGGAGGGGCAGGAATGGGACCTGCAGGTCCTGCGGTGGCTCGACGAACTCGGCTATCAGGAAGCCTGGATCGGCGAGCATCACACCGCGCCCTGGGAGCCGCACCCGGCACCCGATCTCATTCTGGCGCAGGCCTTCCGTGAAACGAAGAACATCCGGCTTGGGCCGGGCGGCTTCCTTCTGCCCTATCATCACCCGGCCGAGCTCGCCAACCGCGTTGCGATGCTGGATCATCTGTCCGACGGCCGGCTCAATTTCGGCATTGCCGCATCCGGTCTGCCGAGCGACTGGGCGATGTTCAACGTCGACGGCATGAGCGGCCAGAACCGCGAGATGACGCGCGAGGCGCTGGAGATCATCCTGCGTCTGTGGACCGAGCCGGCACCGTTCACGCACAAGGGCAAATACTGGACGGTGACCAAGCCCGACGTGATGTTCGACTTCCTCAAGCCGCACATCAAGCCGGTGCAGGCGCCGCATCCGCCGATCGGCGTCGCCGGCCTGTCGAAGAACTCCGACACGCTCAAGCTCGCCGGCGAGCGCGGCTTCATCCCGATGAGCCTCAACCTCAACCCGGCCTATGTGTCGTCGCACTGGGACTCGGTCGAGGCCGGCGCGGCCAAGTCCGGGCGAAAGCCCAGCCGCAATGACTGGCGGCTGGTGCGCGAGGTGTTCGTCGCCGAGACCGACGAGGAAGCCTGGCGCTTGTCCTCCGGCGACATGATGGGGCGGATGATGGGCGAATATTTCCTGCCACTGCTCGGCCATTTCGGCTTCAAGGACTATCTGAAGCACTCACCCGAGGTGCCGGATTCCGACGTGACGGTGGACTATTGCGCCAAGCGCAACTGGATAGTCGGCTCGCCGGCCACGGTGACCGAGAAGATCGAGAAGATCTGGCACGAGGTCGGCGGCTTCGGGACGCTGTGCGTGTTCGGCTTCGACTACAAGCACAAGCCGGAAGCCTGGCACAACTCGCTGCGCCTGTTGAAGCAGGAGGTGATGCCGAGATTGAGCCACCTCAATGCCGGCCTGACCAAGGCTGCCTAGTAACGTCCTAGTATCTTGACGCCAGCATTCCCCCTCCCTTTCGGGCAATGCTGGCGTCAAAAGAAATGTAGCTAAAATTTTCGCGCGAGTGCAGCTTCAGATTTGACGTTTGGGTGACGGTCTTGCCGTTAGGACGGATCCAGGCGTCGAATCCGCTGCATGCGCGTGGCGGGTCTGACATCTGGGGGCAGGTCATGCGGTTTCGCGTCAGGAAGTTTGCCCATATCCTCGAACGCTCGGGTCTGGCTCTGGCAGGCGCCGCCTGCGGCGTCTTCGTCGGGGCCCATGTCGGCTCCAGCGTTCCGTTGCTGACCACGCAGGGCTTCCTGATCGTGATGATGCTGTCTGGGGCGCTGGGCTTCTATCTCGGCATCGACACGCCGCAACTGCCTTTTCATCCTCATGACGAGAACTCGCCGACGGAGACGAAGATCGACACGGCCGAATTTCTGAGCGCCGTCGGGACCTTCCTCGCAACCCTCACGGCGTTCTTCGCCGTTGCCATCATCATCCTGCGCGAAGATCCGCACATCGTCTGGACGTCGCTGATCATGGTCGGCTGGATCATCGGCGTGATCATGCAGATCGTTGCCGGCGCGATCGCGCGTCTGCGGCGCTGATTTTCCCTGTTCAATTTTTGGGCTGACGCTGTCGCGAGTTTCATCTTGCGGCGAACAGGTGGCGCATAGGCTCCTCGTTGAGTTCTGCTCTGCGGAACTAGCTGATACTGAGCAGCGACGGCACCGTCGGCGAGCCAACTTGCCGGCCGGTGATCCGGCAAATGATCAGGCTGCATTTCGGCGCGGGGTCGCGACAAAGCCGGCGTCCATGCGCCCAGAGCAAGCGCAGCATCAAAACGCCGCATGGCGATTCCGCGCGCGTTGGCGCGCTTGATGCATTGCAGGCGGCAAGGACATTTGGGAAGTTCATCATGTTGAAACGGGTGCTGCTGGGTGTGGTCATTGGCTGCGGACTGTCCGCGGCGCAAGCGGAGGAGCCGAAGGTCGGCGGCGTGGTCAATGCCGTCATTCAGCCCGAGCCGCCGGGCCTGATGCTGGCGATGGTCCAGAACGGCCCGACGCAGATGGTCGCCGGCAACATCTTTGAGGGCCTGCTGCGCTACAGCCCCAAGCTCGAGCCGCTGCCCGGCCTCGCCGAAAGTTGGACGATCAGCCCGGATGCCAAGGTCTACACCTTCAAGCTCAAGCCTGGCGTGACCTGGCACGACGGCAAGCCGTTCACGTCGGCCGACGTGCTGTTCTCGATCGAGATGCTGAAGCAGACGCATGCGCGCGCCCGCAACAACCTCGCAATCGTCGAGAAGGTCGAGGCGCCGGACGATCTCACGGTGGTGTTCACGCTGAAGGAGCCGTTCGGTCCCTTCATCGGTATTTTCGAGGTCGGCTCGATGCCGATGGTGCCGAAGCACCTGTATGAAGGCACCGACTACAAGACCAATCCGAACAACAACGCGCCGATCGGCACCGGTCCCTTCATGTTCAAGGAATGGCAGAAGGGCTCCTTCATCCGGATGGTGAAAAATCCCAACTACCACGAGAAGGGCAAGCCCTATCTCGACGAGGTCTACTGGCAGATCATTCCCGACGCGGCGGCGCGCGCGGTGGCCTTCGAGACCGGCAAGGTCGATGTGCTGCCGGGCGGCTCGATCGAGAATTTCGACGTGCCGCGCGTCTCCAAGCTGCCGGGCGCCTGCGTCACCGGTGCCGGCTGGGAGTTTTTCTCGCCGCTGGCCTGGATGTGGCTCAACAACCGGCATCCGATCCTGGCCAACAAGAAGGTGCGCCAGGCGATCATGTATGCCATCGACCGCGACTTCGCCAAGGACGTGATCTGGAACGGCCTTGGCAAGGTGGCGACCGGTCCGTCGGCCTCGACCATCAAGTTCTATTCCGATGACGTGCCGAAATATCCGTACGATCCGGCCAAGGCCAAGGCGCTCTTGAAGGAAGCCGGCTACAAGGGCGAGAAGATCCGCATGCTGCCGCTCGCCTATGGCGAGACCTGGCAGCGCTGGGGCGAGGCGGTGAAGCAGAACCTGCAGGATGTCGGCATGAACATCGAGACGATCGCGACCGACGTGCCCGGCGGCAACCAGAAGATCATGGAGTGGGACTACGACATCGCCTTCACCTATCTCTATCAGTACGGCGATCCCGCGCTCGGCGTGTCCCGCAACTACATCACCTCGGCGATCGCCAAGGGCCAGTTGTTCAACAATGTCGAAGGCTATTCCAATCCGGAAGTGGACAAGCTGTTCGCCGAGGGCGCGACGGCGCCGACCGACGCCAAGCGCAAGGAGGCCTATGACAAGGTGCAGAAGATCCTGGCCGAGGACGTGCCGGTGGCCTGGCTGCTCGAGCTCCAGTTCCCGACCATCACCAAGTGCAAGGTGAAGAACCTGATCACCACCGGCATCGGCGTCAACGACGGCTTCCGCGACGCTTGGCTCGACAAATAGCGGTGCACTCCGGGGCGCGGCCATGATCCCCGCGCTCCGGTGCTTCGCTGTCCTCCCGAGCTGACCTTCACGGACCTTTCATGCTCTCCTTCATCGCTCAGCGCGTCGTGAAAGGCATCATCGTCCTTCTCGCCATCATCGTGCTGAATTTCTTCCTGATCCGGCTGGCGCCGGGCGATCCGGCCGTGGTCATGGCCGGCGAGGCCGGCGCCTCCGACCAGATCTTCGTGGCGCAGTTGCGCGAGAAGTTCGGCCTCGACCGTCCGCTGCCGGAGCAGCTGCTGATCTACGTCAAGGGCATCGCCAGCCTCGATCTCGGCTTCTCGTTCCGCCAGCAGGCGCCGGTCGCCAGGCTGATCGCCGAGCGGCTGCCGGCGACGCTGCTGCTGACGCTGACGGCGTTCGCGATCTCGCTCGGTCTCGGCATCCTGTTCGGTGTGCTCGCCGCGCGCTTCGCCGGCACCATCCTCGACACCGCGATCACGGTGCTCGCGCTGATCTTCTACGCAACGCCGCTGTTCTGGATCGCGCTGATCGCGATCCTGCTGTTCTCGGTCTGGGTCGATTGGCTGCCGAGCTTCGGCTATGAGACGATCGGTGCCGGCTATACCGGCGTTCGCCACGCGCTCGACGTCGCCGCGCATCTCGCGATGCCGGCTGCGACGCTCGGGCTGTTCTTCATGGCGACCTACACCCGCATGACCCGCGCTTCCATGCTCGAGGTCAAGCGGCTCGATTTCGTCAAGACCGCGCGCGCCAAGGGGCTGCGCGACGGCGTCATCCTGCGCCGCCACGTGCTGCGCAACGCGCTGCTGCCGGTGGTGACCCTGGCCGGCGTTCATGCCGGTACGCTGGTCGGCGGCGCGGTCTTGACGGAGACGGTGTTCGCATGGCCGGGCATCGGCCGGCTGATGTACGACGCGCTGATCCAGCGCGACTACAATCTCCTGCTCGGCGTGTTCGTGGTGTCCTCGGCCATGGTGCTGATCTTCAACCTCGTCACCGACCTCGTCTACCGTCTGGTCGATCCGCGCATCGAGTACGCCTCATGAGGCAGTTCTGGCGCACCATGCTGCGCAGCCCGAGCGGCGTCATCGGGCTGATCATTCTCGTGCTCGCGATCGTGATCGCGGTCGCCGGACCGCTCTACTTCCCGAACTCGCCGTGGCGCATGGTACAGCGGCCGTTCGTTCCGCCGTTCACGCTGTCCAGGGTCCCGCTCGGTACCGACGCGCTCGGGCGCGACGTGCTGGCCGGCCTGATCTTCGGGGCTCGCGTCTCGCTGCTGGTCGGGCTGGTCTCGACGCTGGTGGCGCTGATCGTCGGCGTGCCGCTCGGCGCCATCGCCGGCTATTTCGGCGGCCGTGTCGACGACGCGCTGATGCGCTTCACGGAGTTCTTCCAGACCATCCCGAGCTTCGCGCTCGCGATCGTGCTGGTGGCGATCCTGCAGCCCTCGATCTATTCGATCGTCGCCGCGATCGGCCTCGTCAGTTGGCCCCCGGTGGCGCGCCTCGTCCGCGGCGAGGTGTTGAGCCTGCGGACCCGGGAATATGTCCAGGCCGCCATTGTCACCGGACAGAGCAATGCGTGGATCATCTGGCGCGAGATCCTGCCCAACGCGCTGTCGCCCGTCATCGTTCTGGCCTCGCTGATGGTCGCGACTGCGATCCTGCTGGAATCCTCGCTGTCGTTCCTCGGGCTCGGCGATCCCAACCTGATCTCCTGGGGCTACATGGTCGGCGCCGGTCGCACCGTCATTCGCCAGGCCTGGTGGATCACGGTCTTTCCCGGCGTGGCGATCCTGCTGTCGGTGCTCGGCCTCAACTTGATCGGCGAGGGACTGAACGATGCCCTCAACCCGCGCCTGTCGCGCGAGGGCAGGTGAGGCCATGATCGACCATGAGTCCGCAGGGTGGGCAAAGGCGCACCGCGCCGTGCCCACCGATTTTTCTACCTCATCTGCCGATGGTGGGCACGCTTCGCTTTGCCCACCCTACGACGCTGTGGCGGTGAGCCATGGTTGACTCTGTCGTTGCCATCAGGAACCTGCTCATCGCCTTGCCCAAAGGCGCCGAGCGCACCCACGCGGTCGACGGCGTCTCGTTCGATCTCACCGCCGGCAGGATCGTCTGCGTGGTCGGCGAATCCGGCTCGGGCAAGTCGATGTGCGCGCACGCGCTGCTCGGGCTGCTGCCCGATACGGTGAACGTCGAGAGCGGCGAGATCCGCTTCGAAGGGCACGACCTGCTTGCCGTCGATGAGGACGGCTGGCGCGATCTGCGCGGTCGCCGCATCGCCATGGTGTTCCAGGAGCCGATGACCGCGCTCAATCCCTTGATGCGCATCGGTGACCAACTGATGGAGGTGTTCGAGGCGCATGATCTGCTGAGCCCCCGCGAGCGCCGCGCCAAGGCGCTGGCGCTGGTGCGCGAGGTCGGGCTGCCCGATCCCGAGCGGATCATCCGCGCCTATCCGCATCAGCTCTCCGGCGGCCAACGCCAGCGCGCGATGATCGCAATGGCGCTGGCGCTCGAGCCGGCGGTGCTGGTCGCTGACGAGCCGACCACCGCGCTCGACGTGACGACCCAGGCGCAGATCCTCAAGCTGATCCGTAGCCTCCAGGCCAGCCACAACATGGCGGTGATGTTCATCACCCATGATTTCGGCGTCGTCGCCGACATCGCCGACCAGGTGGTCGTGTTGCGCCATGGCAAGGTGGTGGAGGAAGGCGCGGCCGAGTCCGTGCTGGGCAATCCGCAGCACGACTACACCAAGGCGCTGCTCGCCGCGGTGCCCTCTTTCGATCCGCCGCCGCGGCAATCCCGCGAGGACGTTCCGAAGGCGATCGACGTGATCGGCCTCGACAAGACCTATGTGACGCCGACCGGCTGGTTCCGCCCGAAGCGCGAGACGCGCGCTGCGCATGCGGTCAATTTCGCGATCCATCAGGGCGAGACGCTCGGCCTCGTCGGCGAGTCCGGCTCGGGAAAGTCGTCCGTCGCGCGTCTCGTGATGCGGCTGATCGAGGCCGATCGCGGCACGGTGCGGATCGGCGACGTCGATCTCACGGCGCTGGAGGGCGGCGCCTTGCGTGCGCAGCGTCATCGCATCCAAATGATCTTCCAGGATCCGTTCGCCTCGCTCAACCCGCGCCGCAAGGTCGGCCGCATCATCGCCGACGGCATGGTCGCGCGCGGCACGCCGCTCGATGCCGCGCTGAAGCGCGCCCAGGAGCTGCTCGGCATGGTCGGGCTCGACGCGGGCGCGATCGGCCGCTATCCGCACGAATTCTCCGGCGGCCAGCGTCAGCGCATCGGCATCGCGCGCGCGCTCGCGCTCGATCCGGAGATCATCGTCGCGGACGAAGCGGTGTCGGCGCTCGACGTGTCCGTCCAGGCGCAGGTGCTGCGGCTGCTGGAAGATCTGAAGGCGCGCCTCGGTCTGTCGATGCTGTTCATCACGCATGACCTGCGGGTGGCCGCGCAGATCTGCGATCGGATCGCCGTCATGCAGAAGGGCGAGATCGTCGAGCTGAAGCCGACCGCCGCGCTGTTCGCCAATCCCGAACACGCCTATACTCGCGAGCTGCTCGCTGCCGTTCCCGGCCGCAAGCACGGAATGGCGTGATTGTGCGTAAACCGACCGCCGGTCGGAACCATGGCGCATCGTGCCGGGCCGGGTTCAATGACTTGCAACATCTTCGGCGTATTTGGATTATAATAGCATTGGACCCCGATGAGGCCGCAGGGTGGTCGCCCTAGCTGGTCCGCGCCAAGACAGCGGGCTCGTGCTCCCTCTACCCGAGGCTGTCATTGAACCGTGCCCATGAAGCGCCAGTCTCGACAGGATGTCGCAGCGGCGTTCACCATCCCAACGAGGACTCTCATCATGTCGGAGCGCAAGCCAACGGCCGCCGTGCGCGAGGCTCAAAAGGCCTTCAAGCCGGCCGAGCCGACGAGAAGCGATTATGAAAAGGCGCAGGCCGCGTTCGATCAGAACCGCGAGCGGCTGAAGGCCGAGCGCTTGGCGCGTGAAGCGGCTGACAGCGCCGGCAAACAGCCGAAGAAGCTGGCGTGATCCGCCAGCCTCGTCCCGTCGATTTCGGCGGGCATGCCGTCGCTCGCTCAGCTGCGCGGAGGCGTAGCGGTGAGCTGGCCCTGCGGCCGTTCACGATCGGTGCGCGTCGAGGTCGTTGAGGGGAGCGCGCCCGGCCGCGTCGCAGTCACCTTCTTGACCGGCGCCGGCAGCAAGCCTTCGCGGATGGCCTGCTTGCGCGCGACTTTGCGTTGGCGCCTGATCGCATCGGATTTCTCGCGCGTCTTGCGCTCCGATGGCTTCTCGTAGGATCTGCGGCGCTTCATCTCGCGGAATACGCCTTCGCGCTGCATCTTCCGCTTCAGGATGCGCAACGCCTTCTCGACGTCGTTGTCACGAACAAGAACCTGCAAAAGTATCCTCCTTGTCTTCATCTCTATCGATGAAATTCGGTTGGCGAAGCCGATCGGCGCTGTGGCGGGGAGAGCGGCGCGCTCAGCTGATCAGCTGAGCGGCACCAATGAAACGTGTTGCTCACAATGTGATGAGTCACGATGCGTGCGAGACACGGTGATCCCCTTCGTCGGAAGGCGGGAGCACGAGTGTCTCTCAGCCATCGATGGCCAGGCCGTTACCGATGGTGCTGTGAAGATAAGGGCAATCTGCTGATATTGCCAGCGCGAGCCGACTCAACGGTTCCGGCCCTCGGCAAACTATATTTGCCGCGCGGCCTTGTAATTCCTCAGAAAATCTCTACCTTGAGGTAGTTCGATTAGCCGCTGTGCCTTTCTGAATGTGCCTGTGGGCTATTTCCAAAAGTCATCGCTCAGTTGAATGAGATCGCGTGATGGTCGCGCGATGAATGATTTGGAGATAGACATGCAGGGTACCGTTAAGTGGTTCAATGGCCAGAAGGGCTTTGGTTTCATTCAGCCGCAGGATGGCGGGAACGACGTGTTCGTTCACATCAGCGCGGTTGAACGCGCTGGTCTCGCCGGTCTGGCTGAGGGCCAGAAAGTCAGTTTTGAGGTCAAGACGGACAAGATGCGCGGTAAAACCAGCGCAGAAAACCTCGCGCTGGTCTGACCGTACTGATCAGACGTCTCTGACGTCTTAGGCCATTTCACGGATGTACTGAAATGGCTGGTTTGCCCGCTCGATCCTGTATTGAGCGGGCTTTCTGCGTCTCGACGGTAACCCGCATCTCCGGAAGGATCAGTCGATGGCTACCAAGAAGATGTCAGAGCGCTCCCCCGAAAGCATCGCGCGGTCGGAGCGCCAGCGCGTCGCCGCCGAGGACGGGGCGAAGGCGCGCGCCGAATGGGATCAGCGCGCGATGGCGGTCCGCAAGAACATGGAGCGGCTGCGCGTGTTGCGGCTCGCCAAGGAAGCGGAAGCTGCGCAAGCGGTGTCTGATGCGGCGCCTGCGCCGAAGCGGCGCAAGAAGGTCGTTCGCTAGGGCTGCTTCATCTCGCCTTCCGGCGTCGGGTGCCCCGTTGAATTATCGGAACTTCGTTGCCGGTGCTCGAACAGACGGGCGATCCATGCCTGATTACTACGCCCCAACCGTGTCCCGCGTACAGACCCGACCTTCGTACCGAGGAGGCTGACGTGGCCAAGCCGACCGCTACAGACGTTCGCATTGCCAAGGATGAGACGCAGCGTGGAGCCCAGACGATCGCATTCGCGCTCGCAATCGGCGCCACACGGCAGGTCTGTCATCTTGAGACCTGCTTCTGCACGCGCAACCAGGCGTTCGCCTATCTGCAACGGAACCGCACGGCGTTCGAGCAGATGGCGCGCGAGCAGTTTGCCCGTGGCGAGGTGACCGACGGCGTCATCCATCTGCGCATGATCTGAGGCGATCCGCCACACGCGGGCCTCCGAAGGCCGTGCTCGACGCGCAACGCGCTGTTGCTGCTACTCCGCCTTCTGTTTGACCGGAAGCGGAATGCGCTCATAGGACGCGGGCAGGTTGACGGGGCGATAGTCCTTCGATTCCGCGATCCGCATCAGCACGCTCTCATGAACGAAGGCGCCGTCGGGGATGAAGCGCGGTTCGCCATTCGGAATGTAGAAGCCGAAATGCGCCTTGCGTTCCGGCCATTCCTTGTACGTCGCGCTCTTCGGCAGCCATTCGAGCACCCGCCAGGCCGCTGTCATCGAATCGTGCAGCGGTCCCTGGACGCTCGGCGCCACATAGGAGAACGGACTGTTCTTGCGCTGCACGCCCCAGGCCAGCTGATTCACCGTGCGCGGATTGACCGTCAGTCCGGCCTCGACCGCCTCGTCGATCATCCACAGCAGCGGATATTTCGAAGCCGCCGACCGGACCTCGGGATAGCCGCCGCCGACGTCGGCGTGCACGCCGGCGAACCACACCTGTTTGGCGTCCTGCGGTCGCGCCTGCGCCTTGTTGAAGCGGTTCGGCGTGAAGGTCTGCGGCATGCCCCACGGCTTCAGCCGGAACATGCAGCGGCGCTCGTCGATCGCCGCAGCCTGGCGGAAGATCTTCACGCTCGGGTTCTCGATCGTGAAGGCGAGCTCCTCGAGGCTCGGCAGCGCGAACAGCCGGTCGGTGCGCGGCACGATCACGCTCGCCACCGTGTCCCACACGCCGACGAAATGGATTGTCGGCCAGCGCGCCGAGGTGATCCGCGCGAACTGCGCGGCGTGGTCGTCGCGGCTCTCCGGGATCGGCCCGTCCTCCTCGGTGCTCTCGAGCTCCTTGGTGATGCCGCGCCCGGCCTTCGGATTGTCCGAGGAGTACTTCTTGTAGGCGATCACGCCAGGGCCGACGAGATTGATCTGACCCGGCGAGATCAGCCCGATCTTGTGGATCAGCCCGGCCAGCACGCGCACGGTGTAGGCGCCCCGCGAGAAGCCGAACAGAAAGATGCGGTCGCCGTCCTCGTAATGCGTGGCCAGGAAGGAGTAGGCGTTGATGACGTTGTCGTCGAGGCCGTAGCCGGTCGCGAGCCCCAGCACCATGTTGAAATTGGCCTTGAAGCGGTGCCAGGTGTCGGGCTGGGTCAGCGTGCCGACGCCGGGATCGTAGAATACGGCCTGATGCGGTGTCGTCTTGTCGGTCTTGCGCAGGCAGCGATAGAGCTTGAGTACGTTCGAGATGTTCTCGCTGATCTCGTTGCCGGTGCCGTCGCAGCAGATGACAATATTCTTCATGGCAAAGGAATGTCCGCAATAATGCTACCGCAACGAGTGTAGAGCATCCGGCTGGCGTTGGGGAGGTCGGTTCCCTATGGCACTTCGTCTGGGTCGCTGTTGCGCGCGGCGCGGCCGACATGGCGGAGTGACTGCTGGACGCCGTTGTACGAACGGATGGTCACCCGACCTGTCCTGCCGCCCCGCGCCGGCTGCCTTGTCCAGAGTTGTCAGTTGGTCACGGCATCCGCAAGCAAAACGGCCGGATCTCTCGACCCGGCCGTTTCGACATCTCGTTCAGCTCGAAGCCCCGCTCGTGACGCGTCCGGCTTCTGCATCAATCTTGAATTTCGGTTGGCTCTCTCAGCTCGCCTTGGCGACCGGGGCAGCGTCCGCCGCCTTCTTCTCGATGGCGCGCTTCAGCTCCAGCGCGCGCGGCGACAGGGTCGCGGCGTTGGCCTTGAGCAGATAGGCGTCGAGGCCGCCATTGTGGTCGACGCTCTTGAGCGCGTTGGTCGAAACGCGCAGGCGCACGTTGCGGCCGAGTGCATCCGAGATGAAGGTCACGTTGCACAGGTTCGGCAGGAAGCGCCGCTTGGTCTTGATGTTGGAGTGGCTGACCTTGTGGCCAACCTGGGGACCCTTGGCCGTCAGTTCACAGCGCCGCGACATGGCAATAAATCCTCTCTCGTCCCCGCACCCTTCGTCCGCCTATGTCGGCGGGCCGCGGGGGTCCAAAACTCGTCCAGCTCGTCTCTGGGAGATGCGGTCCTATAGGGGGGATGCGGCTTTTCGTCAAGGTTTTGAAGGCCGCAGCAGATACCGAGAGCCGGGCCGGCGAACCCGGAGGACGCGACCCATGCCTCCTCCTGGTCGGGCCGAAATCGCCGACCAGCAGAAAAGCAGGCGTGTAATCAATAGTATAGCCGGCAGTTTAGACCATATAAAGGGCGCATTCGGACGTGATGGATGGATATCCCGCGAACGGTCCGGAATGGCGGCATGCTGGCGCGGTCGGAGGTTCGCGGCTCGGTTCCGGCAGCGCTGCGGACGACGGTTCTGAGTGCTGTTCAGGCGCAAAGCGCTGGACAAACCGCCATTGTCGGACGGTTCGCGTTGTTTGAAGGCGTTTTTGGCTTAAGTAGCAAGGACGGCGCGTCGGATCGGTCCGGCGCTCAGGCAGGCGGATCGGCAGGATCATTCGTCACGTGACCATCATCTCGGTTCCCTCATTTCTCTCGGGCCGCCTGGCCGCGGCCGGGGCAGCGCTCTGCCTGTTGTTGCTGGCGCAAGGCGCCCAGGCGCAGGCTCGGTTGGACGCTCAATACGAGGCTTCCCTGGCCGGCATCCCCGTCGGCAAGGGCACCTGGGCGGTCGAGATCGGGGATGATCAGTATGGTGCTGCGGCTCAGGGCGGCACCGCCGGCCTGCTCAAGAGCTTCTCGCAAGGATCAGGCACGGGCTCGGTGCAGGGACGCGTCGTCAACGGCGCCCTGGTCGGCCAGAGCTACCAGGCCTCGACCTCCACGGGAAAGAAATCGGAGCAGATCCGCATCAATCTGCAGAACGGCACCGTGAAGGACTTCGCCATCGAGCCGGCGCCTCCAGTCGATCCCGACCGCATTCCGGTGACGGATGCCCACAAGCGCGGCGTGCTCGATCCGATGACGGCCTCTCTGGTGCGGGTGCCGGGCAATGGCGAACTGCTGTCGCCGGACTCCTGCCGCGGCGCTGCGCCCGTGTTCGACGGCCGCATGCGCTACGAGCTCAAGCTCGACTACAAGCGCATGGAGAACGTCAAGGCTGACAAGGGCTATCGCGGTCCGGCGCTGGTCTGCGCGATCTACTTCACGCCGGTCGCGGGCTACATCCCGGACCGGCCGGTCATCAAATATCTGGCTCAGGCCCGCAACATGGAGATCTTCTTCGTGCCGATCGCCGGCACCCGCGTGCTGGTGCCGTTCAAGATGGTGATCCCGACCCCGCTGGGGACCGCGATGCTGGAGGCGACGTCGTTCATCACCCAGGCGGCGCCGCACGTCGCCAAGACCCAGTAGCGCCTCGTATCGCTGCTCCTCCACATCCGAATCTCATCGCTGTGGCACGGCCCCGTCAGCGGCTGAGCCGCAACAGCGGCCGTGGCGTGAAGGTCTGGCGGCATGCCGTCCGCGCTTGAATGCGATGGAGATTCCGCGTTGACCTCCGATTTGCCGGTCCCCGTATGGATGCTGTCTGCTGCGCGTGAATCCGTTTGACTCTTCCCTGATTCTGATTCGACTCGGGACGCCCTGAAATGCGCGCCAGTTCCATCGCGAAAGCGTTGCTTGTGGAGCCCGCGAAAACTTGATCTAGTGCTGGCTTGATCGCAGAGCGCGAGATGTTGCGGTGAACGAAGCCTGAAAGCCGACAGAGTCAGCGATTCCTTCGCGATTCGTTCTCAAGGCGTTCCGAAGCTTAAGCTGCGGCACTATATGCGTCACAATGTGAGACAGGGGTCAGCATCTCAGCCTCTCCAGACACACGACAATTCCGCATCCGTCGCGCGTGAACGACGCGCTTCCAACGCCGGCTTCGAGACCCACATTTAACGAATGGCTTTTTCGTCCTCTTCGGCTGCCTCGCCTTTCGAGCGCACGTCCGACCGTGCTCCCGGAAGCGGCGTCACCGCCGTGCTCGGCCCCACCAACACCGGCAAGACGCATCTGGCGATCGAGCGCATGCTCGCGCATTCCTCCGGCATCATCGGACTGCCGCTGCGGCTGCTCGCGCGCGAGGTCTACAACAAGATCGCCGATCGCGTCGGCAGCGAGGCCGTCGCGCTGATCACCGGCGAGGAGAAGATCAAGCCGAAGAACCCGCGCTATTGGGTGTCGACGGTCGAGGCGATGCCCAGGGATCTCGACGTGTCGTTCCTGGCCGTCGACGAGATCCAGATCGCGTCCGATCTCGAGCGCGGCCATGTCTTCACCGACCGCATCCTCAATCGCCGCGGGC
Organism: Bradyrhizobium sp. HKCCYLRH3073; assembly: GCF_051167995.1. Taxonomy (NCBI): domain Bacteria; kingdom Pseudomonadati; phylum Pseudomonadota; class Alphaproteobacteria; order Hyphomicrobiales; family Nitrobacteraceae; genus Bradyrhizobium; species Bradyrhizobium sp. HKCCYLRH3073. Next base: position 131,759 of record NZ_JBNPUD010000002.1, read on the forward strand.
GCGACGAGACGCTGCTGCTCGGGGCTGCGACGATGCGCCCCATCATCGAGCGGCTGTTGCCCGGTGCGTCGATGGTGACACGGCCACGATTGTCGCAGCTCGAATTCGCCGGCGACCGGAAGATCACGCGGCAGCCGCGCCGGACCGCCATCGTGGCGTTCTCGGCTGACGAGGTGTACGCCATCGCCGAGCTGATCCGCCGCCAGCATGGCGGCGCCGCCGTGGTGCTGGGATCGCTGTCGCCGCGCACGCGCAACGCGCAGGTGGCGATGTTCCAGAACGGCGACGTCGACTATCTCGTCGCCACCGATGCGATCGGCATGGGGCTCAATCTCGACGTCGATCACGTCGCCTTCGCATCCGACCGCAAATATGACGGCTATCAGTTCCGCCGGCTCACGCCGTCGGAGTTTGCCCAGATCGCCGGCCGTGCCGGACGCGCGACGCGTAACGGCACGTTCGGCACCACCGGACGTTGTGCGCCGTTCGAGCCCGAGCTGGTCAATGCGCTCCAGAACCACACCTTCGATACCGTGAAGGTGCTGCAATGGCGCAACTCCAGGCTTGATTTCGCGTCCTTGAGCGCGCTCCAGGTCTCCCTGGCGATTACGCCGGGGCATGACGCGCTGACGCGCGCGCCGACCGCGGAGGATCTGCGCGTGCTCGATCATGCCGCGCGCGATGCCGAGGTGCGCGACATGGCGCATGGCGCTGAAGCGGTCGAGCGTCTCTGGGAAACCTGCCAGATTCCCGACTATCGCAGGCTGTCGCCGGCTGCCCATGCGGAGCTGGTGACCACCGTGTTCGGCTTCCTGATGCAGAAGGGGCGTATTCCGGACGCCTGGTACGCGGCCCAGGTCGATCAGGCCGACCGCGTCGATGGCGACATCGATACGCTGTCGGGGCGGATTGCACAGATTCGCACCTGGACCTTCGTGGCCAACCGGCCCGACTGGCTGCGCGACCCTGATTATTGGCAGGGGATTACCCGCGAACTCGAAAATAAATTGTCAGACGCCCTTCATGAACGGCTCACGGAGCGTTTCGTTGATCGTCGTACCAGTGTATTGATGCGGCGCCTGCGGGAGAACAGTGTTTTGAATACGGAAATCGGCAAGACCGGCGAAGTGATCGTTGAAGGGCACGCGATCGGCCGCCTGGATGGATTCACCTTCGCGCCCGACGCCGCCGAAGCCGGCTCGGAGGCCAAGGCCTTGCAGGCTGCTGCCCAGAAGGCGCTGGCCGGCGAGATCGAGGCGCGCGCCGAGAAGCTGTCCGGCGCGCCCGACGAGCACATCGTGCTCACCGCCGACGGCACGATGCGCTGGACCGGCGACGCGGTCGCCAAGCTGGTCGCGGCCGACGACGCGCTGCATCCGCGCCTGCGCATCATCGCCGACGAGCGGCTGACGGGTGCCGCGCGCGACAAGGTCCAGGCGCGGCTCGATCTGTGGCTGAAGACGCATATCGAGAAGCTGCTCGGCCCGCTGTTCGAATTGTCCAAGGCCGAGGACATCACCGGCATCGGCCGCGGCATCGCGTTCCAGCTCGTGGAGGCGCTCGGCGTCATCGAGCGCGCCAAGATCGCCGCCGAGATGAAGGATCTCGACCAGCCGTCGCGCGCCACCTTGCGCAAATATGGCGTGCGCTTCGGGGCCTATCACATCTACGTCCCGGCACTGCTCAAGCCGGCGGCGCGCGCGCTCGCCGCGCTGCTGTGGGCCGAGAAGCAGGGCAATGTCGACATGTCCGCGCTGACCGGCGCCCAGCATCTGGCGAGCTCGGGCCGTACCTCGTTCCCGGTCGACAAGGCGCTGCCGCGCGATGCCTATCGCGTGCTCGGCTATAAGCAGGCCGGCGAGCGCGCCGTGCGCGTCGACATCCTGGAGCGGCTGGCGGACCTGATTCGTCCCGCCCTGGCTTGGCGCGACAATGCGCCGGGCGAGAAGCCGGCCGGCGCCTTCGACGGCCGCGGCTTCGTGGTGACGCAGGCGATGACCTCGCTCACCGGCTCGGCCGGCGAGGACTTCGCCTCCATCCTGCGCGCGCTCGGCTATCGCATGGAGAAGCGTCCGCCGCTGCCGCCCAAGCCGATTGAGAAGCCCGTCGAGGCTGCTGCCATCGCGGACGCTGCTGCTGCCGAAGCCGCTCCGGCAGATGCGCAGGCTGTGCCGGGCGAGGACCTCGCAGTTGTCGCCGGCGAGCCGGCCGACGAGCAGGTTCCCACCGTCGCGGAGGCCGCCGTCGCTCCGGTGACCGAGCAGGCCGTCGCCGTGCCCGCGATGGTCGGTGAGGAGCAGCCGGAAACCACGCCGGGATCGGCCCTGGCATCGCTGCCGACCGTCGATTTCGTCACGCCGGATGTGGCGGACGCCGCTTCCATGGCCGAGACGGCTGCCGAAAGCGTCGTCGCCGAGGCGGAAACCGCCGTCGCTGCGGATGCGCCGCAGCCAGAAGCCGCGGAGGCCGTTGCGAACGAGGCAACAAGCATCGGCGACGCTTCGGCTGAAGCTGCCGCGGCGGAAACTGCTGCTGGATCGACCGCCACCGAGGCTTCTCCCGCCGAGGCCTCGCCTGCTGCCGAGCCCGTCCTGGTCGAGGTCTGGCGGCCGGGCGGGCGGTCGGAGGAGCGCAGGCCGCGCCACGACCATCATCATCGCGGCCGGCCCAACCGTCCGCAGCATGAGCGCGGGCAGGGGGGCGGCGGCGGTCAGGCATCGGCCGGGACCGCTCCGGCCGAGGGCGGCGAGGCGCGCGAGCGCCATCACCGCGGCCATGGCCGGCGCGACCGGATGAAGGAGTTCGGCAAGGACTTCCGCAAGGGCCCGCCGGAGGCGGGTGCGGCGCCAGCCGAGGGCGCATCGGCGCCGGCGCGCGAGGATCGCGGGCCGCGCCGCGATCATGATGCCAAGGGGCGCGACCAGAACCGGGATCGCAACAAGGGCGGCAAGTTCGGGGGCGACCGCGAGGGGCGCGGTGGCCGCGACTTCGGCAAGGGCGGCCGCGACAAGCGCGACAGCGGCCCGGCGCTGCGGCCCTACGCATCGAGCAGCGGCGGCGGCCGGGATCGCGACCGTCCGGTCGATCCCAATTCGCCGTTTGCCAAGCTTGCTGCGCTCAAGGAGCAGCTCGCGGGGAACAACCGCAAGGACTGAGCGGCAAGATCGGTTGGCAAGATTGGTTGGAAGGACAACGCCGACGTCCGACACCCCGTCAGAGCGCCAGCGCATCGACAAATGGCTGTGGCATGCGCGGCTGGTGAAGGCGCGCACCAGCGCCGCGGCGCTGGTGTCGTCGGGGCATGTCCGGGTCAATGGTGTGCGCGAGACCTCGCCGGGCCATGGGGTGAAGACCGGTGATGTGCTGACCATCGCGCTCGATCGCAGCGTGCGCGTGCTCAAGGTGACCGGCTTTGCCGCGCGTCGCGGCGACGCCGCGTCCGTGCGCGGGCTCTACGACGACCTCGAAGGTCGCGGCCGAAGTTGATTGGTTGCGCCGGCGCAATTCCAATTCAGTTCTTCGCCCCGCTTCACTTGCGGCACACCACGTCCTGCGCTAGTCCAAGCCAGCCGATTTGTCGATCCGTTCCGGAGCCCTGGATGACTTACGTCGTCACCGAAAACTGTATCAAATGCAAATACACCGATTGCGTTGAGGTCTGCCCGGTAGACTGCTTCTACGAGGGCGACAACATGCTGGTGATCCATCCGGACGAATGCATCGATTGCGGCGTGTGCGAGCCGGAATGCCCGGCCGACGCGATCAAGCCGGATACCGAGCCGGGGCTGGAGAAATGGCTGGGCGTGAACGCCGAATATGCCAAGTCCTGGCCCAATATCACGCAGAAGAAGGACCCGCCGGCGGATGCCAAGGAGCACGACGGCGAGGACGGAAAATTCGAGAAATATTTTTCATCGAAGCCGGGCGCCGGAGACTGACGGGTCACCTCTGCGCTGGCGCGAGAGCGGCGCCGGCAATTCTGCCGCTGGCCGTGGCTGATTGGAATCGCCACGCGGAAACAATGGCCTAGAACGAGATTGCGGCGAGCGGGAACCGCCGCATGAGTTGTTCTATTCCGGCACGCTTCACTTAACCCTAACTTCGTGGACCCGTCACAATACCGCCCCTGCGGCCTCTAAATCATTGATTTTTGCGGTAAATGTGCTATATATAGCACATTCTCAGAGCCGAACCCGGCCATGCGTACCTTTTTTTGGCCGCCCTTTTAGGTTCCCGCAACATCAAACAGGGGCGTGGCAGTTCCGCGCGCAGGCTGTGTCACAGAAAACGCGTAAAAAGAGTGCTTCCAAGAGTACAAAAAAAGCCGCCGCGGCCAGCCGCAGCGTTTCCAAGGGCCGTGCCCGGGCTCCTGTAAAGGAGATTCGGGCTGCCGCGAAGGCCTCGGCTGCCAAGTCCACCAAGAACAAAAGAAGCGCAATGCCTGAAAAGACTGCCAAGACTGCCGCGAAAGCATCCGCCGCGAAGACCACTCTTGCAAAGGACTCTGTTGCCAAGGCTGCGCCCGCCAAGGCCGCCGCTGCGCCCAAGGCTGCCACCAAGACCGCCATTCCTGCGGCTGCTGCCCCTGTTGCCAAGCCCGCCGTCGCCGCCAAGCCGGCTGCTCCCGTCGCGGCCGCGCCGCGCGTCGAGGAGAAGAAGCTGCCGACCCAGCGCCAGGGCTTCAAGACCAACGAATTCGTCGTCTATCCGGCTCACGGCGTCGGCCAGATCCTGGCCATCGAGGAGCAGGAGATCGCGGGTGCGAAGCTCGAGCTGTTCGTCATCAACTTCATCAAGGACAAGATGACGCTGCGCGTGCCGACCGCCAAGGTCGCCAATGTCGGCATGCGCAAGCTGTCCGACCCGGCGCTGGTCAAGAAGGCGCTGGAGACCCTCAAGGGCCGCGCCCGCGTCAAGCGCACGATGTGGTCGCGCCGCGCCCAGGAGTACGAAGCGAAGATCAATTCGGGCGACATCGTCGCCATCGCCGAGGTCGTGCGCGATCTGTATCGCTCGGAGTCGCAGCCGGAGCAGTCCTACAGCGAACGCCAGCTCTATGAAGCGGCGCTCGACCGGCTGTCGCGCGAGATCGCGGTCGTGCAGCACTCGACCGAGACCGAGGCCGTCAAGGAGATCGAGACGCAGCTCGCCAAGAGCCCGCGCCGCGGCGCCAAGACCGAAGCCGATGCGGTCGCCGAGGGCGATGCGGAAGGCGAGGGTGATGACATCGACGGCGACGATACCGCCGTGGCCGACGAGGCCGCCTGATCGACCGTTCAAGCGTTTTCGAATTAGTTGCTTACGAAAGCCCGGCCGCAAGGTCGGGCTTTTTGTTTGCCTGGCTCAAAGGGGACGCTGTCGAGACCGGCAAGTCCCCGGCACGGCACCCGCACGCAGCTCACGCGACAGCTTCGACTTTGGCCTGTGCCGCCTTGATGTCTTGCACCGGCGGACGGCCGAACAGGCGACGATATTCGCGCGTGAACTGCGGCACGCTTTCGTAACCCACGGCGAACGCCGCACTGCTCGCGCTGATGCCTTCGGCCAACATCAGCCGGCGCGCCTCGATCAGCCGAAGCTGCTTGTGGAATTGCAGCGGCGACAGGGAGGTGTGTCTGCGGAAGTGCTGGTGGAAGGCGGACAGGCTCATACCCGCGACAGCCGCGAGCCGCTCGACCGGCAGGGTGTGGGTGAACTCGGCGCGCAACAGGGCTACCGCACGGGCGATGCGCTGGGCGTGGCTGTCGGGGCCGCCGAGCCGGCGGATCGCCGCGCCGTGCCGGCCGGCGAGCAGCCAATAATGCATCTCGCGCAAGAGTTGAGCCTGCAGCACCTGCAATCCGGCAGGACGATCGAGCAAGCGCATCAGGCGTAGCGCCGCGTCCGTCACTTCCGCGTCGGTCGGCTCGACCCGGACAGCAAAACCGTCCGTCGCCGTCGTGCCGTCCATCTGCAGGATCAGCTCCGCGATCAGCGCCGAATCGAGCTCCAGCACCAGCGACAGATAGGGCGCCGCGCGGGTCGCGCGCGTGATCTGGCTGACGGTCGGCACGTCGGCGGTGATGATCAGCGAATCGCCTGCGGAAAACGTCAGTCCCTGCAGCCCCATCGTGACCTGCTTGCTGCCCTGCACAACTAGACACACCAGCGGTCGCGAGATGGCGTAGACGAGCTCGCTCGGTGCGGTCGCGCGCACCGTCGTGAGTCCGGGGATCGGGGTCCTGGCAATCCCGGCTGTATCGGCGTGGACAGCGGCATAGCGGCTGACGGCATTGAGCAGGCTGGTCATGTCCGTAACTTAGCCCGCTCTCGCTCTCCACACACCCCGATTTGGAGGATCAGGCAAGGAACGGCGCGGTTCCGGCAACTCCGCCGGTGGTCGGTGTCCAATATCCGACCAGTCAAACCCGACCGGAGAAAAAATCATGACCAGGATCGCACTCGTGACCGGCGCCAGCCGCGGGCTCGGCCGTAGCGCGGCACGTCATATTGCCCATCGCGGCAGTGACCTCATCCTCACCTATCAGAACCGGGCCGAGGACGCGGCGGCCGTCGTCGAAGAGATCGAGGCGATGGGCCGCAAGGCGCTGGCCTTCCAGCTCGACACCGGTGATGTCGCCGCCTTTGCGCCGTTTGCGGAGACGCTGCGCGGAGCGCTGCGCCGGACTTGGCAGCGCGACACGTTCGACCACCTCGTTAACAACGCCGGCCATGGCGACCATGCGCTGATCGCCGACACAACGGAGGCGCAGTTCGACCGACTGGTCGATGTTCACTTCAAGGGCGTCTATTTCCTGACCCAGGCGCTGCTGCCGCTACTCGCCGATGGCGGCCGCATCGTCAATCTGTCGTCCGGCCTGACGCGGGTCTCGTTTCCAGGTTATGCGGCCTATGCGGCCGCGAAAGGTGCAGTGGAGGTTCTCTCCCTCTATCTGGCGAAGGAGCTGGGCAGCCGCGGCATCGCGGTGAACACCGTGGCGCCAGGGGCGATCGAAACCGACTTCGGCGGCGGTGCGGTGCGCGACAATCCCGAGATCAACAGGGTGTTCGCCAGCATGACTGCGCTCGGCCGCGTCGGCGTGCCCGACGATATCGGCCCGATGATCGCGAGCCTGCTGTCCGAGGACAACCGCTGGATCAATGCGCAGCGAATCGAAGTCTCCGGCGGCCAGGCGATCTGATCGAGCCCGCAAGCAGGAAATTGCCGTGAGCGCCATGACTGGACAGTTGGGAACGATCGATCGTCTGTACGTGCTCGATGCCGGCAAGGCGATCGCGCCGGATCGGTCCGTCTACACGCCGGGCAAATGGCAGGGCGAGCCGGTGACGCTGAGCTGCCATGCCTATCTGCTGCAGCGACGGGGCGAATGGATCCTGTGGGACACCGGGATCGACCAGAGGCTGGCCGATGCGCCGGAAGGCCGGATCATCGCCCACGGCATCAGAGGCCTCGTCGCTAAGCCTCTCACTGCTCAGCTTGCCGAAATCGGCCTCGCGCCGGCCGATGTCGCGATGGTGCTGCTGTCCCATGCCCATTTCGATCACATCGGCAATGCCAGGCTGTTCCGCGATGCGCGCTGGTACATCCAGCGGCGGGAGCACGCGGCGATGTTCGGCAAGGACTTCAGCACCTTCGGCTACGCGCCATTGCTCTACGATTGCCTCCGGCAAGCCTGCCTCGAATTGATGGACGGGGATGTCGATCTGTTCGGTGACGGTTCGGTGCGCGTCATCTCAACGCCTGGCCATACGCCGGGCCACTGCTCGCTGCTGGTGCGGCTCGCCGGCTCCGGGGCGGTCCTGCTATCGGGCGACGCCGCGCATGACCGCTACAACATGGCGCATCGCTGCGTGCCGACGATGAATGCAAGCGCCGAGGCGACCCTGACATCAATGGAGCGGATCGCCGCCATCGTCGATGCAGAGCGCGCGCAGCTGTGGCTCAACCATGATACGGCGCAGTCGGCGGGGCTTGCGCACGCGCCGGCGTATTTCGACTAGGGGCGTTCACTCGTCCGTCCGCCCCTCGACCGATCAGCCGAGCTGCTCGAGCGAGCGGCAGCCCTGAGGGTTTGCTCAGGGGGAAATCGCGCTCACTCCACCACGATCTTGACGCGGTCGCGGACCTTGACCTGGGCGCGGGCGTCGAGGCCGTTGAGGACGCGGAAGCGCTCGACCGGGCGGTCGACGCCGGTCATGCGGTGCGCCAGCGATTCCACCGTGTCGCCCGGCTGCACGGTGATCACCTTGATGCGCAGCGGCCGCGCCGACTGGATCTCCTCCAGGCTGAGCCGGCGGAACGAGTTCACCGTCTCCCGCGCATTGCGCTCGCTCTCGGTGGTCTTCTGCCGCGAGGCGAAGATGAAGCGGTAGACGTCGCTGCCGACGCGCAGCGCATAGACCTTGAACTGCCAGGGATCGCCGCTCGCCGTCGTGGAGGCCGCCGGGAAGCCGTTGATCGTCAGCTCCTCGGTCGCCGACTTGTCGACGTTCTCCATCCAGCCGGAGTTCAGATAGTCGCCGAGCGTCTGCTGCGCCGGCACGCGCACGACGTCGAAGCGCATCGCCTGGGCGCCGCCCTCGCGTACGCCGATCACCGCCTGCGCGGTGTTGTCGAGCGTGAAGTTCTCCGGCGCCTGGAAGGTGAAGCCGAGCTTCGGATGCAGGAAGCGCCGTCCGCGCACGAAGCCCTCGCTCGGGTCCTCGCCATAGACGATGTTGTCGACTGCAGCCAAGTAGGTCTCGCGGTCATGCTCCCTGGCCTCGGGGGAGACGTATTGCTTGGCGATGGCGGCGGCGTTCTGCACCCGCTCCGGCGTCGCCGGATGCGACGACAGGAAGTCCTGCGCGCGCGGGTCGATCGCGACCTTGCCGGCCTTCAACTCTGCGTTGCGCTCCATCGAGGTCAGGAAGCGCGCCGCGCCGTAGGGATCGAACTTGGCCTTGGCGGAGATGCCGACGCCGATGCCGTCGGCCTCGAACTCCTGGGTGCGCGAGAAGCTCGCCATCGTCAGCTTGGTCTTGGCGAGCGCCAGCGCCGTCAGGTCCGGATCGTTGCCCATGTCGGAGACGACGCGGGTCACGACCGCAGCCTGCCGCGCCTGGTCCTCGCGGATCGCAGCATGGCGCGCCAGCACATGCGCCATCTCGTGGCTGAGCACCGAGGACAATTCGGAGGTGTCGTTGGCGAGCGCAATCAGCCCGCGCGTCACGTAGAGCTGGCCGGTCGGCAGCGCGAAAGCATTGACCGCACCGGAGTTCAGGATCGTGACCTTGTAGCCCTGGTCGGGGCGATCGGACACAGCCACCAGCCGGTCGACGATCTTGGAGATCAGGCCCTCGAGCTGAGGATCCTCATAGGCGCCGCCATAGGTTGCAAGAATGCGCTCGTGCTCGCGATCGCTTGCCGGCGTCGTCTGCACCATCGCCGGCTTCGGCCGCGGCGTCGGCAACGGCGCCGTCGCCTGCTGCAACTTGCCCATGTCGCTGCAACCGGCCAGCGCCAGCCCCAGGCACAGCAGCGCCGGTGCGATCCGCGAACCGCAGTTCATCACCGTCATGCGCTTTCGAACAGACAGGTTCACGTCGCTACTCATGTACCTCAGCGGTCAATTCCCGCTTAAAATCTCGATCTGGGCGGTCTGCGTCAGTTCCAGTCTCGGACCCGCATGCGCTTCAATCCAACCGCGCACGCGAACCTGCCGATTCGCAAGTGATTTGACGTCGATGCCGGCACCTTCCAATACCGCCATCATACGCTTTGGAATAGTCACCGCGAAGCCCCGTGTCCAGTTACGAGCGAAGTTCAGATAAGTTGTTGTCCCCGTCTGTCGTACGGACAACACCTTCCCTTCGACAACCGTAAATAGCCCTACGCGAGACAAAATATCGTCTGGACTTTCCGTGTTTTTTATGACGGTCGCAATCTTCCAGAGACCACGCCTGGCGTTGCGGGCCTCGGCTTCCGCCGCGCCCAGGCTGAGGGCGCAATCCCGGTCGGGCAGGTCGATCCCGCGCAGCACGGCGCCCTGCCGCAGCAGCTCGCTTTGCACCGGCTGGTCCGCGCCGGCCACGAAGACGAAGGCGCGCTGCCGGCCGTAGCGGTCGGGGGTGTCGTCCTCGCCGCGGAGCACGACGTCGCGGCCGCGCAGCAGCGCGCCCAGCGCATCCACCGACGTCGCGCGCTGCTCCTCCGGCGGCACCTCGATGCCGGCGAGCCTGACCTCGCGGCCGTCGTCGAGACGGAAACTGCGTGCATCGATGATCTCGCTGACGTGGCCTTCGCCGAGCTCCGCGAACATGCACGGCGTGGCGTGACTCGGCGACATCATCGTGACGATCGCGACGCTTGCACCGAGCGCAATCAGCCTCCGTCTGCTCCTCATCCTGCGCTCTCTCGTCATGCTGCATCATCGCACGAAATTTCCATTCCACTGAGCGGAAAGCGGCGGGCGGCGACGCTTTGTTGAGCGTGCTGAGCGCTTGCCGCATGCCAATACGTGCGCCATGATGCGAACTATCAAAGAGGCCGTCGCCATGTAGCGATGTGCCCGGCAGGGAGGATATCGATGAGCAGAACCATCCGCGGCGCGGCGGCGTCGTTGTTCATGCTGGCGTCGGCGCTGACGTTGTCCGCAGGCGTGGCGCATGCGCAGAGCAAGCCGCCGCTGAAGATCGGCGGCATCCTCGACATGTCGAGCCTCTACGCCGACATCACCGGTCCGGGCAGCGAGGCCGCGGCGAAGATGGCGGTGGAGGATTTCGGCGGCGAGGTGCTCGGCCGCAAGATCGAGGTGATCGCCGCCGACCATCTCAACAAGGCCGATCTCGCCGCCAACATCGCCCGCGACATGCTCGACAACCAGGGCGTCGAGATGATCTGGGATGTCGCCGCCTCCGCCACCGCGCTGGCCGCCGGCGAGATCGCCAAGGCGCGCAACAAGATCATCATCTTCAACGGTCCCGGCTCTGTCAGGCTCTCCAACGAGGCGTGCGGCCCCTACACCGTGCACTACGTGTTCGACACCTTCGCGCAGGCCAACGTCACGGGCCTGGCGGCGGTGAAGTCCGGCCTCGACAGCTGGTTCTTCCTGACCGCCGACTACGCCTTCGGCCAGGATCTCGAAAAGGACACCACCGCCGTGGTGGTGAAGTCGGGCGGCAAGGTGCTCGGCAGCGTGCGCCATCCGCTCAACACCTCCGACTTCTCCTCCTTCCTGCTGCAGGCGCAGGCCTCCAAGGCCAAGGTGATCGGGCTCGCCAATGCCGGCGGCGACACCATCAACGCGATCAAGCAGGCGGCCGAATTCGGCCTCACCAAGGGCGGACAGAAGCTGTCGCCGCTGCTCGCCTTCGTCTCCGACATCGACAGCGTCGGGCTGGAGACGGCGCAGGGGCTGCTGGTCGCGGAAGCGTTCTACTGGGATCTCAACGACGACACCCGCGCCTTCACCAAGCGCTTCATGGAGCGTACCAAGCGCGTGCCGACCTCGGCCCAGGCCGGCGTCTACTCCTCGGTGACGCACTATCTGAAGGCGGTGAAGGCTGCGGGTACGACCGACGCGGACGCCGTGATGAAGCTGATGAAGGCGACGCCGATCAACGACATGTTCGCCAAGGGCGGCCGCATCCGCGAGGACGGCCGCATGGTGCATGACATGTACCTGTTCGAGGTCAAGAAGCCGTCGGAGTCGAAGGCCAAGTCCGACGACTACAAGCTGCTCGCGACCGTGTCGGGCAACGAGGCATTCCAGCCGCTCGAGGCGTCGCGCTGCCCGCTGGTGAAGAAGTAGCTGCCGTCATTGCGAGGAGCGAAGCGACGAAGCAATCCAGGACTGCGCGCGCGACTCTGGATTGCTTCACTTTGTTCGCAATGACGGCCAAAACCGGAGAACGTCCGCCATGACCACCAACACCACCGTCCTGCAGCATCTCGAGTCCGGCCTGCTCACGATCACGATGAACCGGCCGGAGCGGCGCAACGCGCTCAACAGCGACCTGACCAAGGGGCTGGTCGAGGCGGCGCATCGCGCGGCCAATGATCCGGAGGTGCGCGCGGTGCTGCTCAAGGGCGCCGGCGGCACGTTCTGCGTCGGCGGCGACGTCAAGGCGATGGCCGAAGCCAAGACCGCGCCCTCGTTCGAGACCAAGGTGACGACCTTGCGCGAGCGCATGGAGGTGTCGCGGCTGCTGCACCAGATGCAGAAGCCGGTGGTGGCGCAGATCGACGGCGCCGCCGCCGGCGCCGGCCTGTCGATCGCCCTGGCCTGCGATCTGCGGGTGGCCGGCGAGTCGGCCAAGATCACGACAGCCTTCGCCAAGGTCGGGCTGTCGGGCGATTTCGGTGGCACCTACTTCCTCACCCAACTGCTCGGCAGCGCCAAGGCGCGGGAGCTGTATCTGACCTCGCCGGTCCTGACGGCGCAGGAGGCGCTCGCCTTGGGCATGGTGACAAAGGTCGTGCCCGACGCCGAGGTCGAGGCGGCCACGCGCGCGCTGGCGATGTCGCTGGCGCAGGGGCCGAGCGTGACGCTCGGCTACATCAAGCGCAACATCAACAACGCCGAGACGCTGACCTTGGAGGCCTGCTTCGACGCCGAGGCGATGCATCACTCGCGCTGCAGCGACACCGAGGACCACAGGGAGGCGGCGAAAGCCTTCGTCGAGAAGCGCGCGCCGCTGTTTCAGGGACGGTAGCGTCGCTTGCAATGACGCTGCTGAGGCCGCTGGCCTGTGTGAACAGGCAAAGCCTCGAGGAGGACTGCATGCCTTACCTCCACCTGCGCCAGATCTGTCTCGTCGCCCGCAGCCTCGAGCCCGTCGTCTCGGACATCGCCGCGATCATGGGCATCGAGATCTGCTATCGCGACCCGCATGTCGGCAAATACGGGCTGGAGAACGCGCTGCTGCCGGTCGGGCCGATCCTGCTCGAGGTGATCGCGCCGACCCGCGAGGACACCGCGGCCGGACGCTTCCTCGACAAGACCGGCGGCCGCGGCGGCTACATGGCGATCTTCGCCTGCGATGATCCCGATGGCCGCGCGTCCCGAGCCAATGCGATGGGCGTGCGCACCGCCAACGTGATCGATCATCCGCCCTATCACGGCGTGCAACTACATCCCCGCGACTGCCGCGCCGCCTTCATCGAGCTCAATCACACCGCGGGCAGCGACGATGTGCTCGGCGCCTATCCGCCCGCTGGGCCGGATTGGACGCGCGCGATTCGCAGCGACGTGACGACGGCGATGACCGAGGTGGTGCTGCAGAGCCCCGAGCCGGCCGCGCTCGCCGGGCATTGGGGGCGCATTCTCGATGTGGTGCCGTCTGCCCGAGATGGTGTTCAGCAGTTGAAATTGCCGAACGCCGGTATTCGTGTCGAACCCGGCGAGCGCGAGCTCATGAGCGGCCTGACGTTCCGCGTCGCCGATGCTGCGCGTGTGGCCGACGCTGCGCGCGCCCGTGGCTATGCAGTTTCAGGCGGCTGTTTCACAATTGGCGGCGTTGCCTTCGCGTTGCAGGGGGCGGTCGCCAACTAGTCGATCGGCATGGCCGGGACGAGCCCGGCCATGCCGACGTTCGAAGCTCGCGGTTCGTCACCGCCCCTTGAAGTTCGCGAAGCGCCGCTCCTCGGTGGCCTTGACGCCTTCCTTGAAATCCTCGGTCGCGCGCAGCCGGGTCTGTTCGGCGAGCTCGTGCTCGGTTGCCGCCATCACACGGTCGGCGAGATTGGCGCGCATCGTCGCGCGGGTCGACAGCAGGCCGAGCGGCGAGCATTCGGCGATCTCGGCGGCGAGCTTCATCGCGGCCGTCCGCACCTCGTCCTGCGGCACGCATTCATTGGCGAGGCCGATTCTGAGCGCTTCCTCGCCGGTGACACGGCGGCTGGTGTAGAACATCAGCTCGGCGTTGTTCTTGCCGACCAGCTCCGGCAGCGTCACCGTCAGCCCGAAGCCGGGATGGAAGCCGAGCTTGGTGAAATTGGCCGAGAACCGCGCCTCCGGACAGGTGACGCGGAAGTCGGCCGAGACGGCGAGGCCGAGCCCGCCGCCGATGGCGGCTCCGTGCACCGCGGCGACCACCGGCTTCTTGCAGCGGAAGATCCGCACCGCCTGCATGTAGAGATGGTTGATCGCCCCGAGGCTGTCGGCCGGATCGCCTTTGGCGCCGGCCGCTTCCTGCGCCTGGCGCGCCGGATCGGTGAAGTTGGCGCCGGCGCAGAACGCCTTGCCTTGCGCCGCCAGCACCGAGGCGCGGATCTCGATGTCGCGGTCGAAGCCCTCCAGCGCATCGGCGATCTGGTTGATCAGTGAAATGTCGAAGAAGTTGAGCGGCGGCCGGCGGATCTCGATCAGGCCGACATGGCCGTGGATCTCGACGCCGATGTCAGGGAAGTGGGTCATGGTGGGGTCTCCTGATTAGTTACCTAATGCAGCGGTACGGCCGGTGCACCCTCTCCCCTTGTGCGAGAGGGTGGATCGCCGACGCGAAAGCGACGGCGAGCCGGGTGAGGGGTTCTCTCGGCAGTTGGCCGTGCGGATGGAGACCCCTCACCCGCCTCCGATGCTTCGCATCTCCGGCACCCTCTCCCACAAGGGGAGAGGGTGCACCGAGCAAGCCGAATTGGCTCCTACAATCACCTCAACCCCAGCCCGCGCGCGATGATGCCGCGTAGCACCTCGGTGGTGCCGCCCTGGATGGTCAGCTTCGGCGCGGTCTGCATCGCGAAGGTCAGCTGGCTCTCCAAGGTCTCGCGATTTCCTGCGTTGTCCTCGACGAACGCGGCGAGGTCGCGGACGCGGTGCGGCAGCTGCTGCTCCCAGACCGTGCCGACGTCCTTGACGATCGAGGCCTCGACCACCGGCTCCTTGCCGGCCTGCAGCATGCCGGCGACCGACACCGACATCCGCCGCATCGTGTGCAGCTGCGCCACCAGGCGACCGATGCCCTCCGCGCTGCGCGTGTCGGGGTTGGGACCGACCGCGCGCACCAGCTCGGTCAGCACATAGTAGGTTTCGAGGAAACGCTCGGGCCCCGAGCGCTCATAGGCGAGCTCGGAGGTGGCCTGCTTCCAGGCGCCGTCGATCTCGCCGAGCTGATGATCGTCCGGCACGAAGGCGTCGGTAAAGACGACCTCGTTGAACTCCTTCTGCCCGGTGATCTGCCCAATCGGGTTCACCTTGATTCCCGTTGATTTCATGTTCACCAGGAACTGCGTCAGGCCATGACGACGGTTCTCCTTGGTGGCCGGCGACGTGCGGAAGATCGCGATCATGTAGTCGGCCATGTGCGCCGACGTGGTCCAGATCTTCGAGCCGTTGATCAGCCAGCCGCCGTCCGTCCTGGTCGCGCGCGTCTTGGCGGCGAACAGGTCGGAGCCCGAGTTCGGCTCGCTCATGCCGATCGCGAAGCACAGCTCGCCGCGGCAGATGCGCGGCAGGATGTCCGTCTTGATATGCTCGGGCGCGTAGCGCAGCAGGATCGGCCCGCTCTGCCGGTCGGCGACGAAGAAGCGCCTGACAGGCGCGTTGGCAACCCGCATCTCCTCGGTCACGACGTAGCGCTCCAGGAACGAGCGCTCGTGGCCGCCATATTGCTTCGGCCAGGTCATGCCGATCCAGCCGCGCGCGCCGACGCGGGCCGCAAACTCGCGCGCGTCGGCATCCTCGCGCTTGGGCTGGTACGGGTTGAAGGTGCCGGCCGCGATCTCATCAGCGAGGAAGGCGCGCACCTCCTTGCGCAGCTCCTCGCATTCCCTCGGCAGGCGGATCGGATCGAAACGAAGTGCGGTCATGCGGCAATCCTCTTCGTCGTCAGCGCGAGGCGACCAGCGGCCACAGCTCATCGGCGCCGTGTGCGGCGACGCGCCTGCCGAGCTCGACGGCCCAATGGCTCTCGGAGCCGAAATCGTCGCGCCAGCCCAGCGCGCGCAAGGAGAAGCGATGCAGGATGTGCTCGGTGGTGAAGCCGATGGCGCCGTGCACCTGATGCGCGATCGCCGCGCCCTTCTCGGCGGCCTCGGCGCAGCGGATCTTGGCCGCGGCGGCTTCGAGAAACACCGCGTCGTCGAATGCGGCGGCCCGCGCGATCGCATCGGCGGCCGATGTCGCGGCCGCGCTCGCAGCGGCGCTCTCACCGGCCAGCCGTGCGAGATTGTGCTGCACCGCCTGGAATTTGCCGATCGGCTTCTCGAAGGCGACGCGCTCACCCGCATAGTTGACGCTGATCGCGAGCAGCCGATCCAGCGCGCCGGCGATCTGCAGTCCGCGGGCAACGCCGCCCATCAGCATCAATGTCGTGGCGTCGAAGCCGGCCGGCGCCGGCCGGCATGCCAGCGGCGTGATCTTGTCGAACGTCACCGTGTCGCTGGGATCGTTGGCGAGGTTGAGGCCCGCGTCGATGCGCAGCCGCGCGGTCTCGACCAGCGCGATCGACACGCCGTCGCCGCCTTGCGCGAGCACGGCAACATGCTGCGCGGCTCTGGCGAACGGCACGCCGCGGGCATGGCCGGACAAGGTGCCGTCAGCGTCGAGCGTGATCCGGTCTCTCGGATGAGCCGGCGCGATCGTCATGGCGCCGTCGGGCGAGGCAATGCCGCCTTGTTGCAGCAGCCAGCCGGCGAGCAGCGTCTCGGCCAGCGGCACCGCAATCGCAAAACGGCCCGCGGCATTGATGATCTCGAAGCCGTCGGCGAGGTCAGTGCCGGCGCCGCCGAACTCCTCGCCCACCCAGGCGAGCGTCAGGCCGGCCTCGCTCAGCGCCTGCCACAGCGGCGCCGTCCAGCGGCCGTCCTTGTCGTGGTTGATCGTCTGCGGGTCGGCGAGATCGGCGAAGATCTTCTCCGCGGTCGCAACGACGATGTTCTCAGCTTCCGCCACAGCGCTCCTCGCCCTCGTTATCGTCGGTCTCGGCGCGCCATGTCCTGCGCGCGCCGGCGATGTCTTGCCGGCATGATGGGCGCAAGCGATGGCCCTGACAAGCGTAGCGCGCTGCAGGGCCCCGTCCGCTCGCCGCATGGAGGCGAGCGATTTCCGCGCTGCGGAGATTTTGCCGATTTTGCAGATGCAGCGATGTTGGCTAAGAAGAAGCAAGGTAACAGGCAAAGGCAAACAGGGAGGTGCGGAATGGCTGAAGGTCTGTGCGCGGTCGTGACGGGGTCGGCGTCCGGCCTCGGAGCCGCGACCGCGTTGCTGCTGGCGAAGGCCGGCATGCGCATCGTCGTGAACTATTCGAACAGCAAGAGTGAAGCCGAGCAGACCGCTGATCTCTGCCGCAAGGAAGGAGTCGAGGTCGTCGTCATTCAAGGCGACGTGTCGCGCGACGAGGATTGCCGCAAGATCGTCGCCGCCGCCGCGGCCTGGGGCCGGCTGGATGCCCTCGTCAACAATGCCGGCACCACCAAGCACGTCCCGCACGATCAGCTCGACGGCCTTTCGGCGGAGGATTTCCAGCGCATCTTCGCGGTCAACACCATCGGCCCCTTCCAGATGGTGCGCGCCGCACGGCCGCTGCTGGAAGCAGCGGCCAAGGCGACGGCGCGTGCGTCCGCGGTCGTCAACGTCTCGTCGGTGGCCGGCATCAGCGGCGTCGGCTCGTCGGTTGCCTATGCCGCCAGCAAGGGCGCGCTGAACACGATGACGCTGTCGCTGGCGCGCGCCCTGGCGCCAGCGATCCGCATCAACACCGTCTGCCCCGGCTACATCGATACGCCGTGGTTCACCAAGGGCCGCGGCGAGGCCGGCGCCAAGCAGGTGCGCGATGCGGTGGTGGCGCGGGTGCCGCTGCGCGCGGCTTCGTCCGCCGAGGATATCGCGCAGCTCGTGGCGTTCCTGGCGAGCCCGGCGTCAGGCCACATGACCGGCGAGGTCGTGCGCATGGATGCGGGGATGCATCTGTTGGGGTGACGCCGTTTCTTGGGGCGACGCCGTCGTGGTGAACAGCCGACGCGACGGCGCAGTCCAGACCTTGTTGGTGCTGGATTGCGTCGCCGCCTGGCTGGCAATGACTTGGAGTGAGAGCGCTTGGAGCGAGCGCGCTAGCGATTGAAATCGCGGATCGTGCCGCTGGCGACCAGCCTGTTCCAGATGAACAGCACCACCACGGCGCCGATCGTCGCGGTGATGAAGCCGGCGCCCTGGTTCGGACCATAGTGCCCGATCGCCTGTCCCACCGCGGTGGCGAGGAATGCGCCGACGATGCCGAGCACGGCGGTCAGGATGAAGCCGGAGGGGTTGTTCGGTCCCGGCGACAGAAGCCGGGCGAGGAAGCCGGCGACCAGCCCGACGATCAAAATATAGAGCATGACATGATCCTTGCCTGAAGGTCGCGCTCAGATCCGGCTCGCCAACTCGTGCTCGGTCGGCAGCCGCCCGTCCGGCGTGAGCTGATCGACCACCTTCGGCAGGTACTGGCTCAGCCCGTTCAACAGCTCATCGCGCGACAGCCCGCTCTGCGCGGTGAGCTGATCGATCTGGTCGGCGCCGAGCGCATTGGCGAGGTCGCCGGGCGAGATCGGCTTGTTCTCGCCGGGGGAGACCCAGGAGTTCGCGGTGTCGCCATGGCCCTTGTCCTGCAACTGGCGCAGCAGATCGCCGAGCCCGCCGGACAAGACGCTGCCGGCGGCGCCGCCGGCGAGCAGGCCGCCGAGTCCGCCAGCGATGATGTTGCCGAGGCCGCCGCTCAATCCGCCACCAAGCGCACCGCCGAGCGGTCCGCCTTGATTCCCGGTCGGCTGAGACGGCGGGACCGGCGCGGGCGCCGCATTCGGCTGCTGCCCATTCTGCGAGAAATGCTTCACCGCTTTCCACGCCAGCAAAGCGAGGATCGCCATCGTCATTGGCGACATGCCGCCGCTCTTCTGCGTGGCCGGATGACTTGGCCCATTCGGGCCGTTCTGCATGCCGTTGAGGATATCGAGTAGACCCATGACCTGCCTCCTGCGCCCCACGCCGACAAAGCTATTGGCTTGCACGGAGCGTTACAAGCCGCGGTCAGAAGGGTCGCACAGGGGAACGTGTCGCGCGCGGCTCAGTTCCGGGCTTCGGCCCGTTTCGGCGCCTTGGCTCCGGGCGGTGCGGCAGCAGTCTGGCTCGGGCCGGTGAACATCCGCTTCAGCTCGTCGAGCTTCTCCGACAGGACCGGAAAGTTGCACGAGAACGAATCGCGCCGCCAGCCATCCTTGGCGCATTGCGCTGCCTTGATGCGGGCGCGTGCCTCCACGTTCGACGCCGGCGGTGGCAAGCCGCCCTGCGCGGTCGCGGCCGGCGGCTTGCTCGGCCGTTGCGGCGGCGGCGCCGGCATGGCCGGCTTCGGCGGCTCGATCGCGGCCCGCGCCGTCATGTCCCGGAGCGAGGGCTGGAGGTCCTGCGTCTGCGGCCGCGACATCATTGCCGAGCTCATATTGGCGTGGCGCTGGCGCTCGAGGTATTGCGTATACTGCTGGTCAATGAACTTCTGCTCTTCGGCCGTGGGATTGGGCCCGGCGATGTCGAAGCTGCGGTCCTGCATGAAGTCGTAGTAGACATAGCCGCCGCCCGGCTTCCGTCTCCCGGCAAATTTGGCGTTGCATTGCGCCAGCGCCGCGGTCTTCTCCTCCTTGGAGGCGGACTTCTCGGCGGCGTCGGCGCACTCCTCGAAATCCGTCGGGGAGCGGCTCCACCATTCCGCATGCGCGCGTTGAGGTTGCACCGCAGGCAGGCAGGTGATCGCTGCAAAGACCAGAATTGGCAAGTGGGGTCGGTACACGAACGGCAATCCTCAGCGGCTCCCCGCCTCAGATGACGGGAGATTGTCGCCAATTTGCGGCGATGTGTGACTCCAATGCTGCGTAATTTGCGACTTTCTTCTTTATCTGCCGTGGTTCCGTGATCTCGTTGCCACAGTCGGGTCGGCAATGACGGCGGCGCCGTTCGTGAATCGCACCTTGCTGTGGCGCCGGAACGATACGCAGCTTTTTTCCACCATTTTCATCCCGCCGTAGTTGACGAAACTAATCTTGACGATGGAAAGATTGGTGTTGACGGGGCCGGGCGAGCGCCTTTATGAATATCTTGACATTGGAAAGATGACTTGCGCCGCCCGGCGCGGAGGAGGCTGCGATGAAAGTGTTCCTCACGGTCAAGCTGGCGCTGCTGCCGTTCGTCGTGTTCTGGACCCTGCTGGCCTGGCATCAGCCGGCATGGGCGGTGTGGTCCGCGCTGGCCCTGGCGCTGGCCGCCAATGTCTGGCGCGCCTCCCGTAGCGAGCTCGCGCTGCTGGAACTCGGAAGCCTCGCCCTTTTCGTCGTGCTGGCGATCGCCAACGACGTCGCGCCGAATTGGACGGCCGGCAATGCCCTGTGGCTGTCCTTCGCTGGGCTCGGCCTCATCAGCTTCGCTTCGCTCGCCGTCGGCCGCCCCTGGACCGGGGATTATTCCCGGTCGGCCTATGCCGACAGCGCCTCGACGCCCCAATTCCATTTGATCAACATGCTGATGACCGGGCTCTGGGGCGTGCTGTTCCTGGTGCTCGGCCTGTGCCGCTGGGCCAGCGTCGCCTCCTGGATCACGACGGCGATCGTCGTCGGCGGCGCGCTGATCTCGATCTTCGGCCCCCGCTTCGCAATTCGCCAGGCCTTGCTGCGCATGCGGGCCGCGCGCGAGGAGTGCCATTGGCCGGCGCCGGGCTTCGCCTCCGCGGCCGAGACCGATTGCGATGTCGCGGTGATCGGCGCTGGAATCGGCGGGCTGACGGCCGCGGCCCTGCTCGCGGAGTCCGGGCTGAAGGTGAAGGTGTTCGACCACCACGTCGTGCCCGGCGGCTTCTGCCACACTTATCTTCGCAAGGCGCACCACGACAACAAGCCGGTGCTGTATCGCTTCGATGCCGGGCCGCACGATTTCTCCGGCGTCTGGCCCGGCGGGCCGGTCGACGGCGTGCTGCGCCGGCTCGGCGTCGCTGACCGTATCCAATGGCGGCGGGTCACCCACTCCTACCGTCTCGCCGGCCGGCGCATCGAGGTGCCAGAGGACTGGCGCGCCTATGTCCGACTGCTTTGCGAGATGTTTCCAGCCAGCGCGGACGGGCTGACCCGGCTGTTCGACACCATCCATGCCATCTTCGAGAGCATGTATGCGACGGGGCAGGGTCGCAGCGGCATTCCCGGCATGCCCGCCACATTGGAGGAGATGCTGGCCTTCCCGCGCAAGCATCCGCAGGCGTACCGCTGGATGAACCGCCCGTTCGACGAGCTCGTCGCCGCCCACGTCTCCGATCCCGAGCTGATCGCCACTCTCAATGCGCTGTCGGGCTATCTCGGCGACGGCAGCGAGACGCTGAGCTGCGCGCAGATGGTCCCGATCTTCGGCTACTATTTCAAGGGCGGCTTCTATCCGGTCGACGGCTCCGGCCACCTCGCGGACGTGCTCGCAGAGGCGGTCACCGCCCGGGGAGGCGAGGTGCATCTGAAATCCAGGGTCACCCGCATCCTGGTCGAGCAGGGCCGCGCCGCCGGCGTCGTGCTCGGCAATGGCCGCACGATCCGCGCGCAGGCGGTGGTCTCGAATGCCGATCTCGGCCGCACCTTCACCGAGCTTCTGAAGGCCGACGATCTGCCCGCCACGTTTCGTGAGCGTGCCCGCGCCCTCGCGCCCGCCACGTCGTGCTTCTCGGTGCATCTCGGCCTCGACATGGTGCCCGACATCGCGCCCGCCACGCATCTCGACACGCCGATGGGGATCGGTCTCGCCGTGATGTCCAAGCTCGATCCGTCGGCGGCGCCGGAAGGCCATGCGACGATGACGATCATCACCCTCGTTCCTCACGAACAGGCCAAGAGCTGGTTTCCCGACGAGGGCGGCGACGACTGGAAGGCGTGGCGGCGCTCGCCGGACTACGAGGCGCGCAAGCAGCAGCTCGGCGATGCCATGGTCGCCGCCGCCGAGACCATCATTCCCGGCCTGTCGCAGCATATCGTCTACCGCACCGACGCCAGCCCCGTGACCTATGCGCGCTACGACCTCGCCAGTGCCGGCGCGATCTATGGCGTGGCCCGGTCGGGACGGCTGAAGGGCGCCAAGGCGCCGGTGCGCAATCTCGTCATCGCCGGCGGCGGCAATGCCGGAGCCGGCGTCGAGGCCGTGGTGATCTCGGGCGCGGAGGCGGCCGAGGCGCTCGTGCCCGGCCTGCTGGCGCGCGTATCAGATGTCGCATCGGACGCAATGACAGCGCCGCCGAAGGCGGCATGAGCGCGGCGATCAGGGCGTGTAGAGGTAGCGCAGCAGGGTGCGGCCGACGGTCTCCAGGCTCTGCGCCGAGCACTGCTCGATCGTATCCTGCGTGGTGTTGAAATAGGGCTCGTAGTCGAAGTCGATGACCAGGAAGCTCGGAATTCCGGCCTGCTGCAGCGCCGTGTGGTCATCGCTGATCGGATAGGCCGTGGGCTCCGGCGAGAACGCCTGCGGCGCGATCCGGCTGCCGATGCTCCAGAACTTCTTGACCTCCGGCAGCGCCGAGGCCAGCGACGACGGCTCCGGCTGCAGCTTGAGATCCCTGTCGCAGACCATGTCGAAATCGACCGCCTTCTCCGGCTTGTGCGTCGGATAATAGGTCTTCAGGTTGGCCGCGAAATGCGGCGAGCCGAGGGGACGCCAGGTCGGATCGCCGGCGCCGAGCGATTTCGGCCCTTCCTCGCCGTCGAAGAAGATCAGGTCGATGCCGACGTCGGGCCGCGGCGACAGCGACAGCACGCGTGCGGTCTCCAGCAGCAGCGCCACCGCCGAGGCGGAGTTGTTGGCGCCCGGCATCGGCGCATCCGGCGACTTCGGATCGCGATAGGCCTTGATGATGCTGTCGTAATGGGTCGCGACGATAACGCGCCGCGGGTTCTGCACCTGGAAGCGGGCGATGATGTTGGTGAGCGGGATCGCCTTGCCGTCGTCACCCTTGGCGGAGAAGCTCTGCGTGAGCACCGCATCCGCCGCGCTCTTGGCCATCGCGTCCTTGATGTAGTCGATCGTTTTCTGATGCCCCGGCTCGCCCATCGATCGCGGCGTGAAGCGCAGCAGATCGGCGATGACGGCCAGCGCGCGCTGACCGTCCCACAATTCGATCTGCGCGTCCGCGGCGTTGGCGGTCGGCGACATCAGCAGCAATACGGCCGCTGTCGCGGTGGCGGCGAGGCGAGGCCAGAACTCAGTCATCCGCAAAGCTCTTCAATGATGAAAATCAGGACGGCTTCTTGCCGAAGGGAATGAACAGGATGCCGGCGCAGCCAGCCAGCGCCGCGGCGAAATAATAGGTGATCGCGCGCGAGCCGATCGTCGGGATCAGCGCGAACGTCGTGACCAGCGTGCCGACGACGTTGCCGATGGTCGAGACGCCGTAGACCAGGCCGGCGACACGGCCGGCCTCGCCGGCCGAGCGCGTCAGCAGGCTGACGGCGATCGGCGAGAAGGTGCCGAGCAGGGTCAGCGGCACCAGCAGCAGCGCGGTCGAGGCCATCAGCGTCGCCATCGGCCCGTCGCCGATGCTGTCGAGGATGTCGGCCATCACGGTATCGGCGGTCGCCGGCACCAGCGCCATGTAGGCGGCGGCGATCAGGATCATGGTGCCGATGGTGCGCGTCGACGGTTGCCGGTCGACGATGGCGCTGCCGGCGAAATAGCCGATCGCGAGCGCGCACAGCACGGTCGAGATCAGGCTCGCCCAGGCGCCGATGCCGCTGCCGAAATACGGGTTGAGGTAGCGGCTGCCGAGCATCTCGAAGCCCATCAGCACGCAGCCGACCAGGAACGAGCAGACATAGATCGCCAGCATGCCGGCGCGGGACACGTGCTCGCTCATGGCAGCTTCTTGTTGTGGCGCTCGATGCTCTTCAGCGCCTCCACCGGCGCGAAGTCGTCGGTCAGCACCTTGGCCTTGGCGTCGATCACCTGGCCGTTGTCGATGTCGATGCGCTTGCGCTGCGCCAGCATGTCGGCGAGCTTGTAGCGGAAGCCGAATTCCTTGTCGCGCTCCTGCGCGATGCCGGCGAGATCTTCCGCCTTCCGCTCGTCGCCGGGATAGGCGACCATGACGATGTTGCCGCCGGCCTCGTAGAAGTCGACCTGCGGGAACACGCTGTGGATGGTCTTGACCGCGGCGTCGAACAGCATGGTCGAGGGCTCGACGTTCTGCGCCACCACGCCGCCCTCGGCGAGATGGTCCTTGACGAGCTGGTAGAATTCCTTGGTCAGGAGATGAAACGGCACGAACGGCCCGCGATAGGCGTCGATCAGGATGATGTCGTAGCGGTCCTTGGATTCCTGCACGAACAGCCGGCCGTCGCGGTTGGCGACGTGGAAGTTCGGCTCCTCCTTGATGCCGAAATATTTCTTGGCGAGCTCCAGCACCGTCGGATCGAGCTCGACCGAGGTCACCTGCACCTTGGGCAGGAAGCGGTGCAGGTACCACGCGGTGCGGCCGCCGCCGAAGCCGATCTCGAGAATGGAGCTGACATTCTTGGCGTACATCACGCTCGCGGTCATGAAGCGGGTATAGTCGACCGGCAGGTCGAGCTCGTCGCGGGTGTTGTAGACGCTCTCGGTATAGATGCGGCGGTTGTGACCGAACGTCATGCTGCGGTAAGGCGGCTGCTCATAGACATAGATGTTGTTGTAGAGCGACTCCTTGGACTCCAGCAGATTGCGGGTGTCCTGCGCGCTTGCGGCGGCGATGGAGAGGAAGCTTGCGAGCGCGCCTGAAATGACCGACCGGATGAGCATCGACTTGTCTGTTTCCCTCGGCTGAAATGGGCAGGCGCGCTTGAATCAAGTCGGATCTCGCGGCGCCGGCCGGCTGGCCCGGCCACGAGATGCGCTCAGGCACGACCAATACGGCAATCCCGAGGCCGGGTTCCGGATCGGCGCCGTTCTCTTAGACCATCGGCTGCCGTCCGGATAGTCAAACCGCCCCTCCCAAACGGGGGTGTGATCGGTCGGCGCCGCCTCAACCGGGATCGCGCGGCCGCGTTCCCACCGTCTTCCCATCGCAGGACCCGAGCGTCGTTGTGCCACGGCCGGCTGTCCGGTCCAGGCATTGACCGGAGAGGCTTCCGGTCGGTGGCCGGGTCTGCTATGGAGGCAGCGAAGCAGGTGCACTTCGGTGCAGGCTCCGGTCCCGTAGCTCAGCTGGATAGAGCGGCGGTTTCCTAAACCGTAGGTCGCATGTTCGAGTCATGCCGGGATCGCCATCTGCCGCAGCCTTGCGCGCGCAGACCTCTCCAGATCAAACCGTCGCGCGTGTGATCCGCTCGGGAAACGGGTGGAGCGCGCCGCCGCGATCGAGGAGCTTCTCCGGGTGAGACGGCGGCCCGAGCCCCGTCCGCGCGGCGCGCCATCGCCGCCGAATGCATCACCCTGGAGAGCTATCCATGCACACGACGATCGAGCCGGGCATCCTCTATTTCGGGACGCCCGTCGTCCTCATCAGCACCGTCAACGAGGACGGCGGCTTCAATCTCGCGCCGATGTCGTCGGCATTCTGGCTCGGCTGGCGCTGCATGCTGGGCCTCGCGGCGGGATCGAAGACGCCGCAGAACATGCGCCGCACCGGCGAGTGCGTGCTGAACCTGGCGTCGGTCGATCTCGCCGCCGCGGTCGATCGCCTGGCGCTGACCACGGGATCGGACCCGGTGCCGGCGATGAAGCAGCGCAAGGGCTACCGCCATGAGCCGGACAAGTTCGCCGCGGCCGGCCTCACTGCGGTCAGGTCCGAAACGGTCGCCGCGCCGCGCGTCGCCGAATGTCCGGTGCAACTCGAAGCGCGGGTCGAAGCGGTGCATGGCATCGCCGATGACGACGCGCTGCTGAAGGGGCACATCCTGTGCTTCGAGGTCCGCGTCCAGCGCGTTCATGTCGACGGCGCCCTCCTGGTGGACGGCGCGCGCGACCGCATCGATCCCGACAAATGGCGGCCGCTGATCATGAGCTTCCAGCAGTTCTATGGCCTCGGCCCGCGCCTTCACGATTCGCGGCTGGGCACCATCCCAGAGGCGGCCTATCGCACGCCCGATGTCGAGCGCGCGCGCAAGGTGCCGACGCGGATGGAGGCGGCGGCCGGCTGAGCCGGCTCGGCCTCGAGTCTCGCCTGGAATCACCCGGCCGCCCGTTCAAGCTTGCATCCGGGTGCAAGAGGTCAAGGACATCATGGGGGCTGTGGCTGTCGACCGGCTGCTGATCGAGGCGGCCGATCATTACAATGCGGGGCGCGCCGGACCGGCCAAGGCACTGTGCGGCGACATCCTCCAGGCGGTGCCGGATCATCTGCCGGCGCTGCATCTGTCCGCGATCCTCGCCTTTGCCGACGGCCGCATGGCCGAGGGCGCGGAGCTGCTCGGGCGCGTCTTCGCCCGCGATCCCCAGCATGCGGCGGCCTATGTCACGCTCGGCGATGCGCTCGCGGTGAAAGGCGAGCGCAACGGCGCCGCCGATGCGTTCGCGCGCGCAGCGGCGTTGCGGCCGCTCGATGCGGCGATTCAGAGCAGGCTCGGCAGCGCGCTGCTGGAGCTGTCGCGCTTCGCCGAGGCCGAGGCCGCCTATCGCCAGGCGCTGACGCTCGATCCTGCGCTCGCGCATGCGCGCTGGAATCTCGCGCTGGCCCTGACGCGTCAGGGCCGCCTCGCGGAGGCCGAAGCCGTCTACCGTGCGCTGCTCGAACGCGACCCGGCCCACCCCGAGGCGTGGCGGGCGCTGGCGCATGTGCTCGCCGACCAGGCAGACTATGCAGCGGCGGTGCCGGCCTATCAGCATGCGCTCGCCGCACGGCGGGACGATGCCGGCCTGCATCTCAGCCTTGGCGATGTGCTCTACAAGCAGCGCGCCTTTGCCGAGGCCGCGGTCCATTATCGTCGGGCCTGCGATCTCGCGCCCGGCGATGCCAACGCTGCACGGCTGCTCGGGCACGCGCTGCATGAGGCCGACCGCCCGGCCGAGGCCGTCGAGGCCTATCGGCGCGCCGCGGTGCTCGATCCCACCGATGTGGTCGTGCTCAGCAATCTCGCGGCCTGCCTGTGCGGGACCGGCCAGCTCGATGCGGCGATTGCCGCCTGCGAGCACGCGCTGGCCTTGCTGCCCGATCACGCCCCGGCGCATACCAATCTGGGCATCATCCATGAGATGCGCGGCGAGACCATCGAGGCCGTCGCGGCGCATCGCCGCGCCGTGGCCTCCGATCCCGGTTACGCCAAGGGCCACGCCAACCTCGCGGTGGCGCTGCGCAACGCCGGCGACATCGACGCGGCGCTGGCCGCCTCGCATCGTGCGATCGCGCTGGCGCCCGACAATGCGCTCGCCCGCTACAATCACGCGCATTTCCTGCTGATGTGCGGCGACCTCGTGAACGGTTTTGCCGAGCATCGCTGGGGCCGCGACTGTCCGGACCTCTCCGCGGGCATGCCGCGCTTCGACGCGCCGGAATGGCAGGGCGCGCCGCTCGACGGACGCACCCTGCTGCTGTTCGCCGAATATGGCATCGGCGATGCGCTGCAGTTCGTGCGCTATGTCGATCGCGCCAAGGCGATGGGCGGCAACATCGTGCTGCAGGTGCAGCCGGCGATCGCGCCGTTGCTGCGCAGCCTCGACGGCGTCACGGTGGTCGGGCGCGGCGAGAAGCTGCCGCCGTTCGACCTGCAACTGCCGCTGATGGATCTGCCGCGGATCTTCGGCACGACCTTGGAGACGATCCCGGCCGAGGTGCCTTATCTCGCAGCTGATCCGATCAAGATGGCCGCGTGGCGCAGCGTGCTGGGCCGCGCGCCGTCGTTGAAAGTCGGCGTCGTCTGGGCCGGCAATCCCAGGCACAAGGGCGATCGGCAGCGCTCGCTGACCGCGCAGGCGGTGCTGCCGCGGCTGGTGATGCCGGGCGTGCAGATCTATTCCTTGCAGAAGGAGCCGCGGCCGGGCGATGCGCTAGGGCTCGCCGAGCTTGGCTCCGACGTCATCGATCTCGCGCCGCTGCTGAGCGACTTCGCCGAGACCGCGGCCGCCGTCGCCGCACTCGACCTCGTCATCTCCGTCGACACATCGGTGGCGCATCTCGCCGGCGCGCTCGGCCGCCCGGTCTGGGTGCTGTTGCCTTACGCGCTCGACTGGCGCTGGCTGCGCGACCGCGCCGACAGCCCGTGGTATCCGACCATGCGGCTGTTCCGCCAGGACAAGCCGATGGCCTGGGATGGTGTGCTGGCGCGGACGGCCGGGGAGCTTGCGCGGCTGGTAGCAGGTGAGCGCGGGCTGCTGTCGCCCGGGCCGGGTATGAGGCCGAGAGCGGACGTCGAAGGCTTATGAGGCCCGACGCCTATCGCGTGGCCATGCGTGCGAGACCGGTCTGATCCGAGCGCGTGGACGGAAACGACAATCGCCACAAGCTGAACAGCATCGGGAGTTGGAAAACGAAGCTGATCGCCGCAGCGCCTGCCAGCACCTCGAAACGTTGCGCCTCGATCAGAGCCTTGGCGCTCGGTACCACGTGGACCAGGCCGTCGGCGACGTAGACAAGCGCAACCACCCGCCAGATGTTGGCGGAGAGCAAGCCCATCCTGAAGGCATGATCGAACAGCGCGAGCAACCCGCCGAGCGCGAGCGTCGAGCTCACCATGTGAGCCGGCGTATCGTAGAAGCCGGAGTCCAGGGCGGCCTGGACGAACCAGAGTCCGTAAACCACCGCGATGATCTTCAGCAACATCAGTTCGTTCCCAGGCCCGCGAGATCGTCGTCTGCCTCCGGGCAGCCGATCGGATTGCGCCCCCTTGATCGGAGCAGGCGTGCGCGACGTCGAGCTTATGCTGCGTGTCACGAAGGCTCTCTTAATCGGCTCGCTTGGATTGTCCTGAACGAGCCGCCCGCCTTTGATCCAGGTCCCGTGATGCAGGAGCCAGGCGCGGTTGCGGACATGGTCAAGAACCGCGGAGGCGGCCTACTGCTCCGCCAGCAACTCCCGCACCCGCGGCACCACCACCCGGCCATACAGCTCGATGCTGCGCATCAGCTTCGCATGCGGCAGCGGGCCGGCCGAATACTTCAGTTGAAAGCGCGACAGGCCGAGGGCCTTGATCGTCGCGGCGATCTTCCGCGCCACGGTCTCCGGCGAGCCGACATAGAGCGAGCCGTGGTCGGCCTCCTGCACGAATTCGTCGCGGCCCATCGGCGGCCAGCCGCGCTCGCGGCCGATGCGGTCGCGCATGGTCTTGTAGTCCGGCCACAGCTCCTCGCGTGCCACTTCGTCGGTGTCGGCAACATAGCCGGGCGAATGCACGCCGATCGGCTTCGTCTCGCGGCCGAACTGTTTGATCGCGCGATGGTACAGCTCGACATAGGCAGCGAAGCGTTTCGGATCGCCGCCGATGATCGCGAGCATTAGCGGCAGCTCGTAATGCGCCGCGCGCACCACGGACTCCGGGCTGCCGCCGACGCCGATCCAGGCCTTCAGCCGGCCGTGCTCGACCGGCGGGTAGACCAGCTGCTCGCGCAGCGGCGGGCGCAGATTGCCCTGCCAGGTCAGCGGCTGCTGCGGCAGCAGGCTGACGAACAGATCGAGCTTCTCCTCGAACAGCGCCTCGTAGTCCTTGAGATCGAAGCCGAACAGCGGGAAGGATTCGGTGAAGGAGCCGCGGCCGAGGATCACCTCGGCGCGACCGTTCGAGACGGCGTCCAGCGTCGAAAATCGCTGGAACACGCGGATCGGATCGTCCGAGCTCAGCACCGTCACCGCCGAGCCGAGCTTGATGCGCGAGGTCCGCGCCGCGATCGCGGCCAGCGCCACTTCGGGCGCCGAGATCGCGAAATCGCCGCGATGGTGCTCGCCGAGCCCGATGAAATCGAGCCCGAGCTGGTCGGCCAGCACCGCTTCCTCGACCACGTCGCGGATCACCTGGGCATGCGAGGCCATGTCGCCATCAGCGCCGCGGGTGACGTCGCCGAACGTGTCCAGGCCGAATTCGATCCGTGTGGTCATATCTCATTCCATTGCGTCGGGCCGTCATACGGCGTCCCGCTGTCAGCTGGAAGGGGCGGAACCGGATTGCAAGCGGCTGGGACGAAACACAGGGTTTCGATGTTGCGGCAACGACAGAATCCCCTGTGGAGAGCTCGCCTGTTGGCTTGAGGCACGTCATGCCCCGGGCATCCACGCCCATCGACATCCGGCGAACGACGTGGATGGCCGGGACAAGCCCGGCCATGACGGTGGAGGGAGGGGGAGAAGGCGGCTCGGTCACCGTCCGCGTGAATGTCAAGGCGGCAAAAAATTCTCTTTCGTTTTTCCAGAAAGTGTGCTCTATTGCATCTATCCTGCCTCATCGATGAGGGGCGTACGCGCGGTCGTCACGAGACGCGAGGCGGGGATGCGGTGGCCGCAGCGGGTCGCAGCGCGGTTTCGCGCCGACGAACGATCCGTTGCGGACAGTCAAGTCGCGTGGTCCTGGCCTCCCGATGCTGAGGTCAAGCCGGACGGCGGTGCGGAAGCGCAGCGCGCCGACGATGGGGGCAAGACAGCCGGTCCCCAGGGAGATCGCGAAGCAGCTGTAAAACCATCGCGCAGGGAAGGCCGGGATGTTCCAGCCGAACCTGTGGTTCCTGCCGCCTGCATTTTTTTCGCAGGCGGGCCATGGGGGCGGCGAGCTCCCGGTCTTCCCTGCGCCCTCACGTTTCCGAGGGCGAACGATCCGGACAAGGCTCGGGCTAGCGCGGCCGCGAGAGCGCGAACGCATGACCTCGGCCGATGCGATGGCCGGCCGCGCCTGTTGTGCGGTCATGCCATGCCAAAAAATGGGCGTGTGGCGCGGCCGCGCATCACCTAGGCTCCGATCATCGATCACACGGGATGACGCACATGGCGACCGGCAGCGACTATCAGATCTTCGAGGCAGGCGACGTCGTGCTGCAATCGGGCGTGACGTTCCCGTCACTGCGGCTCGCCTACAAGACCTATGGCACGCTGAACGCGGCCAAGGACAACGTCATCCTCTATCCGACCTCGTTCGGCGCCCAGCACGTCGACACCGAGTGGCTGGTCGCGCCCGGCGGCGCGCTCGATCCGAGCAGCTACTTCATCATCATTCCGAACCTGTTCGGCAATGGCCTGTCGTCGTCGCCCTCGAATACGCGCGAACTGTTCGGCGACGCGCCGTTCCCGTCGATCAACTATCACGACGCGGTCGCGGTGCAGCGCCGGCTCGTGGAGGAGCAGTTCGGGATTAGCCGGATCGCGCTGGTCTATGGCTGGTCGATGGGCGGCATGCAGGCCTATCACTGGGCCGCGCGCCATCCGGACATGGTGGAGCGTGCGGCGGTGGTGTGCGGCAGCGCGCGCTGCTCGCCCTACAATCATCTGTTCCTCGACGCGGTGAAGGCAGCGCTGATGGCCGATCCCGCGTTCCAGAATGGCCGATTCGTGGAGAAGCCGGTGGCCGGCCTGCGCGCGATGGGGCGGATCTACGCGGGCTGGGCGATGTCCTATGAGTTCTACCGCGACGAGGTCTGGCGCGAGCAGGGTTTTGGCTCGCAGGAGGACTATCTCGCCGCGACCTGGGACACCGCCTTCGCGCATCGCGATGCCGACAATCTGCTGGCGCAGATCGCGATCTGGCAGGGTGGCGACATCAGCGCCTGCGCGGCGTTTGGCGGCGATCTCGATCGGGCGCTGGGCGCGATCACCGCGCGGATGCTGCTGATGCCGGGCCGGACCGACCGCTATTTCGATTGGCGCGACAACGAGCGCGAGCTGCCCAAGCTGGTCGGTGCCCGCTCGGCGGAGCTGCGGCCGATCCCATCGATCCATGGCCATCGTGCCGGCAACCCGATCCGCATTCCCGCGGATCGCGACTTCATCAACGCCCACGTCTCGACCCTTCTCCAGAGCTGATGGCTGAGTTCGACATGACCGATGTGCCCGCCGACGAATTCGCGCCCCGCCCGAAGCTGCTGACACCGCAGGTGTTGCAGCAGCTCTGCACGCGCTCCAACGCGCAAGGCGCGCTGCGCACGCTCAGCCATTACGGCGCGATCATCGGAGTGGGTGCGCTGATCGGAGTGATCGCATCAACGCATGGTGTGCTCTGGGCGCTGCCCTTGCTGCCGGTGCAGGGCGTGCTGATCGCCTTCCTGTTCATGGCGGTGCACGAGACCGCGCACAAGACCGCGTTCGACAGCCGCAGGCTCAACCTCGCGATCGGCAATCTCTCCGGTTTCCTGATCGGACTGCCCTATGACTATTACTGCCTGTTCCACTGGGAGCATCACCGCCACACCCAGGATCCCCTCCGCGATCCGGAGCTGATCGTCGGCCCCAAGCCGCGCTCGGAGACCCAGCTTGCGATCGCCTATTCCGGCCTGGTCCAGGTGGCCGGCCGTCTCAGGCTGCTGCTGAAGCATGCGGTGACCGGTGAGGTGACGGTGCCCTGGGTCCCCGCCGGCCGCCGCGCCACCATCGTGCGCGAGGCGCGCGCCTACGTCGCAGGCTACGCGCTGCTCTTGATCGGCTCGTTCGCGCTGCACAGCGCGTTATTGCTGTGGATCTGGGTGCTGCCGCTGCTGCTGGGCCAACTGATCCTCCGGCCCTATCTCTACGCCGAGCACACCGGTTGTGATCACACCAGAAGCGCCTTCCACAACACCCGCACCACCTTCACCACGCGGATCGTGCATTGGCTGGCGTGGAACATGCCCTACCACGTCGAGCACCACGCCTATCCGGCGGTGCCGTTCCACGCGCTGCCGAAGCTGCATGCGATCGTCGACGGCGAGATCAAGTACCGCGGGCAGGGCTACATCGAAGTGACGCGGCAGACCTGGGCCTGGTTTCGCGCGCACTTTGATGGGGCGAAGCCCTGAGCAAATGAGTTCGCGCTTAAGCCATCGCCACGCAGACGGTGCACCCTCTCCCCTTGTGGGAGAGGGTGGCTTTCATGCGAAGCATGAAAGCCGGGTGAGGGGTCTCTCTCCGCAGAAAAGGTGTTGTTGTGGAGAGAGACCCCTCACCCGAACGAGTATGACGCTGATGGTAGCGATGCCCTCTCCCACAAGGGGAGAGGGTGCAGTCACGGGCGACGCGCTGATGTCATTGCGCGTGCCATCTCCTCACCGCCACCGCTCGCGCATCCGCGCGCCGAGATCGATGCGCGGCCCCTGGCTCGCCACCGCCGCGCCCCTCTGCACCCGCGGCCAGCTGGTCCGCTCGAACAGCGGCACCAGCGCTTCGGGAATGAACCGCGTGCGGGAGGCATAGACATGACGATCGCCGCGCACCGGCTGGCCATGGACGAAGAAGCGCTGCGGCACCAGGAGATGCAGATCGTCCTTGGCGCGGGTCATCGCGACATAGAGCAGCCGGCGTTCCTCCTCCAATTCGGCGCTGGAGCCGGCGCCGAGATCGGACGGCATGCAGCCGTCGACGACGTTGAGGACGTGTACGGAATTCCACTCCATCCCCTTGGCGGAATGGATGGTGGAGAGGATCAGATAGTCCTCGTCGAGCAGGGGCACGCCGGACTGGTCGGATGTGGCGTCGGGCGGATCGAGCGTCAGCTCGGTGAGGAAGCGCTCGCGCGAGGGATAGCCGCTCGCGATCTGCTCGAGCTGCAGCAAATCGGCGGTGCGCACCTCCGCATCCTCATGAACGCGCTCGAGATGCGGCTGATACCAGTGCCTGACGCGCTCGATATCTCCGGGCCATTCCGAGACGCGCAACTGCTCCAGCGTGCGCACGAACGCGGTCCAGTCCTCGCCGGCGCGCGCCGGCGTTGGCTGCTCGCACAGCCGCGCGATCGGGTCGGCGCTTTCACTCACGGCATCGAGCAGGCGCTGCGCCGAAGCCGGCCCGATGCCCGGGATCAGATGCAGCACGCGGAAGCCGGCGATGCGGTCGCGTGGGTTGGCAACGAAGCGCAGGCAGGCCAGCACGTCTTTGACATGGGCGGCATCGAGGAACTTCAGCCCGCCGAACTTCACGAACGGGATGTTGCGGCGCGTGAGCTCGAATTCCAAGGGACCGCTGTGCGAGGACGTGCGGAACAGCACGGCCTGCTGCTTCAGCACGATGCCTTCCTCGCGCTTCGCCAGCACCTGTTCGACGATGTAGCGCGCCTGGTCGGTCTCGTCGCTGACGGTCACGAGTTGCGGCTTGCGCGAGCTCGTGCGGTCCGTCCACAAATTCTTGGTGAAGCGCTCGCGCGCCAGCCCGATCACGCCATTGGCCGCCGTGAGGATCGGCTGTGTCGAGCGGTAGTTGCGGTCGAGCGTGACGATGTCGGCGCGCGGGCTGAACTGATCGGGAAATTCCAGGATGTTGCGCACGGTGGCGGCGCGGAACGCGTAGATCGACTGCGCATCGTCGCCGACGACCGTGAGTCCCGCGCCATCAGGCTTCAATCCGAGCAGGATCTGCGACTGCAGCCGGTTCGTGTCCTGATATTCGTCGACCAGCACGTGATCGAATCGATCGCCGATCTCTCGCGCGATCGTGTCGTCCGCCATCATCTGCGCCCAGTACAGCAGCAGATCGTCGTAGTCGAGCACGGCATTGGCCTGCTTGGCCTCGACGTAAGCGGCGAACAGGCCCTTCAGCTCGCCGGCCCATTCCGCGCACCACGGAAAATGCCGCACCAGCGCTTCCTCCAGCGGCATGTCGGCGTTGACGCAACGCGAGTAGATCGCAAGGCAAGTGCCTTTGGTCGGGAAGCGCCGCTGCGTGTTGGACAGGCCGCGCTCATGCCGCACCAAATTCATCAGGTCGGCGGAATCCTCGCGATCATGGATCGTGAACACAGGGTCGAGGCCGACGCGCTCGGCGTAGTCGCGCAGCATCCGCGCGCCGAGGCCATGAAACGTGCCGGCCCAGGTCAGGCCCGTGGTAACGGCCTCGGCCTGGCCGCCCAGCACCTTGCGGGCGATGCGCTCGACCCTGCGGCTCATTTCGCTCGCCGCGCGGCGCGAGAACGTCATCAGCAGGATGCGGCGCGGATCGGCGCCATTGACGAGCAGATGCGCGACGCGATGCGCGAGCGTGTTGGTCTTGCCCGAGCCCGCGCCGGCAATGATCAGCAGCGGCGGGCCCGGCGCGGCGCAGGCACCGCCATGCTCGACGGCGCGGCGCTGCTCCGGATTGAGATCGTCGAGATATGTCGCAGCCGTGGCCTGCACGAATCGTCCCTCAGCCTGCAAGAATCAGTGATTTGCGCCGCATGTGCAACGCGATGGCCCGGTCGCGGCAGCGTTTTACATGATTCGCAACCGGTCTTTTTTGCCACGGTTGCCCACAGAGCGTCCGCCAGCCGCTTGCGCTGGCGCGCGTGCACTCCTATCCAATCAGCCCCGTCACGAATCTCGGAAGAACACCGTGTCGAATTTTGCCTCCATCATTGCCGCTGAGCTCGCCGTCAGGGATGCCCAGGTCCAGGCCGCGATCGACCTGCTCGACGGCGGCGCGACCGTGCCGTTCATCGCGCGCTACCGCAAGGAGGCGACCGGCATGCTGGACGACACGCAGTTGCGCACCTTGGAGGAACGGCTGCGATATCTGCGCGAGATGGATGCACGGCGCACCGCGATCATCGAGAGCATCAAGTCGCAGGGCAAGATGACGCCGGAGATCGAGCTGGCGCTCGCGACCGCCGACACCAAGGCCCGGCTCGAGGACATCTATCTGCCGTTCAAGGAGAAGCGCCGCACCAAGGCGCAGATCGCGAAGGAAGCCGGGCTCGAGCCGCTTGCCGACATGCTGATCGGCGATCCCATGAAGAATCCGGAAGACGAAGCGAAGGCATTCATCAAGAAGGACGGCGACAATCCGGTCAAGGACGTCAAGGCCGCGCTCGACGGCGCCCGCGCGATCCTGGTCGAACGCTTCGCCGAACATGCCGACCTCGTCGGCTCGCTGCGCGAGGAGATGTGGACTCGCGGAGCTGTGAAATCGTCCGTGCGGCACGGCAAGAAGACCGAGGGCGCCAAGTTCGCCGACTACTTCGATTTCGCCGAGCCCTTCACCAAGCTGCCGTCGCACCGCATCCTGGCGATGCTGCGCGGCGAGAAGGAAGAGGTGCTGCAGCTCGATTTCGGCGATGGGGAGCCGGAGGATTCGAAGGATCCGTCGCTGTACGAGAACCGCATCGCGGTGACGTTCGGCATCTCGCGCCAAGGCCGCCCCGCCGATCAGTTCCTGTCGGACTCCGTGCGCTGGGCCTGGCGCACGCGCATCAAGACCTCGCTGGCGCTCGATATCCGCATGCGTCTTTGGCAGGAGGCGGAGAAGGAGGCGGTGCGCGTGTTCGCGGCGAACCTGCGCGATCTGCTGCTCGCCGCCCCCGCCGGCGGCCGCGCCACGCTCGGGCTCGATCCCGGCTTCCGCACCGGCGTCAAGGTCGCGGTCATCGACCGCACCGGCAAGTTCGTCGATCACGCCACGATCTATCCGCACGAGCCGCAGCGGCAGTGGAACGAGAGCATGCTGACACTGGCGCAACTCTGCGTGAAGCACGGCATCGATCTCGTCGCCATCGGCAACGGCACGGCGTCGCGCGAGACGGAGAAGCTGGTCAACGATTTGATGAAGCTGAAGCCGGATCTCAAGCTGACCAAGGCGATCGTGTCGGAAGCCGGCGCGTCGGTCTATTCGGCCTCGGAGTTCGCCGCCAAGGAATTCCCCAATCTCGACGTCTCGATCCGCGGCGCGGTCTCGATCGCGCGCCGCCTGCAGGATCCGCTCGGCGAACTCGTCAAGGTGCCGCCGGCCTCGATCGGCGTCGGCCAGTATCAGCACGATCTCAACCAGTATGAGCTGGCCCGCGCGCTCGATGCCACCGTCGAGGACTGCGTGAACGCCGTCGGCGTCGATCTCAACACCGCCTCGGCGCCGCTGCTGGCGCGGGTGTCGGGCATCGGCGAGAGCCTGGCGCAGAACATCGTCGCGCATCGCGATGCCAACGGTCCGTTCCCGACCCGCGACAAGCTTAAGGAGGTGCCGCGGTTGGGTCCGAAGGCGTTCGAGCAGTGCGCCGGCTTTTTGCGCATCCGCGACGGTGACAACCCGCTCGATGCCTCCGGCGTGCACCCGGAATCCTATCCGGTCGTGAAGAAGATCCTGGAGACGACAAAGAGCGACATCAAGGTGCTGATCGGCGACACCAAGACCTTGAAGACGCTCAATCCGGCGAAGTTCGCCGACGAGCGCTTCGGCGTGCCGACGGTCACCGACATCATCAAGGAGCTGGAGAAGCCGGGCCGCGATCCGCGTCCGGAGTTCAAGACCGCGACCTTCCAGGAGGGCGTCGAGAAGATCACCCATCTCAAGCCGGGCATGATCCTGGAGGCGACCATCACCAACGTCGCGGCTTTCGGCGCCTTTGCCGATATCGGCGTGCACCAGGACGGCCTGATCCACATCTCGGCGATGTCCGAGAAGCGCATCAACGATCCGCGCGAGGTGGTGAAGCCGGGGCAGGTCGTGAAGGTCAAGGTGCTCGACGTCGACGTGCCGCGCAACCGCATCTCGCTGACGCTTCGGCTGTCCGATCCGCTGCCGGCCAAGGGCGAGAAGCGGACCAGCGCACGGCCGCCTGCGGGGCGCATGACCACGCGTGAGGAGAAGCCGTCCGGCGGCGGCGCGTTCGCCGCGGCGATGGCCAAGGCCGCGGAGCGGCGCAAGGGCGCCTGAGGCGGATGGTGATGAGGCGCCGCGGAGGGCATGTCCCGTCTGCGGCGCCATCTCTGCGGCGCCATGGCATTCGGCGTCGTGGCATTCGGCGTCGTGTCGTTGCCGCCTTCCCTATCTCCGCGGCCACGCGTACATTGGTCGGCGGGTTGTGAGTGGGGACCGCGCATGACGAACCGGACCGTGATCATTGCCGGCGCAACCGGGCTGGTGGGACGGGAGCTGCTTCGCGGTCTGCTCGCCGATCCGACCGTGGATCATGTGCACGTCGTCGGCCGCCGTGCGCCCCCTGACGTTTCACCCAAGCTGACGGCCCATGTCGTGGATTTCACCGCGCTGCCGTCCCTGCCGCCGGCCGACGAGCTCTATCTGGCTCTGGGGACCACGATCAAGGTGGCCGGGAGCCAGGCCGCCTTCCGCGCCATCGATCACGACGCAAACCTCGCCGTCGCCAGGGCCGCGCTCGCGAGCGGCACCAGGCGCGTCGGTCTGGTCAGCGCGATGGGGGCAGATAGCACGTCGCGCGTCTTCTATAGCCGGGTGAAGGGTGAGCTCGAGGATGAGCTCACCGCGCTGCCCTTCGAGGGACTGGTGATCGCGCGGCCTTCGCTGCTGGTCGGCGCGCGGACGGAGCTGGGACAGCCGAGCCGGCCGGGCGAGGAATGGGGCAACAGGCTGAACAACATCATCGGCTTCCTGATCCCGGCGAACTACAAGCCCATCGCCGCGGCGGACGTCGCCAACGCGCTGCTCATGGCTGTTCCTACAGTTGCCGGCAAGCGAGTGATGCTGTCAGGGGCCATGCGCCGATGATCGAGCCTGCCGCTCTTGCGTAGCGGCCTGGTCTCGCCATTTATGAAAAATCGAATTCGATTGGTGGGTTCGGCGATCTCCGTAGTTATACGGCTCATCGCCTGCGACTGTCGGGGTCTTAACATCTTAACCATATCTGGCTGTTAGTTGTGCATCGAGGAAAAACGAGCCCGGTGTTTCATGCGCAGACAGCTGCTTGAATTTTGTTTCTTGGCATTGGTGGGAACCCTGCTCGGATCCCAAGCGGCGACGGCGTCTCCGCGAATGGTGTCGCTGGTCTTCAACTCGCAGGTTCAGAATCCGCAGCAGGTCGGGTCGGACGAATTTCGCGTGAAGCTGCAGGCGCTGGCCGGCAAGCGGCTCATCATCGATGAGCGTGCGGGCAACGCATTCGGCAGCGAGGCGGCGGTGCTGGCTGCAACCCGGAGCGGCGCGGTGGACGTGGCCGTGGTGTCCGGCGGCATCGCCAGCGCGGTGGTGCCCGAGCTCGGCGTCTTCGACATCCCGTTCCTGTTTCGTGACACCGCGCATGCCAAGGCGGTTGCGCAAGGGCCTGTCGCCGCCGCGATCGGCGCCAAGTTCGCCGACAAGGGACTGGTGCTGCTGGCGCTGGGCAAGCAGGGCTTTCGCAATCTCACCAACTCAAAGCGTCCGGTCCGTACCGTCGATGACGTCAAGGGCCTCAAGATCCGCGTCATCCCCAATCCGGTCTACCAGATGACCTTCAAGGCGCTGGGCGCCGACGTGATGCCGATGGATTTCCCACTGGTCTATGCCGCGCTCAAGGACGGCCGGCTCGACGGTCAGGAAAATCCGGTCGCCACCATCGCGGCCAATCGCTTCGACGAGGTGCAGAAATATCTGACGCTCACCGGGCATTTCTTCGCGCCGATCGCTTTCGTCGCCAACCGCGCGATGTTCGACCATCTCGATGCGGCGGACCGTGATGCGCTGGTTGCCGCCGCCAAGGCGGCTGCGGAGGTCACCTGGCAGGCCCAGCTCGATGCGCAGAAGCTCGATGAGTTGCGCAAGGCCGGCATGGAGGTGATCGAGACGTTCGACCGCAAGACCTTCGTCGACGCGGTCAGGCCGCTCGATGCCGACTTCGAGAAGCGCTTCGGCAAGGAGCTGCTCGCCACCATCAGGTCCACTCCGTGAAACAGCCGGGCAAATCGATGAAACTGTCTTCTCTGATGTCTTGGATCGGTGTCCGCCCGCGAATCTTCGGCGGCTTCGCCCTGATCCTGAGCTTCCTGGTGTTGCTCGGCGGTTTCGCCATGATCCAGGTCGGGCGCATCGGCGGCACCGTGGATGAGCTCGTCACCAGCGCGGCCGGGGACGCCGGCATGTCGCAGGTGCGCGCCGCGCTGCTCGGTGCCAACGGCGCGGTCGAGAGATTCATCCGCACCTGGAACGTCGGTGACAAGGATGCGGCCAGCAAGGCGATCGACGCCGTCGGCGGTCTCGCCGATCAGGTCGAGAAGCAGTCCGGCCGTCTGAAGGTGCTGGCTGACGGCGTGGGACCGGTGCGAAGCGCGCTGGCCGCCTATCGCGCATCGTTCGTTGCCGCGGCCGAGGCCGTGGACCGGCTGCGCGCGGCGACCACCAAGACCGACGCATTGGGCGCCGTTGCCGGCATCAACATCGGCGGCATCCAGGTGGCCCTCGCCAATCGCGCTGGCAGCGAGCCGCTGATGAATCCGTTGCGTCTGGCCAGCGTCGTCGACGCGGTTCGCATCGCGGTGATGCGCTATACCAACACGTTGTCGAATGGCGATGCCGACGATGCCAGGCTCACCTTCGTCTATGCGAAGCTCGCGATTGCCGATACGGAAGCCGAGATCGCGGGTGTCGATGATGCCAAGCTGAAGGCGCTGGTTGCTGCGCTGAAAGAGGCTCTGACGGCGGATGCCGCTGCGCTCGAGGAAGTGATCAAGGTGGCCGCGGACCTGCGCGCCAAGCAGGCGGAACTCGCCAAGGCGAGCGCCTCGATCGATACCCAGGTCAGCCAGATCAACCGGCAGCTTGGGACCGCGCGTGCAGAGCAGGCCGCGAGGACCGGCGTCGCGGTCGAAGATACCAAGCAGACCGTCGTCGTGACGGCAGCCGCAGCGGTGATATTCGGAGCGGTGCTGGCCTGGCTGATCGGCGCCAGCGTGTCGGCGCCGATCCGCGGCATGACCGACCGCATGCAGTCGCTGGCGGCCGGCGAATTGGATCAGCCGATTCCCGGTGGTGAACAGCGCGACGAGATCGGCCGGATGGCGCGCGCCGTGGAGATTTTCCGTGACAATGCGCTTGCTGTCCGCCGCATGGAGCAGGAAGCGGCGACACAGCGTGAAGCTGCGGAGGCCGAGCGCGCCCGCATGATGTCCGATCTGGCTGGCCGGTTCGAGCAGGGCATGCAGGGTGTCATCACCGGCGTCGGCGGGCGTGCGACCGAGATGGGCGAGAGCGCCAGCGAGCTGGCACGCGTCGCCGAACGCGGCCGCGGCCTTGCGGAAGCGGTCGCCAGCCGGGCCGAGCAGGCGTCCGTCAATGTGCAGACCGTGGCCTCGGCGACCCAGGAGCTCGCGGCCTCGATCAGGGAGATATCCTCCCAGGTGCAGCGCTCGGTCACGGTGTCGACCCGGGCGACGCACGAGACCCAGCGGACGTCCGAGCTGATCGACGGGCTGTCCAGCGCGGCGGAGAGGATCGGCACCATCGTGCAACTGATTCAGGCGATCGCGAGCCAGACCAACCTGCTGGCGCTCAACGCCACCATCGAGGCGGCGCGTGCCGGCGAGGCCGGCCGCGGCTTTGCGATCGTCGCGAGCGAGGTGAAGAATTTGGCGTCGCAGACCGCGCAGGCGACGGAGCAGATCTCGAGCCAGATTGCGACCATCCAGAGCGCGACGCAGGAGACGGTCGGCGCGATCGCCCAGTTCGGAACCACGGTGCGGGAGATCGCCGAGATCTCCAATGCGATCGCCGCCGCGGTGGAGCAGCAGGGGGCCGCAACCAGCGAGATCGCCCGCAACGTCGAACAGGCGGCCAGCGGCACGGCGGCGGTGACGCAGGAGATCGGCGACGTGCGCAACGTGGCCGGGCAGACCGATGCCGGCGCTGAAGCTGCGCTGGCGGCGGCCGCCGCGCTGCAGCAGCAGGCCGCTTCGCTGAGGAGCAATGTCGCCGACTTCCTGCAGACGATCCGGACCGCGGCCTGAGCCGCAAAGCCGGTGGTCACTGGAGTTGACGCAGGGGACGCCGGCTCGCACTCTGGGGCATGACCGAGCACCAGCCGCGCTCCCTTGCGCTTCCCGTCGACGGCGCGGGCGTCGTGTCCGCGCTGTTCATGGCCCCGCCGCGGCCGCGCGCCTGTTTCGTGTTCGCCCACGGCGCGGGCGCCGGCATGAGCCACGTCTTCATGAGCCAGACCGCCGCAAGCCTTGCCGCACGCGGCATCGCGACGCTGCGCTTTCAGTTTCCCTACATGGAGAAGGGAAGCAAGCGCCCTGATCCGCCCGCGCTCGCCCACGCCGCGGTGCGGGCGGCCGTGGCGGAGGCCGCGCGGCTCTGTCCGGGGCTGCCGCTCGTCGCGGGCGGCAAGTCGTTCGGGGCGCGCATGACGTCGCAGGCGCAGAGTGCAGCGCCGCTGCCGGGCGTGGCCGGGCTCGCCTTTCTCGGCTTTCCACTTCACCCCGCCGGCAAGCCCTCCATTGCGCGCGCCGATCATCTCGACGCGATCGAGGTCCCGATGCTGTTCCTGCAGGGGACGCGCGACAAGCTTGCGGAGATGGAGCTGCTCGCGCCCGTCGTGAGGCGGCTGGGACCGCGCGCGACGTTGCATTGGCTCGATCAGGCCGACCACGCCTTCCACGTGCCTGCGCGCTCCGGCCGGAATGATCAGGCCGTCATGGACGAATTGACGGGGGCATTTGCGGTGTGGCTTCAGGCGCTCGAAGCCCGTGCCGGCTGACGCCCCGCAGCGGCCGTTTCTGAAAAAGTGATATGAGAACAAAAATAGAACTTCCATGTCGTCAGAGGTTGAGGCATAGTCGTACTCAAGGGCATGGGAGGGGAGTCCGATGAAGTCAGCGGTGTTGGCAGTGTCGGTGTGTGCGCTCGGCGTGCTGATGCAATCTGCAACTCCATCGTTCGCCGATGCCCGGTTGACCGCCATGGTGACCGTGAAGGGAACTTGCCAGAAGCTCATCGTCGCTGGAAAGGATCGCAGCTCGGAATGCAAGGGCGCGCTGCTCAATACCGACTATGACGATCAGCGCACCGGCTTCTACTTCACCTTGCTCGACGGCAGCATCGTCACGTTCTCGAATCGTGGCGATCTGCAGGAGCAACCTGGCCCCGACAAGTTCGTCACACCGGTCGACATGATGATCTTTGGCCAAAGTCGGACGGCGATCAACAGGGTGATGGCCAAGGGGCAGTGCCGCCACGGCAATCCATTCAAGGGACCCGACCTGATCGAATGCGCGGCCGACAGCGAGATCGGCCGCTTTGAAGGGCTGTTTCTGTCCAATGGCGAGAAGCCGGTGATGCAGACGTTCTGAGGCCGTCACCCTGTGCACAAGCAGGATGAACCAGCGGGAGGCTTCGTCGCGACGTCGCCCATCGTCATTCGGCCACCGTGTGGTACTCGCGGCAAAGGACCGGACCGCCGACTGCAAGGGTGCCTTGCTCAATACGCGCTACAGTGATGGACGAGCCGGCTTCTATTTCGTGATGCTCGACGGAGGGATGATGACCGTCTCGAGCCCCGGCGATGTCGAACAACGGCAGCCCGCGAACGCGCGCGCCTATCCCGTCGATATGATCATCTTCAAGGTGGATGGTGACATCCGCAAGCTCACGGCCAAGGGGATGTGCCGCGCGAAAAATATGGCCGGCGCTCTGTCGGGCTTGACCTGTCGGGCGGGCAGTGAAGCTGGGCGGTTCGAAGATGGGTTTTCCGCTGAGACCAAGGCAGTCGAGACCACGCCAACCGAGTCCAAGGCAGCCGGCACCAAGGCGGCTGGGAGCAAGATGCCCGGCCTCTGAGGCTGCGATCCCCTGAAAATTTGGCGCGACATCAGGCTCGAAATATTGCAACAAGTCGGCGTCATCGTTGGGCCGGGTGTGCGGGTCGCCAGATCTTGGAGAGTGTGATGTTCCGATGCGTTGGCTTCGTCCTGGGGCTGCTCTGGAGCCTCGTAGCAATCGGCACTGCGCTGGCCGACGACGCCAAGCTCCGGATCGGCGTTCTCCGGCTATCCTCGTCCGCGCCGGTGTTCATCGCGCTGGACAAGGGCTACTTCCGCGACGCCGGCCTCGACGTCGAGCTGAAGTTTTTCGATGCAGCGCAACCGATCGCCGTGGCGACGGCCACGGGCGACGTCGATGTCGGGGTGACCGCCTTCACCGCGGGATTGTACAACCTTGCAGGCAAGGGCGCGTTGAAGATCATCGCCGGCATGAGCCGCGACCGCCCGGGCTTTCCGCTGATCGGCTACTTTGCCAGCAACAAGGCCTATGAGGCAGGTCTCAAGACGCCGAAGGACATTGCCGGCAAGCGCGTGGCGATGACCCAGGTCGGGTCGAGCTTTCACTACTCGGTGGGGCTGCTGGCCGACAAATACGGCTTCAAGCTCGGCGACGTGAAGATCGTGCCGCTTCAGTCGATGTCCAACATGTC
Organism: Bradyrhizobium sp. HKCCYLRH3073; assembly: GCF_051167995.1. Lineage (NCBI taxonomy): Bacteria > Pseudomonadati > Pseudomonadota > Alphaproteobacteria > Hyphomicrobiales > Nitrobacteraceae > Bradyrhizobium > Bradyrhizobium sp. HKCCYLRH3073. The sequence continues at coordinate 175,896 of NZ_JBNPUD010000002.1, forward strand.
GGCCGCGATCAAGGGCGAAACCGTCGACGCGGCGCTGATGCCGGTTTCCGTCGCGCGCAAGCTGATGGAGGAGGGTGCCGTCAAACATCTCGGCTGGGTCGGCGACGAGACGCCGTGGCAGGTCTCCGGCGTGTTCGCCGGGCCGAAGACGCTGGCCAACACGGCCCTGGTCGGCAAGTTGCTGGCATCGCTTCAGCGCGCCGAGCGCGAGTATCATGATGTCGTGCTCGCCTCGGTCAAGGACGGCACTGCCGCCATCGACGACAAAACCAGGCCATTGCTGGAGATCATCGGCAAGTACACCAACCTGCCGGTCGAGCAGGTGGTGGGCAATTGCGCCTATATCGATCCCGACGGCAAGCTCGACGTGAAGAACATCGACAGCCAGATCAAATGGCTTCAGGCGCAGGGTTTCGCGGACCAGGGCTATGATGCGGCTGCGATCATCGCCAAAGACCTCGTGAAGCCGGATTGATGAAGGCAGGCACGGTGCGGACCTGCAGCGGGATCGTCTGACATGGACCTGATCGCCGAGGCCATCAGCCACCGTTTCGACGCGCTCGAAGTGCTCGATGGCGTGTCGTTCACGGTGGGAGCCGGCGAGGTGGTGGCCATCGTTGGACCGTCCGGCTGCGGCAAGAGCACGCTGCTGTCGATCCTCGGCGGGTTGTTGCAGCCGAGCAAGGGGCAGGCCCTGCTGCGCGGAGCCCCGCCGCCCGGCAGCCTCAATCCCTTGACGTTCGTGTTCCAAGACTTCGCGCTGCTGCCGTGGGCGAGCGTCGCCGATAACGTCGCGTTTCCGCTCCTCCATACATCGCTGTCGACGCAGCAGCGCGCCGCCGCCGTCGACGATGCGTTGCAGCGGACCGGGCTGGCCGACTTCCGGACCGTCTATCCCAAGCAGTTGTCGGGCGGCATGCGCCAGCGGGTCGGCATTGCCCGGGCGCTGGCGGTCCGCCCGGCAATCCTGCTGATGGATGAGCCGTTGTCGGCGCTGGACTCGCAGACCCGCGAGCTCTTGATGGAGGATTTCGTCGATCTGCTGGCCGACGGCACCATGGGCGCGGTCTATGTCACGCATAATCTCGACGAGGCCGTGCGGCTCGCCGACCGCATCGTCGTGCTGTCGCGTCGTCCCGGCCGCATCCGCAAGGTCGTCAGCGTCCCGGCGACGCGGCGCAGCCGCGGCGATGCCGGAGTACGCACGCAACTGCTGGACCTGCAGAACGAGCTCTGGGGCCTGATCCGGAGCGAGGCAATCGATGCCGAGCGCGAGGTTCAGAATGCTTGAACGCTCCCCGGCCGAACCGCCTGAGGTCGTCGGCAAGCAGAGCCGGAAAGTGCCGTTCCGGGGCGGCGGCTTCACGCCGGCCGCAAGCCGATGGGCCGGCTGGCTCGCGCTCGCGGCGGCGCTCGGCCTGTGGCAATTGATCGGCAGCCTCGCACTGGTCAACCCATTGTTCCTGCCGGCGCCGCTGACGATCCTGCGCGCCCTGTATCGATTGGCCGAAAGCGGCGCGCTCTGGCAGCATGTCTCGGCCTCGTTCGTGCGCATCGTAGCCGGCTGGGCGCTCGGCACCGCCACCGGCATCGTCGTCGGCTTCGCGATCGGCCTCTGGCGCATTGCGCGCAGCATCGGCATCACCTTCGTCTCGGCGCTATTTCCGATTCCGAAGATCGCCGTGCTGCCGCTGCTGATTCTTTGGCTCGGGATCGGCGAGCAGCCGAAGATCGCGACGATCGCGCTGGGCGTGTTCTTCTCGACCACGATCTCGGTCTATAGCGGCGTCGATGCGGTGCCGCGCAACCTGATCCGCATGGCGCAGAGCTTCAACGTGCCGTTCCCGACCATCGTCCGCCGCGTGATCTGGCCCGGGGCGCTGCCGTCGATCCTCGCCGGTTTCCGCATCACCGCGTCGGTCGCGCTGATGCTCGTGGTTTCGGCGGAGATGATCGGCGCCGAGACCGGCATCGGCACCTTCGTGCTGCAGGCCGGCAATCTGATGCAGACCGATCAGCTGATGGCGGGGATCCTGATCCTGTCGCTGTTCGGTCTCGCCGTTGGCCGGCTGATCAGCATGCTCGAAGCGCGGCTCCTGCGCTGGCGCTGATCCCGAGGTGTCAGGCGTTGCCGCGGTCTTCCCGGAACAAGTCGAGCTTCTCCTGCACCGGGCGATCCGAGAACGAGAACAGCACCGCATCCTCGTCCGGCTCGTGGCTGACCCATTGCCAGCTCGGAACGACGAACAGATCGCGCGGGCCCCATTCGAAGGTCTGGTCGCCGATGCGGCTGCGGCCCTTGCCCTCGATCGCGGTGAACACGGTCGCGTCGGTCGAGCGATAGCGCGCGGTCTTGAAGCCCTTCGGCAGCAGCTGGATGAAGGTGCCGATCGTCGGCATCGCGAAATCGCCGGTCTCGGGATTTGAGAATTTCAGCTTCAGCCCGTGGCAGGCATCCCATTCCTCGCTGCGCTTCGCGTTCTCCAGCGCCTCGCGCGTATAGATGTAGGGATAGTTGAAGATCGGCGATGTCCTGGATCTGCGCTTGGCGTCGACAGGCAGGAGGTTATGTCCGTAGCGCGCGAAGCTGTCGCCCGCGGGGCGCGCGACCTTCTGCTGGTCCTCCTGCGCGCCCTGCGCGAACGATGCGTCGAGAAACTGCACCAGCGGAATGTCGAGGCCGTCCAGCCAGAACATCGGCTCGGTGGTCTCATTGCCGTGATCGTGCCAGGTCATCGACGGGGTGATGATGAAGTCGCCCGGCTCCATCAGGGTGCGCTCGCCCTCGACGGTCGTGAAGGCGCCCTTGCCTTCCAGCACGAAGCGCAATGCGGACTGGCTGTGCCGATGGGCGGGGGCGACGTCGCCCGGGATCACCATCTGAACGCCGGCATAGAGCGAGGTGGTGATCTTGGATTGCCCGCGCAACCCGGGATTCTCCAGGATGAGCACGCGCCGCTCGGCCTCCTTCGCCGTGATCAGCCGCCCGGCCTCGATCATATAGTCGCGGATCGCCGCGAACTGCCACAGATGCGGGCGACAGGCGCTCTTCGGCTCGGGCGTGATGAGATCGCTCATCACCGTCCACAGCGCCGTCATGTTTTCGCCGTCGATCTTCTTGTAGAACGCCTCGCGCTCTGGTGTCGAAACCGCGGCCATGCGTCCCTCCCATGATCAGATGTCGTTCTTAATTGACAGTATACTGCCAATTTGATTACCGTCAAATACAACCAGAGCCATCGCATCGGGAGGACTGCCATGATGAAGCTGCACGGCTATTTCCGCAGCAGCGCATCCTATCGAGTCAGGATCGCGCTCAACCTCAAGGGTCTCACGGCCGAGCATCTGCCGCATCACCTCCGCAAGGGCGAGCAGCGCGCGCCCGCCTATCTCGCGCTCAACCCGCAGGGTTTGGTCCCCGCGCTCGAGGACGACAGCGGCGTCGCGTTGATCCAGTCGCTTGCGATCATCGAATGGCTCGACGAGACCCATCCTGAGCCACCGCTGCTGCCGAAGGATCCGTTGCGGCGCGCCCAGGTCCGCGCCTTCGCGCAGGTGCTCGCCTGCGACACCCATCCGGTGCAGAACCTGAAGGTGCTGGCGCGGCTCCGGGAGCTCGGCCTGCCCGAGGACAAGGTCACGGCCTGGGCCGGCTGGGCCAATCGCGAGGGGCTCGCTGCCTGCGAAGCGCTGATCAAGCATGAGCCCGGACCATTCTGCTTCGGTGCCGCGCCGACCCTGGCGGATCTGTGTCTCGTGCCGCAGCTCGGCAATGCACGCCGCTTCGGCGTCGATGTCGCAGCGTTCCCGCGCCTGCTGCAGGCCGAAGCCGCGGCGAAGGCGCTGCCGGCCTTCGCCGATGCTGCTCCGGAGCGTCAGCCCGATGCCGAGTAGGCCGCCCGACATCACGATGGACGCAGTCTACACCAAGCCGGGCTATCTGTTCCGGCGGATGCAGCAGATTGCGGTGTCGATCTTCGTCGAGGAGTGTCGGGAGTTCGACCTGACGCCGGTGCAATACGCGGCGCTGGTCGCGATCCAGACGCACCCGGGCATCGATGCCACCCGGTTGTCGGCGGTGATCGCCTTCGACCGTTCGACGCTCGGCAGCGTGATCGAGCGGCTGGAGAGCAAGGGCCATATCGAGCGCAAACCGTCGGCCGAGGACAAGCGCGTCAAGCTCCTTTACCTGACCAGAGGGGGTGGCGCACTGCTCCGTGCGATCATGCCGGCGGTTGATCGCGCCCAGGCCCGCATGCTGGCGCCGCTGAAGGCCGCGGATCGCAAGATGCTGATGGCTTTGCTGGCGCAGCTCGTCGATCTCAACAACGAGGTGTCGCGGGTGCCGCTGCGCGCCGAGGATGCGCTGGAGCATCTCGGCAAGGTCGGCTGATCGCTGAACGCCGCGGTTGCGGGGCGCAAGGCGGGGGCTCACAGCCGCATCACCGCCTGACGGTCGATCTTGCCGGTGCCCGTCTTCGGCAACTCGTCGATGAAGACGATCTCGCGCGGATATTTGTAGGGCAGCAGCTTCGTTTTCACGTAATCCTGCAGCGCCTTGACGGTTGCGGGCTCGTCCCTGGATCTGCCGTTGGTGACCACCACGGCCTTCAGGCTCATGCGACGATCCGGCAACTCGTGCGCAAACACGGCGCACTCCCGGATATCGGGATGCTCGGCGAGGCAGAGCTCGACTTCGAGCGGATAGACCCATTGTCCGGAGATCTTGACCAGATCGTCGGCGCGGCCGCGGAAGAAATGGAAGCCGTCGGCATCACGCACGAAACGGTCGCCGGTGTAGATCCAGCCGCCATCGCGGATCGTCTCCGCGGTCTTGTCCGGACGGTTCCAGTAGAGCGGCGTGTTCGAGTCGCCGCGTACCCAGAGAATGCCCTCTTCGCCGGTGGCGACCTCGCGTCCTTCGCCGTCGCGCAGCGCGATCTCGTAGCCGGGGACGCGCAGTCCGGCGGCGCCGAGCTTCTTGCGGTCCTCGCGGTTCGAGAGATAGACGTGCAGCACCTCGGTCGAGCCGAGGCCTTCGACGATCTCCAGGCCGGTCAGGCTCTTCCAGCCGTTGAAGACCTCGGCCGAGAGCACCTCGGCCGCGGAGACCGCGAGCCGCAGTGACGAGAAGTCCGCCTGCTTCGCACCCTCGGCCTTGGTGAGCGCGGTGTAGAGCGTCGGCAGGCCGAAGAACACGGTGGGACGGAAGCGGCTGATCGCATCGAAGATGGCAGCGGGTTTCGGCTGGCCGGGCAGCAGCAGCGTCGTCGCTCCGGCCGAGAATGGAAAGGTGATCGCGTTGCCGAAGCCGTAGGCGAAGAAGATCTTGGGCACCGAGAAGCAGATGTCGTCCGGCCCCAGCCGCAGCACGTTGCGCGCGAACGCCTGGTCGCTATAGGCCATGTCGTGCTGCAGATGGACGATGCCCTTGGGGCGACCGGTGGAGCCGGACGAATACATCCAGAATGCCATCTCGTCGCGGTGGGTGTCGGCCTCCGCCAATTGATCGGTGAAATCGGGCAGCCACGCATTGACCGCGACCGTGGTCGCGACGGCGGTGGCCGGTGCCTCGCCATTGACGACGATCAGCGTGCGCAACGCGGTCTCGGCGCAGGCCTGCGCGTCGAATCGTGCGGCAAACTCGGCGTCGGCGACCGCGACCTTGGCGCCGGAATCAGCCAGATAGAATTGCAGCAGATCCGGCGGCGTCAGCGTGTTGATCAGCAGCGGCACGAAGCCGGCGCGCACTGCGCCGAAGAACGCGGCCGGATAGGCCGGTGTATCGTCGAGGAACAGCAGGACACGATCGCCGCGGCTGAGCCCGAGCGCGGCGAAGCCGTTGCCCCAACGGCAGGCGTCGGCACACAGCTCGGCATAGCTGCGCTGGCCGGCGGGACCGATCAGCGCAGCCTTGTCGGCGTTGCCTCTGGCGAGATTGTCGAACAGCACGCGGCTGGCATTGTAGCGGGCGGGAATCGCGAAGCCGATCTCGCGCGCGCCGGCGCTGTCGCGCGGAACCTTGTCGGCGATCTCTTGGTTCATACGCGCCCTCCCGTGCTCCGAGATGCCTCGTAGCGGGCCATGAATTGCGGGGCCATCGCCCGCAGCCTGGAATCATCGATGCGCCCGGACCGGGTGATATAGCTGTAGGCGAAATCCAACAGGCCGAGCGTCATGTGGGCCGGGAAGGATTCATACCAGTCGCTGCTGGTCCGGGCCGCCGTCACCAGCTTCTTCACGATTGGCTGCCGCTCGGCCTGATAGCGGGCGAGGCCGTCGGAGAGACTCCTCTCGGCATCGAGCGCCTTGGCGAGCGCGATCGCGTCCTCGATCGCCAGCCGCGTCCCGGAGCCGATCGAGAAGTGCGCGGTATGCAGCGCGTCGCCGATCAGCACCATGTTCCGGTGCCACCAGTGCTCGTTCCAGACCCAAGGGAAATTGCGCCATACCGATCGGTTGGAGACCAGCGCGTGACCATCGAGCGTGGCGGCAAACACCTGCTCGCAGACGCGCCGGGATTCATCGACCGACATCTCGGCGAAGCCATAAGCGTGCCAGGTGGCGCGATCGCATTCCACCAGGAACGTGCTCATGTCCGGCGCATAGCGATAATGGTGCGCGTTGAAGCTGCCGTGGTCGGTCGCGACGAAGGTCTGCGACAGCGTCGCGAATGTCTTCGACGTGCCGTACCAGGCGAACTTGTTGCTGGAGTAGGACACGGACAAGCCGAAATCGCCTTCGAAGCTGCGGCGGACCAGCGAGTTCAGCCCGTCGGCAGCGACGATCAGATCGTAGCCTGCGAGCTGGTCCAGCGACTGGACGGTCGTGCCGTAGCGGGCGACGACGCCGACGCTCTCGGCGCGGGCCTGCAGCAGCTTCAGCAGTTCGAGCCGGCCGATCGCGGAAAAGCCGACGCCATCGATCTCGACGGTCTCGCCGCGCAGATTGAGCGTGATGTTGCGCCAGCTCTCCATGCGCGGCGCGATCGCGTCCACGGTGTCGGGATCGTCGGCGCGCAGGAATTCAAGCGCCTGGTCGGAGAACACGACGCCAAAGCCCCAGGTCGCTCCAGCCGGATTCTGCTCGAACAGATCGACCACGGCGGCGGGGTGCCGCTTCTTCCAGAGATAGGCGAAATACAGCCCGCCAGGGCCGCCGCCGAGCACGGCGATGCGCAAGGACGTCCTCCATATTGACAGTATACTGTTTATTTTGGACCGGAGACTAATCCCTCATCCTGATCGAGGCCAGAGAAATCTTATTGCTGGAGATCGGGCCGCCGGCCGCGCGTCATTTCGGTGGGCCTCTGCCGAAGATGGTGTCGAGCGCGGCGAAATAAGTGCTCTCGACCAGCTCCGGCGCATGCCGGCCGAGCGCCTCCATCTTCACGCCCGAATTGATTTCGAGCACCTGCCAGCGTCCATCGGCCAGCACGAGGTCGACCGATGCGTAGCGGATGCCGATGACGCGCGCCGCCGCGGTGGCGAGGGCAGCACCGAGGTCCCGTTGCGCGCCGGGTTCGAGCAGCTCGGGTTGAGCCCCGAATTCGAGATTGTGGCGCCAGCTCAGCAGGCGCTGCTCGCCACGCGGCACGACGGCGCGCAGCGCAGACGCGCCGAATTCCGCGTCGAGGCGCCGCAGGAGTTGCGCGTGTCCCGCGGCCGGAGTGGCCGCCAGCGCGAGGTCGCGGAGCGACTTGACGCCATCGCCCATCACGATGGGGCGCTGCTTGCGATAGACGATCATGGCTGCGTCATCGAGCTGCACGACCCGGACTTCGTCGATGATGTCCATGAGCGGCGCGATCGCGACGTTCGCGCCGGTCTCGAAGATGCCGTTCACTGCGCGCAGCAGGTCATCCTTCGCCGTGACGCGGACCACCGACCGCCCCGAGGTGCCCTCGTTGGGCTTGACCACCAGCCCGCGCGGATGCGTTTCGAGCAGCGCCAGCACGGCCTCGGCCGTCTGGCCGGACTGGCCGCCAAGGACCGGCGCCAGAAAGAATGCGTGTGGAACCGCGGCAATCCCGTCGGCTCTCAGCAGCGCCGAGGTCGCCGCCTTGTCACATGCCAGTCTGTGCGCCACCGCACTGTTCAGGCCGAGATCATAGCCGAAGATCAGGTGACGCCGGGTGGCATCCTCGAGCACCAGCAACCAGCCGTCCTCCCGCACGTCGAGCGCGATGCCTCGTTCGACGCAATAGCGGGTGATGGCGGCGAGCTGGGTCTGCGGATGGTTAATCATTGCTCAAGGATTGGGCCGGAGATGCGGAATTAAAGTGCTGGAAAATCGGAATCTCGGCAAGTAAATTACCCACATCGTTTGTGTACGAATGAACGGCCGATCGAGGCGATTCCGGGCATCCGCCGGCATGCATTTGATCGTGATCAATGGTGCGTCCACGCGGGTTGATTATTCGCTGTTTTCACGTACATCAGGCGCCGAAATCGCTGGATCTATAGGGTTTTTGCGGTCCTGCCTCCGTCACGACTTGTTTCTTCCAACTTCAGCCCACGTGAAAAAACAAACGACATGAGCGCGTTCTATAAAGAGAAAGTTCTTTCCGTTCACCACTGGACGGACACCCTGTTCTCCTTCCGAGCCACCCGCGATGCGGGCTTCCGCTTCCAGAATGGTCAGTTCGCGATGATCGGCCTTGAGGTCGAGGGCCGGCCGCTGCTGCGCGCCTACAGCATGGCGAGCGCCAATCACGAGGAGGAACTCGAGTTCTTCAGCATCAAGGTGCAGGACGGTCCGCTGACCTCCCGGCTACAGAAGATCAAGGAAGGCGACACCATCCTGGTCGGCCGCAAGGCGACCGGCACGCTGATCCCCGACAACCTGCTGCCCGGCAGCCGGCTGCTGCTGCTGTCGACCGGGACCGGTCTCGCGCCGTTCGCCAGCCTGATCAAGGACCCCGACGTCTACGAGCGGTTCGAGAGCATCGTGCTGGTCCACGGCTGCCGCCAGGTCGCCGAGCTTGCCTATGGCGAGAGCGTCGTCGCCAAGCTGCGTGAGGACGAGCTGTTCGGGGAGCTGCTCGAAGGCAAGCTGCAGTATTATCCGACCGTCACCCGCGAGCCGTTCCGCAACCGCGGCCGCATCACCGACCTCATCTCGTCGCAGCAGCTGTTCAACGATATCGGCCAGCACGAGCTCGATATCGCCAAGGACCGCATCATGATGTGCGGCAGCCCGGCGATGCTGGAGGAGCTCAAGACCATGTTCGAATCCCGCGGCTTCCTCGAAGGCAGCGGCAACGAACCCGGCCATTTCGTGATCGAGAAAGCGTTCGTCGAGCGCTGAGCCGCCAAGCTTCCGACTTTGACACTTTCGAAAGAGCGCCTCGACGCAATCGGGGCGCTCTTTTCGTTGGCAATATCCTCCTTGCGCGTTTCGAAGCGGCCGTGCGATTTTCGGCAGCAAGACCGGACCTGCAGACGTCCGGCGCGACACAGGGAGGGGACTTGGATTGCCCGAGCGGCGGCCATCCCCGATACAATGAGGGGTACGGCCATGGATTCCATCGTTCGCAGACAGACGCTCGGTGACCTCCTGCGGCGGAGCGCGGCGCGCACGCCAGGCAAGACGGCGGTGATCTGCGGCGATACGCGTTGGACCTACGCCGAGTTCAACGCCATCGTCGACCGCCTCGCGGCCGGCCTCGCCGCGCGCGGCGTCGGCAAGGGCGAGCGGGTCGCCATCCTCGCGCGCAACTCTCATGCCTTTGCCGCCCTGCGCTTCGCGCTGGCGCGGCTCGGCGCTGTCCTGGTGCCGATCAATTTCATGCTCAAGCCGGAGGAGGTCGCCTACATCCTCAAGCATGCGGGCGCGCGGCTGCTCGCGACCGACAGCGGCTTTGCCGGCGTGGCACGTGCTGCCAAGGCGCTGGTGCCGGCGGTCGAGCAATTGATCTGGCTGCCGTCGGAAGGTTCGAGCGAGCGGCAGGCCGACATGATCGATTTTGCCGAGCTCGCGGCCTCGACGGCGACGGTGCCTGCCGTCGAGATCGCCGGAGGCGACGTCGCGCAGATCGTCTACACTTCCGGCACGGAGTCGCTGCCGAAGGGCGCGATGCTGACCCATGACGCCGTCATTTGGCAGTATGTCAGCTGTATCGTCGATGCCGGCATTTCCGCCGACGATGTCACCCTCCACGCGCTGCCGCTGTATCACTGCGCGCAGCTCGACGTGTTCTTCGGGCCGTCGATCTATGTCGGCGCCACCAACATCATCACCGCGTTTCCGACGCCGGACAATCTGCTGCCGCTGATCGCGAAATATCGCATCACCTCGTTCTTCGCGCCGCCGACGGTGTGGATCTCGATTCTGCGCTCGCCGCTGTTCGAGACCACCGACGTGTCCACTTTGCGCAAGGGCTATTACGGCGCCTCGATCATGCCGGTCGAGGTGCTGCGCGAGCTGGCGCAGCGGCTGCCGAAGGTGCGTCTGTGGAACCTGTATGGCCAGACCGAGATCGCGCCGCTGGCGACGATGCTCGGACCCGACGATCAATTGCGCAAGCCGGGCAGTTGCGGCCGCGCCGTGCTCAACGTCGAGACCCGGGTCGTCGATGATGAGATGAATGATGTTGCGCCGGGACAGGTCGGCGAGGTCGTGCACCGCTCGCCGCATCTGATGCTCGGCTACTTCCACGACGTCGAGCGCACCGCCGCCGCCTTCCAGGGCGACTGGTTTCATTCCGGCGATCTCGCGACCATCGACGACGAAGGCTACATCACCATCGTCGACCGCAAGAAGGACATGATCAAGACCGGCGGTGAGAACGTCGCCAGCCGCGAGGTCGAGGAGGCGCTGTATCTGATTCCGGAAGTGTCGGAGGTCGCCGTCGTCGGCCTGCCGCATCCACGCTGGGTCGAGGCGGTCGTGGCGATGGTCGTGGTCAAGTCCGGCTGCGAGCTGACCGAGGAGGCGGTGCTCAAGCAGGCCTCGGCGCGGCTCGCCACCTTCAAGACGCCGAAGCGGATCGTGTTTGTCGATGCGCTGCCCAAGAACCCCAGCGGCAAGCTCTTGAAGCGGCAGTTGCGCGAGGCGCATTCGGGGCTGTTCGCGGAGGGGTAAGCCGCTGCCTTTGGCGATCGCGTGTCTCGGCGGGGAGGCGCCGAGGCCGCTACGGCGCTGCGGACCGATCTCGCAGTGCCGCAGCCGATAGCCTAGGGCTATCGACGTTGTGATATCATCGATGGCCGATTGCGCGCGCTTGTGTAACGATTGCTTCGCGATATCAGTACTATCGTGACACCGGATCTTCCACGAGCTGCCCCGAGGCCTCCCATGGATACGCTGCTGCTCCCGTTTTCGCCGCGCTTCATCGTGCTGACGATCTGCGCCACGGCGACCGCTTTGCTGCTGATCCTCGGCATCTACGACCGCAAGATCTTCGATCTCGTCCTGATCCCGCTGCTGATCTTCGGTGCGCTCACCCTGCTCGGCATCCGCGATCTCGTGCAGAAGAGCCACGCAGTGCTGCGCAATTATCCGATCTCGGCACATATGCGGTTCTTGCTCGAAGAGATCCGGCCCGAGATGCGGCAGTATTTCTTCGAGAGCGAAAAGGACGGCATGCCGTTCTCGCGCGACACCCGCGCGGTGGTCTATCAGCGCGCCAAGATGGAGCTCGACAAGCGCCCGTTCGGTACCCAGGAGGACGTCTACCGCGAGGGCTACGAATGGATGCACCATTCGATCGCTCCCAAGCCGCAAGCGGAGGAGAAGTTCCGCATCACCATTGGTGGTCCGGATTGCACCAAGCCGTATTCGGCCTCGGTGTTCAACATCTCCGCCATGAGCTTCGGCGCGCTGAGCCCGAATGCGGTGCGTGCCCTCAATGGCGGGGCGAAGAAGGGCGGCTTCGCCCACGACACCGGCGAAGGTGGCTTCAGTCCCTATCACGCCGAAATGGGCGGCGACATCATCTGGGAGATCGGCTCCGGCTATTTCGGCTGCCGGCGTCATGATGGCACGTTCGATCCCGAGGCGTTCACGCGGGTCGCGAGCCACGACCAGATCAAGATGGTGGAGCTCAAGATCAGCCAGGGCGCCAAGCCCGGCCATGGCGGGGTGCTGCCGGCCGCCAAGGTGTCCGAGGAGATCTCGAAGATCCGCGGTGTCTCAATGGGCGAGGATTGCATCTCGCCGCCGGCGCATCGCGCGTTCTCGACGCCCATCGGCATGATGCAGTTCATCAGCGAGATGCGGCGACTGTCGGGCGGCAAGCCGGCCGGCTTCAAGCTGTGCATCGGCCACCCCTGGGAATTCCTCGCGATCTGCAAGGCCATGCTGGAGACCGGCATCTATCCCGACTTCATCGTGGTCGACGGCAATGAAGGCGGCACCGGTGCCGCGCCGCTCGAGTTCATGGACCATCTGGGCATGCCGATGCGCGAGGGCGTCAGCTTCGTGCACAATGCGCTGGTCGGCCTTGGCATCCGCGACCGCATCAAGATCGGCGCCTCCGGCAAAATCGCCACCGCGTTCGACATGGCGCGCGCGATGTCGATCGGCGCCGACTGGTGCAACGCGGCGCGCGGCTTCATGTTCTCGCTCGGCTGCATCCAGTCCTTGAGCTGCCATACCGACAGATGCCCGACCGGTGTCGCCACCCAGGATCCGACGCGCGCTCGCGCGCTGGTCGTCCCGCACAAGCTCGACCGCGTCTACAACTATCATCACGCGACCCTGCATGCGCTGGCCGAGCTGCTCGCCGCCGCCGGTCTTGAACATCCGCAGGACCTGCGGCCGATCCACTTCTCACAGCGGACGTCGACCACTGAGGTGTCCTCGTTTGCCAAGCTGTATCCGGCGCTGCGTCCTGGCGAGCTGCTCGACGGCACCCAGGACGTCCGCTTCCGCGACGCCTGGGCGATGGCGCGAGCCGATACGTTCGCGGCGGTGCAGTAAAACGCCTTGCGTGATTGTTCTTGGGAACCTTCCGGCTCCAATTCCATCTAAGCCACGCGTGCTCAGCTTGGATGATCGACAATGCCTTGGACCACAGCGACCACAGTCTCCGCGGCGACGAGCGGCGAGGATGACCTGATCCGACGGGCAAAAGCCCGGGACGAGACCGCCATCCGGGCCATCCTCCAGGCCAACAACCGTCGCCTGTTCCGGATCGCCCGCGGCATCCTGCGCAATGACAGTGAGGCGGAGGACGTCGTGCAGGAGACCTATGTCCGGGCGCTCACCCATCTCGACGAGTTTCGCGGCCAGTCCAGCCTGTCGACCTGGTTGGTCCGCATCGCAATGAACGAGGCGATGGGACGCCTGCGCGGACAACGGCCCGCACTGCAACTGGATGTGCAGCACCAAGACAGGCCAGGGGCCGAGGTGATCCAATTTCCCGCTACGTCGAGCGATCCGGAGAAGTCTGTGGCGCAGCGCCAGATCCAGGCCGTCGTCGAACGGGCGATCGATGACCTGTCCGAGCCGTTTCGCCTGGTGTTCATCGCCCGCGTGATCGAGGAGATGAGCATCGACGAGACGGCGGACTTGCTCGGATTGAAGCCCGAGACCGTGAAGACGCGCTTGCATCGCGCCCGCGGCATGTTGCGCGAGAACGTCGAAAAGGAGGTCGGTCCCGTCCTTCTGGACGCGTTTCCCTTCGCCGGCCCGCGTTGCGAGCGGCTGACCGACGCCGTGCTCGATCGTCTTCGACGTCCGGCGTGAAGATTCCCGGGAACGTCGGCTCCCGCTTTTCATCCAATCCCTGTGCAGCCATTCACCCGCCGGCCACGAGGTCCGGCGCCACAGGAGATGAGAACCATGTTCAAGCATATCGGCACGATCGCCGTCGCGCTCTGCGTCACGAGCAGCGCCGCCCTGTCGCAGGGCGCCAAGCTCAGCGATCCGCAGATCGCGCATATCGCCTACACAGCCGGCGAAATCGACATCAAGGCGGCGAAGCAGGCCTTGGACAAATCCGGGAGCAAGGAAGTCAAGGAGTTCGCCCAAGGCATGGTGCGTGACCACGAGGCGGTCAACAAGCAGGCCCTCGCCCTCGTCAAGAAGTTGAAAGTCACGCCTGAGGATAACGACACCAGCCGCGCACTGTCGAAGCAGGCGAGCGAGAAGCTCGACGAGCTCGGCAAGCTCAAGGGCGCAGCCTTCGACAAGGCCTATATCGCCAACGAGGTCGCCTACCACAAGACGGTGAACGGCGCGCTGGAGACGCAGCTCATTCCGTCCGCGACCAACGCCGAGCTGAAGGAGTTGCTTCAGACCGGCCTCAAGCTCTTCCAGGGCCACGAGCAGCACGCCGAGCATGTCGCGGCGGATCTGAAGTAGGACGATCCGATGCTTTCGGGACGCATCACTCTCGCGAGTGTGGTTGTGCTCGCCGCCGTGAGCGTTCCGGCGCGCGCGGCCACGATCCGGATCGTGGTGGACAAGCTCGAATTCTCGCCGGCCGCGGCTTCGGCCAAGGTCGGCGACACCGTCGAATGGGTCAACAAGGATGCGCTGGCTCATACGGCGACGGCGCGGGATGGCGCATTCGATGTCATTTTGCCGCCGAGCAAGACGGTGAGTTCGGTCCTCAAGAAGGCGGGCACGGTCGACTACTACTGCCGCTTTCACCCCAACATGAAGGCGACCCTGACGATCGCGCCGTGACGCCGCTGGCCTCAATGCGGGTTTTCCAGGCTGAAGGTCTCGGATTGCTCGTCATAGGCAAACAGCTCGGCGTAGCGGCCCCATGATACGATGGTGTGCAGCGTCTCGTCGGCATAGTGCTCGGACATGTAGTCCTCGAGCTCGATGCGGAAGCGCGCGGCCGGCGCGGCGTGCGAGGGGCGGTCGTCGAGCACGCGGCGGATCAGCCCCATCAGCGGCACGTTCTCCATCAGATGCTGCGCGAACAGCTTCTTGCGCTCGTCGGTCTCTTGATGCGCGAACCGCCGCCCGGCCTCGGTCAGGGTCAGATCGCCTTCGCTGAGCTGGGCGAAGCGCAGGAGCTGCAGCGCCTCGGCCAAGGGAAAGATCTCGTCGACCTCGAGCTGCAGATGGCCCGCCAGCACCGGCAGGTCGGCATGCCCATTATAAGGTTCGCCGGCGAGCGTCTCAATCAGGCCCGAGATCGAGTTCGACGACACGTGGCTGAGCACCATGCCGACGCCGGCGCTGGCGGTGCTCGGCAGCTTCGGCTCGGGCCGCTGCGTCATGCGGGCATAGAGACTGTCGACGAGTTGGCGGAACGCCGGATCGAGCCGGTTGCGCGGATGCAGCAGGTCGACCTTGAACTCGGCGGCGACGCGGCCGGGATTGGACGAGAACACCAGGATGCGGTCGCACATCAGCACCGCTTCCTCGATGTTGTGCGTCACCATCAGCACCGACTTGATCGGCAGCCGCCCGTCGGTCCAGAGATCGACGAGGTCGGTACGAAGTGTCTCGGCGGTCAGCACGTCCAGGGCCGAAAACGGCTCGTCCATCAGCAGCAGGTCGGGATGCACCACCAGCGCGCGGGCGAAGCCGACGCGCTGGCGCATGCCGCCGGAGAGCTCCTTTGGAAAAGCGGATTCGAAACCGTCGAGACCGATCAGGTCGATCGCGGCCAGCGCGCGCTTGCGCCGCTCGGCGCTGTCGACACCGAGCGCCTCGAGGCCGAGCTCGACGTTCTGCAGCACGGTCAGCCAGGGAAACAGTGCGAACGACTGGAACACCATGGCGACACCAACGGGCGGGCCGGCGATGATCTCGCCGCGGCAGCGCGCTTCGCCCGAGGATGGCGACACCAGGCCGGCGATGATCCGCAGAAGCGTCGACTTGCCGGAGCCGGAGCGTCCGAGCAGGCCGACGATCTCGCCGGCGCGGATCGTGAGGTCAACCTTCTCCAGCACGACGAGATCCTCGCCGCTGCCCTTGGGAAACAGCCGGCTGACGCTCTTGATCTCGATCAGCGATGAGTCCTTGACCTGGTCGCGCATGACAATTCTCCCGGTCAGCCGAGCCGCAGCCGGCGTTCGCCGAAGGCATAGAGCGGCCGCCACAGCAGCCGGTTGAACAGAGTGACGAGAATGCACATCACGGCAATGCCGAGCACGACGCGCGGAAAGTCGCCGTGCTCGGTGGCCGCAGCGATGTAGGCGCCGAGCCCGCTTGCGGTGAGATGGGTATCACCCCAGCTCGCGACCTCGGCGACGATCGCCGCGTTCCACGAGCCGCCCGAGGCGGTAATGGCGCCGGTGATGTAATAGGGGAAGATTCCGGGCAGCACGACCTTGAACCACCAGCGCCAGCCGGTGAGATGCAGGCTCGCGGCGGCCTCGCGCAGGTCGGTCGGGAAGGCGCTGGCCCCGGCGATGACGTTGAACAGGATGTACCACTGCGTGCCCAGGATCATCAGCGGGCTCAACCAGACATTGGCGTCGAGGCGAAAGCGCACGATGAGCACGACGAACACCGGGAAGGCGAGGTTGGCCGGGAAGGCGGCGAGGAATTGCGCCAGCGGCTGGATGCGCTCGGCGAGCTTCGGCCGCAGCCCGATCCAGACGCCGACGGGCACCCACATCAGCGACGCCAGCGCGATCAGCACCGCGACGCGGATCAGCGTGATCAGGCCGTAGCCGATCGCGGTGAGGACGTCGGTGAGCGCCAGCGTCGCCGAGAGATAGAGATAGGTCTTCCAGCCGGCATAGACGCAGCCGAGGATGACCACGGCAAGCCAGAGACCGTCGACCATCTGCGACGGCGGCGCGTGGCGCACGGGGCCGCTCCAGGCTTTCGGCCAGTTGATCCGCAGGTTCGAGAAGGTGCGGTTGAGCGCAGCGAACGGCATCGACAGCGAGCGCAGGGCGCGGGTGCGCCGGAACAGATCGAGCATCCAGGAGGTGGGCGGATTGCCGGAGGCGGTCTGCTCGAAGCGGAATTTGTCGGCCCAGGCCACGATCGGGCGGAACAGCAGCTGGTCATAGGCGGTGATGACGAGCAGCATGGTCAGCAGCGCGGCGCCGATCGCCGCCAGATCCTTCTGCTGAATGGCGAGCGCGACATAGGAGCCGATGCCGGGCAGGGTGACGGTGGTGTTGCCGACCGTGATCGCCTCCGACGCCACGACGAAGAACCAGCCGCCGGACATCGACATCATCGCATTCCAGATCAGGCCGGGCATCGCATAGGGCACGTCGAGCCGCCAGAAGCGCTGCCAGCCGGAGAGGTGGAAGCTGCGCGTCGCCTCCTCCAGGTCCTTCGGCACGTTGCGCATCGATTGGTACATGCTGAAGGTCATGTTCCAGGCCTGGCTGGTGAAGATCGCGAACACGCAGGCGAGCTCGGCGCCCAGCACCTGGCCCGGAAACAGGTTCATGAAGAACACGACGGTGAAGGTCAGGAAGCCGAGGATCGGTACCGACTGCAGGATGTCGAGCAGCGGGATCAGCACGATCTCGGCGCGCCGGCTCTTGGCCGCGAGCGCCGCATAGACGAAGGTGAAGACGAGCGAGCACGCGATGGCGAGCAGCATGCGCAAGGTGGTGCGCAGCGCGTAGAGCGGCAGGTTGGACGGATCGAGCGAGACAGGGGCGGTGTCGAGCGCGGACAAGGGCTGGGTGGTCTGCTCGCCGCCATAGACGATCAGCACCATCGCGCCGACCACGATGATCAGCGCGACGACGTCCCAGATATTGGGGCGCACGGTTTCGCGCAGCACGGTCGTCCTGATGTCCCGGAGCAGCATCGGCATGTCTCGTCTGGTCGGCCGCAACCATCGGCGGAGGCTGCGGACGTGGCCGTGTCATGGCTTGAGGGCTGGTCGGCCGGACAGTGCCGGCCGAATCCGCACCCTAAGTGCCCTGTGTGATGGTTTGATATCAAGCGGAGCGGTCGGGATCCGGCCTCTCGGTCCGGCCTATCAAAGGATACGCAGGCAGCCTCTTCACGTTCCCGCGACGAGGCTAGTCGAACGCAGATGCGGCTTGGCTTGGGGCTCCATCGGTACGGAGACGCCGGGTCACATCTGTCGCGCCGACGACGGTCAGCGCCTCCCCCGCTTGCGGGGGAGGTCGCATCGCATCGTCAGGTGCGATGCGGGTAGGGAATGCTCCGGGAGCGACTGCCGCTGTGGCGCCCCCACCCCAACCCTCCCCCCGCAAGCGGGAGAGGGAGCGCACTGGTCGGGCCGCAGCAGTGGGGCTCAATCACCCCACGTTCGGCTCGCCGCCGTCCGGCGCGAGCCTCGTCGCCAGGATCTTGTCGATGCGGCGGCCGTCGAGGTCGATGATCTCGAAGCGCCAGCCTTGCAGCTCGAAGCTCTGGCCGACCTCGGGCACGCTGCCGAAGTGCTGCAGCACGAGGCCTGCGACGGTGTGATAGCCGCGATGCGGCGGCACCTCGATCGCCAGCACGTCGGCGAACTCGTCGAGTTGCATCCAGCCGGAGACCAGCAGCGAGCCGTCGTCACGGCGGACGCAGGCCGGCTCGGGCGGGCCCTCCTCGGAGGAGAACGCGCCAACGATCGACTCCAGGATATCCGCCGCGGTCACCACGCCTTCGAACGCGCCGTATTCGTCGTGCACCAGCCCCATATGCACGGGCGCCACCTTCAGGATGGCGATCACGTCGCGCGCATCGACGGTGGACGGAATGATCGGCACCTCGCGCACCAGGCTGCGCAGGTCCGGCGTCTCATCGCGCAGATACGCCGCCAGCAGGTCCTTGGCTTGCAGCACGCCGATCGGACGGTCGCGCTCGCCGTCCGACACCGGCAGGCGCGAATGCGGGCTCTTGGCGAGCAGTTCGCGAATGGCCTTGGGGTCGTCGTTGAGGTCGACGACGTCGACCTCGGGCCGCGGCGTCATGATGGCGCCGACCGGACGGTCGCCGAGCCGCATCACGCCGGCGATCATCTCCTTCTCGCCTGGCTCGAGCACGCCGGCGGTCTCGGCCTCGCGCACCAGATGGTGGATCTCCTCTTCGGAAACTTTCTCCTCGGCCTCGCCGGAGCGGCCGAGCAGCGTCAGGATCAGCTTGCCGGAAAGGTCGAGCAGCACCACCAGCGGCAGCGACACCTTGGCGAGCAACTGCATGGCCGGCGCGACGCGGACGGCAATCGCCTCGGGATCACGCAGCGCGAGCTGTTTCGGCACCAGCTCGCCGACGATCAGCGTGGCATAGGTGATAATGGTGACGACGAGGCCGACGCCGACGATGTCGGCGACGGAAGCCGACAGGCCGAGCTCCAGCAGCGACTGCGTCAGGCGCTGGCCGAGCGTGGCGCCGGAGAATGCGCCGGAGAGCACCCCGACCAGGGTGATGCCGATTTGCACCGTCGAGAGGAACCGGCCGGGATCGGACGCCAGCGCGAGCGCCCGACGGGCGCCGGAAACGCCCTTTTCCGCCAGCAGCGCCAGCCGCGCGGGACGCGACGACACGATCGCGAGCTCGGACATGGATAACAGTCCGTTGACGACGATGAGGACGACGATGATGGCGAGTTCGACGGAGAGCATTTCGACCTTGTCTGGCGCCCGGAGGGGCAGGATGGGGACAGGTCCTAGCATATGGGGACGGCAAGCGCCCAATGCCGGTGTGCGGAGGTGGCGTGCATGGGAGGGCTGAAAGTGGGAGGCTGGTTCGCTTGAGGCACGGGCAGCTCCTGAACCTCCGGTGTGGTCCCGGCGAACGCCGGGACCCATACCGCGCGATCTGTCGAAGGCACTCGGAACGGCGACGAATTGCCGCCACCACGGGCGCTGACGATCAGGCAGGACAACTGCCAGCGAGGTCCCTCGATGGCGTCCGCGGTATGGGTCCCGGCGTTCGCCGGGACGACACCTGTTGTGGAGCGCCAGTTTCGGCTCTCACTGGCGTCAGGCCGCAGGGCGCAACGCCTGCGCGACCGCTCCTCAGAAATCCCCGTGCAAGCGCCCCGAGAAGATCGACACCGGGCCGCGGTCGGCGTTGTAGGCGGGGTTGTTGACGAACTGGTAGTCGGCGGTGAAGGTCAGGTATTTGTTGATGGAATAGGCGTAGTAGGCCTCGATGATGCTCTCGCGCCGGTAGTTCAGCGCGCCGTCGCCGATCAAGGGGCCGAGGCCGCCGGCGGCGAGGAAGGCGCGGTGGTCGCGCGACAAGCCGTTGGTCACGCCGGCGAGGCCGATCGTGTCGTCGGGACGGCCCCAGCGGGTGCCCTTGATCGAGGTGCCCAGCGACAGGCTGTTGTCGATGTCGGTGAACGCCATGATCTCGGTCTTGCCGTCGTTCCAGCTCCAGCGCCCGAACAGGCCGACATCGTCCGTCACCGCCTGGTCGAAGCTGACGACATAGCCGTATTTGCTGCGGC
Source organism: Bradyrhizobium sp. HKCCYLRH3073 (assembly GCF_051167995.1). Taxonomy (NCBI): domain Bacteria; kingdom Pseudomonadati; phylum Pseudomonadota; class Alphaproteobacteria; order Hyphomicrobiales; family Nitrobacteraceae; genus Bradyrhizobium; species Bradyrhizobium sp. HKCCYLRH3073. The sequence continues at coordinate 196,198 of NZ_JBNPUD010000002.1, forward strand.
CGCGACGGGTCTGGGTAATGTCGGCGTTGAGCGCGGGATTGTCGAGCGTCTCGCGGTAGCTGCCGGAGAAGGTATTGTTGAAGAAGCCGATGGTGCGCAGATGGCCGGGCTGCGAGAACAGTTGATAGCGCGTCTCCAGCTCGACGACGTAGCTGCCGCGCTTGAACACCTTCATGTCGAAATTGTTCGAGTTCGAGGTCGCGTCGACCAGAAAATAACCGGCGCGCAGCGCCCAGCTCTTCTGGTTGAGCTCGGCTGTCGCGCCGTAGGTCAGGCCGAGCTTGTCGGCGGCGTAGTCGAAGGCGCCGGGCGCCCACACCGACCAGTTCATGAAGTCCTTGCGCGCGTCCTTGGCGTAGGCATTGCCATCGAACACGTCGAGCACGGGGAATTTGCCGACCTGCACGGTGAGCCGCGAGACGTCCTGCTTGCCCGATAGCTGCAACTGGCCGCTGCCGAGCAGCTCCTGCTCGCCGCCGAAGCCGAAGGTCTGGCGCAGGAACAGGCGCGAGGTGTTGTAATGCGGATAGGGGAAGTCGGACTTCTGCGCTTCGCCATTCGAGAAGCCGCCAAGGCCGACGGTGTTGCTGAGGCCGAAGCCCTGCAGCAGCTCGGGATTGTAATAGACCTCGCCGCCATCCCACAGCCGCGCGTTGATGTACAGGCTGTTGCTCCAGGTCTCCTGGAACTGGCGCGCGGGCGTCAGGCTGTTGGCGCCGGTGTAGGCGGCGCGGAACGCCGGATAGCCCTGGCCGATCACGGTCGCTTGGCCGTGGATCTCCCAGCGGTCGGATTCGGGATCGGACGGATCGCTCTTGAGCTTCAGATCGGGACCGCCGGCGAAGTCCAGCTTGCGGTTGAGCCCAACCCGCAGGGTCTGGAATTCGAGCGCGGAATTGTAGCTGGCACCGTTGGAGAAGCGGACGCCGGCGTTCTCGAAATGGCTGTAGAGATATTCGAGGCGCCAGCTCCAATGCGGCGCAAAGCTGCGCTCGATGCCGGCGCCGGCGGCCCAGCCGAGCCGCGTCGTCAGCAGCTTCTCGGTGTCGCCGGCCGCAGTGGTGTTGATGAAGCGGCCGCCGGTCCAGGCCAGGCCGCCGGTGGCATAGACCAGCCAGTCGCCCCTGACGTAGCCGACCCGGCCGCGGGCGGTGGCGACATAGTCCCACAGCTCGGAGACGTTCGAGCCGGGTGTGCCCAGCATCGCGACGGTGTGGTTGGAGGTGAGATAGTTCGGAAAGCTGAAATCGCCCTCGAGCCCGAGCAGCAGGCCGGAGCGGGTGACCCAGTTGTAGCCGGCCTGCGCGCCACCGGTGAGGCCGCTGAACGGGCTGCCGGCGCTGGCCGTCCCGCTCGGGTCGGTCAGGGTCGCTCGGGCATGGTCACGGGTATAGCCGGCATGGACGCCGACATAGAGGCCGGTCCAGTCGAACACCGTCTGTGCCATCCGGGCCTTGACCGGCAGGTCGGCGGCAGCAGCGGGGGCGGCGAGCGCGGCGATCATGGCGGCGGTCGCGATCGTCTCCCGGGTGCAGTTCGAACGGATCATGGCAGCAGATTCCCAAGGCGAGGCACACGACGACACCGGCAACGTCACACCTGATTGCCCGCGCACAGTCACGAGAAGATTACGGAGTAGATGATGTTCGATCGGAAGTGTGGATGAGCTGCGGCGATTTAGGGATGATTTATATTGCGATTAATTCGCAACAGCAAGCGCAGGGCTGGTTCATTCGGTTTCTGATTGCGGGTGTGGCGCCTGCGCAACAAAAAACCCGCCCGGGGCGGCCGGGCGGGTTGTCGAGATCGCGGATCGGGGCAGGTGGAAGCCCGGCCGTGGCGGATGGGGCGAGGCGGGCCTTGGCCGTGATTGGGCGGGGCGAGGCGAGCGCCCAGCATCAATAGCCGCAGGCCCTGACGCGGCCGACATACTGGCCGTAGACGTTGTACTGCGGCACCCAGCGGCAGTACCGATAGCCACCGCCGTAATAGTAGCCGTCGTTGCTGGCGGCGATGGCGCTGCCGACGACGGCGGCTCCGACGAGGCCGGCACCGACGCCCCAGCCCCAGTGATGATGGTGGAAGCCGTTGGCCGCAGCGGGCGTCGACGTCGCCGCGATGCTGCCGGTGACGGCGAGCGCGGTCAGTGCGAGGGCGGCAATCTTGGTCTTGATCGACATGGTCGAAGGCTCCTGTTTGCTATCGGGGCGGCCGGCGTCGGCCGCTTGCCAAATTGGACGGAGCCTTTTCGAAACCGGTTCGAATCGCCGGATGAGGTGCCCGGCGCCCTGAAAATTCGTTCGTTGATACAGGGGCTTGGCCTCGGTTCAGCAGCCCGGCAACGGGCCGCGGCGAAGCGTGTTCACGTCGAAGTTATCGACGTCCTCCAGCAGCGCGCAGAACGCCCGCGCGCCGTGGTCCAGCACGCGCTCGCCCTTCTCCGCCGACGCCTGCGTGGCATCGCCGACCGCACCGCTCGCATTCAGGTCCTGCGTCTGCCAGGCCATCGGCGCCGGCCGCTGCGTCGAGAGCACCTTGCAGGTGGTTTCCATTTCAGCGCCGCGCGAGGGGAAAGCGGCGATGGCATCGGTGCGCACCAGCGTGGGATGGCAGGCCAGCATGATCGAGGTCTCGACGGCGCCGCCGTGGATGCCGTGCCGCAGCTCATCGGCCGAGAACAACCCATCGGGCGCACCGAAGCGCGACCATGACGTCGTCACCACCAGCATGCGGTGATCAGCGCGCAGATCCTGCGCGACCAGGGTCATCGCAGCGCTGTTGCCGCCATGGCTGGTGACGATCACGAGCTTCCTGAGTCCAGCGCGCGCGACGCTGTCGCCGAGAGCACGCCAGCTCCGCAGCGCGACCTCCGTCGGCACGGTCAGCGTGCCCGGATAGTCGATATGCTCGGTCGAGATCCCCACGGGCTGCACCGGCAGCACCGTCACCGGCAGCGCCGGCGGCAGCAGCGCGCGGACGCGCGCGAGATAAGCCTCGGCAATGTAGACGTCAGTGCCGAGAGGCAGGTGCGGCCCATGCTGCTCGGTGGCGGCGAGCGGCAGCACCGCGATCCAGCGCGCGGTCTCGGGCGTTCCCGAGTCGGGCGCTCCAAAATCCGGCCAGTGCAGCTCGGTCCAGTCGCGGGGCGGCACGGTCATCGCGCGGGCCATTTCCTTCGTCCGTCGGGCAGGGTAGTTATCACCGATTGATCTTAGCATGTTCAGCCAGAAAGAACCGGGGAGACCAGACATGGCGCAGGCGCTTCTGTCGCGAACGTTAATGGCGGCATCGCTGGTCGTAGCCGGACTGATCTCGGCGGCTCAGGCCCAGATGCTGGACAAGGTCTCGTTCGGCACCAACTGGGTTGCCGAGGCCGAGCATGGCGGCTTCTTCCAGGCGGTCGCCGACGGCACCTACAAGCGCTACGGACTGGACGTGACGATCGTGCCGGGCGGTCCGAACGAGAACAACCGCATGCTGCTGATCTCCGGCAAGATCGAGTTCTTCATGGCCGCAAATACGCTGATGTCGTTCGACGCCGTCGCCAACAACGTGCCGGTGGTGTCGATCGCGGCGATGTTCCAGAAGGATCCGCAGGTGTTCCTGACCCATCCGGAGTCCAGGATCACCAAGCTCGAGGAGCTGAAGCCGCTGACCCTGTTCGTCTCCAAGGAAGGCATCTCCAGCTACTATCAATGGCTGAAATCGGAATACGGCTTCTCCGAGAAGAATGTCCGCCCCTACACGTTCAATCCGCAGCCCTTCATCGCTACGCCGCAGAGCGCAATGCAGGGGTATGTCACGTCGGAGCCGTTCGCGGTCGAGCGCGCCGCCGGCTTCAAGCCCGGCGTGATCCTGCTCGCGGACAACGGCTTCAACACCTATTCGACCCTGATCGAGACGCGGCGCGACCTCATCGAGAGCAAGCCGGACCTGGTGCAGCGTTTCGTCGATGCTTCGATCATCGGCTGGTACAATTACATCTACGGCGACAATTCCGCGGGCAACGCGCTGATCAAGAAGATGAACCCGGAGATGACCGATGATCTCCTTGCCTATTCGGTCGCCAAGATGAAGGAGTACGGCATCGTCGATTCCGGCGACAGCGTGGAGAAGGGCATCGGCGCCGTGACGGACGAGCGCGTCGCCAGCTTCTTCGACAAGATGGTGCGGGCCGGCGTCGTCAAGTCGACGATCGACTATCGCAAGTCGTATACGCTGCGTTTCGTCAACAAGGGCGTCGGCATCGATCTCCGGCCGAAGAAGTAGGACGCTCGAGCGGCGCTTTCAGCAAATGAGCTCACCCCCTTCGTCCGAGCGCGCCGTTGCGACCGCGGTATGCCTGCGCGGCGTCACCAAGGTGTACGAGTCCGGCGTCGCCGCGCTGGGGCCGATCGATCTGACCATCGCCAAAGGCGAATTCGTCTCGCTGCTCGGCCCCTCCGGCTGTGGCAAGTCGACGGCGCTGCGCCTGATTGCGGGTCTGGTGGCGCCAAGCGCCGGGACGGTGGATGTCGCCGCCTCGTCAGAGGCGCATCCCGGCGATCGCGTCGGCTTCGTGTTCCAGGAGCCGACCCTGATGCCCTGGACCAGCGTGCGCGACAATGTCGGCCTGCCGTTGAAGCTTGCGCGGGTGCCGGCGAGCCAGGCGCGTCCAAGGATCGATGCGGCGCTCGAGCAGGTCGGTCTCGCTGATTTTGCCGACGCCTTTCCGCGCGAACTATCCGGCGGCATGAAGATGCGCGCCTCGCTGGCGCGCGCGCTCGTCACGCACCCCGGCATCCTGCTGATGGACGAGCCGTTCGCTGCCCTCGACGAGATCACGCGCTTCCGCCTCAACAATGATCTGCTGGAGCTGTGGCGCAGGCTGAACATGACGGTCGTGTTCGTCACCCATTCGGTGTTCGAGTCGGTCTATCTGTCGCAGCGCGTGCTGGTGATGACGGCGCGACCCGGCCGGCTCAGTGCCGAGATCAGGATCGACGCTGACCAGCGCGATGATGCGTTCCGTGCCTCGCCGGCTTATGCCGATGATTGCCGCCGGGTCTCTGACGCGCTCGCACCGGCCTATACCGGAGTGCATGCGCTGTGAGCATGCAGGGTCGAGAATCGTCCCTCTCGGGCGCGCGGCTTGCGAGCCTCGCCTTTCCCGCGATCGTGTTCGTCGCTGCGATGACGGCGTGGGAGCTGGTTGTGCGCCTCAACGGCATCCAGCCCTATGTGTTGCCCGGGCCGCTGCTGGTGCTGAAGACGCTTGTCGCCGATTGGGACATTCTCGCGCAATCGCTGCTGACGACCCTGATCACGACATTCGAAGGCTTCATCGCCGCAGCGCTCGGCGGCATCGCGCTGGCGCTGTTGTTCAACCAGTCGAAATGGCTGGAATGGGCGTTGTTTCCCTATGCCGTCGTGCTGCAGGTGACACCGGTCATCGCGATTGCGCCGATGCTCCTGATCTATCTGCCGCAGCAAACGGCGGTGGTCGTGTGCGCCTGGATCGTCGGCTTCTTCCCGGTGCTGTCCAACACCGCGCTCGGCCTCAACTCGGTCGATCGCAATCTCGCCGGGCTGTTCCAGCTCTATGGCGCCTCGCGCTGGCAGACCTTGCGCTATCTGAAGCTGCCGGCGGCGCTGCCTTACATTCTCGGCGGCCTGCGCATCGCCGGCGGCCTGTCGCTGATCGGCGCGGTCGTCGCCGAGATCGCGGCGGGCAGCGCTGGTGCCGGATCCGGTCTCGCCTATCGCATCGCGGAATCCGGCTATCGTCTCAACATACCCCGCATGTTCGCAGCGCTGGTGCTGCTGTCGGTCGCCGGGATTGTCATTTATGGCTTGCTGGCGCTAGTTTCGCACCTCGTTTTACGGCGCTGGCATGAGAGCGCGCTTGGAAAGGACAACTGATGGCGGCGACTTCGTCTGACAAGATCGATGTTCTGGTCTATGGGCCGCTGCGGCCGATCCTGGAAAAAGGATTCCCGGACAGCTTCAACGTGCACCATGCGACGACGCAGGCCGATCTCGAAGCGCTGCCGGCGGACGTGAAGGGCCGGATCCGCGGCATCGCCGTGACCTTCCACACCGTGAAGACCGACGCCGCCGTGATGGCGATGCTGCCGAAGCTCGAGATGATCGCAAGCTTCGGCGTCGGCTACGATCACATCGCAGCCGCGCATGCCGGACAGCACGGCATCATCGTCACCAACACACCGGACGTGCTGACCGAGGAGGTCGCCGACGTGGCGCTCGGGCTCCTGATCGCGACGTGCCGCGAATTCATCAAGGCCGATCGCTTCGTTCGTTCGGGGGAGTGGAGCGAGAAGCCCTATCCGCTCAGCGTCGGCTCGCTGCGCGACCGCACCGTTGGCATGGTCGGCATGGGCCGCATCGGCCAGGCGATCGCGCGCCGGCTCGAAGCGTCGCTCGTCCCCGTCGTCTATCACTCGCGCAACCCGGCGGCGGGCGTCGCCAACAAACACTATCCCGACCTGCTCGCGATGGCCAAGGACGTCGACACGCTGGTCGTCATCGTGCCTGGCGGTGCCGGCACCAACAAAATCGTCAACGCCGAGGTGCTGAAGGCGCTCGGACCGCGCGGCGTCGTCGTCAACGTCGCCCGCGGCTCGGTCATCGACGAGCAGGCTCTGGTCGAAGCGCTGAAGTCCGGCACGATTCTCGCCGCCGGCCTCGACGTGTTCGAGAAGGAGCCGGCGGTGCCGGACGCGCTCAAGGCGATGGACAATGTCGTGCTGCTGCCACACATCGGCTCGGCTGCCATCGTAACCCGCAACGCAATGGATCAGCTGGTGGTCGACAACCTCAAGGTCTGGTTTGCCGGCAAGCCGCCGCTGACGCCCGTTCCGGAAACGCCGGTGAAAGGTCGCCGATGAAACGTCCGCTCCCATTGCTGATCGCGCTGCTGTCGGTGGCGGGCGTCCCTGTCGTCGCACAAGACGCCGCCAGCCTGAAGAAGGCGATGATCGGGCAGTGGGAGCTCGCGACCACCGAGCGCAGCAAGACCTGCGTCGTGACCCTGAAGCCGGACGTCGCGCCGCGCGGGCAGAAGCTCGAGCTGGAGCCGAGCTGCGCCACGGCGCTGCCCTTCACCAAGGACATCGCCGGCTGGAACGTGAAGGGCCTCGACATCGTCAGCCTCCAGGCCGCCAATGGCGAGGCGGTGATCGATTTCACCGAGGTCGAGGCCGGCATCTTCGAAGGCCTGCGTCAGGGCGAGGGCGTCTACATCCTGCAGAACCTGGCGGCGGCGCGGTCGCTGGCGAAATCCATGGACCAGATGATCGGCGACTGGGCCATGGTCCGCGGCAACGGCGCCACGATCTGCAGCCTGGTGCTGACCAACAACGACGCCGGCAATGATAATTTCCAGGTGTTCGTGAAGCCGAAATGCGATCCCGCCGTCGCGGCGTTCGCACCGAGCCAATGGCGGCTCGAGCATGGCCAGATGATGCTGATGTCGGACCGTGGCGAGACCTGGCGGTTCGAAGCGGACGACAATGCGCAGTGGCGGCTCGTGCCCGACAGCGCCAATCCGCTGATCATGCTCAGGCAGTAGACGACACGCGCGCTGCTGAGCGTCCCTGCCCCGCGGCAGTCAGGCCTCGTCCGGCATCGGACTTGGTTAACGATTGGTTGCGTGCGTGTTCCACCAATCGGAACTTGTTGTTTACGCATCTTGCGTCTGATGGTTGCGCTTCATCGAGGGAGCCCGCCATGCGTGAGCTATTGCGCCGGTTCAACAGGTCGCTGCCGTCGTTCAGCCTGAACGACAAGATCTCGGCGGCTGCGGCCGCATTCGCCGTCCTGGTGATGCTGTCCACTTTGGGCGCGCTGTCGGCGCTGCGCGAGCAGCGCCTGTTCTACGACCGACTCGAAGCGCTTGCCGCGGCGTCCCGCAACACCGAGCGGACCAACGCGCTGATCTACGCGGTCGTGATGGAATCGCGCGGCATCTACATGTCGGCGGACCGCACCGTCGCGCGGCGCTATGCCGATGCGCAGCTCGTGAAGCTGGCGCAGCTGAGCAAGGTGGTGGAGGAGTGGGAAGCCCAGGTCGCCGACGGTGACGCCGCGCTGTTCGCCCCATTCAAGAAGCGGATCGAACAATTCGTCGCATTCCGCACCGAGATGGCGCGGCAGACGATTTCGGTCGGATCGTCCGCGGCGCGCGAGCTCGGCGACAATGACGAGAATCGCGCGGTGCGCACCGCGCTCAACGAGGACCTCGAGAAATTGTCGCGGCTCTATGCCGACCGCACCCGCGAGCTCGGCGAGACGGCCGATGCGCGCGGCATGGCCGCGTTCTATCTGGGGGCGCTCGGAGCGGTGATCATCACGCTGATCGCGGCCGCGGCGCTGGCGCTGCGCTGGGGCGTGCTGATGCCGCTGCTCGACATCGCCCGCGTCACCGACCGCATCGCCGCCGGCCGCATCAAGCTCAAGATTCCGCACGCGCGGCGCCATGACGAGATCGGACGGGTCGCGCAGGCCGTCGCGACCTATCAGGACGGTGCATTCCGCCTGCATGAGCTCGAGCAGCACGAGGTCGAGATCGAGCGCCAGTACACCGACATCCTGCGCCAGCACGAGCAGCTCGAGCAGGGCGCGATCAGCAGCCAGCAGCGGCTCGATGCGGCGGTCGCCAACATGCCCCAGGGCCTGATCATGCTCGACAGCTTCGGCTACGTGCTGATGGTCAACGACCAGTTCCGCAGGCTGTACAACGTTCCAGCTTCGATCGCAAAACCCGGTGCACATGTGCGCGAGATCCTCGCGCATCGCGCCAAGGTCGGTCTGCTGCGGGAGAAGCCGTCGGAATATCTCGCCGCGCTCCGCGAGCGCATGAAGGAGCGCCGGGCCGAGATCTTCGAGGTCGAGCTCGCCGACGGCCGCATCATCCGCATCTCGGAACGCCCTGTGGATGGCGGCGGCTGGATCGCCACGCACGAGGACTTCACCGCGCAGCGCCGGGCCGAGCGCAAGCTCGCGCGCGCCGAATACTTCCTCGCCGCACTGCTCGAGAACATCCCGCAGGCGGTGCTGGCCAAGGAGGCGCAGTCGCTGCGTTACATGTTCGTCAATCGCGCCGCCGAGCGTCTGTTCGGCGTGCCACGCACGGACATCATCGGCCGCACGCCGGCCGAGCTGTTCTCCCCGCCGACCGGCGCGATCCTCGAGGAAGCCGCCCGCGAACAGCTCGCAGGGCGCGGCGACGATGAGCCGCGAGCCCATAGCATTCTCACGCCCGGAAACGGTCCGCGCGACATCGTCGTGCGCCGGCTGCCAGTCTCGATCGGTGAGGGCGAGCCGAAATATCTGCTCAGCATCATCGAGGACCGCACGCAGGATCAGCGCGCGGCAGCATGATGCGTCACTGGCAACGTCCGGGATTCCCCCGCCTTGACGTCGCCTTGATCTGCATCAAGAACGGCCTCGCCGGGTGGAATACCGTGCCCGAAACGGAGACCTGTTCATGATCCGACGTCTGGGGATTCCTTTCGCCACCCGCCTTGGCGCTGCCGCGCTGCTCATGCTTTCGGTCGCAGCGCCGCTGCATCAGGCTGCCGCGCAGGACGCGCTGGGTGGCGCCATCCTCGGCGGCGCCGGCGGCGCGATTCTGGGCGGCGCGATCGGCGGCGGCCGTGGTGCTGCGATCGGCGCGGTGATCGGGGCCGGCACCGGAGCTGCCATCGCGGCCGACGGCGAGCGCCGTCGTGGCGGTTATTATTCCTATCGCAACGGCTGCTATCTGCAACGCGGCGACGGCTCCTGGGTTCGCGCGCATCCGCGCTACTGCTACTAAGCCTTATCCGTCGGCCGAATTGGCCGCTTGGCCGCGCGATGAACGCGCGGCCGGCGACTTGGTTGCGCGCTCCAGCACCTGGATGACGCGCGGATCCTCGCAATGCGCGACGTTGAAGCGCATCATCGTCGCGGCGGATTGCGCCGCGCTGAAGACGTCGCCGGGCGCGAGCACCACGTGCTCCTCGAGCGCGGCCTGGGCCACCTCGATCGCCGTACAGCCGTCCGGCAACCTGCACCACAGATGAAAGCCGCCGCGTGGCATCAGCCATGGGGCGATACCGATGCGCTGCAGCCGTGCCGCCACCCGCGGCCGCGCTCGCGCAAGCCGTGCCCGCAGGTCCTCGACGTGCTTGCGGTAGCTGCCGCTGGTCAGCACCTGGGTCAACGTCTCCGCGGCGAATTGTCCGGGACCGCCGAAGCCGGTCGCGATCTGCAGGTCGATCAGCGGCTCGATCCAGTCCGCGCGCGCCGCGATGTAGCCGCAGCGCACCGAGGCCGACAGTGTCTTGGAGAAGCTGCCGACCAGGATCACCCGCGCAAACCCGTCGAGCGCGGCGAGCCGCGGCGACGGCGCGGGTTCGAAATCGCCGTAGATGTCGTCCTCGACGATGATCGTGTCATGCGCTGACGCGGCGTTGAGCAGCCGGTGCGCCGTCTGCAGCGACAGCGTCGCCCCGGTCGGATTGTGCAGACCGGAATTGGTGATGTAGAGCCTCGGGCGCTCGGCCGCGAGCACTGCCTCGAACCGGGCGATGTCGGGTCCGCCCGGCGTCATCGGCACGCTGACGATCCGCGCCTGATGCGCGCGCAGCAGGGCGAGGAAGTTGAAGTAGCAGGGATCGTCGACCAGCACGGCGTCGCCGGGACGCAGCAGCATGCGGCAGATCAGGTCGATCGCCTGCGTACCGGACGAGGTCAGCACCAACTGCTCGCTGAACGCGTCGATGCCGATAGCGGCAAGGCGGCCCTGCAGCAACCGCCGTAGCGCCGCCGATCCGCGTGCAGCGCCGTAGTCGCTCAGCACCCGCCCGCCGCCGCGCGCCAGCGCGCGGACCGCGCGCCGCAGCGCGTCCTGCGGCATCCACTCGGCCGGCAGCCAGCCGCAGCCGGGCGTCAGCGTTCCCGGCCCGGCGTCGAGCGACTGCCGCGACACCCAAAACGGGTCGACCGCGCGCGGACGGCGCGGCTCGCGATCGCCGAGGGCCAGCGGCGGCAGCGCCGTATCGGCGACATAGAAGCCGGAGCCGCGCCGGGCGCGGATCACGCCTTCCGCGGCAAGTCGGTCATAGGCCTCGACGACGGTGGCTGGCGAGACCCCCATCGCCGCGGCGAAGGCGCGGATCGAGGGCAGACGCTGGCCGGCGCTGAGCGCGCGCGTCGCCAAGCGCTGCCGGATCGCATCGACCACGGCGATGGTCCGCGTGCCGCCCCGGCGGAAATCGCGCGTCACTTCTCCCAAGTGTGTCGCCCTTTGCACCAATACAGATTGTGGAAATTGTATCGGTCTGTCGCTGCCGCAACAAGCCTGGTCGGGCTATGGGATCTGCGAGGAGGAGCCGTGCATGAAGGGATCGATCGAAGGCTGGGGGAGCGGCATCGTCGGCATGACGATCTTCAGCGGCTCGCTGCCGGCGACGCGGGCGGCACTGGAGGGTTTTTCGCCGCTGTTCCTGACGGGCGCACGCGCGACGCTCGCGGCCGTGCTGGCCGCGCTTTGTCTCATGCTGCTGCGTCAGCCGCTCCCCGGCCGGCGCGATCTGGTGTCGCTGGCAGTCGTGTCGCTCGGTGTCGTCATCGGTTTTCCGCTGCTCACCGCCCTGGCGCTCCAGCACATCACCTCGGCCCACGCGATCGTGTTCGTCGGTCTGCTGCCGCTGTCGACCGCCTTGTTCGGCGTGCTGCGCGGCGGCGAGCGGCCGCGGCCGTTGTTCTGGCTGTTCGCTGCGCTCGGGGCTGCGGCGGTCTCGGGCTTCGCCCTGTCGCAGGATGGCGTCGCGTCGCCGATCGGCGATCTCGCGATGATCGCCGCGATCATCGTCTGCGGCCTGGGCTATGCCGAGGGCGCCATGCTCACGCGCAGGCTCGGCGGCTGGCAGGTGATCTCGTGGGCGCTGCTGTTGTCCGCGCCGCTGATGCTGCTGATGGCGGTGCTGACGCTGCCTGCCGCATCCCGTGACATCACGGCCGCGGCGTGGCTGGGCCTCGCCTATGTCTCCGTCTTCAGCATGTTCGTCGGCTTCGCCTTCTGGTACCGCGGGCTCGCCCGTGGCGGCACTGCGACGGTGGGCCAACTGCAACTGCTGCAGCCCTTCCTTGGCCTCGGTTTCGCGAGCCTGCTGCTGCATGAGCCGGTGTCGGCAACGATGATTGCCGCAGCCGGAATCGTCGTCGTCTGCGTGGCGATGGCGCGCCGCTGGGCGTAAGCCGTCGGCGGCTATCTGCGATGATAGAGTCCGGTGAAGCTGACGCCGGCGCCGCCGCAATCATTGTTGTCCTCGACCAGCAGAAGCGCGCCGATTCGCTGCAGGCGCACGCGGCACTCGTCGCCGGCATTCGGCCGCTCGAACGGCGTGCTGCCGTCGTCGACAAAGGCAATGAGGCCGCCCTTCGGCTCTGCCGTGGCGCCGAGCGATCCGTTGCGCAACTCGCGCCCGGCCGGCAGCACCTGATCGCCTTCGATCCGGAGCCGGTTGCCGGCCTCTTTCCTGATCGTCAGCCCCCCTCCAGGGTGCTCCCAGCTTCCGGTCCAGTCGGCTGTCGTCGGCGCGGCCATCGGCTCGACGGCGGTGAGGGCAGCGCGCGGCAACCAGCCGGTGGTCCAGATCTGTGCCTTCGCATGCGGCTGCTGGTAGCTGACGCAGACGAAAGCGCCGCGGGTCCTGTCGACCAGCACGAGGTCGTCGCGGACGAGGTAAGCCTTCTTCCGGCAGGCGTCGGTCGCAGCGGGACAGCTGGCGGCCTTGAAGTCGTCGTCATAGGGGCTCTTGACGAAGTTCACCCGCGGCTGGCCGCTCACTTTGGCCACGACGAGCGGCCGCGCATCATCCCAGCCGACGCCATTGCAATTGGCGGGATCGTTGGCGTCGTAGGCGGCGGCCGCCGTGAGGGGCAGGACGCCCAGGATCAGTCCGATGAAGGCCGCGCGCATCCGTCGTTCCTCTCCACGCTTCGCCAGCATTAGCCGGCGCGGGAAGACGGCCGGTTCAAACCGGCCCGACGTTTCGTCTATCCCGCTCGTCTATCCCGCGGCGATCTTGGCGGCTTCGCTCGCCGCGCGCTGCATGCTGTTCGACATCTCGGTCGTCACCGTGCTCTGCTCCTCGACGGCTGCCGCCGTCGAGGTCACATACTCGCTCACATTGTGAATGGCCTGCTTGATCTCGCCGAGCGCCAGCACCACCTCGCCCGAGATGTTGTTGAGACCTTCGATCTCCTGCCCGATCTTGTCGGTGGCGTGCTTGGCCTGATTGGCGAGGCTCTTCACCTCGGAGGCCACGACGGCGAAGCCGCGTCCGGCCTCGCCGGCGCGGGCGGATTCGATCGTCGCGTTCAGTGCCAGCAGATTGATCTGCCCGGTGATGTTGTCGATCATCTCGACGATGCCGCTCATCGCTTGCGTCGCGGCGGAGAGATGCTGCGCCTGGGTGTCCGCCGCCCCGACGCGATCGACTGCGCCCATCGCGGTTTCCCGCGACTTGGTCATGGCCTCGGAGATCTCGCGCACGGAGGCGTTGAGCTCCTCGGCGCCGGCCGCAACCGATTCCATCATGCCGCGCACGCGCTCGTTGCCCATTCGCACCAGAACCTGCTTCGTGACGTCGGTCGCGTATTTGACGACCTTGAACGGCCTGCCGTTCAGATCGAGGATCGGATTGTACGACGCCTGGATGTAGACCTCCCTGCCGCCCTTTCCGATCCGCTTGTATTCGCCGGCCTGATATTCGCCTCGGTTGAGCTTGGCCCAGAAGTCGCGATAGCCGGCGCCGTCGCGCTCGATTGGCTCGACGAACATGCTGTGGTGCTTGCCGCTGATTTCGCCGAGTGCATAGCCGAGCGCGGCCAGGAAATTGTCGTTCGCCGTGATCACCGTGCCGTCCATGTTGAACTCGATCACCGCCTGCGACTTTCCGATCGCCGCAATCTGGCCGGCCAGATCGGCGGTCTTCAGCTTTGCGGCCGTGACGTCAGTCGCGAACTTGACCACCGCGAACGGCTTGCCCCGCTCGTCGAGGATCGGATTGTAGGACGCGAGAATCCAGACCTCCTTGCCGTTCTTGCCGAGCCGCTTGTACTCGGCCGCCTGGTATTCGCCGCGATTGAGCTTGGCCCAGAAGTCGCGATAGGCCGCGCTGTCGCGCTCGGCGGGCTCGACGAACATGCTGTGGTGCTTGCCCTGGATTTCCCGCAACTCATAACCCATGACCTTCAGGAAGTTTTCGTTGGCCGTGGTGACCGTGCCGTCCATGTTGAACTCGATCACGGCCTGAGAGCGGTCGAGCGCGGCGATCTTGCCACTGTCCTTGAGGTGGGCGATCTTCTTGGCCGTGATGTCGATGGCGATCTTGACGATCTTGCAGGGCTTGCCCTTGGCGTCGAGAACCGGATTGTACGAGGCTTCGATCCAAACCTCGCGGCCGCCCTTGCCGATCCGCTTGAATTCCGCAGCCTGGAAGTCTCCCTTGTTCAACGCGGCCCAGAACGCGCGATAGTCCGCGCTCTCGCGCTGATCCGCGGGCACGAACATCGAATGATGCTTGCCCTGAATCTCCTCGAGGCGGTAGCCAAGTGCGTCGAGAAAGTTCTTGTTCGCCGTTCGGATAGTGCCGTCCATGTCGAATTCGATCATGGCTTGGGAGCGGCTGATGGCAGCGAGTTGAGCCTCTGCGCCTCCAGCGGTCTTGCGAGCGAACATCGAGCGGAGTCCTTCCAGATGGGAGCGAATTCGATGATGGTATTTGCGGGTTGTTAGCTGTACGCATCTACCGGCGGCAGAGAAGGGGACGGCCCGAACGAACGACCTGCCGTCGAACCTTCCGGCACACTGAACTAATTCAGCCGACAGCATCTCGGCTCTTAGCAGGGGAGATTCGCGTCGTTCGCGAGCCAGCTAACATCGACGAAAGTGGCGAAATCTTCTTAAGATTTGCGCTTCGGCGTTTAACGAATGTTATGCACTTGTGCTCGGGATCGTTCCTGATTTAATGCTGCCGTGATGCGCACAGAGAAGCGCCCCTGATGGGGAGACAGGACATCGGACCGCCGACGAGATGTGCCTCTTGTCCTGCCAGCGACAAGGGATTTTGCGGAGCTATCTTTGCGTCGTGCGGCGATCGAGCGGCTTTCAAGGAGCTGGATCAACGCTTCTTCACGGTCGCGGCCGGCCATCCCGTAGGAACCGACTCGGACATCATCGTCCTCTGCAGTGGATGGGCGTTCCGCTATCTGCCGTTCAGCGACGGCAGGCGGCAGATCGTGAAGTTCCTGTTCACGGGAGATTTTGCGTCCGTCCGGATGATCTTCTCGAACGTGCCGTCGCGTGCGGATTTTTCCGTCAAGTCGCTCTCGGATGTCCAAGTTTGCGCTTTCCACGTCGGCGCCTTGCGCAGGAAGTGCCTGACTGATCCCTCCCTGGTGGCGCTCGGGTTCGAGCTGCTCTTGCAGGAGAGGTCGGACGCGTATGAGCTCGCGAGCGTTCTGGGACAGCGCCCCGCCGAAGGCCGGATCGCCTTTCTCATTCTCAGCCTGATGAGACGGGCTAACGCGGGCCGGCTCGATCAATCTCGAAGATATTCGCTGCCGCTGCGCCAGCAGCACATCGCCGACACGGTCGGCCTTACCACCGTTCACGTCAGCCGCATCCTGGCGCAGTTTCGCGATCGTGGCATGCTGACGATCAGCGAGGGCAGCATCATCGTGCACGACCTGCCGGCGCTCGAGGACGCGGGTGCGCTGACATAGCCTGAGCCGCCTTCGCCGTACGAGGCATCGCAAATGCCGCTCGGAGCTGCGCCGCCGTCGGGCAGGAGGTCATCGCATCCGCGTAGCCTTCACATCACCCCGATGCTCTTCAGGCTGGTGTGGCCGTTCTTGCCGACGATGATGTGGTCGTGAACCGTGATTCCCAGCGGCTTGGCGATCTCCACGATCGTCTTGGTCATCCGGATGTCGGCCTGTGACGGCGTCGGATCGCCCGAGGGATGGTTGTGCACCAGGATGATCGCGGTGGCCGACAATTCGAGCGCCCGCTTGATCACCTCGCGTGGATAGACCGGCGTATGATCGACGGTGCCGGTCTGCTGCACCTCGTCGGCGATCAGCTGATTGCGCTTGTCGAGAAACAACAGCCTGAACTGCTCCTTGTCGGCGAACGCCATGCTGGTGCGGCAATAGGTGATGACGTCCTGCCAGGACGCCAGCGCGTGCTTCTGCCGCACCTCGCCCCTGGCGATGCGGTGCGCGGCGGCGGCGATCAGCTTGAGCTGGGTGATCGAGGCGTCGCCGACGCCGTCGATCTCGCGCAGCCGCGGCTCCGGCGCGTGGATCACCTCGGCGAACGATCCGAACGTCTTCAGGAGCGCCTTCGCCAGCGGCTTGACGTCGCGCCGCGGCAGCGCGGCGAACAGCACCATCTCCAGCAGCTCGTAGTCGTTGAGCGCGTCGGGGCCGGCGCTGTGAAAGCGCTCGCGCAGCCGCTGCCGGTGGCCGTGATAGTGCGGCGTGTCCGGCGGCGTATCGTTGGAAGGAGGGGCTTTCTCGGGCATCGGCGTCAGCATGCCGTGATGCCGCATTTTTGCAACCTCGAAGTGCTCGCGCGCCATGGGGCGCGCCTTGCTAGGCCGCGCGTCCCGTCAGCACGACGGCGAGGCCGACGATGAGCGAAAACGCTGTGGGATAGAAGGTGAGCGCAAAGCCGAAGGCGCGGCCCGCCGCGCCCCAGGCATAGCCGAGCCAGAACAGCAGCCGCCCGAGGCCGAACAGGATCACGAGCGTGAGCAGCAGCGGCGCGGGATGAGGCAGCGTCGCCGCCAGGCCGAGATGCACCGTGACCGCGAGCGCGGCCTGCTCCAGCGTGTTCTGCAGAATCGCATTTCCCCTGCGGACCGCATCGCTCGCGACCGTGGTCGCGCTGCCGGCGATGTCCTGGGCCGAGAAGAAGCGCAGCCGGGCGACATTGCCGATCGCGGCGAGCAGCCAGACGATCACGAACAGATCGAGCCGCAGCGCGATGGCGAGGCGCTCTGCGGCGGGCTCCGCAGGGCCGTCGCCTCGCCACAGCGCGACGCCGATGGCCGCGATCGCGATCAGCGCGGCTGCGGCCATGCCGGCGGCGACCTGGGTCTGCTCGCGATGGAATGCTGCATCCTCGGCCATGGCGATCGAGTCCTCCTGGGGCACCGGACGACGTCCATTTTGCCAGTCCGGCGATCCTGCTTACAATGGCAGACCGCGGAGGAAGGCTTCGATGCTGGCGAGGACGGGCCTCTGGTCGCCGGCGAACATCCAATGGTCGGCGCCGTCGAGCTCGACGAAACGTGCGTGGCGGATCTGGCCGGCGAGATGCCGCCCGGCCCCGACGACCACCGCGCGATCGTGGCGACGGTGCAGCACCAGGGTCGGTGCGGATATCCGTGCGAGCAGGTGGCGCACGTCCATATCGCTGAAGGCTTCGAGCAGGCCCTTGATGGCGCCGGGGCTGGATGCTGCGCGAAGCAGTCCGGCCCACCAGGCGCGCGCCTGGGGATCGCCGGCCAGGCTCGGCGCGAACGTCTCGATGCCGGCCGGTCCGCCCCATCCGGCCACGAGCTGCCGCAGCCAGATGCCGTACTGGCCGGCCTGCAGCGCATGCGGATAGTCGGCCGCAGCGCTGCCCTTGGCGAGCGAGGCGAACAGGATCAGCCCGGCGACACGTTCGGGATGGTCGGCCGCGAAGGTGATGCAGGCCGGTCCGCCTTCGGAGGCGCCGAGCAGCACCGTGCGCCGGCTGCCGGCGGCGTCGAGCACGGTCGCGATGTCGCGCGCGGTCGCCTCGACGCTCGGGCTGAAACCGACCCGGTCGGAGAGCCCGATGCCGCGGCGGTCGAACAGGATCAGACGGCCGATTCTGGCGAGCGCGGACAGCAAGGCCCGGCAGCGCGGCTCCTCCCAGATCCGTTCGACATGCGAGACGAAGCCGGGCAGCAGCAGAATGTCCAGCGGACCGGCGCCGTAGGTCTGATAGGCGAGATGAACGCCGTCGCCGAGGACATAGCGCGTCGGCGGCGCGCTTTCGCCGTGGGCCGCGACGCCCTGCGCCAGCAGCGCCAGCGTCTCCGCCTCGGGGGGCACGCCGAGCTCGTCGCGCAGCCGCTGTGTCAGGGCGCCGAGATGGCGCTCGGCGGCGGCGCGGTCGCCGGCCAGCAGCAGGCTGCGGATCAGGGCGCGGCCATAGACCTCGCTGAGCGGATCGAACGCGACGAGGCGTGCGGCATGGACGACCGTGGCGGCGCCATGATCACCGGCCGCGCTTCGGTCCTGCACCACGCGCTCCAGCGCCTGGACTGCCCGGCCGCGCAGGGCTTCACGCCGGAAGAACGCCCATTCCTCGAACTGCGGACAGTCGCCGGGCGTGAAGCCGTCCAGGAAGTCGCCGGAATAGAGGCGGCAGGCCAGCTCGAATTCGCCGCGGTCGCAGGCCGTTTCGAACAACCCCGAGTCGACCTCCAGCTCGACCGCGGCGGCCCATCGAACCGTCGCGCGATCGATGGTGAGGCAGCCGTCGCCGAGCGTGAGCTGGAGCCGGTGCAGCAGGCGGCGCAGCCTTGCGCGCGCCACCTCTTCCGAACTCTCGGGCCAGAGCATCGTCGCCAGCACGTCCCGCGCGACGGGGCCTTTGGCTTCCGCCAGATAGACCAGCAGGGCGAGGCCCTTGCGCAGCGCCAGCGTGCATGGCTGACCGTCGCGATGCAGCTCGGGGAAGCCAAATGTCCGGACGCGGAACTGAACCATCGGGATGCGACCTGCATGGCTGCGTCCGGGGGACGCTCGGGGGACAGTCGATTGGTAAGGGCTCAGGCTCGCACGAGACGTGACCGATCCCAGGATCGGGCGTCTCGATCACGGCCATGCCGTCCTCGATGCAACAAGGAAACATTCATGTCCGGACGCCTCCTCATCATGCTCTACGCCATCACGAGCTATGCCGTCTTTCTTGGGTCGTTCGTATGGGCGGTCGGTTTCGTCGGCAATTACAACTATCTCACGACCAAGTCGATCGACGTCGGCGTGTCCAGCGCCGTGACCGAGGCCGTCGTCGTCGACGTGCTGCTGCTCGCGCTGTTCGCGATCCAGCACAGCGTGATGGCGCGGCCGGCCTTCAAGCGCGCATTGACGCGCATCATTCCGGCCGCCGCCGAGCGCAGCACCTATGTGCTGCTGTCCAGCCTGATCCTGCTGCTGCTGTTCTGGCAATGGCGTCCGATCCCGAATCAGGTCTGGCACGTCGAGGGTGCCGCCGCGGGCGTGCTGACCGGCCTCCACTGGCTCGGCTGGATCATCGCGCTGTCCTCGACCTACATGATCGATCATTTCGACCTGTTCGGCCTGCGCCAGGCCGTGCTCGCCCTCCGCGGCAGCGCCGGGACAGCGCAGCCTTTCAGAACGCCGCTGCTGTATCGGCTGGTGCGCCACCCGCTGATGCTGGGCTTCCTGCTCGCCTTCTGGGCCACGCCGGAGATGTCGGTCGGCCACCTGCTATTCGCCGCCCTCAGCACGGCCTACATCCTGGTCGGGCTGCAGCTCGAGGAGCGCGATCTGGTCGCCCAGTTCGGTGACACCTACCAGCGCTATCGCCGGCAGGTGCCGATGCTGCTGCCGCGGCTGATCGGCGGCCGGCGGACCGCGGAGACCGAGACGGAGGCGCACGGCGCGCAGTAACCGGCGCGGGCTCGACGTCGCCAGGGCCTCGTCGAGCGCGCTCGCCTTTGATTGCGGACTTGCTCGATGCAGCGCCCACGCAGACGTGAATTGGAGCGGGGGACCTCAGCACCTATGTCGGGCTTGAATGCTGCGATGCAAAATCGCAGATCGACAGCCTCCGTTCTCATCGGGCCCTATGGCCCTGCCGTTCCTCCCCGAGAGAGATCCACGTTGACCACCATCACGTCCGATTCCGGCGACTCGCTGTCGGCCTGGATCACGCTGCTATTGGCCTTTTCCTGCGGGCTGATCGTCGCCAACATCTATTACGCGCAGCCGCTGATCGGGCCGATCAGCGCCGACCTCGGGCTGCGGCCGCAGCTCGCGGGACTGCTGGTGACGATGAGCCAGATCGGCTACGGCGCGGGTCTGTTGTTCGTGGTGCCGCTCGGCGATCTCATCGAGAACCGCAAGCTCGTCATCACGACCATCATCGTTGGCGCGGCCGCGCTCGGCTGCGCGGCGCTGGCGACGAGCCCGTCGACGTTCCTGCTCTCGGCGCTGCTGATCGGCTTCGGCTCGGTCGCGGTGCAGATCCTGATCCCCTATGCCGGGCACATGGCGCCGGAGGCGATCCGCGGCCGCGCCGTCGGCAACGTCACCACCGGCCTGATGCTCGGCATCATGCTGGCGAGGCCGCTGGCGAGCTTCGTCGCGGCGCATGCATCCTGGCACGTCATCTATGCCGCCTCGGCGCTCGCCATGCTGATCCTGGCCGTCGTGCTGCGCCTTGCCCTGCCGCCGCGCGAGCCGCAGGCGCGGCTGAGCTACGGCCAGCTGCTCGGCTCGATGGTCGAGCTCTATCGCGACACGCCGGCGCTGCGCCGCCGTGCGCTGTACCAGGCCGCGCTGTTCGGCGGCTTCAGCGTGTTCTGGACCACGTCCCCGCTGCTGCTGGCCGGGCCCGATTTCCGGATGTCGCAGACCGGCATCGCGCTGTTCGCGCTGGCCGGCGTCGCCGGCGCGATCATGGCGCCGGTCGCGGGCCGCATCGCCGACCGCGGCTGGACCCGGCCGGCGACGATCGCCTCGATGCTGATGTGCGCGCTCGGCTTCGCGCTGACATTGGCGGCACCGCTCGGAACCCCTTGGTCGCTGGCGACTTTGGTGATCGCCGCCATCGCGATCGATTGCGGCGCGCAGCTCAGCCTGATCCTCGGCTATCGCGTGCTGTTCGTGCTCGGCGCCAGCCAGCGCAGCCGGCTGAACGGGCTCTATATGACCACCTTCTTCGTCGCCGGCGCCGCCGGCTCCGGCCTCGGTGCCTGGGCATACGCCCATGGCGGCTGGACAGCCGCCGCCGCGCTCGGCACGGCGCTGCCGCTCGCCGCTTTGGCCTATCAGTTCACCGAGCCGAAATGATCAGAACGGGCTGCGCTTGAGCCCGGGCACCAGCGCCGCGAGCCGGTCCTTGATCCATGGCGCCGGCGGCAGCTTTCCGGTGGGCATCTCGACCGCGGCGGCCGGCTTGCGGCTCACGGCGAGCCTCAGGGTCGCGAGATAATGGTCGCGCTCCTCCTTCACCGCGCAATGCGCGCGGTGTTCGGGATCGGCTTCGGTCGCGACGCGGTCATTGGCATTGATGACGAGCCGCTGCTTCGGCCGTCCGGCGTAGTCGGGCACGTTGGTGTAGATGAACTCGTTCAGCGCCTCGGGAAAGAACGTCTGTCCGGTCAGCACCGTGGTCTCGTCGACAAACACCCTGAAGTGGATGTGGGTGGCGCGGCCGGCATACCAGCCGGGATAAATCGTCCTGAAGCCGGCCCAGCCGGCGGCATCGGCCATCTGGGTGCCGCGCAGATACGTCTTGCCGCTCTGGTCGAGCTTGTGGGTGTCGCTCTGGCCGGGATAGCCCGAATAGATGCCGCGGGCGTCGCAGTGCCAGATGTCGACGCGCGCGCCTGGTACCGGCGCGCAGGTGCCGGCCTCGATGACGCGAAGGCGCAGCCTGAGCGGCACGCCCGGCCGGTCCTCGGCGATCTCGGCGCGCACCAGCTTGGGATCGAGATAATAGGGACCGGATTCCGACTGCGGCGTCAGGAAGCAGGCCTCGTCGGCATTCGCCGACGCGGGAGCCGTCTCCGACGCTGCGCGGGCCGGCGGCGTCAGCAGCGCTGCGCCCGCCGAGAGCAGGCCGAGAACGCCACGGCGTGTTGCGTTGGTCAGAGCAGCCTCCCGCGGTCGCATGCGATGGAAGCGGCAGTCGATCAGCCCGGCATGGCAACAATCGGACGCCCGGCGACCATTGGGCCAGGCAGCCCGCTCACACCTGCGTCAGCGGCTTCTCGCCATGGCGCTCCGAGAGCGTGAAGATCTCGACGCCGTCATTGGTGACGCCGACCGAGTGCTCGAACTGTGCCGACAGCGAGCGGTCGCGCGTGACGGCGGTCCAGCCGTCGGACAGGATCTTCACATGCGGCTTGCCGAGATTGATCATCGGCTCGATGGTGAAGAACATGCCGGGCTTCAGCAGCACGCCCTCGCCGGGACGGCCGACATGGATGATGTTCGGCTCGTCGTGGAACAGCCGGCCGAGGCCATGGCCGCAGAAGTCACGCACCACGCTCATGCCCTGCGGCTCGACGAAGCTCTGGATCGCATGGCCGATGTCGCCGGTGGTGGCGCCGGGCTTCACCGCGGCGATGCCGCGCATCATCGATTCGTAGGTCACCTCGATCAGCCGCTCGGCCTTGCGCGCGATCGGCCCGATCGCATACATGCGGCTCGAATCGCCGTACCAGCCGTCGACGATGAAGGTGACGTCGACATTGATGATGTCGCCTTCCTTCAGCGGCCGGTCGTTCGGCATGCCGTGGCAGACCACGTGGTTGATCGACGTGCAGGTCGAGTAGCGATAGCCCCGATACATCAGCGTCGCCGGATAGGCGCCATGGCTGAAGGCGAAGTCGCGAACGAAATCGTCGATCCGAGAGGTCGGCACGCCCGGCTTGACGATGTCGGTGAGCGCATCGAGGCACTTCGACACCAGCGCGCCGGCCTTGCGCATGCCGGCAAAGCCGCTCGGGCCGTGCAGCTTGATCTGGCCGTTCTTGCGCGCAGCGGCGTCGGTCGCTTCGATATAGTTCATGGGCCTGTTTCGTTCTCGAACATGTCGCGGGGTGATCGTCTAATTTAATGATCGTGCCGCCCGGTGCAAGCCGGGTCTGTACGGTTGAATCTGCCGCCCTAGCCGGTCGGCACCTCGAGCGTGGTCTCGACCGGCAGCGCGCCGCCGCGAACGCGAAGCTCTCGCACCGGATACGGCACCCTGATGCCCTCGCGCTTGAAGGCCTCCCACAGCGCCAGCATCACCTCGCTCTTGACGCTGTCCATGTAGCTGGGATCGGCGATCCATGTGGTCAGCGAGAACTTCATGCCGGCCTCGGTGAACTCGGTCAGCAGGCAGTTCGGCGCCTTCGATTTCAAGGTGCGCGGCGTCTCGGCCGCGATCTCGGTGGCGAGCTTGCAGACGACGCGGGGATCGGCGTCGTAGTTGGTGCCGAAATTGACCTTCACGAGCGTGTTCTTGTCGGTGTAGGTCCAGTTGGTCACCTTCTGGGTGACAAGATCCTCGTTCGGGATCAGGAACTCGCGGCCGTCGCCGGCGGCGACAGAGATGTAGCGCGTGTTCATCGCGCTGATGCGCCCCGAGCTGTCGCCGATGGTTACGAGATCGCCCGGCTTCACCGATTTGTCAGCCAGCAGGATGATGCCCGCGACGAAATTGGCGACGATGCGCTGCAGGCCGAGGCCGATACCGACACCGGCGGCGCCGGAGAAGATCGCGAGCGCCGACAGGTTGATGCCGACCGCACTGATCGCAATCGCAACACCGAGGATCATCAGGCCCATGCGGACCATCTTGATCAGGAGCACCTGGATCGACGGTGTCAGGTCGGTCGAACGCGTGATACGGCTCTCGACGAAATTGCTGGCGACGTTGGTCAGCCACAGCACCGCGAGCAGCAGCACGCCGAGCTTGATCACCAGCAGCGGCGTCAGCCTGAGGCCGCCGAGCACGACCGAGATGGAATCGAGCGCGTCGACCACATTGTCGAGCTGGCCGATGATGCTGAGCGCGGCGACCAGCCAGGCCGAGATCGACACGATCTGCACGATGAAGGTGCTGCGGATCACCGAAGTGATCAGCCGGATCACCAGCCAGGCCAGCGCCAGCTTGAGCGCGACGGCGAGCAGGTAGCTGCGGCTCGGCCAGGTCCACAGCAACATGCCGGTGCGGGCGATCCGCATCAGGATCACGAACACGACCGTGGTGACGCTTTCCAGCAGCACCCGCAGCAGCTGGCGCAGCGGGCCCGGCCAGCCCATCGCCAGCGAGGTCATGTCGATGCGGGCGCGCACGGCAGCGCTGGCGGCAAAGGCGATGCCGGCGCCGCTCAGCACCAGCCCGAGCTGAAGATAGAACCACGGCGAAGTGACCTCGGCGCCGATCGAGCGGCCAACGGTCTGCAGGAATTCGAGAACGTCTTTCAGGTCGAGGTCCATCAGCGGGGTCTCGGAGGGGAACAGGGGCGCGGGTTGGCCGGATCAGCGGGATTTAGTTCGTTTTCGTCACGGGCGATTGCCGCGAAATATACCCCGAACGCGGGCAAGGATGGAAAAATGGGCATATCGCCGCGATAAGAGCAAATCCGGTTGGCGTGCAAGTGTGGCGACGATAAGGATGTAAAACTCGGATTCATCAACGTTTTTTCATGACATCCCTCGACGCCGTCAGCATTGCAATCCTCCTCGGTGCGGTCCTCGTCATGGCCGGCATCCTGTCGAGCCTGCTGGCGCTGCGCTTTGGCGCACCGCTGCTGCTGGTGTTCCTGGTGATCGGCATGCTGGCGGGCGATTCCGGCCCTGGTCATATCGAGTTTCAGGACGTCCGTACCACCTATCTGGTGGGATCCGTCGCGCTGGCGCTGATCCTGTTCGACGGCGGCCTGCGCACGCGTTTCCAGAGCATCCGCACCGTGCTGGCGCCCTCGATGATGCTTGCGACCGTCGGCGTGCTGATGACCGCCTTCATCACCGCACCGGTGGCGAAATATGCCCTCGACCTCGGCTGGACCGAGGCGACGCTGGTCGGCGCCGTCATTGCCTCGACGGATGCGGCGGCCGTGTTCCTGCTGGTCCACGCCCAGGGCCTGCGGCTGCGCCCGCGCGTCGGCGCCACGCTGGAGGCGGAATCCGGCAGCAACGATCCGTTCGCGGTGTTCCTGACCCTGATGCTGGTCGAGCTGATCTCGGTCGGCCACGGCAGTATCGGACATTTCGTGTTCGAGCTGGTCCGCGAGGCCGTGCTCGGCACGCTGTTCGGCATCGTCGGCGGCCGCCTCGTCGTCATCGGCCTCAACCGGGTCTCGCTGCCGCAGGGGCTGCACGCGCCGTTCGTGACCACCGCTGCGCTGGTCATCTTCGGCATGGCGCAGATCGCCCACGGCTCCGGCTTCCTCGCGGTCTATCTCGCCGGCCTGATCGTCGGCAACCGGCCGACGCGGGCGCACAACTCTGTCGTCACCTTCCTCGATGCCGCGACCTGGCTTGCCCAGATCGTGATGTTCGTGCTGCTTGGGCTGCTGGTGTCGCCGCAGCGGCTGCTCGACAGCCTGCTGCCGGCGATTGCCGTCGCGCTGATGCTGATGCTGGTGGCGCGACCCGTCGCGGTGTTTCTCTGCCTCTATCCGTTCCGGTTCAACTGGCGGGAGAAGGCGTTCATCGCCTGGACCGGCCTGCGCGGCGCGGTCGCGATCTTCCTGGCCTCGATCCCGCTGCTGGTCGGCCTGTCCAACGCCTATCTCTATTTCGACGTCGCGTTCGTGGTGGTGATCATCTCGCTGCTGGCGCAGGGCTGGACGCTCGGCATTGCCGCGCGCAAGCTGCACGTGGCGCTGCCGCGCACCGATCGCGGCCCGCGCCGCATCGAGCTCGATCTGCCCGGCCAGCTCGAGCAGCAATTGGTCGGCTATTCGATCCGCTCCAAGAGCCTGTACTTCCGCCGCGGCCTGATCCCGTCCTGGTCGAAGCCGACCCTGGTGATCCGCAACCAGCAGATCCTGTCGCCGCCCGAGGCCGAGCCGATCGCGCCGGGTGACTACCTCTATCTGCTGGCGCCGCCGGAAAAGGCCGAGTCGCTCGACCGCTTCTTCGTCGACATGCCGCCGTCGGCGGCGCCCGACCCGCATCTGCTCGGCGACTTCATGGTCTCGGCCGAGCATACGCTCGACGAGGTCGCCGGCATCTATGGCGTCAAGCTCGGCGAGGGCGAGGACAAGCTGACGCTGGCCGACTATTTCGACATTCACCTCGACAACGCGCCGAAGGAAGGCGCGACCGTGGCGCTCGACACCATCGTGCTGGTCGCCCGCTCGATCTCCGGCGGCCGCGTCAACGTGGTCGGCCTGCGCCTGCCGGAGGACGAAGAAGAGGTGCCGGTGCTGACGCGCAAAGAGCGGATGAAGCGCAGACTGGCCGAAGTCTGGTCGTCGGTTGCGGGAGTGTGAGCGTCACTCTGCCGCGGGCAGGACCGCGATCGAAATCGCATTGTCCGGCGCGCCGCTGACCTGCAACACCAGGGGATGCGATCCCAGCTCGTACTTCAGGGTCTTGCGGATGCCGTCGCAATCGGTGGCGCCGCTGAAGCCGGCGGGTTTGAGGATCTTGCCGTCCTGCACGACGTCGATCCAGGCCGCGGCCGACAGGCTGATCGTGTACACGCCCGCCTTGGGCGCTGCGGTGATCCGCGTGAGGCCGGCGAAGGTGCCGTCCTTGGGCGCGCGTTCCGGTGGCATCGCCAGCCTGGCCTCGGCCGTCGGACGCAGCTCCAGCACCATGCCGGTGGCCGGGATGGCGGCGATCTCGGCGCCCGATACCAGCTTCTCGCGGTTGGCCGCGGTCAGAGCGGCACGCTCGCGCGCGATGTCCCATTTGAATTTGTCGCAGCCGCTCGGTTCGGCGGCAACCGCAGCCGAGCTCGCGGCCAGCGTGAGGAGGAAGGCAGTCGTGGCGGGACGGATCAGGATCATGACGGACTCGCGACTGTTGCGCCGCGCAGCGGCGCGCGGCATTTCGATACCGCGATAACAGGAGGTGGAGGGACCGTCATCCCCTTCGATCGTCGCGCTCACGGCGCGAACGATGTCATTCTAAAGCAATCCAGCCTTACTGCGATTCAGCCTTACTGCGATTCCTGCGCCGCGTCAGCCGTCGCTGAATCAATTCTTGGCGTCCGGCGCATGCAGCACCGCTCGGCAGCCAGGCGGCAGTTGCGCCATCGTAATCGGTTGCGGCGGCTTGGGTGGCTCTTTCGGCGGCAGCGGATGCAGCACCGCGTCCGAGAACCAATAGTCGAGGTCGCCGCAGCCATCGCCGCCCTCCTGGTTGGTCTGGCCGTGGCAGTCCGGGTTGCCCGGCGGGCACACCATGCGGATGTGGAAGTGATAGTCGTGTCCCCACCACGGCCGCACCTTGGTGAGCCAGCTGCGGTCGCCCCTGGCGTCCCGGCACAGCGCCTTCTTGATCGCGGCGTTGACGAAGATGCGCTGCACCGACGGCTCCTGGGCGGCGGCCCGGATCACGGCGAGGTGGCCCTTCGTGAACACGCGCGGATCGACATCGAGGCGATCGGGCCGAACCATCATGACCGCCGACATCTCCTCGCGCTCGTTGCGCGACAGCCTGTGGTCGGGCATCGGCGTCAGCCAGATGTCGGCGTCGAGCCCGATCTGATGGCTGGCATGGCCGCTCAGCGCCGGACCGCCGCGCGGCTGGCCGATATCGCCGACCAGGATGCCGGGCCAGCCAGCATCCTTGTGCGCGCGGGTCGCCAGCCGCTTCAGCAGCGCGATCAGGTTGGGATGGCCGAAATTGCGGTTGCGCGACAGCCGCATCACCTGCCAGCCCTCGCCATTGATCGGCATTCGCTCGGCGCCGGCGATGCAGCCGCGATTGTAGGTTCCAATCACCTTGGTCGGTTGCGCCGACGGCAGGATCCTGCGAGCGAACAGCTCCTTGGCCGGCGTATTCGGATCGTCCGGATGCGCCAATGGCGGCAGGGCCTTTGGCTCGACGCTGCCCTTGTCCTGGGCATGGGCCGGGGTCGCCGCGGCAATGACGGCCGAACTGATGATGGCGACCAGAATCAGGCGGACATGCATGAAGCCAGTGTAGCGTTTGCCGACCGGCCGAGTTGCCCAATTCTACGTCAACAGCAGGTCATTCAAGCTATTTTAACCTGGCTCTAACCCTGCTGCCGGATTGGCGGAACTGGCTGAACTCGGTTCAATTGCGTGAGTTCGTTCGGTAAATGAACAATAAGCGCAAGGCCACTGCACGGTATGCGGGTCTTTTCTGGCCGGTGGCAACCGACGTCACATATCGCTGGTTGTACCGCAGCCCTTGGTTGATCCTCGGCGCAAGGCTCAACTCTCCAAATACGCGAGTGCATCTCCCTATTCCCGTAACCAATGGCTGTCGTGTTCTGCATCAAGATACCATTTTTTCAGAAACGTGGCTGAAAACTGCCTTTTGAGAAGGAGAGTGAGGCACGCGATGCGGCCCGTTCGGCCACCCACGGCAAAAAAGCGCAATCGCGTGCCAAGCGCCCGCGATGCAGTTCACCCGGTCAAGCCAAGCCCGAAATTGCGGCGGCACAACCTGCGCAAGCTTGGCCCTGGCGATGGGAGCAAGTGCGCCGAAATGGCGATGGCGGAGGCGAAGAAGGCGCATGATCGGCTGATCGAAGCGATCGACCTTCTTCCCGAGGGGATCGTGTTCCTCGACGCCGACGGCCGTTACATCCTCTGGAACAAGAAATACGCCGAAATCTACAACCGCAGCTCGGACCTGTTCGAATCCGGCGCCCGGCTGCAGGACACGATCCGGATCGGCGTTGCCCGCGGCGACTATCCGGAAGCCGCCGGCCGCGAGGAGGAGTGGATCGCCGAACGGCTCGAAAAGCTGTTTCATCCGAGCGGCCGCCACGAGCAGAAGCTGTCGGACGGCCGCACCATCCTGATCGAGGAGCGTCTGACCGGCGATGGCGGCATCGTTGGCCTGCGCGTCGACATTACCGAATTGAAGCAGCGCGAGGAGTCGTTCCGCCTGCTGTTCGACGGCAATCCGGTGCCGATGATCGTCTGCGCGACGGATGATGGGCGCGTGCTCGGCGTCAACGAAGCGGCGGCCCAGCATTACGGCTATAGCCGGGACGCCTTCGAGCGGCTCAGCATCCGCAGCCTGCAGGCCTATGACAGCGAGCCGCCCTGGGCAGGCGAGCAGTCCAGCGAGGAGCAGGCGGCGCGCACCTGGAAGCATGTCCGCGCCGATGGCGCCCTGATCGATCTCGCGATCTATTCGCGCCATCTTGTCCACAACGCCCAGCCCGCGGTGCTGCTGGCGCTGATGGACATCACCGAGCGCAAGCGCGCCGAGGCGCGGCTCGCCTTCCTCGCCCAGCACGACGCACTGACCGGCCTGCCGAGCCGCAACCTGCTGCGCCAGAAGATCGATGACAAGCTTTCCCAGATGCGGCGCGGCTCCGAGAAGATCGCTGTGCTGGTGCTTGGCCTCGATAATTTCAAGTCGATCAACGATACCCTCGGCCACGCGGTCGGCGACCGGCTGTTGCGCGGGGTCGGCAAGCGGCTGCGCTCGGTCCTGCGTCAGGAGGACATCGTCGCGCGACTGAACTCCGACGAGTTCGCGGTGGTGCAGGGAGGGCAGGCGCGGCCGGAGGATGCGGCCCAGCTCTGCCGCCGGCTGCTGGAGGCGATCGCCGATCCCTATCTCATCGACGGCAGCTCGGTGACGATCGGCGCCACGATCGGCATCGCCATGGCGCCGAACGACGGCGACGACGCCGAGAAGCTGCTCAAGAATGCCGACATGGCGCTGTCGCGCGCCAAGAACGAGACGCGCGGCACCTTCAGCTATTTCGAATCCGGCATGGATGCGCGGGCGCAGAGCCGGCGCAAGATCGAATCCGAGCTGCGCGAGGCCATCCAGCGCGACGTGCTACAGCCGCATTATCAGCCGCTGATCGACCTCTCGACCGGACGCATCACCGGCTTCGAGGCGCTGGCGCGCTGGCCGCATCCCGAGCGCGGCATGATCCCGCCGTCGGAGTTCATCCCGGTCGCCGAGGAGACCGGCCTGATCTCGGCGCTTGGCCGCGCGATGTTGCGCCAGGCCTGCAACGACGCGGCGAAATGGCCGGACGACGTCCGTGTCGCCGTGAACATGTCGCCGCTGCAGTTCCGCGTCGGCAATGTGCTGTCGCTGGTGATGGACGTGCTCAAGCAGTCGGGCCTGCCGGCGAGCCGGCTCGAGCTCGAGATCACCGAGACGCTGGTGCTGGAGAAGAGCGGCCAGGTGCTGGCCACCCTGCATGCGTTGCGCGCGCTGGGCGTCCGCATTTCGATGGACGATTTCGGCACCGGCTATTCCAGCCTGAGCTATCTGCGCAGCTTTCCGTTCGACAAGATCAAGGTCGATCAGTCCTTCATCCGCGGTCTCGCCGCCAATCGCGAGGCGCAGGCGATCGTCCGCTCGATCGTCAGCCTCGGCAAGGGGCTCGGCGTGACGATCACGGCCGAGGGCGTCGAGACGGAGGCGGAGCTGCGCTGTCTGCGCGCCGAGGGCTGCCATGAAGGGCAGGGCTATCTGTTCAGCCGGCCCCGGCCCAATGCCGACATCGTCCGGCTGTTGCAGGCGCAGCGGGACGCCATGGACGGCGCCTCACCCGGCAACGCGCTGGTGGCTTGAGCGAGCGACGCTGGCCGCAGTTGGACGCGCCTCGAAGCGCCGCCGATAAGCCGCGGGTGATGTTCCGACGATGCGCCGGAAAGCGACGCGAAAGGTTTCGAGCGACCGGTAGCCGCACTGCGCCGCGACGTCCGCCAGGGAAAGCGTCGCGTTCTCCAGCAGCTCCCGCGCCCGCGCCATGCGCTCCTGCTGCAGCCAGGCCGCGGGGCCGGCGCCCGTGCTGTCCTTGAAAGATCGTAGCAAGGATCGCTCGCTCATCCCGGCGCGCTTGGCCATCGCACTGATCGCGATCGGCTGCGCCAGTCGCGCGCGTGCCCAATCCATGACGTCGCCGATCGTCCGTCCCGGGCGGATCTGGATCGGGGCGACGACGTATTGCGCCTGCCCGCCGTCCCGGTGCGGCGGCATCACCAGCCGCCGGGCAACGCTGTTCGCAACCTTGCTGCCGAAGTCGCGCCGGACCAGATGCAGGCAGGCGTCGATGCCCGCCGCGCTGCCGGCCGAGGTGACGACATTGCCCTCGTCGACGTAGAGCGTGTCCTCCTCGATGCGAATATTCGGATAGAGTCGCTTCAGGTCGGGGATGTGCCGCCAATGCGTGGTGGCGCGCCTGCCGTCGAGCAGCCCTGCCGCCGCCAGAACGAACACGCCCGAGCAGATCGACAGGCACCGCGCCCCGCGCGCCGCCGCCTGCGCGATGGCGCGCAGCAGGCGCTCCAGCGGCCGCTCATTGCGATCGCGCCACCCCGGCACGATGATCGTGCTGGCATCCTTCAGCCGCGCAAGCGGCGCGCCGGCCTCCACCACGATGCCGCCGATGGCGCGTGACCTTCGTCCCTCGGCCGAAACCACCTTGAACCGGTACCACGGGAAATCGAACTCTGGCCGTGGCAGCCCGAAGACTTCGACCGCGATGCCGAACTCGAACGTGCACAGCCCGTCATAGGCGATGACCGCGACGAGGCCGGGATCGTGCGGAGGGCTGCTGGCTGCGGCTGACTGCATTGGCGGAAACCTACCGGACTTTGTCCGATCCGTCACTTGGGTCGCCCGGCGTAGCGCGCGAGATTGGAGCTCACGCAACGTCGCAGGAGAGAGACGATGACGACCCATGTCACCGAGGTGCCCGCAGCCCCGTCAGCCCAGGCGCTCGCCCATTTCGAGGCGATGCTCTCCTTCGAGACCGATTGCTGGGACGTGCACGAGAGTCTGCATGCAGCAGCTCCGGACTTCATCCTGGTGGATGTCAGGGGCCCGGCCTCGTTTGCCAGGGGGCATATCCCCGGCGCCATCAACATCCCGCACCGGACCATGACCGCGGAGCGGATGGCCGAGTACGCGAACCACAGGCTGTTCGTGGTCTACTGCGCCGGCCCGCACTGCAACGGCGCCAACCGCGCCGCGATCCGGCTTGCGCGGCAGGGACGGCCCGTGAAGATGATGATCGGCGGCATCACCGGCTGGCTCGACGAGGGCTTTGCGCTCACGGCCGGCGATTGAACCTGAGCACCCGGTTCTTACGCCATCCTCCGTGTCGTCCCGGCGAACGCCGGGATCCATACCGCGGGAGCTATCGAGGGACGGGGGCTGGCAGTTGTCTGCCTCACGCCAGCCGGTGGCTATGGATCCCGGCTCAAGGGGCCGGGACGACACCGGTTTTCGGGGGCGCAGCGTCGGCAACTATCACTACGCCGCCTTGCGCAAGCCGGCGAGGAAGGTGTCGACGCTCTTGAACAGGTCGTTCGCACGCTTGCCGAGGTCGCGCGTCGCGACCATGACGTGATCGGCGAGCTGGCGCGACTGCTCGGCCGCGTCGCTGGCGCCGACGACGTTCTGCGACACCTCGTTGGTGCCGGACGCTGCCTGCTGGACGCTGCGCGCGATCTCGCGCGTCGCCGAGCCCTGCTGCTCGACGGCGGCGGCGATGGTCGCGGCAATGCCGCTGATCTCCTGGATCGTGCCGCTGATGCCACCGATGGCGCTGACGCAGTCGGACGTCGCGGCCTGGATCGAGCTGACCTGGCCGGCGATCTCCTCGGTCGCCTTGGCGGTCTGTCCGGCCAGCTCCTTGACCTCGGCTGCCACGACCGCGAAGCCGCGGCCCGCCTCGCCGGCACGCGCCGCCTCGATCGTGGCGTTGAGCGCCAGCAGGTTGGTCTGGCTCGCGATCGCGTCGATCAGGCGCAGCACGTCGCCGATCCGCTCGGCGGCGGCGGCGAGGCTCTCGACCATCTCGGTGGTCTGCCGCGCCTTGATCACGGCGCCGTCGGCGACCTTGCTGGAATGCGCGACCTGGCGGCCGATCTCGGTCACCGAGGAGGCGAGCTCCTCCGAGGCCGCGGCGACGGTCGATACGCCGCTGGAAGCTTCCTCGGACGCCGCCGCCGCGGCCGCCGTGCGCTGCGAGGTGCCGTTGACGCTGACCGTGATCTCGTGGACGACGCGCTCCATGTCCGCCGTCGCCTTGGCGACCGAGGACACGACGCCCTTGACGTCGGCCTCGAACCGGTCGGCCATCTGTCGCTGTAGCGCCTGCTTCTCCTGCTCGGCGCGGTGTTGCGTCGCCTCCTGCGACTCGCGCAGGCTGGCCGTCTCGATCATGTTGCGGCGGAACACGTCGACCGCCTGCGCCATCGTGCCGAGCTCATCCTTGCGCTGGCCGCCGGGGATCGCGACCTCGGTGTCGCCGCTCGACAGCCGGTGCATGACGGCAGTGATCGCGACCAGCGGACGCGAGATGCCGCGGGCGACGAACAGCGCGACGATGACGGCGAGCAGCAGGATCACGACCGTGCCGATGATCAGCTGCTGCTGCGCGCTGGCGGCGGCGGCCTCGTAAGCCGTGGTGTCCTTGATCAGCTCGAGCACGGCGATCGGGTCGCCGGCGTAGTTCCTGATCTGGCCGGCATAGACGGCCGCGGGCTTGCCGGCCAGGGTGGCATCGCGCAGCAGCGCCGTGCCCTTGAACACTGCGAGCACCTCGTCCGGGGTGGCGACGGTCTCGTCGCCGAACGTCGAGGACAGCCGCTTCGGCTGGCCGTCGTTGATCCAGTAGACGGCGAGATCGATGCCGAAGCGCTGCTTGGCGCGCTCGACGAATTCCTTGCCGAAGGCGGCGCCGACGTCGACGGTCGCGATCACCTTGCCGTCGCGCACGATCGGGGTCATGCCGAAGATGCCGAGCGACAGCCGGCTCTGCTCGACGCCGGCGATCAGGCGGCCGGTCTGGTTGGCCTGCACCACCGTGATGCGGCGCTTCGAGGTGTCGTCGCCGAACACCTTCGGCTCATGCACGCGATAGAAATTGGTGGCCGGCGGCGCCCATACGTTCACCAGCGGAATGCCTTGCGCCTTCAGCGACGTCATGGCGCCGCCGAGCAGGGCGCCGAGCGCGTCGCGGTCACCCTTGAGATAGGCATCGGCGATCGGCGGCAGCGCCGCCAGGGTGGAGCTCACCGCCAGCGCGGCGCGGCCTTCATAGTCGATGCCGGCCGACACGCTGTCGAACTGCAGCTTCAACTGCTGCTCCAGCGCCAGTCGGGTCAGGGCGCGCTGCTGGATGACGGAGAAGGTGCCGAGCACGGCACAGGCGATGGCGACGGTGAGCGAGAGCGCGATGATCAGGCGGGCGGAGATCGATCGGAGGCGGGACATTGGGGCATTCCTTGCTTTGCAGCAAGGGTCCCAGAATACCATTAAGGAACAGATACCGTAGTTGTACGGGAACACCGATTCAGCCGAGGGCGTCCCACGTTCCGCGTTCCCGTCGATCGCATTGGACGATCGGGGTGTCGTGGTCTTCCGTCACGACGTCGTCATGGCCGGGCTTGTCCCGGCCATCCCCGTCGTTCGGCACGCTGACAACCACGTGGATGCCCGGGACAAGCCCGGCCATGACGGAGTAACTAATTGGCAGGATGGCTCGTCGCGACTGCCCAGCCGGTCTATGGGCGATAGCCCTGCGGTCGATCGAGCGGGCGGCGATCCGCCCTCAGCTGTCGACCTTGAGCGCGGCGATGAAGGCTTCCTGCGGGATGTCGACCTTGCCGAACTGCCGCATCTTCTTCTTGCCTTCCTTCTGCTTCTCCAGAAGCTTCCTTTTGCGCGTGATGTCGCCGCCGTAGCACTTGGCGGTGACGTCCTTGCGCAGCGCGCGCACGGTCTCGCGCGCGATCACCTTGCCGCCGATCGCCGCCTGGATCGGGATCTGGAACATGTGCGGCGGGATCAGGTCCTTCATCTTCTCGACCATGGCGCGGCCGCGCCCTTCGGCGCGGGTCCTGTGCACCAGCATCGACAGCGCATCGACCGGCTCGTTGTTGACGAGGATCTGCATCTTGACGAGGTCGGCCGGCTTGTAGTCGGTCAAATGATAGTCGAACGAGGCGTAGCCCTTGGAGACCGATTTCAGCCGGTCGTAGAAATCGAACACGACCTCGTTCAGCGGCAGGTCGTATTTGACCATCGCACGGGCGCCCACGTAGGTGAGCTCCTTCTGATTGCCGCGGCGGTCCTGGCACAGCTTCAGCACGCTGCCGAGATATTCGTCCGGTGTCAGGATCGTGGCCTCGATCCAGGGCTCCTGGATCTCGGCGATCTTGACCACGTCGGGCATGTCCACGGGGTTGTGGATCTCGATCTCCTCGCCGTCCGTCAGCTTCATCTTGTAGATGACGCTCGGCGCCGTGGCGATCAGGTTGAGATCGAACTCGCGCGACAGCCGCTCCTGGATGATCTCGAGGTGCAACAGGCCAAGGAAGCCGCAGCGGAAGCCGAAGCCGAGCGCGGCGGATGTCTCCATCTCGAACGAGAAGCTAGCGTCGTTGAGCCGGAGCTTGCCCATCGCTGCGCGAAGCGTCTCGAAATCGTCGGCGTCGACCGGGAACAGGCCGCAGAATACGACCGGGATGGCCGGCTTGAAGCCCGGCAGCATCTCTGAGACCGGCTTGCGGTCGTCGGTGATGGTGTCGCCGACACGGGTGTCGGCCACCTCCTTGATCGCGGCGGTGATGAAGCCAATCTCGCCGGGCCCAAGCTCATCGACCTGCTGCATCTTTGGCGTGAAGAAGCCGACGCGCTCGACGTCATAGGCGGCCCCGGTGCCCATCATCCGGACGCGCTGGCCCTTCTTCATGACGCCGTCGACGATGCGCACGAGAACGACGACGCCGAGATAGACGTCGTACCAGCTGTCGACCAAGAGCGCCTTCAGGGTCGCATCGCGGTCGCCCTTCGGCGGCGGCAGCCGGGTGACGATCGCCTCCAGCACGTCGGGAATCCCGAGGCCGGTCTTGGCCGAGATCATCACCGCGTCGGAGGCGTCGATGCCGATGACGTCCTCGATCTGCTGCTTGATCTTCTCGGGCTCGGCGGCCGGCAGGTCGATCTTGTTGAGGACCGGAACGATCTCGTGGTTGTTGTCGAGCGCCTGGTAGACGTTGGCGAGCGTCTGCGCCTCGACGCCCTGGCTGGCGTCGACCACCAGCAGCGAGCCTTCGCAGGCGGCGAGCGACCGCGACACCTCGTAGGCGAAGTCGACGTGGCCGGGCGTGTCCATCAGGTTGAAGATGTAGTCCTTGCCGTCCTTGGCGCGGTACTGCAGGCGCACGGTCTGCGCCTTGATGGTGATGCCGCGCTCGCGCTCGATATCCATCGAATCGAGCACCTGTTCCTTGCCCGCCATCTCGCGGTCCGACAGGCCGCCCGTCATCTGGATCAGGCGGTCGGCGAGCGTGGACTTTCCATGGTCGATATGGGCGACGATGGAGAAGTTGCGGATGTTGGGAATGGGGACGGTCGTCATGGGTCGCGCAGATAGCATCCCGAGCCCCCAACCAGCAACCATATTGCTGAATTTCCAGGGCCTTTCTTCACGCCAAGCTGATTCCCCGTGGCCCGAAAACAGGCTACCGAGGGCGGATGTCGAGTACCTCTCTTCCGCCTCTCGCGGCGCGCATGCGCGGCCGTCTCGGACCGCGGCGAATCTCCGCCTGGCTGGTGGCGCGCGCCACGGCGCCGGCAACGTCGGCCTGGGTGGTCATCGCCTTCGTGGTCGTCCATGCCGTGCTGTGGACCGCGATCCTGACCAATCTGAAGGCGGCGCAGGACGTCCACATGGACGTGGCCGAGGCCTATGCCTGGGGCAGCCGCTTCCTGTTCGGTTACGGCAAGCATCCGCCACTGTCGGGCTGGATCGCCGGGCTGTGGTTCTCGGTGTTTCCGGTCAAGGACTGGGCGACCTATGCGCTGGCGATGGCCGTGAACGGCAGCGGCCTCGTCATCGTCTGGCTCGCCAGCCTCAAGGTGGTCGACCGCCGCCGCGCCTTCTTCGTCATGGTGATGGTCGCGCTGTACCCGATCTTCAATTTCAAGGGCTTCAAGTACAACGCCGACCTGGTGCAGCTGCTGACCCTGCCGCTGCTGGTGCTGGCCTATCTCAACGCGTTCGAAAAGCGCAGCGCCGCCTCCGGCCTGTGGCTCGGCCTCGCCGGAGCGGC
The DNA here is from genome assembly GCF_051167995.1 of Bradyrhizobium sp. HKCCYLRH3073. Taxonomy (NCBI): domain Bacteria; kingdom Pseudomonadati; phylum Pseudomonadota; class Alphaproteobacteria; order Hyphomicrobiales; family Nitrobacteraceae; genus Bradyrhizobium; species Bradyrhizobium sp. HKCCYLRH3073. The sequence goes on from NZ_JBNPUD010000002.1 coordinate 233,238, forward strand.
CGCGCTGATGACCAAATATTGGGTGCTGACCATGATCGGCGCCATCGGCCTTGCCGCGCTGCTGCACCCGGAACGGCTGCGCTTCCTGGCGTCGCCCGCGCCGTGGGTCGCGATCGTCGCCATGCTGGTGGCGATGATCCCACATCTGGTGTGGCTGTGGCGGGTCGATTTCGTCGCCATCACCTATGCCGGGGATGTCTATACGCTGTCGGACCGGGGCCGGGCCGCCGAGCTCGTGCTCGGCTATGTCGGCCACAATCTGGCGCTGCTGGCTTTGCCGTTGGCGCTGGCGGCGCTGGTGATGGCCTGGCCGCCGCGCTTCGCCTTCCGCAACTGGCGCGGCGGTCCCAATCCCGGCGTGAATGTGAGCCAGGCGATCAACGTCTGGCTGGTGCAGGCGATCGTTGCCGTCGGGCCGCCGCTCGGCGGCCTCGCTTTCACGATCTACATGAAGACCGATTGGGGCATCTCGCTGTTCTTCCTGGTGCCGCTGGCGCTGGTCGCGATCCCCGCGCTGCGGCTGCGATCGGTCATGCTGCCGCGGCTGGCCGCCGTCTGGCTGGTGCTGTCGCTGCTCACGCTGATCGCCTCGCCCTGGATTGCCCGGCGCGAGATGGCCGCCAATCCGAACGGCGCCACCGGCTACGGCGCCCGTTCGGAGCTGGCGCGGGAATTGACCAAAGCCTGGCACGCCCGATTCGGCTCGCCGTGGCCGCTGGTGGCCGGCTTTTCCGAGATGAACACGCCGATGACCTTCTACAGCCCGGACCACCCGCGGCCGTTCACCGTGCCCTACACGGCGGAGGAAACCTGGAGTTCCGGCCTGAGCACGCTGGAAGACCTCGAGCGCGAGGGGTTCATCGGCATCTGCGACACCACCGACAACCGGATCGCGGCCTGCGAGGCCTGGATGGCCAAGGAGGCCCCGAAGGCCGAGTCGCTGGTGATGACCACCCAGCGCTTCTTCCACGGCCAGGCGGGCCCTGCAATCGTTTGGAAGGTGTATATTCAGGGACCGGGCAGGTAACCCAGAGCACGTCATTCCGGGTTCGTGCTTCGCGCGCCCCGGAATGACGATCCTAGGTGGTCACACGCCTTCTTCGTGGAACTTGTCGTTCACCAGGTCGGTGATCGCCTGCAGCGCGGCGTCGGCCTCGGGGCCGGTGGCGGAGACCAGGATCTTGGTTCCCGGCGCCGCCGCCAGCATCATCAGGCCCATGATCGAGCGCCCGCCGACGGTCTCGCCGCCGCGCGTCACCCAGACCTCGGCCTGGAACTTCTCGACCATCTGCACGAATTTCGCCGAGGCCCGCGCATGCAGGCCGCGCTTGTTGGTGATCAGCAGCTCTCGCGAGAGGGCTCCGGCAGGGACGGCCGGGCCGGCGACGTTGTCCTGCGGAGCATCCTCGCCGCTCATTTGCCGGCGAGCACGCGGCTGGCGATGGTGACGTATTTGCGGCCCGCCTCCTGCGCCATGGCGATGGCGTCGGGCAGCGAGCGTTCCTCGCGCACCTTGGCGAGCTTCACCAGCATGGGCAGGTTGATGCCGGCGAGCACCTCGACCTTGGGCCGGCTCATGCAGGAGATGGCGAGGTTCGACGGCGTGCCGCCGAACATGTCGGTGAGAATGGCGACACCGTCGCCGGTGTCGACGCGGTTCACGGCTTCGATGATGTCGCTGCGACAGAGATCGGAATCATCGTCGGCGCCAATCGTGACCGCTTCGATTTGTTTTTGAGGACCCATGACGTGTTCCAGCGCCGCCCTGAACTCGTCGGCGAGGCGCCCATGGGTCACCAGTACCAGGCCAATCATCGGATACTCCTCGCGGGCGCCTTGGGTGCACCGCACGAACGCGCCACTTTGACCATCCGGAGCCCTCGCGCAAGGGGGCATATTCGCGAGTCTCCCGGATTCTGGCATACAGAATGGGAGCTGGCGGCGGTCTAATCGGTCGCGATAGTGGGGCTGATATGGTTACCAATTTGCTCCACACAATCGGCCGAAAGATTACCGGAACATGAAAGTCTGGGTGGTAATAAGTGCCGCCACAACCATCGGGAAGGGTGAAAAACCCGGCCCCACGGGTATCCGTGGCAATTCGATACCGTTGAGGTGAATCCGAAGCGATTCGGCGTTCGGCAGGCGGGCAGCGTCCTCGGCCATCAGGTCAACCACAAGCCCAAGTTTCGCCTCCGACACATGGTCGCAGGCGCGGATTCCAAGGCCGCGGATCTCGATCAGCCCGGCCAGGGCGGGCGCGGGGCTCACCCACATTTCCCCGCTGCGTGTGGCGAGATGAACACGGTCGTCGCCCACCAGAATCGTTGGCGGCAGCTGCCCCGCGCGTCCGGCGAGGATCAGATCGAAGGCGAGTCGGGATTTGCCGGAACCGGAGGGACCCCGGATCAGGACGGCCTGCTCCCCCACCTGGACGGCAGATGCATGGATGCTCGCCGTTTCGTTCGTCACGACGCCGGCAGCCGGACGATGAAGCGAGCCCCGGCCGAGGTCGGATGTCCGTCGGCGTCGACAGGGCCGGGCCGGTTCTCGGCCCAGATCCGCCCGCCATGAGCGTCGATGATCTGCTTGGAGATCGACAGGCCCAGGCCGGAATTCTGGCCGAAGCCCTGGTGCGGCCGGTCCGTATAGAACCGCTCGAAGATGCGCTGCAGGGCGTCCTCGCGAATGCCGGGACCGTCATCATCGACGGTGATCTCGATCTCCGAGCGCACGCGCCGGCAGGTGATGCGCACCTTGCCGCCGGCGGCGGAGAACGATTGCGCATTCGACAGAAGGTTGGAGATCACCTGGCCGAGCCGCGAATCATGACCGGGCACCGAGAAGGTGTCGTTGGCGCCGCGGCCCTCGAAGCGGACCTCGACGGTGACGTCGGTGCCGAGCTTGGTCTCGTTGGCGACCGAGGTCAGCGTGTTCAGCAGGCGGCGCAGATCGACCAGGGTCATGTCCTGGCGCTGCAGCTCGGCATCGAGCCGGCTGGCGTCGGAAATGTCGGAGATCAGCCGGTCGAGCCGCTTCACGTCGTGCTCGATCACGGCCAGCAGGCGGGCGCGGCTGTTGTCGTTGCGCGCCAGCGGCAGGGTCTCGACCGCCGAGCGCAGCGAGGTCAGCGGGTTCTTGAGCTCGTGGGCGACGTCGGCGGCGAACATCTCGATCGCCTCGATGCGGTTGTAGAGCGCGTCCGTCATGTCGCGCAGCGCGCCGGAGAGATGGCCGATCTCGTCGCGGCGGCGGGTGAAGTCGGGGATCTCGACGCGGGTCTTGATGCGGCGGCGGACGCGCTCGGCGCTGTCGGCGAGCCGGCGCACCGGACCTGCGATCGTGCTGGCGAGCAAGAGCGACAGCACGATCATCACCGCGGAGGCGACGCCGCCGACCTTCAGAATGGCAAGCCGCTCGGCGGTGACCATCTGGTCGATGTCGTCGCCCTGCGTCGACAGCATCAGGGCGCCGTGGATGGTGCGCGAGCGCTGCACCGACACCGCGACCGAGACGATCACTTCGCCGCGCGAGTTGACCCTGACCATGCTGCGCTTCTGGCCCTTCAGGGCGTCGGCGACTTCCTCGTAGCCGTTGCCGTTCTCGGGGCCGTATTCGCGGTACAGCGGCAGGTCGCCGCGGTTGAGCCAGGTGCGCACCGAGATCAGCGCGCGCTCGACGAAGCCGGGCTTCTCGCTCGACGGCGGCGGCAGGTCGAACCGCAGCACGTTCTCCAGATTGCGGCTGTCGAGCAGCAGCCCGCCATTCGGATCGTAGATGCGCGCGCGCGTCTTGGTCGGCGAGATCAGCGTGCGCAGCACCGGCGCGACGCGTTCCGGATTGATCGGGAAATCGAGCGGCGAATATTCGTCCGGCGCGCCGTAGCTCTCGCCCGGCTTGAGATCGAGCAGGCGCTCGGGGTCGATGGTGATGGTGTTGGTCTGCACGGTTGCCGAGGCGGCGATGGCGCCGGCGATGATCTCGGCCTGCACCAGCAGACTCTGCGCGCGCGCGTCGATCAGGCCGGCGCGGAACTGCGACAGATACAGAATGCTTGCAACCAGTGCGAGCAAGCCGGCGATGTTCAGCGAGACGATGCGGCGGGTGAGGCTCGAGAACGACAGCGCGAACAGGAACTGTCCGGCGCGGCGCAGCCAGCTCAGCGGACGCTGCCAGCCGGAGACCTTCGGGGTCTCCTCAGCCGCGTCGGACGCGATCGTCGCCGCGGCGTCGTGGCCATTCACGGCTGGGTCAAGCTGCGTGCGATCGAGCAATGTGAGTGCTCCGATTCCGAATTTCGTAGGGGTTGTGCGGCGAATTCCCGCGAGAACTCGACTTGCCGCACCCGAATTCGCCGCAACAATGGCCCCGTTCCGGCATCTGCGCTCGGACAAACGCGCAGGAGGCGTAGCCTATCCAATCGAGACCGCGACGTCAGCGCGCAATTTCGCATGACGTCGCGCAAGGCAATGCTTCAGGTCCCTGCTTCAGGCCTTGGCTTCAGGTTTCCTTGAAGCGATAGCCGACGCCGTAGAGGGTCTCGATCATCTCGAACTCCTCGTCGACCATCTTGAACTTCTTGCGCAGCCGCTTGATGTGGCTGTCGATGGTGCGGTCGTCGACATAGACCTGGTCGTCATAGGCCGCGTCCATCAGCGCATTGCGGCTCTTGACCACGCCCGGACGCTGCGCCAGCGCCTGCAGGATCAGGAACTCGGTGACGGTCAGCGTAACCGGCTCGTTCTTCCAGGTGCAGGTGTGGCGCTCCGGATCCATGCGCAGCAGGCCGCGATCGAGCGCCTTGGCGTCGTTCTCCTTCGGCAGCGCCGTCGGATCCTTGGGCTGCGAGCGGCGCAGCACGGCCTTGACGCGCTCCACCAGCAGGCGCTGCGAGAACGGTTTGCGGATGAAGTCGTCCGCGCCCATCTTCAGGCCGAACAGCTCGTCGATCTCCTCGTCCTTGGAGGTGAGGAAGATCACCGGCAGGTCGGACTTCTGGCGCAGCCGCCGCAGGGTCTCCATGCCGTCCATGCGCGGCATCTTGATGTCGAGGATGGCGAGATCAGGCTGGCTGGTCCGAAAACCGTCGAGCGCCGACGCACCATCGGTATAGGTCATGATCCGATAACCCTCGGCCTCGAGCGCGATGGAGACGGATGTCAGAATGTTGCGGTCGTCATCGACCAAGGCGATTGTGGGCATGAGCCTGCTTTCAGAGTCTGGTTACGCCGAGACTTCGAGAATCAAGATAAGGGCCGCGTATTTGGGCTTCGAACATGGTCAACGAGCAATGCAAGCTGGGCTGAAGTGTGACCGAGTTCCACAAATACCATGGCAAAGTCTTGTGCCGTGCCCAGGTTTGTGGCCCGTTTAGCCGAAAAAAGGCCTTCATTGCAACTGGATGGACGAGGGAAAGACGATGTCTGCGAGCTTTAACCCTAACCGCGTCACGCATTCCCTGCTGCGCCGAAGCCGGCAGGGCGCCCTTGCGACCTTGATGGTTGGTTCTGGCGATCCCTACTGCTCCCTCGTCAACGTCGCCACCGCGGTCGATGGTGCTCCGATCATCCTGATTTCGCGATTAGCTGTGCACACCAGGAATCTACTTGCCGATTCGCGCGTGTCGCTGATGCTCGATGAACGCGCGCCGGGCGATCCGCTCGAGGGATCTCGCATCATGCTGTCGGGCAGGGCCGAGCAGGCCACCGACGACAATCGCGAGGTGCTGCGCCGTCGGTATCTCAATGCGCATCCGTCCGCTGCGGACTATGCTGAATTCGCCGACTTCTCGTTCTTCGTGATTCGTCCGTCAGGCGCGCATCTCGTCGCCGGATTCGGCCGCATCGTCGATCTCAAGCCGGAGCAGTTTCTCACGGATATATCCGTTGCTGACGAACTGATTCTGGCAGAGCAGGGCGCCGTCGATCACATGAACGAAGATCACCGCGAGGCGCTCGCCCTCTACGCGACGAAGCTGCTCGGCGCCGAAGCAGCGGAGTGGCGGTGTAGCGGCTGTGACCCGGAGGGATTGGATCTGATGGCCGACGGCAGGACGCTGCGGCTCGAGTTTCCCGAGCGCGTGACCACGCCCGGGGCGTTGCGCAAGATGCTGGTGCGGCTTGCTGACGAGGCCCGCGCGAAGTGAGGTGTAGTTCGAGCCCACTTTGATGACTGTGCTCATCTCCCGTGACGGAAGACGGCGAAGTTCACGCATGAAGGCAGCTTGTGGTGAATCTCGATGTGCGCGCTCCATGTCCTGCAGAGGGTGAGCGTCGCGCAAACTTCGTGGCGTGGGCGCGAGTGAGCTCGTTGACGTCGCGGCCGGGAGAATCGGACGATGTGATCCCGCAGGCGCGAGGCCATCGTGAAGGGAAGCTGGCTGATCGGGTGTGGCGACGACACGGCCGATCACCGGCACATTCCGTCGGCTCGGGCGGCCTCCCTTGATCGGTTTCCGCGAGGCGCTGCGACAGCCGCTGCCGGATGCCCGGTCGTCGCTTGGTCTTCGTTTGCCTGCGCGAATCCGTCGATTCGAGCGTCGTTCATCGTTCCTTGTGAAACCCAACCGCGCTGATATATCTGTTGCGTTGCAGCATCTCAGCGCGGCGCGGGTGGCTGCTGCTGGAATGTGCATGACGCGGCAAAAGATGAGCTACGTGCATCACGAATTGCCAATAACCAATTAGGCCGGATCGTCTTGGCAAGACCAGCGTTGATCAGTATTAGGTCGGCGACCGCGCTTCGATAAGGCGATGTAACGGCAACGGTCACCGCGCAACGCGCGCGACTGCGCGCAACAGACGCGGGCTCTCAGGAGGGATCTTCGTGCAAGAGACGGGTATTCGCAACGGCGCCTTCGGTGCCGACAAGTTCGGCTTAAAGAACCTCAAGCAGGTGCACTGGAATCTCGGCGCTCCCCAGCTCTATCAGTATTCGCTGGCGGCGGGCGAGGCGGTGCTGTCGGCCGACGGGGCGCTTTGCGCGGATACTGGCGAGTTCACCGGTCGCAGCCCGAAGGACAAGTTCACGGTGCGCGACGCCTCCACCGAAAAAATGTGGTGGGCGGGCAACCAGGCGATCACGCCCGAGCAGTTCGAGGCGCTGCATCAGGATTTCATCAAGCACGCCGAAGGCAAGACCCTGTTCGCGCAGGATCTCTATGGCGGCGCCGACCCCACCTTCCGCATCAAGACGCGCGTCTTCACCGAGCTCGCCTGGCACTCGCTTTTCATCCGCACGCTTCTGATCCGCCCCGAAAAGATCGAGCTCGACACCTTCGTGCCGGAGCTCACGATCATCGACATGCCGAGCTTCCGCGCCGACCCGAAACGTCACGGCGTGCGCTCGCAGAATGTCGTCGCGATCGATTTCGCCCGCAAGATCGTCCTGATCGGCGGGTCTTATTATGCCGGCGAGATGAAGAAGAGCGTGTTCACGACGCTCAACTACTATCTGCCCGCGCGCGGCGTGATGCCGATGCACTGCTCGGCCAATGTTGGGCCGAAGGGCGACACCGCGATCTTCTTCGGCCTGTCCGGCACCGGCAAGACCACGCTGTCGGCCGATCCGAACCGCACCCTGATCGGCGACGACGAGCACGGCTGGGGCCCGTCCGGCGTGTTCAACTTCGAGGGCGGCTGCTACGCCAAGTGCATCAAGCTGTCGAAGGAAGCCGAGCCGCAGATCTTCGCGGCGTCGACCCGTTTCGGCGCCGTGCTCGAGAACGTGGTGCTCGACGAGGACAACCGCGTCCCCGATTTCGACGACGGCTCCAAGACCGAGAACACCCGCTCCGCCTATCCGCTCGACTTCATTCCGAACGCTTCGCGCACGGGCCGTGCGCCGCATCCGAAGAACGTCGTGATGCTCGCCGCCGACGCCTTCGGCGTGCTGCCGCCGATCGCAAAGCTGTCGCCGGCGCAGGCGATGTACCACTTCCTGTCCGGCTACACCGCCAAGGTCGCCGGCACCGAGCGCGGCCTCGGCAACGAGCCGCAGCCGGAGTTCTCGACCTGCTTCGGCTCGCCGTTCCTGCCGCTCGATCCGTCGGTCTACGGCAACATGCTGCGGCAGCTGATCGCCGAGCACAATGTCGACTGCTGGCTGGTCAACACCGGCTGGACCGGCGGCAAGTACGGCACGGGCTCGCGCATGCCCATCAAGGTGACGCGTGCGCTGCTGACGGCGGCACTCGACGGCTCCTTGCGCAACGTCGAGTTCCGCACCGACAAATATTTCGGCTTCGCGGTGCCGACCGCGCTGCCGGGCGTGCCGAGCGAGATTCTCGACCCGGTCAACACCTGGAAGGACAAGGCCGAGTTCGACAAGACCGCGCGCGCGCTGGTCGGCATGTTCCAGAAGAATTTTGCCAAGTTCGAAGCCCAGGTTGACGCCGACGTCCGCGCTGCGGCGCCGGATCTGAAGCTGGCTGCGGAGTAGGGCTGCAAACGCAAATGGGCCAGCCGCATTGCGGCTGGCTCTTACTATTTTCCCGCTCCCTCTGCTGATGCACGAGAGGGGCGAACTCAAGCCCCATCCACCGCTGTCGTCCCGGCGAACGCCGGGACCCATAACCACAGGGCGGTGTGATGCGGCATGCTGGCCGCTCCAGCCTTCGCCAAATTGCCGACGGTGGTTATGGGTCCCGGCTCAAGGCCGGGACGACACCGTTCATTTTGCCGGCGTCCAGGCTCACGCCTTGAAATACGCGATCTGCGTCGTCGTCGCGAGCAGCCGGCCGGACGGCGACCACAGCTCGCCATGCTGGTCCTGGTAGCTCCTGTTGAACACCTTGGCGTCTGCGGTCGCGAGCACATGCGTGATGTCCTCGGCGGCCAGTTCCTCGCGGCTGACGTGGAAGTAGGTGGTCAGCGACACCGTGCCGAACGGAATCAACTCGCCGCGGACATGGAACGCGCGGCCGAAGAAGGCATCCGACATCGACAGCAGCGACAGGCAATCCAGCTTGCGCGGCTTGCGGTCGGAGATCCACAGCCGCGAATAGGCGCTGCGCGGTTCGTCTGAACGACTGCCGAACTCCGGCCGTCCCTCCACGAAGCGGAAGTCGTACTGCTTGGTCCAGGACATTCCCGCATCAGGATAGCGCCTGACCTGATCGAACGGCGGCGCGTCGGGCTTGACGGCCGGCTGGTGCGACCACGATGGCCGGCGCTCGGCGAAGACAGCGGTCGCCAGCGTGGCCGCGTCGGCATCGCCCTGGCTCAGCTCGACGCACCAATGCTGCGAGGAGCGGTTGGCCTTCACCAGCCGGACGTCGAGATCGAACGGTCCCTCCGCGATCGGCGCGCAGTAGTTGACCGTCATCGCCAGCGGATCGCCGGCGATTTGCGGATGCTGGATCAAGACGCGCAGCACGGTCGCCGCCGTGACGCCGCCGAACGGGCCGACGAAAGCCCAGTAATCCGGGCTGGTCCTTCCCTGCCAGCGGCTGTCGCCGGCGGTGACGCGGGTGGCCTCGTCGAACAGGTGAACTGGCGGTTCGGTCATGCATTCCTCCTGACGGTCATCGTATGATGGCCGTCAGGTGAAACGCAATGGAACGCCTCTGCAATGACGTCATGGGTCATTGCTGAAGGCGAGGGGAAGGGCCCGTCACGCCCGCTGCGCGTGCACCGGTGCCATCACCGGGCCGACCGGCACGTTCCAGATGTCGTCGGCATATTCGCGGATGGTGCGGTCGGAGGAGAACCACGCCATGCGCGCGACGTTGAGGATCGAGGCGCGGGTCCAGGCCGGCACGGTCTGCCAGCGTGCATCGATGCCGCGCTGGGCCTCGTAGTAGGAATCGAAATCGGCCGAGACCATGTAGTGGTCGAGATGGCGCAGCGCATGTGCGATCGGCTCGAACCGGCCGGGCTCGTCCGGCGAGAACGCGCCGGTCGCGATCGCATCGATCGCGCGCGCCAGCCGCGGTGACCGGTGGATCACGTCGGTCGCGTCCAGCCCCTGCTTGCGGCGGAGCATGACCTCGTCGGCCTCCATGCCGAAGATCGCGATGTTGTCGGCGCCGACATTGTCACGGATCTCGATATTGGCGCCGTCCAGCGTGCCGATGGTAAGCGCGCCGTTCAGCGCCAGCTTCATGTTGCCGGTGCCGGAGGCCTCCATGCCGGCGGTCGAGATCTGCTCGGAGAGATCCGCCGCGGGAATGATCGCTTCGGCCAGGCTGACATTGTAGTCCGCCATGAACACGACCTTCAGCTTGCCGCCGATCGCGGGATCGTTGTTGACGACCTCGGCGACGTCGTTGATCAGCTTGATGATCAGCTTGGCGTAGCGGTAGCTCGCCGCGGCCTTGCCGGCGAAGATCTTCACCCGCGGAACCCAGTCGCGCTGCGGATCATCTTTCATGTCCTGGTACAGGGCGACCGCTTCCAGGATGTTCAGGAGCTGGCGCTTGTATTCGTGAATGCGCTTGATCTGCACGTCGAACAGCGCGCCCGGATCGAGGCGCACGTTCATGCGCTCGCCGATCAGGCGCGCCAGCAGCACCTTGTTGTGGTGCTTCACGCTGCGGAACTTCTGGTGGAAGCCGGCGTCGGCGACGTAGCTCTCGAGGCTCGAGAGCAAGGTCGGATCGTCGACGACGGCGTCGCCGCAGGCCTCGCACAACAGGTTCGTCAGCTTGGGATTGGCCAGGGTCAGCCAGCGGCGGAAGGTGATGCCGTTGGTCTTGTTGGTGATGCGGCCGGGATAGAGATGATTGAGATCGTGGAACACGGTCTCCTTCATCAGGTCGGAATGCATCGCCGAGACGCCGTTGATGCGGTGCGAGCCGACGAAGGCGAGCTGGCCCATGCGCACGCGGCGGCCGCTCTTCTCGTCGATCAGGGACACCGAGGCGCGGTAGTCGATGTCACCCGGTGCGCGCTGCTCGGCGAGCGCGAGATGCTGCGCATTGATCCGGTAGATGATCTCGAGATGCCGCGGCAAGAGGCGCTCGAACAGCTCGACCGGCCAGGTCTCGAGCGCCTCCGGCAGCAGCGTGTGGTTGGTGTAGGACAAGGTCGCGATGGTGATCTTCCATGCCTCGTCCCAGCGGAAATTGTGCAGGTCGACCAGGATCCGCATCAGCTCGGCCACCGCGAGCGAAGGATGCGTGTCGTTGAGCTGCACCGCGGCCTTCTGCGCCAGGCTGCGCAACTGGCCGTCGGAGCCGAGATGGCGCTTGACGAGGTCCTGCAGCGAGGCCGAGACGAAAAAGTATTCCTGGCGCAGCCGCAGCTCGCGGCCCGCCGGGCTCTCGTCGTTCGGATACAGGAACTTGCAGATCGCCTCGGCGCGCGCCTCTTCGGCGGAGGCGCCGAGATAGTCGCCGGAGTTGAACACGTCGAGCTTCAGCGGGTCGGGCGAGCGCGCCGACCACAGCCTGAGCGCATTCACATGCTGGCCGCGCCAGCCGACGATCGGCGTGTCATAGGCGACCGCCTGCACGGTTTCGCCGGGATGCCAGATCGCGCGGTCGCGGCCCTTGTCGGCGACATGCTCGACGCCGCCGCCGAAATGGACGTGATAGACCACCTCGGGGCGCTGGAACTCCCAGGGATTGCCGAACGACAGCCAGACGTCGGGATATTCGTGCTGCCAGCCGTCGACGATGACCTGGCGGAACAGGCCGAAATCATAGCGGATGCCGTAGCCGATCGCCGGGATCTGCAACGTCGACATGCTTTCCATGAAGCAGGCCGCCAGTCGTCCCAGGCCGCCATTGCCGAGCGCGGCATCCGGCTCGCATTTGCGCAGGTCCATCAGGCCGACGCCGAGATCGCCGAGCGCGGTCTCGAACACCTTCATCAGGCCCATGTTGTTGAGCGCGTCGGTGAACAGACGGCCGATCAGGAATTCGAGGCTGAGATAATAGACCCGCTTGCGCCCGGCATCGTAGCTCTCCTTGTCCGCGGTCAGCCAGCGATGCACGATGCGGTCGCGCAAGGTCAGCGCCGCGGCGTGATACCAGTCCTGTTGCGTCGCCTGGCTCGCCTCCTTGCCGATGGCGAGGCGAAGCTTGGCCAGGATGTCGCTCTTGATCTCAGCGACCGCCAATTCGTCGACGGGCTGGCCGGTGCTTACGAAGCTGCGCTGGGACGGCTGATCTGTCACCTTGGAAACCTGTGATGCTACGAGGAACCGGTAAAAGCATACGATGGTTGCGCGCGGTCCGAAACCCGGGGAAAGGCTGGTCCGCACAGCAAGGTGATGGAAAATGATGCAAAGTTCAGGCCGGGTTCCGGGCAGGGAACGCGGAAGGCTGTTGCTGCGGGTGCGTGGGAGAGATGGATCGAGGTCTCTCGACCGTCGTCATCCCGGCGAAAGCCGGGATCCAGACTCACCGGCCTACGATCAGGCCCGACAAGTCACTCCAATCAGGGTTGTCCGTCTCAATCAGCTCGACCTTCCAGTCGCGATGCCAATTCTTGAGCTGCTTCTCGCGGGCGATCGCCTCTAGCGGGCGCGCGAAACGTTCGACATAGACAAGCCGAAAAACCTTGTACCTGCTGACGAACTTGGACCCTCGCCCGGCACGGTGGTCTTCAAGGCGCTTCCTGACATCGTTGGTCACCCCGATGTACAGCGTGCCGTGGTGGCCACTGGCAAGAATGTAGACCGTCCATGCGGCCTCAGTGCTCATAGCGCGTGCCAAACAATCGGCTGCGGTGGGTCTGGGTCCCGGCTCGGGGGCCGGGACGACGACAATTGACTTCCTTTTTCAAATAGAACAAATTAAGAACAATTTAGCAAGCGATCGTTATCCCTACAGCGATTCGATCCGCCAGCCCCCGGCATCAGTGCATCCCGCGAGCACACCCATGTCCAATATCGCCTTCGATCCTCTGGCCCTGACCCGCATTGCCGACTTCGCGCGCAGTCTGACGCGGCTGCACAAGACCGCGCGGCGGCGGGCCGTCGACGACGACCAGATCGACCGCGCGTTCAACGCGGTGTGCATGTCGGTCTGGGGCTACACCACCGACGACATTTCCGACGACCTGTTCTCGGCCACCGACCACACCTTCCTCGATGGCCTCGACGAGGCGCGGGCGCGCATCTTTGCCGCCGAGCAAGGCTACGATCTGGTCGACGACGAAGGCATGCTGTCGGACTGGTGGGGCTTCTGCTGGATGATCCTCGCCGAGAAGCGCGGCCTGCTGACGCCGGACAACCGCGCCGCCGCGCGGGCGGCGATCGAGGAAAAGTACCTGGAAGCGCCGAACGTCATCGGCGTGATCGTGGGACGCTAGGTCAGCGTTCCGTCATCGCGAGCGCAGCGACGTGTCCGCCGAAGCCCGCAGGGCGAAGGCGGAAGCGTCGCTGCGCTCGCAATGACGAGGACTAAAATTCAATCCACGTCCGCGCGTTTGGCGCGGCCCGTGGCCGGCTTCGGCGCGATTGCCATCGGCGGCGCGACGCTGACATTGCCGGCATTGGCCTCGGGCGGCGGCATGGCGGCGAGCGCATCGGCCGCCAGCATCTCGGCGCGCACCGGCGCCACCTTCATCTCGCTCAGCTTGGCCCGCGTGTCCGAGGTCAGCCCGGGATAGGAGGCGACCGGCTTGAAGTCGGCCGGCTGGCCGCCGCTGCCGCGCGTGCCCGAATAGGCGACGAGGCCGTCGCTGGTGGCGACCACGTCGCCGGGACGCAGCGAGGTGTCGAGCGACAGGTCGACCGGCGCCAGCCCGGCCGGATCGCGGCCGTTGCAGGTGCAGTCGGCGCGCAGCGCCTGCCGATAGGCGAACGCGGTTTCGCTGTCGGCATAGCGCTCGCCATTGCTGGCGGTCGCGTAGTCGATGTTGGAGCCGTAATAGATCCTGGTCGGGCTCGCCGGGCAGAACGCCTGGCACATCTGCGCCGGCGAGGCGAGGCCGCGCGTCAGCGGAAAATAGCGGCCGTCGCAGGTGCGCACGCAGAACGCCGCGCCTGATCCAGACGCCACGCGCGGCTGCGGGGCGGCCTGCGGGTTGGTGCCGAACGGATCAAAGGAGCTGCCCTGCGCTGGCCGCTGCGATTGCGGCTTGTTGAAGCCGCCGAACAGGAAGTCGAACAGGCCCTGGGCCGACGCCATCCGCGGCGCCAGCGCGCCGGCGGCGACGAGGCCGACCGTCGCCGCGACAGCGACGTGGCGGGACCTCCGCCGAAACGACAACACGCTACGCAACGCCCGCTCCATCGCCAGGATCTTCACCGCAAAGCCACGCCGTGACGCGGCAACCCACGTCGCCCGATCATGTGCGATCGAACGCGCCATGCCCAAGGCACGGCGTCATCAGCTTTGCGGTAACCTTAACGGGCGTTGGTAAATGAGCGGTATGCGCGGACGGCGAATTGCGCCGCGCGCCAGGCGCCTCAGAGGAATTCGCGCGCCTTGTAGAGCGCCTGGAACGGCAGGCCGGCCTGGGCGAAGGTCTCGGCGGCGCCTTCCTCGCGATCGACCATGGTGAACACCAGCGCCACCTCGGCGCCGGCCTCGCGCAGGGCTTCCACCGCCTTCATCGCCGAGCCGCCGGTGGTGGTGACGTCCTCGACCACGACGATGCGTTTGCCCGCCAGGGTCTCGTCCCGGGCGAGGCCCTCGATCGCCAGCCTGGCGCCGTGCTCCTTCGGCTTCTTGCGCACGAAGAAGGCCGCGATCGGATGGCCCTTGATCCAGGAGATCTGGGCGATGGCGCCGGCCAGCGGCACCGCGCCCATCTCCAGGCCGCCGATATAATCGAAGCCTTCGTCCTTCAGCGCCTCATAGGTGAGCTCGGCGAGCAACGTGGCGCCCTCCGGGTCCATCATGGTCGGCTTCAGGTTGAAATAGAAGTCGCTCTTGCGGCCGGAGGCCAGCGTGATCTCGCCACGGCCGAACGAGCGCCTGCGGATGATCTCGAGGAGGCGGGCGCGGGAGGCGGATTTGGACACGGCGTTTCCCCTGAGGGTGGATTCTTGGGTGGCGCAATCTATCGGGGGCGGGCGGCGGAGACCAGCCGCCACGATGTCCCATCAACAACGCTACGTTTGAAGCCGGATGCAGTTTCGAGCTAATGGGAGCCCGCGACCAAGCAAGGACGATTGGGAAGGATGCCCGTATGACGATCGAGCTGTACACCTGGAACACCCCGAACGGGCGCAAAATCTCGGTCGCGCTGGAGGAGATGGCGCTGCCCTACCGCGTCATTCCGGTGGACATCACCAAGGGCGCCCAGATGGCGCCGGAGTTCCTGGCGATCAGCCCCAACAACAAGATCCCGGCGATCGTCGATCCCGACGGCCCCGATGGCAAGCCGGTCAGCGTGTTCGAGTCCGGCGCCATCCTGCTCTATCTGGCCGAGAAGACCGGCCAGTTCCTGCCGGGATCCGTCGCCGAGCGGATCCCGGTCTATGAATGGCTGATGTGGCAGATGGGCGGTTTCGGCCCGATGCCCGGCCAGGTGCACCATTTCATCGCGCTGACCGACGAACAGGACCGCGCCTACGGCCTCAAGCGCTACATGGCCGAGACGGTCCGGCTCTATGGCGTGCTCGACCGCCGGCTGGCGCAGCACGAGTTCGTCGCAGGCGCGCTCTCGATCGCCGACTTCGCCATTCTCGGCTGGGCCTGGCGCCACCCGCGCCACAAGGTCGATCTGGCCGACTTCCCCCACGTCAAGCGCTGGTACGATACCCTGATGGCCCGCCCCGCCGTGAAGCGCGGCATGGAGGCGAAGCTGGATTGATGGCCGCTGCTCTGTCGCTGGGGGGCGATGCTGTCTTCCGCGCCGGCGGTGCGCTCCCTCTCCCGCTTGCGGGGGAGGGCCGGGGAGGGGGAGCCACGCGGGCGGTATCGCTCTAGCGCGAACATGCCCGCCCCGTCGCATGCCGGCGCGTGAGCCGGCCTCCTCCACATCCCCCGTCGCTAAAGGGAGCTTCGGCGGACAGGACGGAGGAGCCGATGGAAATCACCCGCGCCGCGCCTCCAGCGCCATCCGCACCGCAAGTCCCGCGAGCACCGTGCCCATCAGATAGCGCTGTACCAGCGCCCAGCTCGGCCGTGTCGCCAGGAACAGCGCGATCGATCCCGCCGCCATGGCGATCATGGCGTTGACGCTGACGCTGATCACGATCTGGATCGCGCCCAGCACCACCGACTGCGTCAGCACGCTGCCGACAGCGGGATCGATGAACTGCGGCAGCAGCGCCAGATACAGCATCGCGATCTTCGGGTTCAGCAGGTTGGTGGCGAGCCCCATCAGGAACAGCCGACGCGGGCTGTCGATGGCGAGCTTCCTCACCTGGAATGGCGAGCGTCCGCCCGGCTTCACCGCCTGCCAGGCCAGATAAAGCAGGTAGGCCGCGCCGGCGAGGCGCAGCGCGTCATAGGCGAATGGCACGGCAAAACAGCAGCGCCGTAATGCCGAACGCCGCGGCCAGCATGTAGGCCAGAAAGCCTGTGGCGACGCCGCCGAGCGAGATCAGGCCGGCGGCGTGGCCCTGCGTGATCGAGCGCGAGATCAGATAGATCATGTTCGGCCCGGGCGTCAGCACCATGCCGAGCGAGACGAGCGCGAAGGCGAGCAGGGACGATGTGTGCGGCATGACTGGCTCGATGATCGGGATCTCTGCCGCCTGCTTTAGCGCGGACGATCACGCATCGTCATCCGATCGATTGCACCGAGAGCAATCAGCCCGCCGGCGGCGGCGCGGCGTTCAGCGCCGGCAGCCGTCTGCCGGAGCGGTCGAACACACCGGCGATGCTCAATGCCAGCAGCACCAGCAGAATGGCCGCCGCGAGCGGCACGGAGTGCCCGATCATGGCGAGCAGGCAGGCCCCCAGCGCGATCACCACGCCGATCTCCAGCGGCGCGATCGGCTCTCCGGCGTCGCTCCGCGCCTTCCAGTGGATCGCGATCCCCGCCGCCACCATCGGCATGTCATAGATCATCGCATAGGGCGTGGCGATGATGCTGCCGACCGCGACCAGCGCGATCGCCTGCTGCGTTGAGCCGCGTCGCCACGCATCCCAGACCATCACGACGATGGAGCAGGACAACAGCAGCTGAACCAGGTAGCCGATCGGCGGCGGCGCGCCGAGCGTGTGCAGGCCCGCGATGACCGTCGGCATCATGTGATCGAGGCTGGGCTGGTTGGCCTGCAATTGCGCCTGATAGCTCGGAAACTTCACGATCCATTCGAGCCAGATCCACGGATCGAGCGCAGCGCTGGTAACGACCGCGACGATCATGGTCGTGGCGATGGCCGACAGGATGGCGCGCCAGTTGCGCGACGCCAGCAGCACGACCGGCATCAACAGCACGAATTGCGGCTTGTAGGCGAGCAGGCCGAGCAGGACGCCGGCAATGACGGGATGGCGCGCGAGCAGGCGCAGCCCGCCGATCAGCAAGGCTGCCGAGAGAAAGCCGTTCTGGCCGGTGATCGCGTTGATCAGCGTCGTCGGCGCGGCGAGCAGCGCAAGGCCCGACAGCGAGCGCCAGTCGCGGCCGAGCGTCGCCAGGCCATGCAGCGCGAACGTCACCGAGATCCAAGAGACATAGGCGACAGGCAGCGCCAGCATCCCCAGTGGGATCAACGCCAGCAGGAAGGTCGGCGGGTAAGGATAGGGAAATCCGCCGCCGCCGAGGGCGGGATCCAGCGTCTGCTGGTAGCGCGCGAGCGCGACAGGATCGTAGATGCCGGCGCCAGACAGCGCGGCATACTTGCCGAACGACCACAGGCCGAAGAAGTCACCGAACGCCGGCTGCGGCGAGGACAGCGCCCAGCTGACGAGATAGGCGCCATTGTAGAGCACGAGCGCGGCCAGCACGATCAGCAGCGCGCGCCGGTCGCGCATCTCGGGGTGGGCTGCGGATGAGATCGCGGTCATGGGAGCCTGTCGAGGCCAGGGTGTTCGGCGCCATCGGCGCAGTCGTGGCGTAGGGTTGGTCGATGCCGTCACGCGATCACGCGCACGCGGTGCCCCTCCAACTCTGCCAGGGCACGCTGCACGCCGTGTTACCGGTCGTCCGGATGACCAGGCGCGATCTCATCGTGCCTAACGACAGGTAAAATCGCCGCGGGGGCCGAGTGACCTCGGTTGGGGGCCGGCGTCGCCGCCGCATCAAGCAACGCTCTCGCCCCAAAACTTTCTTGTTGCTATTTTTCCGAAATCATGGTTTGATCCGTGCATCCCGTCCTCATGCAGAGGGGCGTACGCGTCGTCACGATACGTAGAGGCGGGGAGCGGTGGCCGCGGGCCTGTCAGGTGCTGATGCGCTGGACGATTGGCAGCTCGCGGACGTTCAAGCCGTGTGGTCCTGGCGCCCCGAAGCTGGCGCCAAGCCTGCGTGACATCACGTGTCGCGCTGGTGACGGGGGCAAACAAGCCGGTCCCCGGGGAGCAACTGTCTTTTTTGTAGACCGGTGATCGGCCGGCCTCAAGGCTGGCGCGAAGGCGCGCCACCGCCTTCGGCGGCTGACGGCCTTGACCCCGTCCGCTCGCCGGTCTGTTGGCTTGGCGTGCGCTCGGGCGGAGCCCGAGCGGCTATGAGGCGCTCGACCCGTTCACAACGTGGAGCGCCGGATTCCACTTTTGGCGGCGTTTGACCATGACGTTGAGAATGCAGATCAGCTTGCGCATGCAGGCGGTCAGCGCGACCTTCTTCAACTTACCTTGGGCGAGCAGGCGCTCATAGAAGGCCTTCAGGACTGGATTGCACCGCGTCGCGGCGCCCACGCAGGCCATGTAGAATGTGTTGCGAGTTCTGCGGCGTCCGCCCTTGACGTGCCGATCCCCGCGACGCCGGCCACTGTCATCATCGTACGGCGCAACACCCAGCAGCGCCGCGACGGCTTTGTCGCTGGTCTGGCCGAGCTCCGGCATGGTTGCTATCAGCGTAGCACACGTCGTGCGGCCGATGCCCGGAACGCTTTCGATGATCTCGGCGAGCTCCGCAAAATGCGGCGTGCTTTCGATCAGGGCGGAGATCTCTGCCTCGAGCTCGGCCAGCTCGGCGCTGATCGCCTTGGCGATGCGCGTATGCAGACGCTGTACTTCTACAGGCAATTTATGCTCGCCCTGGTTCTTCAGTCTGACCAGCATATCTTTCGTCGCTTGGCGCACATTGACCATCTGCTGAAGCTTCTCTCGGGCGGCATCGTAGGCTTGCACCGCAGCTTCGTTGAAGGTCTCGGCGAACCAGGCGATCGTGTCCGCATCGATACTGTCGTTCTTGGCCAGGCGCCCGGCCGATTGAGCGAAGCTCCGCACCCGCTTTGGATCGACGATACGAACGTCGATCTTGGCGGCTCGCACCAGTTTGGCCCACTCCCGCTCGTAGCCGCCGCTGGCCTCCATCACGACCTTGGTGACGCCGTGCCGGCGCAGCCACGCCACGAAGTCGCGCTGGCCTTCCTTCGTCCTTTCAAACATCTGCTTGGACCCGGGCGCTCGGGTACAAGCATCGACCTTATCCTTGGCGACATCGACACCCGCGACAACGAGATCATTCTGTGCCATCATCCAGCTCCCTTCCTTGCAAGGTGCGGGCTCGAAGCCCGTGCAACTGTTCGGGTTGAAGGAAGACACCGGACCTGTCCCACGCTCCCCGACAGGCTCTAGGGCCTTTGAGCACGATCGGGCTCAGATCCAGCGACGGGCGGTTGGTCAGAACCGCCCGTTCGCACATTCTGGCAGGTTTCGAACACACAAGAGCGCGAAGTAAGCGTTAAGCCCGTCGCGCAGGGAATGCCGGATGTTCGGCTGAACCTGTGGTACCTGCCGCCTGCATTTTTTTCGCAGGCGGGCCACGGGCCTCAGTCGGGGCCCGGCCTTCCCTGCGCCCTTTGCGCCGTTGCAAAAGGGCCGACTGATCGCAAGCCTCGGGCACGATGTGCCGCGAGAATGCAAAGCCTTGTCCTTATTCTGTCGTCAGTTGTTTGAAACGTGAATGCGTCTTCTCGCCCCGCTGTCGTCCCGGACAAGCCGTGACGCGCGCCAGCGCGGCACGGCGCCGATCCGGGACCCATACGCCGCGGCGGTCGTGTCGGGCAAAGGGCCAATGACCAGTGCGCCTCAAACCATTCCCTGGGGGTATGGATCCCGGCTCAAGGCCGGGACGACAGAAGGGGGCGGCGATACAGCGAGGCCTCCACCAACCATCGATGATGCAGGAGGGCGCCGTGTTATCAGCTCAATGCGCCTCGTCCCAATTATCGGCCGCGCGCGCGTCGACGTGCAGCGGCACCGACAGCAGCACGGCCGGGAACGGGGCGTCCTGCATGACGTGCTGCACCACCGGCAGAGTTGCCGCGACCTCGTCGTCCGGCACCTCGAAGATCAATTCGTCATGCACCTGCAGCAGCATCTGAGCCGACAGCTTCTTTTGCGCCAGCGCCTCTTCCACCCGCGTCATCGCGCGGCGGATGATGTCCGCAGCCGTGCCCTGCAGCCGCGCGTTGATCGCGGCGCGCTCGTTGAAGGCGCGGACCGAGGCGTTCGACGCCTTGATCTCCGGGTAATGGCACTTGCGGCCGAACAGCGTGACCACATAGCCGTTCTTGCGGCAGAACTCGCGGGTCTCGTCCATATAGTCGCGGATGCCGGGGAAGCGCTCGAAATAGCGCTTGATGTAGGCCGAAGCCTCCTCGCGGGCGATGCCGAGCTGGTTGGCGAGGCCGAAGGCGGAGATGCCGTAGATGATGCCGAAATTGATCGCCTTGGCCCGGCGGCGGACTTCGCTCGGCATGTCCTTGATCGGCACGCCGAACATTTCCGAGGCCGTCATCGCGTGGATGTCGAGCCCGTCCTTGAACGCCTGCTTCAGCACGGGAATGTCGGCGATCTCCGCCAGCAGCCGCAGCTCGATCTGCGAGTAGTCGGCCGACACCAGCTTGTGGCCGGGTGCGGCGATGAAGGCGCGGCGGATCTTGCGGCCGTCCTCGGTCCGGACCGGGATGTTCTGCAAATTCGGCTCGTTCGACGACAGCCGCCCCGTCGTGGTCGCCGCCAGCGCGTAGGTGGTGTGCACGCGATGCGTCTGCGGGTTGACATAGGTCGGCAGCGCATCGGTGTAGGTCGATTTCAGCTTCGAGACCTGGCGCCATTCCAGGATCTTGCGCGCGAAATCGTTGCCTTGCTCGGCGAGGTCGTCGAGGATCGAAGCGGAGGTCGACCAGGCGCCGGTCTTGGTCTTGGTGCCGCCCGAAAGCCCCATCTTGCCGAACAGGATGTCGCCGATCTGCTTGGGGCTACCGACATTGATCGGCTCGCCGGCCAGCTCCTGCAGCTCGGCCTCGACGCGCGCCGCCGTCTGGGCAAAGTCGCCGGAGAGGCGCGACAGCACCTGCCGGTCGATCGAGATGCCGCGCCGCTCCATGCGTGCGAGCACGGAGACCAGCGGCCGCTCCAAGGTCTCGTAGACGGCGGTCATGCGCTCGGCCGTGAGGCGCGGCTTCAGCACGCGCCAGACGCGATGGATGACATCGGCGGCTTCCGCGGAATGCGCGGTGGCGCGATCGATTGCGACCTGCTCGAATGTCAGCTTGTTCCGGCCGCTGCCGATCAGCTCGCTCTCGCTGAGCAGCGCGTGGGCGAGCACATGCTCGGCCAGCGAGTCGAGCTTGTGCGAGCCGCGTCCGGCGTCGAGCGCGTAGCTCATCAGCAGGATGTCGTCGACATTCGCAAGGATGATGCCGTGTTGCGCCAGCAGCACGGCGAGGAACTTGATGTTGTAGCCGATCTTCAGCAGCCCGGTCGTTTCGAGGATCGGCTTCAGCGCCGCAAGCGCATCGCTTTCCTTGATCTGGTCGGGCGCGAGCCCGGCATCGAACAACCCGCCGCCATCGCCGGCCTGGCGATGCGCCAGCGGGATGTAGCAGGCCTCGTTCGGCGCCAGCGCCAGCGAAAGGCCGCACAGGCTCGCCTGCATCGGGTCGATCGAGCTGGCCTTCACATCGATCGTGACGCGGCCGAGATCGTGCACGCGCGCCAGCCAGGCGTTCAGCTCGGGCAGGCTGCGGACAGTCTGATACTTGTCGCGATCGATCCGCGCGCTCTTGGCCGCCTCCGCCCTGGTCTCGGCGAGACCAGCGGGCGTGCCCTTGCTCATTGCGGACTTGTCTATCCGCGGATCTCCGGTGCGAGGGCTCCCTCCCCCCTTGTGGGGGAGGGTTGGGGAGGGGGGTGCTCCGGAGGGACCGCTCGTGGAGCGCCCCCCTCTCTGACCCTCCCCCACAAGGGGGGAGGGAACGGAGGGAGCAGTGCCTGCGCCACTTTTCAACTGCTCATCCGCCGTCACATCCGCCGGATCGATCTGCGAATACTCCGCGACGCGTCGCGTCAGCGTCGAGAACTCCATCGCCTTGAGGAAGGCGATCAGCTTGCGCGGATCGGGCTCGTGGACGGCCAGATCGTCCAGCGGCACCTCGAGCGCGACCTTGTCGTCGAGCAGCACGAGCTGGCGCGAGATCCGCGCCTTCTCGGCGTTCTCGATCAAAGCCTCGCGTCGCTTCGGCTGCTTGATCTCGACCGCGCGAGTCAGCAGGCCTTCGAGGTCGCCATAGTCGGTGATCAACTGCGCCGCGGTCTTGATGCCGATGCCGGGCACGCCCGGCACGTTGTCGGTGGAATCGCCGGCCAGCGCCTGCACCTCGACCACCTTCTCCGGCGGCACGCCGAACTTCTCGATCACCTCGGCGACGCCGATGCGTCGGTCCTTCATCGTGTCGTACATCGTGACGCAGTCGTTGACGAGCTGCATCAGGTCCTTGTCGGAGGACACGATGGTGGTGGTGGCGCCGCGCTCGCAGGCGAGCCGCGCATAGGTCGCGATCAGGTCGTCGGCCTCGAAGCCCGACTGCTCCAGGCACGGCAGGTCGAAGGCGCGGACCGCCTCGCGGATCAGCGCGAATTGCGGGATCAGGTCGTCGGGCGCCGGCGGCCGGTGCGCCTTGTAGTCGGCATAGATCTTGTTGCGGAACGTGACCTCGGACTTGTCGAACACGATCGCCAGATGCGTCGGCCGGTCGGTCTCGGGCATGTCGCGCAGCAGCTTCCACAGCATGTTGCAGAAGCCGAGCACGGCATTGAGATTCAGACCGTCGGACTTGCGGTTGAGCGGCGGCAGCGCGTGATAGGCGCGGAAGATGTAGGACGAGCCGTCGACCAGGAACACATGATCGCCTTTGGCCGCGCCCTTCGCCAAATTCTTGGCGGCGGCAGGCACAGGGGCGGCGGGCGTGGCGGCGGCTTTCTGGGGAGCTTTGGGCATGGCCGCAATGTAGGGAATTTGGCCGGGATTGACACCCTCGGAACGGCAGAATCCGGCGCGTTCCCCACGCAAATCGGCGCCGGCTGCGAGCCGTGCTCGCGCCAAAAACTCCGCTGTCGTCCCAGGCAAGCCCCGACGGCGCGAAGCGCTGGCGGGGCGCCGACCCGGGACCTACACTCCCAGGCGGTGATGAGGCGGCATGCTGGAGCCACAGCGTGCCTCACATGGAGGACGGCGGTTATGGGTCCCGGGTCTTCGCCCGGGACGACACCATGGATGTGGCTACTCCGCCGGCTGCAACACAGCCTTCGGCTTTGGCGGCGCGATCCAGAACGCGATCGGGCGCTCGAACAGGAAGCGCGCACCGACGCGCAGTGCGAGGCGCCAGATCACGAGCGCGCCGAGCACGCCGGCGATGGTCACGAGCAGGGAGATCGTGCCGATGTCCGTGATGATCCCCGTCTTCAGCAGCAAGGTGCGGGTGGCCGCCATCGGCAGGAAGAAGGCGAGGTAGATCACGATCGAATGCTCGCCGCAGAACCGCACTGCGTTGAGGAGCTGCGCGCGCGCCAGCAGCGTGCCGGCGATGATGATGGCGACGGCGCCGGCATAGCCGAGCATGAGGGAGACAGCCGGCCACTCGCTGACGCCGAGGTTCACCAGCGACTGGTTGATGACAGCCCAGGCGAGCAGGCCGATGATCGCGAGCATGGGCTGCGCGCGGGCCCGGTCCGACACTGCGAAGATGGTGGTCGCGAACAGATAGCCCGAATAGATGTAGACGAAGCGGGCGCAGAATTCGTCGATCACGGTCCAGCCGGTAACGATGTGCGCCATTTCGAGGCCGGCCGCGATGCCCCAGATCACCGGCGCCGGCAGCTTCCGTGTCAGTTTGATGACGACGAAGAAGATCGGCAGCAGATAGATGAACCACAGCGTGCCGAACGGCTCGATGAAGGATTCCAGATACATATAGCCGGCGTGCGGCCAGCCGGACGCGGCGGCGAAGCCGGGCGCCTTGAAGCCGAACTGGATGGTCACCCACAGCACGTAGAAATAGGCGAAATGCACGACCTTGCGGTCGAGATAGGTGCGCCAGTCGCGGTTGATGACCAGTGGCAGAAACAGGCCGGAAATCAGGAAGAAGTCGGGCATCCGGAACGGCTTGGCGAAGGCGACGACGGCGTGCATGAAGCCGGTCTCGCCGGCGGCGAGCTCGACGCCCAGCACCGAATGCATCATCACCACCATGATGATGCAGATACCCTTGGCGTAGTCCACCCAGTCGATGCGCGTCTCGGTTCCGGCCGTTTTCGGCGTACCATTCGCGGTCATGCTGTCCCTCTTTGGCGCGGAGCTGCCGCATTGTCGGGCAGAGCCGTTAATACTCCTCCTTGTCATCCAAACGTCATGCCGTTTTCTAAATTCCCCTTGAACCGCAAATGGTTTAAGACGCGAAAGTATTAACCTTGAAGGATGGGTTTCGATGCGAATTGCGATGATCGGCACGGGCTATGTGGGTCTGGTGTCCGGTGCCTGCTTCGCCGATTTCGGTCACCAGGTGACCTGCGTGGACAAGGACGAGAGCAAGATCGCCGCGCTGCATCGCGGAGAAATCCCGATCTTCGAGCCCGGGCTGGATGCACTGGTCGCGGCCAATGTGAAGGCCAAGCGGCTCGATTTCACCACCGATCTCAAGCAGCCGGTCGCGGAAGCCGACGCCGTGTTCATCGCGGTCGGTACGCCGTCGCGACGCGGCGACGGCCACGCCGACCTCACCTACGTCTATGCCGCGGCGCGCGAGATCGCCGCGTCGCTCACTGGCTTCACGGTCGTCGTGACCAAATCGACCGTGCCGGTCGGTACCGGCGACGAGGTCGAGCGCATCATCCGCGAGACCAATCCGGCGGCCGACGTCGTGGTCGCCTCCAATCCGGAATTCCTGCGCGAGGGTGCGGCGATCCGCGACTTCAAATGGCCCGATCGTATCGTGGTCGGTACCGACGATGACCGCGGTCGCAAGGTGCTCGGCGACATCTATCGGCCGTTGTCGCTGAACCAGGCGCCGGTCATGTACACGGCGCGGCGCACCGCCGAGCTGATCAAATACGCCGCCAACGCGTTCCTCGCGACCAAGATCACCTTCATCAACGAGGTCGCCGATCTCGCGGAGAAGGTCGGCGCCGACGTGCAGGAGGTGGCGCGCGGCATCGGTCTCGACAACCGCATCGGCGCCAAGTTCCTGCATGCCGGTCCGGGCTTCGGCGGCTCGTGCTTCCCGAAGGACACGCGCGCGCTGATCAAGATCGCGCAGGACTACGATACGCAGTTGCGCATCGTCGAATCCGTCCTGGCCGTCAACGACAACCGCAAGCGTGCGATGGCGCGCAAGGTGGCGCATGCCGTCGGCGGCAATCTGCGCGGCAAGACAGTCGCTGTGCTCGGCCTCACCTTCAAGCCGGAGACCGACGACATGCGCGAGGCGCCGTCGATCCCGCTGGTGACCGGGTTGCTCGACATGGGCGCCAAGGTGCGGGCGCATGATCCCGTCGGCATCGAGCAGGCCAAGAAGGAGCTGCCGGAGATCGCCTATTACGACGATCCCTATGCGTGCGCGACGGGCGCCGATGCGATCGTGCTGGTGACCGAATGGGTGCAGTACCGCGCCATGGACCTCGATCGCCTCAAGGAGGTGATGGCCAGTCCTGTCGTCGTCGACCTGCGCAACGTCTACCGCCCGGACGAGATGGCGGCGCACGGCTTCGTCTACGAGAGCGTGGGCCGGCCGTCGGTGAAGGGCGCGTGATGCGGCGTGCGTGACATAGCGTTGTCATACCCCGCGAGGGCGGGGTATCCAGTACGCCCGATCTTCGTCATCTGCGAGATCTGCGTTTACTGGATGGCCCGCCTTCGCGGGCAATGACGGGTTCGACGATTGCCCCTTCGCTTCGACACGCCGCTGCCCATCGATGCCGTGCTGGACGAACTGTCCGGCACGCTCGCACGCAGCAACACCGCCGTGCTGGTGGCGCCGCCCGGCGCCGGCAAGACGACCCGTGTACCGCTGGCGCTGCGCGATGCGCCGTGGGTCGGGACCAACAAAATCATCGTGCTGGAGCCGCGCCGGATCGCCGCCCGCGCCAGTGCCGAGCGGATGGCGAAATCGCTGGGCGAGCGCGCCGGCGACACCGTCGGCTATCGCGTGCGCTTCGGCTCGAAGGTCTCGCGCGCGACCCGCATCGAGGTCGTCACCGAAGGCATCTTCACCCGGCAGATCCTCGACGATCCCGAGCTCACCGGCGTCGCCGCCGTGCTGTTCGACGAATTCCACGAGCGCTCGCTCGATGCCGATCTGGGCCTCGCTTTGGCACGCGATGCGCAGCAGGGCTTGCGCGAGGATCTCCGCATCCTCGTGATGTCGGCGACGCTCGACGGCGCCCGCGTCGCCAGCCTGCTCGGCAATGCGCCGGTGGTCGAGAGCGAAGGCCGCGCCTATCCGGTCGAGACGCGCTATGTCGGCCGCAAGCCGGATGCGCCGGTCGAACGCCAGATGGCTGAGACCATCGCGGCGGCGCTGCGCGCCGACGCGGGCTCGGTGCTGGCGTTCCTGCCGGGGGCCGCCGAAATCCGGCGCACCCAGACGATGCTGGCCGAGCGCGTCCACGATGCCAGCGTCGAGATCGTGCCGCTGTTCGGCGCGCTCGATTCCGCCGTGCAGGACCGCGCCATCTCGCCCGCCCCGAAGGGGCAGCGCAAGGTGGTGCTGGCGACCTCGATTGCCGAGACCTCGCTGACCATCGAGGGCGTGCGCATCGTGGTCGATTCCGGCCTCGCCCGGGTGCCGCGCTACGAGCCGGACATCGGCCTGACCAGGCTGGAGACGGTGCGGGCTTCGCGCGCCGCCGTGGATCAGCGCCGCGGCCGCGCCGGCCGCACCGAGCCTGGCGTCTGCTACCGGTTATGGGACGAGCCGCAGACGGCCTCGCTGGCGGCCTATACGCAGCCGGAAATTCTCAGCGCCGACCTGTCCTCGCTAGTCCTCGATCTGGCGCAATGGGGTGTCAGTGACCCCTCCACGCTGAGCTTCCTCGATCCGCCGCCGCAACCGGCTTGGAAGGAGGCGAGGGACCTGCTGCGCGAGCTCGATGCGCTCGATGCCGATGGCAGGCTGACCGACGAGGGCCGGCGGCTGCGGGCGCTGGCGCTGCCGCCGCGGCTGGCGCGGATGATCGTCGATGCCGCCGACCACGGCGCGGCGGCGCAGGCCGCCGACATCGCCGCCATCCTGACCGAGCGCGGGCTGGGCGGCGACAGCGTTGATCTCGAGGTGCGGCTCGATCAGTTCCGCCGCGACCGCTCGCCGCGCGCGCAAAGTGCCCGCGACCTGGCGCGGCGGTGGGCGCAGCAGGTGTCGTCCGCGTCCGCCCCCGCCGGAGAAGCGGATATCTCCACCGGCCTGATGCTCGCCTTCGCCTTTCCCGACCGGGTGGCGCGCAATCGCGGCAATGGCAGCTTCGTGCTCGCCAATGGCCGCGGCGCTGCCGTCGACCCAGCCTCGTCGCTGGCGCGCGTGCCCTATATCGCGGTCGGCGAGCTGACCGGAACGGCGGCCAACGGCCGGATCCTGCTGGCGGCGCCGCTGGCGATCGAGGACATCGAGCGCCACTTCGCCGGGCACATCGAAGCCAAGGACGAGGTCAGCTTCGATCATGGCGCGATGGCGTTGCGGGCGCGCCGACGGCGCAAGCTGCATGCGATCACCATGGCCGATGCGCCGGTCGCGCTGACGCCGTCGGAGGAGACCGCGCGCATCTTCGCGGAAGGAATCTGCGCGGCCGGGCTCGACCGGCTGCCCTGGTCGAAGGCCGCCAGGCAATGGCGCGATCGCGTCGCCTTCCTGCGCAAGGCGGAGGGCGACAGCTGGCCGGACCTGTCGGACGCGGGCCTCGCCGAGCGGCGGGAGGAGTGGCTGGTGCCGCTGCTGGCCGACAAGACCTCGCTCAAGGACGCCTCGCCCGGCGACGTCTCCGATGCCGTGATGGCGCTGCTGCCGTGGGATCTGCGCGCCCGGCTCGACCGGGAGGCGCCGACCCATTTCGAGGCGCCGACCGGCACCATGCTGGCGATCGACTACGAGGCTGAGCAGGGGCCCACCATCGCGGTCCGGCTGCAGGAGCTGTTCGGTCTCAACGTCCATCCGTCTATCGCCAGGGGGGCCGTGCCGCTGGTGCTGGAACTGCTGTCGCCGGCGCAGCGGCCGGTGCAGGTGACGCGCGATCTGCCCGGCTTCTGGCGCGGCTCCTATGCCGCGGTCCGCACCGATCTGCGCGGCCGCTATCCGCGCCATCCCTGGCCCGACGATCCCGCCCATGCCGAGCCGACCCGGCGGGCCAAGCCGCGGGGGACATAGCTCATGCAAATTGTACCGCCGCCGTCGTTGTCGTTAACGCTTCACTCATCGTTTTCGCCAAAATGGCGGCGGCAGCCGGTCACTCGCAGTCGCCCGTCAGCGGCTTTGATGGTCAAATCGGTTGCGGGGTAAAGTCGGGCGTTTGCGTCATGCGTAACATAATGATCTTTGCGGCCGTTCTCGTCGGTCTCGGCACCTTCATGGCGCAACTGGCCGATCGCCTGACCCCCGCGTCGGCATCCGCGACACCGTCCGCGCGGGTTGCCACGGTGGAATCCTCTGCCGCGGGCCAGCGCAGCCTCAGCATTCCGACCGACCGTCGCGGTCACTTCCGCGCCGACGGCCGCGTCGACGGTCAGCGCATCAGCTTCATGGTGGATACCGGCGCCTCGATGGTCGCGCTGAACGAGAGTTCGGCCGCCCGCTTCGGCCTCCGTCCGGCGCGCGGCGACTACACCGCCACCGTGACCACGGCGAACGGCACCGTGAAGGCGGCCCGCGCCAGGCTCGCGATGGTCGAGCTCGGCGAGCTCACCGTGCGCGACGTCGATGCCCTGGTGCTGCCCGATACCGCGCTGTCGGAGAACCTGCTTGGCCTGTCCTTCCTGTCCAAGCTGAAGCGCTTCGCCTACGCCAACGGCCAGATGGTGTTGGAGCAGTAGGCTGCGCCTTCACCGCATCTTGGTGCATGCAGTGACGGCCCCCATATACCGGCAGGCGGATTGGTTCAGCGGACGGGGCGGTCCCGCCTGATTGTTGCCTGCATTCATCTGCCTTCTGCCATTGTCGTCCGACGTCGTATCAGGCACGACTGCATTCTTCCGTTGATGTGATTTCCCGAGGCCGTCTCCTGATGTTTCCGAAACCCAAGCCCGTCCTGGTTCCCAATACCTACGCCTTCGAATCCGAGCCGATGGTGAAGCCGACGGGCTTCCGCGAATATGACGCGCGCTGGCTGTTCAACAAGGAAATCAACTTGATGGGGGTGCAGGCGCTCGGCATGGGGCTGGGCGCGCTGATCGCCGAACGCGGCGTCAAGCGGGAGATCGTGACCGGGCACGATTTCCGCGGCTACTCCGCCTCGATCAAATACGCCCTGATCTCGGGCCTGATGGCCGCCGGCTGCAAGGTGCACGACATCGGCCTTGCGGTGACGCCGATGGCCTATTTCGCCCAGTTCGATCTCGATGTGCCCTGCGTCGCCATGGTGACCGCCTCGCACAACGACAATGGCTGGACCGGTGTGAAGATGGGTGCCAACCGCCCGCTCACCTTCGGCCCCGAAGAGATGACCCGGCTGAAGGAGATCGTGCTCAACGCCGAGTTCAAGAACGCCGGCGGTGGATCTTATCAGTTCCACGAGAATTTCCCGGCGCGCTACATCGCCGACCTCACCAGCAGGCCGAAGCTGAAGCGCAGGCTCAAGGTTGTTGCGGCCTGCGGCAACGGCACCGCCGGCGCGTTCGCGCCTGACGTGCTCGAGGCGATCGGCTGCGAGGTCATTCCGCTCGACACCGAGCTCGATCACACCTTCCCTAAATACAATCCCAATCCCGAAGACATGGAGATGCTGCATGCCATCCGCGATGCCGTGCTCGCGCATAAGGCCGATGTCGGCCTCGGCTTCGATGGCGACGGCGATCGCTGCGGCGTAGTCGACAACACCGGCGAGGAGATCTTCGCGGACAAGGTCGGCGTGATGCTGGCGCGCGACATGTCGGCGATCCACAAGGACGCGCAGTTCGTCGTCGACGTGAAGTCAACCGGCCTGTTCATGACCGATCCCGTGCTGCAGGCGCAGGGCGCGAAGACCGCCTACTGGAAGACAGGCCATTCCTACATGAAGCGCCGCACCAACGAGCTCGGTGCGCTTGCCGGCTTCGAGAAGTCGGGCCACTTCTTCTTCAACCGCCCGTTCGGGCGGGGCTATGACGACGGTCTGGTCTCGGCGATCGCGATCTGCGAGATGCTCGATCGGGCGCCGGGCAAGTCGATGGCCGACCTGAAGGACGCGCTGCCAAAGACCTGGTCATCGCCGACCATGTCGCCGCATTGTGGCGACGAGGTCAAATACGGCGTCGCCGACGCCGTCGTGAAGCACTTCCAGGCGCTGCAGCGGCAGGGCGGCAAGGTGGCGGGGCAGCAGATCCGCGATCTCGTCACCGTCAACGGCGTCCGCGTCACGGTCGAAGACGGTAGCTGGGGTCTGGTGCGGGCCTCATCGAACAAGCCCGAACTCGTGGTGGTGGTCGAAAGCCCGGTGTCCGAGCGGCGCATGCACGACATGTTCGAGGCGGTCAACGAGGTGCTGCGGACGCATCCCGAAGTCGGCGCCTACAACCAGACGATCTGAGGCCGCGTTGATGATATCCCGCTAGGGTCGATGCTCGCGCCGATCCCATCCCATTCGATGGGATCAAGCGGCCCTCAGGGAGCTCAGGAACTGATCGACCTCGGATTTGAGCCGGCTCGATTGCGAGGTGAGTCCGTTCGCGGATTCCAGCAGCCGCGAGGCGGCGCTGCCGGTCTCGTCGGAAGCGCGGGTCACGCTGCCCATGCTTTGGCTGACCAGCCGCGTGCCTTCGGCCGCCTGCTGTACGTTGCCGGAAATTTCCCCGGTGGCGAGGCCCTGCTGCTCGACCGCGGTGGCGATCTCCTTGGAGATGTCGTCGATCTCGGCAATCGTTCCCCCGATCGCCTGGATGGCGGAGACGGCGTCACCCGTTGCGCTCTGGATGCTCTGCACCTGGCTGGAAATTTCCTCGGTGGCCTTCGCGGTCTGGTTGGCGAGCGCCTTGACCTCGCTTGCCACGACGGCAAAACCCTTGCCGTGCTCGCCGGCGCGCGCCGCCTCGATGGTGGCGTTCAGCGCCAGCAGGTTGGTCTGGCTGGCGATCGTCTGGATCAGCGTCACCACCTCGCCGATCTTCTGGGTGCCGGCAGCCAGGCTCTCGACCACCGTGTTGGTGCGGCGAGCTTCGTCCGCCGCTTTCGCGGCGATCTCCGCCGACCGCGTCACCTGCTGTGAGATATTGTTGATCGACGCGGTCAGCTCTTCCGTTGCGGCAGCGACCGTCTCGACATTGGTCGACGCCTGTTGCGAGGCGCCGGCCGCGGCCGACGTCTGGCGCGAGGACTCCGCGCTGCTCCGGCTCATCGACGAGGACAGGCTCTGCATCTCGTTGGCGGCGACGGCCACCGCCTCGACGATGCCGCCGATCTTGCGCTCGAAGCCTTCGGCGAGCTCGCGACGGGCAAGATCGGCCTGCTGCTTGACGCGTTGCTCGGCCTCGAACCGCTCGGCGTTGGCGCGCGCTTCGGCAGCGATCGCCGATTCGGCTTCCGCGGTCTTGCGCGCGCTGGTTTCGAACAGCTGCGTCAGCTTGAGCGCAAGGGCGATGAGAACGCCGGCCTCGATCAGCAGGATGACCGCATGCAGCACAACGCGGCCGAAATCAGCGCCGCCCGGGTAGATCGCTGCAGGAAAGACGAAGTTGAGGACCAGATGATGAAGCGCGACGGCGACCGTGCCGGCCAGGATCGGCCGGTAGTCGCAATATGCGACCAGACAGGCGAGCGCGGCGAAAAAATACATGTGCATGTCGATCTGCCAGGGATGTCCGGACATCTGGTAGACGAGCACGGATACGCTGCCCATGACGGCGACTGCGACGGTGAGCTGGGTCGACAAGGCGTCGCCGGCGCTGCGCCAGGAAAGGGTTGCCACCACTGCCATGACGACCATGAGCATGGTCGGCATCAGCCATTCGCCGCGCGACAGCCCGATGATGAGGGAGAGCGGAACGTGAACCCAGAGCATCGCCAGCAGAAGCTTGCTGGTC
Source organism: Bradyrhizobium sp. HKCCYLRH3073 (assembly GCF_051167995.1). Classification (NCBI taxonomy): domain Bacteria; kingdom Pseudomonadati; phylum Pseudomonadota; class Alphaproteobacteria; order Hyphomicrobiales; family Nitrobacteraceae; genus Bradyrhizobium; species Bradyrhizobium sp. HKCCYLRH3073. Next base: position 265,730 of record NZ_JBNPUD010000002.1, read on the forward strand.
GTGTGCCGGAGGGTTGCCAGATCGCTGGTCTCGACGTTCATTTCCGATTCCCCCAAAGAGATCATTTTGATCATTTTGATCATTTTGCAAAGCAGGCAGAGACCGCCTGCGGATCGATGATGAGCCAGGCGCCGGCCTCGCGCAGCCGCGCCGAGCCGTCGTGTTCGCCGGGACGAACGACCAGCAGCGATGAAATGGCCGTTGTGCGCACGAGCGCGGCGTCAGCCGAGGCCGCGGCGAGCATCGCGTGTTGCGCGCTCCACCAGGGTGGGAAAGCGACGGCCACGATTTCGCTCCCCGCGCGCACTTGGAGTGACAGCGCGGCGACCGCGACAAAGCTCGCGATCAGAAGCGCCGTGGCATTGAGCCACGGGCGCGAAGACTGAGGTATGGTTGCACCGGACGTCATCGCATCCAAGAATAGAGGGATGGGAATAACTTCCGGTAAACGTTCGTTAGGGATGACGACTGAGATTGGGGACGCTAGCGCTGCAACATCGAAGCGGCCCGGAATGCTCGGCTCAGACCGGCGGCACCGGCAGCGCCGTGACCGACTTGATCTTCTCCATGGCGAAGCGCGAGGTGACGTTCTTGAGGGGCACCGCGCTGATCAGCTTCTTGTAGAAGACATCGTAGCTCTGCATGTCCGCAACGACGACGCGCAGCATGTAGTCGACGTCGCCGGCCATCCGGTAGAACTCCATCACCTCCGGCATCGAGCTGACCGCCTCGGCGAATTTGCGCAGCCAGGCCTCGGAATGGTCCGCGCTCTCCACCGACACGAACACGGAGATGCCGAGCCCGATCTTGTTCTGATCGACCAGGGCCACCCGGCGCAGGATCACGCCATCGGCCTCCAGCCGCTGGATGCGCTTCCAACACGGTGTCGACGACAGTCCGACCCGATCGCCGATCTCGGCGACGGACAGCGATGCGTCCTCCTGCAGGACCATCAGAATCTTGCGGTCAATCGCATCGAGCCGGCGATTGGCCTCGGAGCCTTGGGCGGCGACATCGGTCATGGAGAAATTTGTTCCATATGAAGGCTATATGACCCTCATATAGAGAAAATCGTTCCAAGACAAGGGTTGGCCGTTCAGCCCTTTGCGGCCGGGGCTGACGGTTTCCGCGGCGGGGTGGGGTGGTTTCCTGCTACCGCTCGTCGTTCTCTTTCAACCAGCGGCCGACCAGATGATGAGCAATGGCGAACGGATGCGGTCCTGCCAAGCCATCCGGATGCTGCCGCAGCAGCATCTGCCGGGCCTCGTCGCGGCTGAACCAGCGCACGTCCTCGAGCTCGGTGCGGTCGATGACGATGTCTTCGTTGAGTGCCCGGGCGCTGCAGCCGATCATCAGCGACGACGGGTAGGGCCAGGGCTGGGTCATGTAATAAGTCACGTCGGTGCAGCGAATGCCGGATTCTTCGAACACCTCGCGCCGGACGGCGTCCTCGATCGTCTCAGCCGCCTCGACGAAGCCGGCGAGGCAGGAATACATGCCGGTCGGAAACTGCTTCTGCCGCCCGAGCAGGCACTTGTCGCCGGAGGCGACCAGCGAGATCACGACCGGATCGGTGCGCGGGAAATGCTCCGTCTTGCAGCTCGGGCATTCGCGCTTCCAGCCGCCCTCGCGCATGGCGGTCTTGGCGCCGCAATTGGCGCAGAAGCCGTGGCGCTGATGCCAGGACACCAGGGACTTGGCCATCGCGATGGTGGCGAGCTGGTCGACCGGGATCGCGCCCTGCATCGCCATGCCGCGCAGCTCGGTCACGGACACGTCCTCCCGCCCGGCGAGCTTCTCGACCGCGGCCGGCGAGATGCCCATGCCGAACACGGCCGCTCCGTCCTGCAGCCCGAGGAAGATCGTTCCCGGATTGGCACCGAACTTCAGCGCCTCGTCGATCGACAGCAGCGCGCGCAGCTGGTCGCCCTCGCGCTTCAGCACCAGCGAATCGCGATGCACGACATAGGCCCGCGTCGACGGCTTGCTCTCGAAGGCAATCAGCTTGTCGTCGTGGAAGCGCAGATGGGCGGCGCGATCGATCGGATGGCCGACGAAGGCCGGCTTGCCCAGCGGAAACGAGTCGAATGGCGACATCTCTCACCCTAGCCAGATCTTGCGCCTGATAGCGCTGATGAACTGCTGCACCTCCTGCGCATCGTGGGGCACAGGCGGCGCGGCGCCCCACACCGGTCGCGGCCAGGCCACGTCACTTGTGCGTCGCGCGATGATGTGGACGTGCAACTGCGGCACCATGTTGCCGAGCGCGGCGACGTTGAGTTTGTCGCATTTGGTGATCTCTTTGAGCGCGCGTGACGCCCGCGTGATCTCGGTCATCAGTTGCGCCTGCGCGACCTCGTCGAGATCGATGATCTCGACCGCGCCCTCGCGCCGCGGCACCAGCAGCAGCCAGGGATAGTTCGCGTCCTTGATCACCAGCACGCGGGACAGCGGCAGGTCGCCAATGTCGATCGTATCCTTCGCAAGTTGCGGATGCAGCGACCAGGCTGATTCGGGCATGCGGCGGTTCCTGGCGGATGGTCAGGCGGGGAGCTCGACGGCACCTAAAGCCTTTCCGAGCTGCGGCACAAGCCCGCGGGGCGGTAGAGCGGGCCGGCGAAGCTCGCGCTTGCTTTCCGGACCGTTTGGCCCCAAATAGGCGGCGGGAGATTGGCGGTGGACGAGCCACTCGCCAACCGGGTCAGGTCCGGAAGGAAGCAGCCCTAACGAGGTCCGGATCGGGTCGCTCGTCAGTCTCCTACCTGTTTTTTCGAGCGAATCGCGCAAAGATGGCGGGGACCCCGCGCAGGGCGGGCGCTCGACCGCGCTCCGGTTGATTGCGCCGAGGCTGATGGCGTCGACGATCGCGATCGATGCCGGACTGGAATGCTCACTTGCGGATCGCTCGATGACTGACGCTGGCGCCCCACCTGTTCCGCCTGACAGCGCCGACGCTCCCGCCAAGCCCTACCGGGTGCTGGCGCGCAAATACCGCCCCTCCAGCTTCGCGGATCTGATCGGCCAGGAGGCCGTGGTGCGCACCGTCTCGAACGCGTTCGAGACCGGCCGGATTCCGCAGGCCTGGATCCTGACCGGCGTCCGCGGCGTCGGCAAGACCACCACCGCCCGCATCCTCGCCCGCGCCCTGAATTACGAGCTGCCCGACGGTTCGGTGAAGGGCCCGACGATCCACATGCCGGTGCTCGGCACCCATTGCCAGGCGATCATGGAAAGCCGGCACATGGACATCCTGGAGATGGACGCGGCGTCGCATACCGGCGTCGACGACGTCCGCCAGATCAACGACAGCGTCCGCTATGCGCCGGCCAGCGCGCGCTACAAGGTCTACATCATCGACGAAGTCCACATGCTGTCGACGGCGGCGTTCAACGCCTTCCTGAAGACCTTGGAGGAGCCGCCGGAGCACGCCAAGTTCGTGTTCGCCACCACCGAGATTCGCAAGGTCCCGGTGACGGTGCTGTCGCGCTGCCAGCGCTTCGACCTGAGGCGGGTCGAGGCCGACGTGCTGATGAAACATCTTTCGGGCATCGCGACCAAGGAAGGCGTGACGATCGAGCCCGAGGCGCTCGGCATCATCGCGCGCGCCGCCGAAGGCTCGGTGCGCGATTCCTTGTCGCTGCTCGATCAGGCGATCGCGCACAGCGCCGGCGAGGTCCGTGCCGACGATGTCCGGCAGATGCTCGGCCTCGCCGACCGCACTCGCGTCATCGACCTGTTCCACCATCTCGCCAGCGGCGACATCGCCGCCGCCTTCAAGGAATTCCGCGAGCAATATGACGTCGGCGCCGACCCCGTGGTCGTGCTGTCGGACCTGGCCGAGTTCGTGAACTTCGTCACCCGGGTGAAGGTCGTGCCGGCCACGGCTGACAACGTCGCCTTCAGCGAGACCGAGCGGCTGCGCGCGCGCGACTTCGCCACCAAGTTGTCGATGCGCGTGCTGTCGCGGATGTGGCAGATGCTGCTGAAGGGCATCGCCGAGACTCAAGGCGCGACGCGGCCTGCGGCTGCGGCGGAAATGGTGCTGGTGCGCATCGCCTATGCGGCCGATCTGCCGACGCCTGACGAAGCCATTCGGATGATCGACCAGAACGGTGGTGGCTCGCCGATCGTGACGAACGGCGGCGGGGCGCGCCCTGCGCCGGCATCCACCATGAGCGCGGGAACGCCGCCTGTGATGACGTCGGCGCCGATGCAGGCGTCGCGCGCGCAAGGCCCGACGCTCGCCGCGGTCGGCGGTTCGATGCGCCCGCAGGCGATGGCATCGCAGCCGTCACCGGCATCGCAGGACCAGCCCGCGCTGCGCTTGGCGAGCTTCCAGGAACTCGTCGCGCTGGCCGGCAAGAATCGCGACCTGATCACCAAGAGCGCGCTGGAGATGGACGTGCGGCTGGTCCGCTTCGAAGAGGGACGGCTGGAGATCGCGCTGGAACGGACGGCGCAGCGCTCGCTTGTCTCGGACCTCGGCCGCAAGCTGGAAGACTGGACCGGCCGGCGCTGGACGGTGATCGTTTCCAACGAGCCGGGTCAGGCGACCTTGCGCGAGCAGAATCTGCGCGCCAAGAGCGAGCGCGAGGCGGCGGCGGAGGCCGATCCGCGCGTACAGGAGATCCTGGCGCGGTTCCCGGGCACCAAGGTGGTCGAAGTGCGCCGGCTCGCCCCCGAGCCGCCCGAATCGGACGCCAGTGCTGTCGAGCCGCCCGACGAGTCCGACGATGACGATTTCTAGAGCATGATCCGGAAACGTGGAAACCGGTCTTCCGAAAGATCATGCTCAACAAGAAGGCTGATGATGAGGTGCTCCGATGGCTGACTTTCTCGGCATGATGAAACAGGCGGCGCAGCTGCAGACGAAGATGCAGGAAATGCAGGAGGAGCTCGGCAACGTCGAGGTCGAGGGCATCTCGGGCGGCGGTCTGGTCGCCGTGCGCATGACCGCCAAGATGGACGTGAAGAGCATCAAGATCGATCCGTCGCTGCTCAAGCCGGAGGAGGCCGAGATCCTGGAAGACCTGCTGGTCACCGCGCACGGCGACGCGCGGCGCAAGGCGGAAGCCGCGATGCAGGAGAAGATGCAGGCCATCACCGGCAAGCTCGGCCTGCCGCCAGGCTTCGGTTTTGGTTAGTTGACCCGATGACATTCGTGAACTGATGGCCGTCGCCGGTCCTGAGATCGAACGCCTGATCCAGCTGCTTGCGCGCCTGCCCGGCCTCGGGCCGCGCTCGGCGCGGCGTGCCGCGCTCCATCTGATCAAGAAGCGCGAGGCGCTGATGGTGCCGCTCGCCTCGGCGCTGCAGGTCGCGATCGACCGCATCCAGGTCTGCAAGACCTGCGGCAACATCGATACCCAGAATCCCTGTACGGTGTGCACCGATCCGCGGCGCGATCCCGCGATGATCGTCGTCGTCGCCGATGTCGCCGATCTCTGGGCGCTGGAGCGCGCCAAGGCCTCGAACGGCCGCTATCACGTGCTCGGCGGCACCTTGTCGCCGCTCGACGGAGTCGGTCCGCAGGACCTCACCATCGACGCGCTGGTGCAGCGCGCGCATGCGCCGGAGGTGCAGGAGATCATCCTCGCATTGAACGCGACGGTCGATGGCCAGACCACCGCCCACTACATCACCGACCTCCTGCAGGAGGCGAACGTCAAGGTCACGCGGCTGGCGCATGGCGTGCCGGTCGGCGGCGAGCTCGACTATCTCGACGAAGGCACGCTCTCGGCCGCGATGCGGCAGCGGACCTTGTTCTAGGCACAGACGAAAGTGGAATGATGACGAAACGCGGATTCGGCAAACGGCTGGCTTTGGGCGCGATTTGGGTGGCGCTCTCGGCTCCGTCCGTCCTGGCGCAGCAGAGCGAGACACCGCAGAAGGTCGGCAAGCCGCTCAATGCCGGTGACGTGCTGTCCGGCGAGCTGAACGCGCTGAAGCTGAAAGGCGCCAAGCCGGGCCAGCCCTCCGCCGCCTATCAGATCACCAGCGAGCCGCGCCGCCTGCCGCCGCCGAGCGGGCTGTGCAATCTCGAGACCGGCCCGGAGACGTTCCAGCTCGTCACCGCGAACACGGCGCAGGCGTCGCAGCTCAAGGGGCTGCTCGGCAAGCAGATCGCGGTCAAGGTCGACGAGATCGCCTGCGCGCAGGATGCGGGACAGATGAGCGAGGCGGTCGTGACCAAGTGGAGCTTGGTGAAGCGTTGAGGCCGCTGGGAGCATTCACGCGAATGCAACGCCACGATTTCCGCTGTCATCGCCCCGCTTGACCGGGCGATCCAGTACGCCGCGGTCTCGCGGTCGATCGCCGACGTCTCCGCAATGCCGGATCACCCGCCTTCGCGGAGGATGACAGTCTAACTCCAGGCGGCAGCTAGACCTTCACTGGCCCCAATTCATCGAAATGCCCGCGCCGCTGCAGCCAAGCAAGCAGCACGAGGCTCGGGATCGCGACGAGCGCGCAGATGACGAAGAATGTGGGCCAGCCGGTCGCCTTCGCCACATAGCCCGCGCCCGATGACAGATAGGTTCGTCCAACCGCGGCGAGTGCGGTGAGCAGCGCATATTGGGTCGCGGTGTGCAGCGGATTCTGGCACAGCGCAGAGAGATAGGCGACGAAGATCACGGTGCCGATCGCGCTGGTGAAGTTCTCCGCAGAGATCGCCAGCGCCAGCGCCCATTGATTGACGCCGACGATGGCGAGCCATGAGAACGACAGGTTGGCCAGCGCCTGCACGATGCCGCCGATCCACAGGCTGGTGGCGAGCGAATAGCGCCGCGCGACGAAGCCGCCGGCAAAGCCGCCGGCGAGCGTGGCGGCGAGGCCGACGCCTTTCACGATCGCGGCGTAGTCGACCTTGCTGAAGCCGAGATCGATCACGAACGGCGCGGTCATCGTGCCGGAGAACGCGTCGGTGAACTTGAACAGCACGACGAAGGCGAGCGCCGTGAGCGCATCACGTCGGCTGAGGAACTCGACGAAGGCTCCGGCGGCCGCATGCATCACGCGGGTGAGCGCGGTGTCCGCGCCCATCGCGGCCTCCGCCTGCTGCGACTGTGCCGGCTCGGTCGCCGCGAGGGCCGTGATCGTGCCAATCAGCACCATTCCGGCCATCGCGACATAGCCCCACATCCAGGACGACGGACGCGTCAACCCCGAGTTCTCGAATGCACTGACCACCACCAGCGCGCCGGCGGTCGAGACCAGCATGCCGATGCGGTAGGCGGCGACATACGCCGCCATGCCCGCGGCTTGCTCGCTCTCCGGAAGGCTCTCGACGCGGAAGGCATCGACCACGATGTCCTGGGTCGCCGACATCGCGGCGACCAGCAGCGCGGCCAGCGCGACCATGAACGGCGCATGCGCCGGGTCAGTCACGGCCAGCAGCAGGATGGCCGCGATCAGCAGCAATTGCGCGAACACCAGCCAGCCGCGCCGCCGCCCGAAGGCGCGCGTCAGCAGCGGCACGTGCAGCGCGTCGACCAGCGGCGCCCAAAGGAATTTCAGCGTGTAGGGCGTGCCGACCAGCGCGAACAGCCCGATGGTCCCGAGATCGACGCCGAGCTCGCGCATCCAGATCTGAAGCGTCGAGCCGGACAGCGCCAGCGGCAGACCTGAGGAGAAGCCGAGGAACAGCACCACGAGCACGCGCGGCTGCAGGTAGACGGCCATGCTCTCGCGCCAGGTGGGGGCGGGCTTGGCCTCAGGCTTTGCAGCGGTTGCTCTGATGTCGGAGGCGGCGTCAGGTGCGGTCATCGGTGGGTGGTAGCAGATCTGGACAGCTTTCGCGACGCCGCGGTCATTCCCCCGCCTGCATCCGCCCCGCCAGCGGAAACAGGTCCGGCGTCGCGCCCGCGCCCGGCGCAATGCGCGGAGAGTCCGCCGGCGCATCCGGCTTGCTGAAATCGAGCTCCTCGATCCGCGCGGCGCGCTTTTCGATCTTGTCGGCGGAGATGAGGATCTGGCGGATGTCCTCGCCGACATCGCCAAAATGCTTCTGCAGCTTGAGCACGCGCTCGCGCAGGCGGCCGAGGTCGTCGCCCAAATGGATCACCTCGTTGCGGATCTGGTCAGCGGCGTCGCGGATGCGCGCGTCCTTCATGATCTGCTGCATGACCTGGATCGCGAGCATCAGCAGCGACGGCGACACCAGCACGACACGGGCGCGATAGGCTCTCTGGATGACGTCGTCGAAGCCGTCATGGATCTCGGCGTAGACCGATTCCGACGGCACGAACATCAGCGCCGTGTCCTGCGTCTCGCCGACCACGAGGTACTTCTCGGCGATGTCGTTGACGTGGCGCAGCACGTCGGTGCGCAGCCGCTGCGCGGCGGCGCGCTTTTCGTCCTCCGTCTTCGCGTCGTGCAGCGCGGTCACTGCCTCGAGCGGAAACTTGGCGTCGATGCACAGCGGCCGCGTGTCGGGCAGGATCACGACGCAGTCCGGCCGCTTGCCGCTGGCGAGCGTGTACTGGAAGGCGTAGCTGCCCTTCGGCAGCCCGTCCTGGACGATCGCCTCCATGCGCGCCTGGCCGAATGCGCCGCGCGACTGCTTGTTGGCGAGCACGTCGCGCAAGGTCGTGACCTGTGTCGTGAGCTCGCTGAGATCGCGATGCGCGTTGTCGATGATGCCGAGCCGCTCGTGCAGCACGCGCAAGGAATCCATGGTGTGGCGCGTGGTCTGCTCCATCGATTGGCCGACGCGATGGGTGACGGCGTCGAGCCGCTCGTTGACGCTGCGCGCCAGGTCCACCTGCCGCCCGGCAAGCAGCTGCGCCATCGCGTCGACCCGGCCGGAGGCCTCGCTCTGCACCCGGATCATCTCGCCGAACCGCTGTTCGATCTCATCGGCGCGCATCGCCTGCTGGGCCGCGAGCTCGGCGCCGCGCCGGCCGGAGCGCACCACGGCCGCGACGATCATCAGCAGCAGGAGCAGAACCAGCACGCCAAACCCGATCAGCGCGTCGCTGGCGCGCACGGGCAGATCGCCGATCATGACGACGACAGGATTGAGGGACTGGCTGGCGGTCATCACCCCCCATCTATCCGATTCGCAAGAGCTCGCGAACGAAGAGAGAACATTTATGGTTAAGGCCGGGTAAAGAATCATGGTTAACGAGACATTGAAATTCATGGTTAGCGAAGTCTTAACTGCGAGCCATCACATTGACCGCGCCGGTTCCGCGGCTTAAATCGCGCGCCATGTCTCTAAGAGAAATCATCATCCTGCCGGACCGGCAGTTGCGGCTGGTGTCCAAGCCGGTCGAGAAGGTCACGCCGGAGATCCGGCAGCTGGTCGACGACATGTTTCAGACCATGTACGACGCGCCAGGCATCGGGCTCGCAGCGATTCAGGTCGCGCAGCCGCTGCGCGTCATCACCATGGATCTGGCCAAGCCCGACGCGAACGGGGAAGGCAAGCGCGAGCCGCGCGTCTTCATCAATCCGGAGATCGTTGCCAAGTCGGACGAGCTGTCGGTCTACGAGGAGGGCTGCCTGTCGATCCCCGAATATTACGAGGAGGTCGAGCGGCCGGCGCGTGTGCGCGTGCGCTTCACCGATCTCGACGGGCTGGTCCGCGAGGAGGATGCGGAGGGGCTCTACGCCACCTGCATCCAGCACGAGATCGACCATCTCAACGGCGTGCTGTTCATCGACTATCTGTCGAAGCTCAAGCGCGACCGCGTGATGAAGAAGTTCACCAAGGCCGCCAAGCGCGCCGGCGAGTAACGATCAACTCTCTCCTCCGTCATGCCCGGGCTTGACCCGGGCATCCACGTCTTGCCTCTCGCGTTGGCATTGCGACGTGGATGGCCGGGACGAGCCCGGCCAATGACGGCAGGATGAAGCCTTGAGGGGCGCACCAGATGCCGCTTCGCCTGATCTTCATGGGCACGCCGGATTTCGCCGTGCCGACCCTGCTCGAGCTCGCCGGCCACGGCCACGAGATCGTGGCCGTCTACACGCGCGCGCCGAAGCCCGGTGGCCGCCGTGGCTTGGCCTTGGTCCCGACTCCGATCGAGACCGAGGCGCGGCGGCTCGGCATTCCCGTGCTCACGCCGAAGACGCTGAAGACCGAGGACGCGCTGGCTGCGTTCTGCGCCCACCAGGCCGACGCCGCCGTCGTCGTCGCCTATGGCATGATCCTGCCGCAGGCGATTCTCGATGCACCAAAACTCGGCTGCTACAACCTCCACGCCTCGCTGCTGCCGCGCTGGCGCGGCGCTGCGCCGATCAACCGTGCCATCATGGCAGGGGACGCCGAAAGCGGCGTGATGGTCATGAAGATGGATGTCGGTCTCGACACCGGCGACGTCGCGATGGCCGAGCGTCTGCCCATCACTGACGCGATGACGGCGTCCGACCTGCACGATCGCCTGTCGCGCATCGGCGCCGACCTGATGGTGCGGGCGATGGCGGCGCTGGCGCGCGGCGGGCTGACGTTGACGAAGCAGGCCGAGGGCGGCGTGACCTATGCGGCCAAGATCGAGAAGGCCGAGGCGCGGATCGACTGGACGAAGCCGGCGCATATGGTGCTGCGTCACATCCACGGCCTGTCGCCGTTCCCCGGCGCCTGGAGCGAGGTCACCCTCGATGGCGAGGCGGCGCGTTTGAAGATCCTGCGCTGCGCGCTCGCCGACGGCCGGGGCGAGCCCGGCGCCGTGCTCGACGAGCAGCTCACCATCGCCTGCGCCGACGGCGCCATCCGCGTCACCGAGCTGCAGCGCGCCGGCAAGGGCCCGATGAAAGCCGCGGATTTCCTGCGCGGCACGCCCGTCGCGCCGGGCCGGCGCTTCGGCTGACCAATTCAGCTCGTCATGCGCGGGCTTGACCCGCGCATCCATCTCGCGAACAAGCTTCGTCCATGGATGGATTGCCGGGTCAAGCCCGGCAATGACGGCCAAACGCGATCGAGGCGATGCCCCGCTACAAGCTCACCATCGAATATGACGGCGCGCCGTTCTGCGGCTGGCAGCTGCAGGCGACCTTGCCGTCGGTGCAGGGCGCGCTGGAAGCTGCGGTGCAGGCGACCTGCGGCGTGCCGACGCGCGTGCACGGTTCGGGCCGTACCGACGCCGGCGTCCACGCCACGGGGCAGGTCGCGCATTGCGACATCGCCAAGGAGTTCCGCCCCGACAAGCTGCGCGACGCACTCAACGCGCATCTGCGGCCGAACCCGGTTGCGGTGCTCCATGCCGAGATCGTGCCCGACAGCTTCGAAGCGCGGTTCTCCGCGCGAAAGCGGCACTACCGCTATCGCATCGTCAATCGCCGCTCCAATCTTGCGCTCGAGGTCGGCCGCGTCTGGCGCGTGCCGCAGCGGCTGGATTCGGAGGCGATGCATGCGGCGGCGCAGCGGCTGCTCGGCAAGCATGATTTCACGACCTTCCGCGATGCGGAATGTCAGGCGAAATCGCCGGAGAAGACGCTCGATCAACTCGATGTCGTGAGGGACGGCGATGCGATCACCATCCTCACCTCCGCGCGCTCCTATCTGCATAGCCAGGTGCGCTCGATGGTCGGCTCGCTGGTGTGGGTCGGGCAGGGCCGCTGGACCGCAGATGATCTCGCCGCCGCGCTCGCCGCGCGCAATCGCGCCGCCTGTGGCGTCGTCGCGCCACCGGAAGGGCTCTATCTCGTGAAGGTCGACTATTGAGGTCGTTCCCGCGTGGAACCCGGCCCGTCGCGTACCGTGACGAGAGGCTGTCCTAATTAGTTGCCGCTTCGAGTTGCGCGATAGGCCTCATTAACTTCAAATTGAATCCCTCCCTGCTATCCGGACCTCAGGCTGCTCTCCAGCGAGGTCGATCGTGCGCATTCGTCAAGTCTTCCTGCTCTCTCTGCTGCTCGGGGCCGTCATCGGCCTGCTCGCCACCGTGCTGTTCGCCTGGCAGCAGCTGACCTCGCTGCAAGCGGCCCGGACCGCGGGCGCCGATGCGCAACTGCTGGCCGCCATGCTGCGGCTCCCGGAAAAGCTCAATGTGGAGCGCGCCTGGATCAATCCGCGACTGGCATCGGCCAACCCGGCGACGGCGGAGGAGCTTGCGGGGCTCAAGAAGATCACCGGCGGCTCCGATGAGGCGCTCGCCAAGGCGCGCAGCCTGGCGCAGCTTCGCGAGGACGTCGCAGCGCTCGATTCGATCGAGCAGAAGCTGCGCACGCTGCGCGGCGCGGCGCTCGATGCCGTGGCCGAGCCCAAGGCGTCCCGGTCTGAGGCTGTCGTCCGCGACTACGTGCCGCAGATGTTCACGGTCCAGGAAGCCACCGGCAGCCACGTCGAGGTGATCGTGCGCCGGATCAACGCGGCCAACCCCGCCGTCGGCCAAGCCGCACGGCTCGCCGTGATCGGATGGGATCTGCGCGATTGGGCCGGCCGCGCCACCACGACGCTCATTCGCATGATCGCCACCAAGCAGCCGATGGCCGGCGAGCCGGCCGAGGCGCTCGCCGCGTTCAAGGGACGCATTGAGCGGATCTGGGCGACGGCTAAGCTTGCCGCTGCCGAGATCGATCAGAAGCCGATCTTCGCAGCGATGACCGGGGTGGAAAACGGCTATTGGGCGCGCGGCGGCGAGCTGTATACGTCGCAGGTGGCGCCGAATCGCGGCAAGGTGCTCGAGCTCGACCCCGATCAATTCCTGCGGTCGCTGTTTCCGATCCTCGACACCATCCTGCCGCTGCGTGATGCCGCGCTGACCGAGGCGCTGCGCCAGAGCGAGGCCGCGATCGGCGACGCCCAGCTCCGCTTCGTGCTGGCGCTCATTCTGCTCGTCGTCAACATTGCCGCCGCTGCGCTCGGAACACTCTGGTTCAACGCTCGGGTCATCAAGCCTCTGTCCAACCTGACCGAGCTGATCGGGCGCATCGCCAGCGGCGCGCGCGACGTGGAAATCGCCTACCGCGACCGCACCGACGAGGTCGGTACGCTCGCCCACGCCATCGGCGTTCTGCAGGAGAAGTCGGCCGAGGCCGATCGGCTGGCGTTGCAGGGTGCTGATGCCGAGGCGCGGCGCGATGCGCGGCGGCAAAAGATCGAGGCGCTCACCCGCCGCTTCGGCGACGTCATCGACACGCTCTGCGGCCGGTTGAGCGACGCCGCCAGTGGCCTGAAACTCTCGGCCGAGACCCTCGACGGCTCCGCCAGCACCACGGCATCACGTGCCACCGCCGTGGCCGATGCGGCGGCGCAGGCAACCTCCGGCGTCAACACAGTCGCGGCGGCCTCCGAGGAGCTCGACGCCTCGATGAAGGAGATCACCCGGCAGATCGCGGAAGCCGCGTCGGAATCCTCCAACGCGACCAGCCAGGCGCTCGACACCACCGACAAGGTCCGCACGCTGGCCGGCAGCGCGACACGCATCGGCGACGTCGTCCAGCTCATCCGCGCCATCGCCTCGCAGACCAATCTGCTGGCGCTCAATGCCACGATCGAGTCGGCGCGCGCAGGCGAGGCCGGCAAGGGTTTTGCCGTCGTCGCATCCGAGGTGAAGAGCCTGGCGTCGCAGACCAGCAAGGCTACCGAAGAGATCGAGAGCCAGATCGCCGCGATTCAGGACGAGACCGGCAGCACGGTCGCCGCAATCGAGAAGATCGCAGCCGTGGTGAATACGATCAGCGGCGTCACGGGAGCTGTCGCGACGGCCGTGGCCGAGCAGAGCGCTACGACACGCGAGATCGCCCGCAGCGTGCAGCAGACGGCGAGCGGTACCAACGACGTCTCGTCGTCGATTGCGCTGGTCAGCGCGGCCGCAGCCGAAACCCGCGGCTCGGCGCGCTCACTGCTCGATTCTGCTGCCAGCCTAGCCGGCCAGGCGACGGATTTGCGCCGCGAGGTCGATCAGTTCCTGGCGGAGGTGAAGGCCGCCTGATCGGAGCGGCACGCCGCTCACGCGAAGTAGCGATCGAGAATGCCGCGATAGATCTTCGTCAGGGTGGCGATGTCGGCGACCGAGGCGCGCTCGTCGATCTGGTGCATGGTCTGGCCGACCAGGCCGAACTCGATCACCGGGCAGTAGCTCGAGATGAAGCGCGCGTCCGAGGTGCCGCCGGTGGTCGATAGCTCGGGCTTGCGGCCCGTCACGCTCTCGATCGCGGCAACCGCGAGGTCGGTGAACGGTCCGGGCTTGGTCAGGAACACGTTGGAGTTCGACGGCATCCAGTCGATGCGGGCGCGGATGCGGTTGCCGCAAGCCTTGGCCAGCCGCTGCTCGACAAGCGCGCGCAGCGACTCCTGCGTATGGCAGTCGTTGTAGCGGATGTTGAACTTCGCCCGCGCCAGTCCCGCGATGACATTGGTCGCGGTGTTGCCGACGTCGACCGTGGTGAATTCGAGGTTCGACGGCTGGAATTGCGCGCTGCCATGGTCGAGCGGCTCGTCCGAAAGCGCGACGATCAGGCGCGAGATATCCGGGACTGGGTTGGAGGCGCGGTGCGGGTAGGCGACGTGGCCCTGCTTGCCCTCGACGATCAGGGTGCCGGACTGCGAGCCGCGGCGGCCGATCTTGATGCAGTCGCCCATGACTTCTTGATTCGACGGCTCGCCGAGCACGCAATGGTCGAAGCGCTCGCCGCGCTCGGCCGCCCATTTCAACAGCTTGATGGTGCCGTTGATCGAGACGTCCTCCTCGTCGCCGGTGATCAGGAACGAGATCGAGCCCTTCGGCCGTCCACCATTGTCGCGCAGATAGTCGAGTGCAGCCGCCACGCTGCAGGCGATGCCGCCTTTCATGTCGACGGCGCCACGGCCATAGATGTAGCCGTCCTTGACCTCGCCGGAGAATGCGCCAAGGCTCCACGCAGCCTCGTCGCCGGGCGGCACCACGTCGGTGTGGCCGGCGAACGTGATGTGCGGCCCCTCGGTGCCGATCCGGGCGTAGAGATTGTCGACGTCGGCGGTGCCCGCTTCCGAGAAGGTCACGCGATGGGTCTGGAAGCCGGCTTGCTTCAGCAGGTCCTCGAGCACGCCGAGCGCCCCGGCATCGGCGGGGGTCACGGAGGGACAGCGGATCAGGTCGCGGGTGATGGTGAGGGCATCGGTCATGCCCTCGCTTAACATGGGCGTTCGGGCGGCGGCTAGTGCGGCCGCCCGGACGTGGACGATCAGTCGCGCAGCAGCTCGTTGATCGAGGTCTTGGAGCGGGTGCGCTCGTCGACGCGCTTGACGATGACGGCGCAGGCGGTGGAGGGGCCGATCTGGCCGTTCTTCATCGGCTTGCCCGGCAGCGCGCCCGGCACCACGACGGCATATTCCGGCACCTCGCCGACGAAAACCTCGCCGGTCTCGCGGTCGACGATCTTGGTCGACGCGCCCAGGAACACGCCCATCGACAGCACCGCGCCCTTGCGCACGACCACGCCCTCGGCAACCTCGGAGCGCGCGCCGATGAAGCAGTCATCCTCGATGATGACGGGACCGGCCTGCAGCGGCTCCAGCACGCCGCCGATGCCGACGCCGCCGGAAATGTGCACGCGCTTGCCGATCTGGGCGCAGGAGCCGACCGTCGACCAGGTGTCGACCATGGTCGCCTCGTCGACATAGGCGCCGAGATTGACGAAGGACGGCATCAGCACGACGTTCTTGGCGATGAAGGCCGAGCGGCGCACGATTGCGCCCGGCACGGCGCGGAAGCCGGCGTCACGGAAACGGTTCTCGCCCCAGCCCTCGAACTTCGACGGCACCTTGTCCCACCACGACGCCTGGCCGGGGCCGCCGGGGATCACGCTCATGTCGTTGAGGCGGAACGACAGCAGCACCGCCTTCTTGAGCCACTGGTTGACGCTCCACTTGCCGTCCGTGCCCCGCTCGGCGACCCGGGCCTCGCCCTTGTCGAGCAGCTCCAGCGCGCTCTCCACGGCGTCGCGGACCTCGCCCTTGGTCGTGGTCGAGACGCCATCACGGGCATCGAAGGCGCTGTTGATGGTGGATTCCAGGGCGGACAGTGACATCGGTCGATCCTCGCTTGGTCCCGGGCCGACCGGGATAGACTTGTAGAAGCTGGGGGCAGGGCGGCTTTTTCCGGGTTTGGGGCAAGGGAGTCAAGGCACCCACCGGCGTCGTCCCGGACAAGCGGAGCGCCCGGCTGTCGCTATTGATACGATTCAATCTCGCGAGCGCGATCCGGGACCCATAACCACAGGGAGACGTGTTGGGCACATCCTTAGCCACTTGCGTGCCCACACATCCGCCGGTGGTTATGGGTCCCGGGTCAAGCCCGGGACGACACTGAGTTTGTCGGACGCCCATCGCACCTCAGGACCGCCGGCGGCTTCGCTTGTCCGGACGACAGCGAGGGTTAGGCCTTCACCAGCCGCTGCAAGAACCCGGTCAGATCATCCGTGACGTGGTCGACATGCGGATCGTCCCGGCCCGACAGCTCCCAGTCTTCGCGCACGACCTCCTTGGTGCCGTCGGGCACCACCAGCACCGTGGTCATGCCGAGGTCGTGCGGGACGACGAGGTTGCGGGAGAGGTCCTCGAACATTGCGGAGCGCGTCGGATCGACATCGTGCAGCCGAACGAATTTGTCATAGGTCTCGCGCGCGGGCTTCGGTGTCAATTCGGCGGCGATGATGTCGAACACGCCATGGAAATGGTCTGCGATGCCGAGCCGGCTCAGCACCGCGCCGACATGGTCCACCGAGCCGTTGGTCAGGATCAGCTTGCGTCCGGGCAGTCGCTCGATCGCCGCGCCCATCGCCGAGTTCGGCTCCAGCGGCGAATGGTCGATCTTGTGCACGTAGGCCAGGAAGTCGTCGGCATGCACGCCGTGCTCGGTCATCATGCCGCGCATCGTGGTGCCGTAGCGGCGGTAGTAGTCCTTCTGGATGCGGCGCGCTTCGTCCGCATCGACCTTGAGCCAGTTGGACACGAATTCGCCGATCCTGGCATCGACCTGCTGCCACAGATTGACGTGATGCGGATACAGCGTGTTGTCGAGATCGAACACCCAGGTGTCGACGTGATCGAAGGCGCGGGGGGACTTTGTCATGTGTGCCTCGGTCCATCATGCGTGGGTTCATTCGGCCACAGTGGCGCGGCATATTCCGCTGTCGTCCCGGCGAACGCCGGGACCCATACCGCGTGATCTGTCTTGAGGCAGGATGGCTGACGCCGGCGGCCCAAACCACGGCCGGTGGCTATGGATCCCGGCGTTCGCCGGGATGACGGCGGAATTTGTTGCGGTATCCCGGGACTCATCGATGCGTCCATCACGGCAACGCAAACCGCAGCGTCTTGCCGCCGCGGGTGATGTCGACCGAAGTGAAGCCGGTGGCCGCGAAGCCGCGGCTCGGGCAGTCGCCCTGCTCGGAGGTCTCGAACTTGTTCTCGCGGGTGCAGAGCTGCACCAGGCCGCCCCAGTTCAGCGGCTTGTTCTTCAGCTTGATGGTGCGGTTCTCATCGTCGACCGCCTCGGCGAAGCTGTAGACCTTCTTCGGCTGTCCGGTGATGTCGGGATGCAGGCACTTGCCGGCATCGATCCGGTACCAGCCGCGGCTCACCACGGTGCGGCCGTCGTCGGTGCCGACCGCCGCCATGACCTTGTGCGGCGTGTCGTTGCACCAGGTCAGTCCCACCGGGGATGGTGTCTGCACCGCATCGACCATCGTGGCGAAGAAGCTCGGCTGCGACACGACATCAGAAGACAAGCCGCGGCTTTTCAGGAACGCCGCGAGCGCGGCCTGCGTCTTCGGTCCGTCGACGCCGTCGATCGGTGAGGCGTCATAGCCGGCGATGCCGAGCAGCCGCTGGATGCCGGCGAGCCGCGCCTGCTCGTCGTCATATTCGGCGCTCTCGGCGAGATAGGCGATCAGGGTGCCGTCATCGGTCTTGCTCGGCGTGACCTGTGTGAAGGCCGCCGGCGTCTGCCCGGTGCGGCACTGCCGGGCGGCGGCGATGACGAAATTGTCGGGCGCCACGCACAGCTGGTCGTTGCCGTTCTCGGCGAGTGGCGACGCGCCGTAGAGGCTGAGCGCGCGTGCATGCAGCAGGATGCGATCGGCGGTCATCGTCCCCTGCAGCACCACGCGGCAGGTCGCCGGATCGAGCCGGAACCAGCCGCGCGTCGCGGTCGCGGCCTTCTCGTCGATGCCGATTGCGGCCTCCACAACGTAGCTCATGCGATTGCAGAGCTTGAGGTCGGCGCGGGCAGGGGTGGTGAAGGTGAGGAGCGGAAGGAGGACCGTTAGGGCAAGTAAAGCGCGCGCCAGGATGGACTTCGCTCGTCCACCCTCTCCGCCGTCATGGCCGGGCTTGACCCGGCCATCCATCTTTTTGCGAGCACCAGAGAGTAAGGCGTGGATGCCCGGGCCTTCGCCGCGCCGAAGCGGCTTCGGCCGCGCAGGCGGGTCAAGCCCGGGCATGACGACCTTTAATGTGGTGGCGGCCGTGCCCATCACTTGTGGATCAGCGTGCCCGTGCCCTGGTTGGTGAACAGCTCGAGCAGCACCGCGTGCGACACCTTGCCGTCGAGGATGACGACGCCCTGCACGCCCTGCTCGAGTGCGTAGATGCAGGTCTCGACCTTCGGGATCATGCCGCCGGAGATGGTGCCGTCGGCGATCAGCTTGCGCGCGTCCTTGATCGAGATTTCCGGGATCAGCTTTTTCGACTTGTCGAGCACGCCGGGCACGTCGGTCAGCAGCAGCAGCCGCTTGGCCTTCAGCGCGCCGGCGACGGCGCCCGCGAAGGTGTCGGCGTTGACGTTGAAGGTCTGGCCTTCCTTCGAGGTCGCCAGCGGCGCCAGCACCGGGATCAGCTCGTAGCCGATCAGCTGATTCAGCAGCGTCAGATCGACCTTGTCCGGCTCGCCGACGAAACCGAGATCGACCACCTTCTCGATATGACTGTCGGGATCGACCATGGTGCGGGTCGCCTTGACCGCGCGCACCATGTTGCCGTCCTTGCCGCACAGCCCGACGGCCTTGCCGCCGGCCTCGTTGATGTAACCGACGAGCTGCTTGTTGATCGAGCCGGCCAGCACCATCTCGACGATCTCGATGGTCGCGGCGTCGGTGATGCGCAGGCCGGCGGCGAATTCCGAGACGATGCCGAGGCGCTTGAGCATGGTCGCGATCTGCGGGCCGCCGCCGTGCACGACCACCGGATTGATCGCGGTCTGCTCCAGCAGCACGATGTCGCGCGCGAAGGCCTTCGCGGTGTCCTCGTCGCCCATGGCGTGGCCGCCATATTTGATGACGATGGTTTCGTCGTCGTACTCCTGCATGTGCGGGAGCGCTTCGGACAGGATGCGGGCCTGATCGAGCGGGCTTATGGTGGTCGCGTCGGTCATGTCTGGGAGGTCTCGGCTGTCGGGGGCGTCGCGCCGCGTTCTAGCCGATTGCCGCCCGCGGCGCAAAGCGCCGGATCAGGCCCGCCGCGGCCACAGCGCGCAGACCGCGAGTGCGAGCCAGCTCGCGATCTGCAGGCTGCCGCCGATCGGTGCTGCGAACGGAAACAGCCGGTCGCCGGTGAACTGCCGCATCAGGAGGTCGCCCGCGAACAGGGCTGGGCCGAGCACGAAGCCGATCGCCGTGGCCAGGCCGATGCGCCTCGCGACGACGCCGCGTTCGGCCAGCGCGATGGTGCCGAGCAGGGCGCAGGCATGGAACAGCAGCATGGTCGAGGCGGTCGCGAGCCGGGATGCATCGGGATCGTGCGCGGCCTTGGCCGCCAGCGCGACGCCGGCGGCGCCCATCAGCCCGGCCATTGCGACCAGGATTCGCCACGGCGTCATCATGTGCTCCGCTCTTCCAGCAGCCGCACCATGGCGGCGCGCAGCTCCGGCATGCCGGTGCCGGATCGTGACGACGTCGCCAGCACCTGCGGGAACGCCGCCGGATGCTTGGCGAGCGCGGCCTCGGTCTCGGCGATCCGGCTTGCGAGCTCGGCCGGCTTGATCTGGTCGGCCTTGGTCAGGACGAGCTGATAGCTGACGGCGGACCGGTCCAGCGTCTTGAGGATCTCCTGATCGACCTCCTTCAGCCCATGACGGGCATCGATCAGCACGTAGACGCGGGCGAGCGAGGCGCGGCCGAGCAGGAATTTGTGGATCAGCTCGGTCCAGGACGCGACCTTGGTCTTCGCCGCGGCGGCATAGCCATAGCCGGGCATGTCGACCAGCCGCAGCGACGCATGCTCGGGCCCCTCGAAGAAGATCAGCTCCTGGGTGCGGCCCGGCGTATGCGAGGTGCGCGCCAGCGCGTTCTGGCCGGTCAGCGCGTTGATCAGGCTGGATTTGCCGACATTGGAGCGGCCGGCGAAGGCGACCTCGATCGCCCCCATCGGCGGCAGGCTTTCGATCGACGGCGATGCGTGCGTGAAGCGCCACGCCTGCGCAAACAGCTTGCGGCCTTTCTCGATCAGGCGGTCGTCTGCATCGGCGCTGGTGGTCATGACAAGCCTTCGCTCTTTGTCATGCCCGGGCTTGACCCGCCTGCGGGGCCGAAGCCCCTTCGGCGCGGCGAAGGCCCGGGCATCCACGCCATTGCGCGGGATATCAAAACGTGGATGGCCGGGACAAGCCCGGCCATCACGGTAGATGGTTCGTTGCTTCAGCAGCTCACACCGCCTTGGTCGTCAAGCCGCTTTTTTTCTGAACGTGCCGCGGATGTTGTCAAACAGCTCCACCTTGACGCCGTTGCGGCGCATGATGAATCCCTGCTGCAGCACCGACAGCGTGTTGTTCCATGCCCAGTAGATCACGAGACCGGCCGGGAAGCCCGCGAGCATGAAGGTGAAGATCAGCGGCATCCAGTTGAAGATCATCGCCTGGGTCGGATCGGGCGGCGTGGGGTTCAGCTTCATCTGGAACCACATCGTGATGCCCATGATGATCGGCCAGATGCCGAGCGCGAGGTAATGCCCGAACAGCGGCAGCTGGGTCGGATCGAAATGCAGGAGCCCGAACAGCGTGAACAGATTGGTCGGATCCGGCGACGAGAGGTCCTTGATCCAGCCATAGAACGGCGCGTGTCGCATCTCGATGGTGACGAACAGCACCTTGTAGAGCGAGAAGAACACCGGGATCTGCAGCACGACAGGCAGACAGCCGGCGACCGGGTTGATCTTCTCCTTCTTGTAGATCTCCATCATCTCCTGCTGCTGCTTCATCCGGTCGTCCGGATAGCGCTCCTTGAGCGCCTGGAGCTGCGGCTGGATCGCCTTCATCTTGGCCATCGAGGCGTAGGACTTGTTGGCGAGCGGGAAGAACAGGAGCTTCACCAGCACCGTCACCAGCAGGATCGAGATGCCGAAATTGCCGAAGAAACGGAAGAAGAAGTCGAGCGCCAGGAACATCGGCTTGGTCAGGAAGTAGAACCAGCCCCAGTCGATCAGGAGATCGAAATGGTTCAGCCCGAGCTTCTGGTTGTAGCCGCCGAGGCCGCCGATCGGGAAGTTGATGCCGACGACGCCGGCCTCCTTGGCGCCGGCGAACAGCCGCGTGGAGACGCTGGTCGAGCCGCCGGCCGGCACCGTCTGCGGGGTCTCGACATAGTCCGTCTGGTAGCGATGCTGGTTGTCGACCAGCTTCGACGAATAGTTCGCCTGCAGGCGGGCATCCGTCATCGGCAGCAGCGCCGCCGCCCAATATTTGTCGGTGATGCCGAGCCAGCCATTGGTGACGTCGAACTTCGCCGCCTTCTCGTCGTCCATCTTCTTGTAGGTGAATTCCTGCAGGCCCTTCTCGCCGAGATAGCCGATCAGGCCTTCGTGCAGGATGTAGTAGCCGGACACGTGCGGCGTGCCGTGGCGCGAGATCAGGCCGTAGGGATACAGCGTCACCGGCGCGTTGCCGGCATTGGTGACGTCATCCTTGATGGTGAAGAGATAGTGGTCGTCGACGGAAATGGTGCGCTGGAAAGTCAGGCCGTCGCCGTTGGTGGTGGTCAGCTTCACCGGGGTCGACGGCGTCAGCGCATTCGAGCCGTCCTGCTGCCAGACCGTGTTCTGGTCGGGCACCTGCACCTTGGCGCCGGCGGCGTTCACCCAGCCGAACTCGGCGTAATAGGGTTCGGCGGTGTTGGACGGCGAGAACAGCACGATCGCCGGCGATTTCGGATCGACCGTCTCGCGGTACTGCACGAAGGCCAGATCGTCGATCCGCGCGCCCTTGAGCGAGATGCTGCCGGTCAGCCGCGGCGTGTCGATCTTGACGCGCGGCGTGGCGGCGATGGCGGTGTCGCGCGGCAGCACGCCGGTGCTGGTCACGGCGCCGCCCGGCGCGCTCGGGCTGCCGGTCGCGGTCGCGCCCGGCTGCGGGGTGGCTGACGGCGCGGCGCTGTCGGGCTGGGTTGCCGGCGCCTGCTTCTTGGCGAGCTCGGCCTGCATCTGCGCCTGCGCGCGCTGCTTCTCCATCTGCGGGCCGTTGTAGAAGACCTGCCACAGGATCAGCACGAGGCCGGATAGAATGACGGCGAGGATGGTGTTGCGATTGTCGGTCATCGTTTTCTTATCGTCTCGTCGTTCAATCCGGTTTGCGGGAATGCGCGTCCGGAGCGGAAGCGTTCTGCTGGTTCAGCTTGCGCGGCTGCGGCTTGGCCTGCGGCCGGTCGAGGCGGCGGAGCGTCGCCTGGAGGTCGGCGAGCATGGTCTGAAAATCGCGTGACAGGGCATCCCGCCGGCCGACCAGCACGTAGTCACTGTGCGGCCGCATCGACAAGGGATCGAGCCGTTTCACAAGCTCGCGCAACCGCCGACGGATGCGATTACGCTCCGTGGCGGTGCCATTCTTCTTGGTGACGGTAAAGCCGATCCGGACCGGGCCCTGGTCCGGCCGTTCCCGGCGCTGGACCACGAAGGCAGGGCTGTTCGCCCGCACGCCATCGGCAACGGCGAGGAAGTCCGCCCGCTGCCGTAGCCGATCCATGATGGAAATCTCCGGGACAGACGCCCTGGCTTCAGGCGCTGAGACGCTTGCGGCCCCGGGCGCGACGCGCGGCAAGGACCTTGCGGCCGCCGGTGGTGGCGAGACGGGCGCGGAAGCCGTGACGGCGCTTGCGCACCAGTTTGCTGGGTTGATAAGTCCGCTTCACGGGTCGTTCTCCGCTGACGGGCAATTTGCCAGTTGACAACTTGCCTGCTTGAAATGTCGATTGATGTCCGGTGATGCTTCCGGGCCCGAAATGGACCGCTGCCGGCCCTGAAATCGAGCCGCTCCCGGGCGAGCCGGGTCATCGCGGACGGTTGGCGCGGCTTATAAGGGAGCGTCCCGCCTTCGTCAATCGCGGCAAGGCGTCATAGGCGGTGCAGGGATCGACGACGCCGAGATCTCGTAAAGACCTTCGTCACCAGCCGCGGGTCAGCGTCGCGAACGACACGAGGCAGGACGAGAACGCAAGACCCTGCGCACAAGACGAAGGCAAGAATAGCCTCGGCGCGGCGGGGTTGAAGATGTCAGAGATCGTGCAGTTTTGGGTTCCATTATGAACGATTTGGAAACCGGAACATGAGCGATCCGTAATTTGACCGGACTCCGGTGCAGTCCCATCTTGCGGTCCCGTAAGGGTGGGGGTGTCTCTTACAAGGGCGATACGTGACCGAGAGCGACAACCAGCCAATCCTGGAGCGTCTGCGACCGAAACGGTCGCGCCGGCTCGGCTTGTCTGGAAAGCTGCTGCTGTTGACCATTCCGCTGGTGATGATCGCGGAGGTGCTGATCTACGTACCGGCGATCGCCAATTTCTGGACCAACCGGCTCAACGACCGCCTGGCGGCCGCCAATACCGCTGCGCTGGTGCTCGACGCCGCACCGTCCGGCATGGTGCCGGATTCGCTGGCGCGGCAGATCCTCACCTCCATCAACGCGCGCGGCGTCGCCATCAAGATGGGCCAGCAGCGCCGCCTGCTCGCGAGCGCCGACCTGCCCGCCTCGATCGACCACGACTTCGACATGCGCGACATGACGGCGTGGTCGTCGATCGTGAATTCGCTGACGATGATGACGGAGACCGGCGATCACACCATGCGGGTGATCGGGCCGGCGCCGGGCCGGGCCCAGTTCATCGAGGTGGTCACCGACGAGAAGCCGCTGCGCAAGGCGATGTACCGGTTCTCGCGCAACCTGCTCGGCGTGTCGCTGCTGCTCGCGGTGCTGACCGCGGCGCTGGTCTATCTTGCTCTGCATTTCCTGTTCGTGCGGCCGATGCGGCGCCTCACCGCGAGCCTCGTCGGCTTCCACGAAAATCCGGAGAGCGTGGCGCGAATCATCGTGCCGAGCCAGCGTTCCGACGAGATCGGCGTCGCCGAGCGCGAGCTTGCCGACATGCAGCGCGACCTCGTCTCGATGCTGCATCAGAAGAGCCGGCTCGCCGCGCTCGGCCTCGCCGTGTCCAAGATCAACCACGACCTGCGCAACCTCCTGGCCTCGTCGCAGCTGCTGTCGGACCAGCTCGCCAGCGTGCCCGATCCGCGGGTGCAGCGCTTCGCGCCGAAGCTGATGCGCTCGCTGGAGCGCGCCATCGCGTTCTGCCAGTCGACCTTGTCCTACGGCAAGGTGCAGGAGCCGGCGCCGGACCGCCGCATGGTGGTGGTCGAGCCCGTCGTCGCGGAGGTGCGGGAGACCGCCGGCCTGTCGCCGGATGCCTCGATCACCTGGATCGCGGCGATCGAGCGCGGGCTGAAGATCGATGCCGATCCCGACCAGTTGTTCCGCGTGCTGCTCAACCTGGTGCGCAATGCCGCCCAGGCCCTGGACAGTCTCGCGGCGGATGCCGGCGTGCGCCAGATCCGGATCACCGGCCGCCGCGAGGGCGGGGTGGCGATCCTGGAGGTCTCGGACACGGGACCTGGTGTCCCGGCGAAGGTGCGAGAGCACCTGTTCGAGGCCTTCCGCGGTGCCGGTCGTCCGGGCGGCTCGGGGCTGGGCCTTGCGATCGCGGCCGAACTGGTCCGGGCCCATGATGGCGACATCCAACTGGTCGAAGGGACCCTGGGGGCCACCTTCCGAATCACGATCCCTGACCGCCCTGTCGAGCTGCAGACCTTCTGGACCGAGCGCGCCAGCGCCTGAACCGGACCGGCCCACCTGCCATTCCGGCGGGCGATGCCGCAGGCGTCGAGCCCGGAACTCCCGTTGTGTCGGAACGAAGCCCGTCCGCTCCGGCCATGCCGAACCGCGCCGGCGCGTCTGCGGAAAAATGGTCGCAAAATGTCCCGCTCCAGCCTTGCCAAGCGGTCTCCGAGCCGTTAGTCAGGGGCCCTTCGCGAGGCCTGCCGGCGTTTGCCGCTCCGGCCTTCCGGGATCCGGCCCCTGGCCCGGAGCCTGCCAAATGCGAAAAACGCGCCCGTAGCTCAGCTGGATAGAGCATCAGACTACGAATCTGAGGGTCGGACGTTCGAATCGTTCCGGGCGCGCCATTTGCCGATGATCCACACCACGTTCAGTTCGCACGTCCATCGCTTCCGATCGATGCGTCGATCGGCGGATCTCGGGTGCGCAGGAGAGCAATCTTGAGTCGCTTCTGGTCAGAGCTCGTTCGTGGGCTGTCGCCCTATGTGCCCGGCGAGCAGCCGCAGATCCCGGGCTTGGTCAAGCTCAACACCAATGAGAGCCCGTTCGGGCCCTCGCCCAAGGCGATCGAGGCCATACGGGCGGCCGCCGCCGACACCTTGCGGCTCTATCCGGATCCCCAGGCGACGCGGCTGCGCGAGGTGCTCGCGGCCCATCACGGGGTCTCACCGGAGCAGGTGTTCGTCGGCAACGGTTCGGACGAGGTGCTCGCGCATGCCTTCGCGGCGCTCCTGAAGCAACCCGCGCCGCTGCTGTTCCCCGACGTGACCTACAGCTTCTATCCCGTGTATTGTCGCCTGCTCGGCATCGACTACACGACCGTTCCGCTCAATGCCGAGATGCGCGTGCGTATCGACGATTATGTCGGTCGCCCCGGCCCGGTGATCATCGCCAATCCGAACGCACCGACGGGCATCGCGCTGCCGAGCGCCGAGATCGCGCGACTCGCGGCGGCGCGTCGCGACGCGGCCGTCGTCATCGACGAGGCCTATGTCGATTTCGGCGCCGAGACCGCGATTCCGTTGATCCGCGACTACCCCAACCTGCTGGTGGTGCAGACGATGTCGAAATCGCGCGCGCTCGCAGGACTCCGCGTCGGCTACGCGATCGGCGATGCCGCGCTGATCGAGGGCCTGACGCGGGTCAAGGACAGCTTCAACTCCTACCCGCTCGGCCGGCCCGCCCAGGCCGGCGCGATCGCCGCGATCGAGGACGAGGCGCACTTCCAGCAGGCGCGCTCGGTCATCATGAAGAACCGCGCCGACCTCACCGCTGCGCTGGTTCGTCTCGGCTTCGAGGTGCTGCCGTCCAGCGCCAATTTCGTCTTCGCCCGGCATCCGGACCATTCCGGCCAGGCGCTGTCCGCAGCCTTGCGCCAGCGCGCAGTGCTCGTCCGCCATTTCACCGCCCCGCGGATCGCGGACTATCTGCGCATCACGATCGGCTCGGAGACGGAGCTTGCGCGGCTGACGGACGCGCTGCGCGAGGTGCTGGCGCAGAATGGTTGAGGGCCGTGGCTGAGACGACGATCGGTCGGAGCGGATCCGCCACGGCCGGCACACTCTGCGACGTCTGGATGCCCTTGCTCCAAGACATCAGGCCCGAAGCGCGCGCAATCTCCAGCAGCCGGGACACCTGCACGTGAATGTCCGCCGTCACGTCGCGGTCGAGCCTGTCGCGCCAGCGCGCAGGAATGGCCGCCAGCGCGCGTTCCTCGACATCAGGCGCGTCATGCGGAGCCTGCTCACACATAGTCGACGCTCACGCGGTAGTCGCCGCCGATCACGAGGTATTCGCCTTCGCCCTTCAGCGCATGTGACGACAGCAGGCCGTTGAAGAACACGATCTTGCTGACGGGAATCCTCGCGGTGAGAATCATGTCGCCGAAGCAGCCCGCAGTGTCGCGGTCGGAGGAGAACGAGACGAGGTTGTTGAGCCGGACCACCGCCTCGCGCCGTGTCGTTTGCTCCACGATCCAATGCTCGTCGAACGAATTGACGCCGCGATGCAGCGTCAGATGCGTCTCGTCCGGAAAGGCGAAGCGGCGGATCGCCCATTGGCAGAATTCGAACAGCAGATCGAGTTGCACCCAGATTGCATTGTTGTGGAAGCGGCTCGACATCTTCTCCTGGACATAGGTCGTCCAGGCCCGGCTTGCCACGCGTTCGATGATCTCCTTGTGGTAGGACGGACCGAGGCCGAACCGGCTCTCGACCCAGCCCTTGAGCACGGCGCCTTCCGGGCCGTTGCTGTCGAAGCCCCAGCCCTGGATCAGCCGCAGGAAGGACGAGCGGAAACGCCGCTGGCCGCCGGACGTCGTGGCGCGTTGCTCAGGATCGAGGCCGAACATCGCCATCATGTAGGTGGTGAAGGCTTCGCCGGCTTCGGCGAGATGTTCGGCCTGATCGAGCATCGTGAACAGGCTGGGGTTCATCTCCGTGACGCCCCAGATGTGCAGCGGCACCGCGCTGTCGTTGAAAGCACAGCTCGCCAGCCATGCGGAGGGACGCCCGACGAGATTGGTCGAATGGCCGATGCCGCGGTGGGCGCGCTGTGCTGCGTCGTTCATGGCCGGCATGATGCCGTGTGGCAGGCCGAGAGCGCAATCCTCGTGTCGTCGTCGAGCAGCATCAGCCGGATGACGAGCAATCCACCCGCCAGCACGAACACGGGCAGAACCGCATCGCGGCCGAGCGGCAGGATGCATATGAGAACCAGGCGCTTCATTCACACGCCCGAGACGCCGTCCTCCGGCCGCACCAGCTTGATGTCCTGCGCTGCGGCCCACGACCAGATGTCCTGGCGCTTCAGCGCGGTTGCCATCAACTCGGGAAACTGGTGCGGCGTGCAGGCGAACACCGGGCAGCCGAGCGAGGCCAGGATTGCGGCATGCTTGCCGTCATAGGCCGGACGGCCGTCGTCGTTGAGCGCCAGCAGCACGATCAGGTTCACGCCCGACGAGACCAGCGCCTTGGCGCGGGCCAGCATCTGCTCGGCGATGCCGCCCTCGATGAGATCGCTGATCAGCACCATGTGCGTCCGCGCCGGCTCGCGGACCAGGCGCTCGCAATAGGCCAGCGCCTGATTGATGTCGGTGCCGCCGCCGAGCTGCACCGAGAACAGCACCTCGACCGGATCGGCCAGCTCCTCGGTGAGGTCGATGATGTTGGTGTCGAACACCACGAGCTTCATCGCGATCGCCGGGATCGAGGCCAGCACCGCGGCGAAGATCGAGGAGTAGACGACGGAGGTGCCCATCGAGCCCGACTGATCGACGCACAGGATCACCTCCTCCAGATTGGTCCGGCGCGCGGCGCGCGCGTGCCCGATCAATGTCTCCGGCACGATGGTGCGATGCTCGGCCTGCCAATGGCGCAGGTTCCTGCCGATCGTGCGCGGCCAGTCGATATCGCCGGCGCGCGGCCGGCGGGTGCGGCGGCGGCGGTCGACCGCGCCGCGGATCGTCTCGGTGGTCCGGGCATCGAGCTTTTCCATCAGCTCCTTCACCACCTTGGCGACGACCTGGCGCGCCGTCGCCTTGGTCTTCTCCGGCATCACCGCGCGCAGCGCCATCAGGTCGGCGACGAGATGCACGTCGGCTTCGAGGGCTGCGAGAAATTCCGGCTGCAGCAGCATCTCCTTCAGGCCGAGCCGCTCGAACGCATCCTTCTGGATCACCTGCACGACCGGCGCCGGAAAGAACTCCCTGATGTCGCCGAGCCAGCTCGCGACACGCGGCGCCGAGCCACCGAGACCGCCACGTCGGCTGCCGCCGCGCTTGCCTCCGGAGCCTGCGTCATAGAGTCCGGCCAGCGCCGCATCGAGCCGCCGATCGCGATCGGACAGGCCGGCTTGGTCGTCGCCGCCGAGCACGAGGCGCCAGCGGCGGTTGCGCTCGGCATCTGCATCACGGCTCATGTCGATCGCCCCTTCATCGGCCGGTCGGCGCCCAGGATCGTCAGCAGCAAGGGCAGGGCGGCGTCGAACCCGGTCAAACTGGACGGCAGCGGCGCGAGCGGCTGCAACGGCGTGGTATCGATCGACGCCGACACGGCCAGCGGCCGCTGCCTGGCCAGCTCGTCGAGCAGGCGCCGCCGCTCGTTGCGGTCGAAGCTCGCGAAGGCACGGCGCATCACCGGCAGCAGGTTGTTGAACGCCTCGTCGTCGATCGCAGCCAGCCAGCCGTCGATGATCCGGCGCAGCATCTGGTCGTGCAGCAGCACCTGGCCGCTCTGGCCGAGAAACCCGTCGAGCCAGTCGCCGGCCTCCAGGGTCGGCACGCTGTGGGAGAGCGCGCGCGACAGTGCCAGCGCGGCCTGCTCCGGTGAGACGATGCCCTGATCGTACAGCAGGCGGCCCGCCAGGCCCTTCACCAGCGGATGCGCTGCCGCATCGGCGGCGACATGCAGCAGCGCGCGGCTCCAGCCGTCGCGCAGGCCGCGATCCTCGATCAGCCCGATCGCGACGTCGAGCCGCGCCAGCCTGCCGCGCAGATCGGCGGCGACGTCGGCTTGCAGGTTGCGGCAGGCATAGACGAGGCCGGCACAGATCGCCTCGACGAGGCTGGTCACCAACAGGCGCAGCGCCTCGGTCGGCAGCGCCCGCGCGGTGCCGTAGCGCAGGATCTCGGCGAGCGGCGGCACGGCCTCGGTGAGGTCGGCAACGTCGCTGGTCGCGGCCGAGCGCTGCTGCAGCAGCGCGATCGTCGTCTCGGCCGCCTCGCTCAGACCCGCTTCGAGACAGCCGCGCACGAGGCCCGCGACGGCGTTCAACGAGGTCGCCGCCTGTGCGTGGGTCACGGCGGCGTTGCCCGCGGCCTGCGCGACGGTCGTGCCGTGCACCAGCGCCTCGACCAGACGCACCGAGAATTCCGGCTCCCAGCGCAGCCGCCAGTTCTCGCGAAACGTGCCGCGGCTCTGCCCCGATCCCTGCAACCGTCCCCACGGCACCTGGATCAGCGCGAGGCGATGCAGGAGCTGCGACTTGGCAAGCCCAGCCTCGCTGCGCAGGTCGAGCGCGATGTCGGTGTCGAGCGCCTCCGGCTTCAGCTTCAGCTTGCGCTGCCAGCGCGCGAGATCGGCGGCGAGCGGCATCTGCGGCACGCTGTCGTCGATCTCGCCGACCCGTTGACCGATGATGAGCTGCTGCTCGATCAGGCGGAACGGAGCCGTCTCGCCCTCGCACAGCGTGGCAAGGCTCGCCTCACGCATCTCGGCCAGTCCCGGCAAAGCGACGTCGCGCAACGCGGCCAGCGTGATCGCCAGCCGCGACGCCTCGATCACGGAGGCCGTCGATGCCGGCCGGCCATTCCGGCGCAACAGTTCGGCGACGCGCGCCTGCCAGCGGGTCGTGAAGCCGGTAGCGTCGAGCGCGGCGACCTGACCGTGCTGCAATCCTTGCCAGAGATGCGCGTACCAGCCGGGCGAGATCACGCCGGCGCCATAGCCGGAGCTCGCGGCGAGCCGCGTCTCGGTCCAGGGCACCCACGTCGCGGTCACCTTGATCTGCGGCAATCCCTTCAGCAATGCGCGATCATCCTTCAGCGCGACCTTCTTGCGCAGCGCCGGCACGTGCCAGGCGCCGCAGATAACGGCGACCGTGCCGTCCTGCGCGCTCAGCGCCGCTGCGATTTCCAGGCGCATGTGCGCTTCGCGGCGCAGCTCGCGCTGGGCTTCATCGGCCGGCTGATAGGGCAGGGGATCGATCGTCTCGCGCAACGCCGCGATGGCCGCTTCCAGCGCCGCAAAGATCTCCGGTCCATGCGTGCCCTGCTCGACGATCGCGTTCCACCAGGACTCGCTGTCGTCATAGCCGGCGAGCGTCGCGAGATAGGCCAGCGGATCGCGCCGGATCTGTGCCAGCTCCGGATCGGTGGCCTCGGGCTGCTCCTGCGCAGCCGCGTTGGCGTCCTCCGGCGTGGCCTTGCCTTCATCGCTCTCCGGCTTCGCCGCCTTGGCCCGTTCGGCCAGCCGATGCGATGCCGGCAGATCGATGAAGCGGACCGGTCGCTGCTTCGCCAGCGCCCAGCGGATCGCCTGCCATTCCGGCGAGAACACCGCGAACGGAAAGAAGCTGGCGTTGCTCGCATCGTCCTGCGCATGCACCAGCAAGGCGATGGGCGGCACCATCGCCGGCGATGCGGCGAAGGAGATCAGCTCATCGGCATCCGGCGGTCCCTCGATCAGCACGACCGCGGGATCGGCCGCGTCGAGCGCAGCCAGCACGGCGCGTGCCGAGCCGGGTCCGTGATGACGGATGCCGAGGAGGTGCAGGCGATCGGGCGAAGCTGCGGCCACGTCACATCACTTCGCGGATCGCGCCGTAGAGATCGGCCCATGGCTTGCGCTCCCGCACCACGGTTTCAAGATATTCCTGCAGCACAACCTTGTCCTGCACCGGATCCTTGACGATGGCGCCGACGAGGTTCGCCGCCATGCTCTGCGCGTCGATCACGCCGGAGCCGAAATGGCCGGCCTCCGCCCAGGCGCCGATCGTCACCGCGATGGCCTCCGCCGTCGACAGCGAGCCGGACGGCGACTTCAGCTTGAGCCGGCCGTCGAGCGTCTGGCCGTCCCGCAGCTCGCGGAACACCGTGACGATGCGCATGATCTCCTGGTCGGCGGGCGCGATCTTCGGCAGCTCCAGCCCGCCGCCGATCTCGCCCACGCGCTTGGTGACGATTTTGACCTCTTCATCCAGGTCGGCGGGCAGCGGCAGTACCACGACATTGAAGCGCCGCTTCAGCGCCGAGGACAATTCGTTGACGCCCTTGTCGCGCGCATTCGCCGTCGCGATCATGTTGAAGCCGCGCCGGGCGTGCACGGCGTCGTTGATCTCCGCGATCGGCATCAGCTTCTCCGACAGCACCGTGATCAGCGTGTCCTGCACGTCCGACGGCATGCGCGTCAGCTCCTCGAAGCGCACGATCCGTCCCGCCTCCATCGCGCGCATCAAGGGCGTCGCCACCATGGCCTCGCGCGACGGGCCTTTTGCCAGCAGCAGCGCATAGTTCCAGCCGTAGCGGATCTGGTTCTCGTCGGTGCCGGCGGTGCATTGCACGATCAGCTCGGACGAGCCGGAGATCGCGGCGGCGAGATGCTCGGAGACCCACGACTTCGCTGTGCCGGGCACGCCCAGGATCAGCAGCGCGCGATCGGTCGCGAGCGTCGCCACGGCGGTCTCGATCAGCCGGCGGTTGCCGATATATTTCGGCGTGATCTCGACGCCCGATCTGGTGCGGCCGCCCATCAGATAGGTCACGACCGCCTGTGGCGACAGCCGCCACTGCGCCGGCCGCGCCCGCGTGTCTTCCTGCGCCAGCGCCTCGAGCTCGTGGGCATGCAGCGTTTCCGCGGAGCGGCGCAACTGGCCGTCGGTGGGGCTCGCATCGGCGTTCGTCATGGACGTGCTCCGGAGTGTTGGATGGCGCGTTACGTCGGCAACGCGCAAACGAGGTCGGCGAAATCCTTGGCCGCCCGCGCAGTGGCGGGGGACAGCGGGGTGAGCGTGGCGATGAAGGCGGGCATCGTCGCGCGCGGCATCAGCGCAGCCATGAGCACCAGCCGGCCGTCGTCCTTCTGCGCCGCCAGCGTGGTCGCGTCGGCGAGGTCCTGGATCGCCTTCTGCCAGGCCGGTGACGCCAGCACGCGTTCGGCGACCTCCGCTGCGAGCGGCTGGCGCGCCTTCGCCGCGAGCGACATCAGGGCATATCCGTGCAGTGAGTCGCCGCCGCAGAGACGCGCGCCGATGATGCGCAGCACGGTGTCGTCGTCGCCTTCGGCCGCGGCGGCATCCATCAGCAGCATGAGCACGCGATGCTCGGATGGCGGCAGTGCCGCGATCAGCGCCTCGGGCGATACGCCGACCGCGGCAGCGAGCGCGCCGAGCTGCAGCCCGCCGAACAGCCGCTCGCGCAACGCCTCGGCCTCCTGCCATTTCAGGCCGTCGGCCGGCAGCTTGAAGGTCACTGTCGACGCCGAGCCGAGGCCGATCTTGGCGAGGAACGAGCCCGCGCGCTGGAAGCACTGAGCGGCCTCGCTCAGCCGGGTGCCGCGTTCGGCGCGTTCGGCGATGCGCGTGAGGAGCTGTGCGGCGATCTGCTTGATGCTGTCGGCGCGATCGGCGCTCAGGCTCTCCAGAAACGGCTGGTCATCGGAGCCGAGGCCGACCATCAGCGCATCGAGCAGCGCAGCGCGGACCGGTGCGGGCTCGCTCTTCCACACCGATTCGATCAGCGCGCGGCCGTCGGCGGGATTGTTGCGGCGCTGCTCCGCGACGAAGGCGCGCCGCTGCGCCTTCGGGAAGGTGGTCCAGTTCTCGATGGTGATGCGTTCGAAGAACAGGCCCTTCGTCGCATCGTCATCGGCGTCGGAGGCGACCAGCGCCAGATAGGCGCGCTCGGCGAGGCCCTGGTCCTCGGCGTTGGCTTTGATGTGCGGCACGAAATCCGGCAGATCGAACGGATGCAGCCGGCAGCCGGCGGCCTGGATCCGGCGCAGCGCGAGCGGCAGGGCGCTCGACGCCAGCGACTTCTCGACGCTGCGTGCCAGGGCCCTGAGCGCGCGCCGCGCCGGTTCGGGCAGGATGGGCCGCGCGTCCTGGTGCAGCCGCAGGGCGGCATCCGCCAGGGGATCGGCCACAGGCGCCGGCGCGCCGGCAAAGCGCTGCCATTGCGCGGCCAGTGCCAGCAGCGGCAGCGCCGGCTCGCGTCCTTGCGGCAACAGCTCGGCCAGCGCAGGCGGGGTCGTCAAGGGCTGCCGCGCCAGGCCAAGCAGGAAGGACTGGCGCAGGCGGGCATGGCTCTGGGGATCGATTGCGCTCGCCATCGTCAGCCCTCGTGATGCCAGCGGCCGAGCGCCGTTTCGGCGGCGAGCACCTGCGCAACGCGGCCGTCCCACAGACACAGCAGCGACAGGTCGTCGAGGCCGAGCAGCGGCGTCAGCTGGTCGAACTGGCTGCGTTCCACCGCGATCGCATCTCCGGCCTTGTCGGTGATGGCGAGCGCGCCCTTGCCGGCGGTGTGCAGCGTCACGCCCGCGAGCCGCAGCGGCCAGCGATCGAGCCACGGCAGCGCGGCGAGCCGCGCGGTGTAGTCCTGCAGCGCTGGTGCGAGCCCTGGCAGCGGCCGCGGCCAGGTCGCGGTCGCCGCCGTCTTGCGGCTCGCCAGCAGCCCGCGCAACGGCGCGGCCGACGGATAGAACACGACCTCGCCGTCGATGATCTCGCCCGGAGCGAAAGGAAATCCGGCGCCGCCGCCGGACACCGGCACGAAATCGACCAGCACCGCGGCGCGCGGCTGGCTGAGGTCATCGCCAGTGTTGACGAGCCATGTCTCGAGCCTGCGCAGCTTGTCCGGCTGCACCTCGGACAGGTTGGCGGCAACGATCCACACGCTGCTTGCGCGCGGCGCCGCGGCGTCCGCCAGCAGCTCCTCGCGGCGCAGCGACCAGCCGACCGCGCGTCGGACATCCTCGCGCAGCGGTGCCGGCAGGCGGTCCTGATGCCGGTAGGCGGAGGCGATCAGGGTCATGGCGCCGAGCCGCTCGATGGCGAGATCGGCGCGGCGATCCTCGCCGACACGAAACAGTTCGGACGAGAGCTGATCGAGCCGCGCAGCGAGGCCGCCGGCTTTGGCATCCACCAGCCGTGTCGACAGCGTGCGCGCGGCGGACGCGGCGCGGGTGGCGAAATCGGCAAGCCCCTGGTTGAGCTGATCCGTGATCCAGCGCTCCAGCTCGTCGAGCCCGGCGAGGATCGCGGCCTCGCGCTCGGCCCGGATGCGCTCGCGCTGCGCCTCGGCGCGCGCCGCGGCCTTTGGATCGGCGGCAGCAATCGTCGCGGTCTCCGCCAGCGCAGCATCGAGCGACGGCGGCGCGCCTGCATCATCGCCCTCCGGCTTGGGCTTGCCCGGCGCGCGGCCGCTCGAGCCGCGCCGCCGCGCGCTCCAGTCCTCGACCCATTGCGGCGGGCTGGTGGTCTCGAACCGCTCCGGCTTGTCGACCCGCAGCCACAGCACCGCCAGTACATGCTTGCAGGGAAACTTGCGGCTGGGGCAGGTGCATTTGTAGCCGCTGCCTTCGGCTGCGGTGACCACGCGATACGGTGTCGCGCCCGAGCCCTGGCATTCGCCCCACAGCACCTCGGCATCGCTGCTCGCGGCGAGCACCGGCCAGTTCGCCGGCTTCACCAGCTTCAGCGCTGCGGCGAGTGAGGCCTGATCAGGCGCCAGCCCTTCGATTCGTTCGCGTGTCAGAGACACCCACTCTCCCAACCGGCTGATCGCGCGATGCCGCACTCCCTAGCAGATGGCGACGGAGCCACACAACAATTCAAGCGCGACGCCTGCCGATTTCCTTTCGCGTCGCACGGAACTGGGCGAACTGTGCAACGCTCGGCTTGTCACGCGCACGTCGGCGGAATTGCGCAATTTCCTGGGCGCGCATGCGGCGGACGTCGATGCTTCCGACGCTGTAGCTCAAACGGAACGACATCGCCGCTGCGCAGGCGAAACAGTTGGCGTGTGGAGGGCAGTAGCGCGCTGCCTGGCTCGTCGTCGTCCATCACGTCGAAGCCGGCTGTTCAAACGCGCGGGAATTGTTCCCGGTCATGCACTGATGAGATGCCCGGATCGTCTGCGTCGGACTGTAATCCTGCGGTAAGGCGCGTGACGCTAACTCCGAAGCGTCCTTACGACCGACATCATATCGGTTTCACCATCGACAGCGGGTCATGATGAGCCAATGCTCGCCGTCTCTCGATGTGATGCCCGATCGAAAAGACATTGGAGCGGCGTCGCAGCCCTGAAGCCCGACCAGATCAGGTCGGCTCCGTCCCACCTGCGGCACCTTCCATCATGAGCTGGCGCCGCATGGCTTCGAACGTCGTCGGAGTCCAGTGAGTGGGCCGTTCGGTTTGTGTCCCAGCCCCACACGTCCGAACGGCCTGCCATGATGGACCTGGCGTCACGCTCGCGCTCACACTCTCGCTGCGCCGTTTGTAATGATGCTGTAAGCCGCAGCCACGAGTCTCCCGCAACGACGGCTGAGCCGATCGCAAGGAGAACCCAATGAAACGAATTTGCGCGCTCATGATCGTGGCCTCGACCATCGCGGGCACGATCGCCACGCCGGCCAACGCCGGCGGAAATCGCGGAGCGGCGGTCGCCGCCGGCGTCGTCGGCGGTCTGGCGATCGGAGCCCTGATCGGGTCTGCGGCAACCGCCCGTTCCGCGCCGACCTATGTCGACAGCTACGAGGACTATCCGCCGCCCCGGGTCGTCTATCGTGGTCACCGCGTCTATGAGTATGACGCGGACGACGGCAACTATGGCGACGGCTATCTGTCCGGCTACCGCGACGGCTATTCCGACGGCTCCTGGGACAAAGACTGAGACCGCCGCCCGAGCATACGATGCAAGGCCCCGCCGATGCGGGGCCTCGCTTTTTATCTGTATGCTCGGATCCGTTGACGCTGTTGCGCGTCCTTCGTTGCGTCAGCCCTATGGTTCGCTCGGCCGTGTCACCAGGAAGGCCACCACCGTTCGTGTGCAACCCGTCCAGCCGAGCAGCCGCGCCTGCACCGTGAACTCACGCCTGACGTAGTTGCCGGATCGGGCGGCCGCCGCTTCCGCGGCGCCGATACAATCCGCCTGGTCGCGAAAGCACAGCGAAATCCAGCCTTCGCTGCCAGAGTCCGCACCGGTCTTGTGGGCTGAGATGGGCAGACCGTAAGCGGGATGGTCAGCGCTGTAGAAGGCGGTCGCGAGCGCAAGGCTCTCGGTGCCGCCGACATGCGCGAGCGGTGTTCCTGTCAGATCCCGCCATAGCCGCGTCGCTTCCTGTGCAGTCTGCTGGTAGAAGGTGCGGCCTTCCTCATAGCCGTGCCGGTTGCGGTAGAAGGCGTGCAGCGGCGCCGCGACGATCGCGGCCAGGACGGCGATCCCGGCCGTCAGCACCGCGATGTTGACGGTGTGGAAGCGGGCAATCGGATAGCTTGCGCCGCAGACGACCACCACGACGAACAGGAACAGTCCCTGCAGCGCCCACAGCGATGGCAGGTCGGTCCCCATGATCAGCGCGTTGACGACGGGCAGGCCGACCGTGCCGATGGCGATGTACGACAACAGCCGGAGGCCGTCGTTCAGCGTGGTCATCTCCGTGGCGAAGGACCTGATCCTGGCGCCGGCGACGATCAGCCAGGTGACGGCTGGCACGGCCATCGCGGCTGCGAGCCCCAAGAGGAAGAACAGGGCATCCCGCGACGACGTTGCCAGGGTGGAGCGCGCGTGCATCAGCGCGTGCTGGATGGGCGCGGCGTCATGTCCGACCAGCCAGTCGAGATGCATCGACAGCGCGGCGAGGCCGGCGACCGTGGAGATCCATGGTGAAGCCGACGTGAAATAGGCGCGCCGCTGCGGATGCGCTGTGGCGGCGAAGGCAAAACTCATCACCAGGAAGATCGAGTAGTACTTGCCGAGCACGGCGAGTGCGGTCGTCAGACCCGCGGCGGCAGCCCAGGACGTCGTTCGCGTTTCGAACGCGCGCAGGAAGCAGTAGGTGGCGAGCGGCCACGTCGCCAGCTGCACCGAGTTGGCGTTGAAGCGCTGCGCGTGAAACTGATAGGCCGGCGTCAGCATCAGCAGCAGCAGCACGATCACCCGCTTGTCGCCGCCGCCGAAGCGGCGCGAGACGAGATCGACGAACCACAGCGCCAGCGCCGCATTGGTCATCGCCATCAGGTGGAACGACCAGTCGGAAAGCGGGAAGACGGCGGTCCAGGCGCCGGCGATCCAGCCCATCAGCGGCGGATGCTTGTCGTAGCCCCAGGCGAACGTCCGCCCGAACGTCCAGGTCTCGATCACGTCAGGATGCAGGCCGGCACCGGCATAGGCGATCGAAAGATAGACCGTCCACACGGCCACGAAGCACGCCAGCAGCAGCGGCACGGCCCAGCCGGCCTCGATGCCGTCCAGCCAGCGCAGGAATGGACGACGCCAGGCCGCCGGATGACAGTCCGACCGTTCGGCGACGGTCGAGAACGCAAAGTCATAGAACATGTCGATGTCGATCAATGATGAGGCAACGGATGTGACGCGCGATCGACGCCCCCAGCCGATTAGGGATGGCGGATCGCCCGGTATGTCCGGTCGATCATGCGGCAGGCTTCATGCGGGCGAATCCTCGGCGCGTGTTTGAGCGCGCCAGTCTCGGCCAAGACGATTACGAAAGGCTGACGTTACCGGCCTGCCGGCTGATGGAAAATCGGATGTCCGCGGCCTGGCCCGTCATGCGACTGCAATCGCGCCGGCCGAGAAACCGTTCAGCTTGCAATCGGAGATGTCGCGACAGGCATGCAATCGGCCTTGTCAGAACCAGTCAACTTCGATTGAGCCACGAAAAACAACGGTACCAGAACGCCGCCACGTAATCCTATTGTAATCCGTCCGTAATGATAGGAACAGCCGATTGTCGGTGATGCGGGAGGATGGCGTGCGCGTTCTGGTCGTTGAGGATGATCCCCAGCTCGGGCTCTGGCTGCGGGATGCACTCGCGACGGCGTTCGGCTCGTCGGACATCGTCACGACGCTCGACGAGGCGCGGGCGGCGATCGCGGTGCGCAATTTCGAGCTCGTGGTGATCGACCGCGGTCTTCCGGACGGCGACGGGCTGGCGCTGCTGCCGGATCTGCGGCAGCAGAAGCCGAGCCCCGCGACCGTGGTGCTGACGGCGCTCGACGATCCCGCCGACATCGCACGTGCGCTCGACGAGGGCGCGGACGACTATGTCGCCAAGCCATTTGAGCCTATTGAACTGGTGGCACGGGCGCGGGCGGTGCTGCGCCGTCTATTTCTCGACCGCGGCGCGATGGTCTCGATCGCCAATCTGGGATTCGACATCGTCAACCGTGCGGTCTGCGTCGACGAGGCGCCGATCGTGGTGCCCAGGCGCGAACTTGCGATCCTCGAGGCGCTGGTTCGCCGCAGCGGGCGGGTCGTGCTGCGCGAGACGTTGGAGACCGCAGCCTACGGCTTCGAGGACGAGATCCAGTCGAACGCGATCGAGGCCCATGTGTCGCGGCTGCGCCGCCGCCTGCGCGAAGCCAATTGCAAGGCCACGATCAGGCCGGTGCGCGGCCTTGGCTATCTCCTCAGCGGCGAGTGACGCAGATGAGGTGGCAGAAGCTGAGCCGCATCCGGCGCTCGATCACGCTGCTCTCCGCGACGCTGATTGCGGTCGTCACCACCATCATGCTGATCTGCGCCGCCGCCTTGCTGATCCGCTTCGGCGGCGACGATGACGGCACGTGGGGTGCGGCCGACGTCGCCGACGCGCTGAAGGAGGCCGTGGCCCGCGATGCCGGCGGCCAGCTGATCGTCAAGCAGACGCCCCGCCTCGACACGATCATGCAGGACTTTCCGACGTTCTGGTATGTCGTCTCCGACAAGAGCGGCGAGGTGAGCTACGGGCCGATTCCGAAATGGCGGCCGCACAAGGGGCCGTCTTCGCGGGACGGCACCAGCTTTCTTGCCTATGCGATCGACGGCGAGACGAGGCGCCTGAAACGGATGACGGCGGTCCGGAATACGCCGGTCGGCGAGGTCTGGATCGAGACCGGCGGCGTCGCCTACACGTCGACGCAACTGATGACGGGCACCTTGACCGATGCGACGATCGTCGCGCTCCCGATCATCCTGGTCCTGGTCGCG
Organism: Bradyrhizobium sp. HKCCYLRH3073; assembly: GCF_051167995.1. NCBI lineage: Bacteria > Pseudomonadati > Pseudomonadota > Alphaproteobacteria > Hyphomicrobiales > Nitrobacteraceae > Bradyrhizobium > Bradyrhizobium sp. HKCCYLRH3073. Next base: position 305,450 of record NZ_JBNPUD010000002.1, read on the forward strand.
ACGGTGCTGGCGGCGCTGCTGTTCGTGCCGACGCTGATCGCGCGTCCGGTGCGCGCGGTCGCGCGCGCGGCCGAGATGATCGACGGCGTGCCCGACGGCCGAAGGCTGCCCGAGCGCGACGCGCCGGCTGAACTGCTGCCGCTGGTCACCGCCTTCAATCGGGCCCTGACGCGCATCGACCACGCCGCCGAGGCGCAGCGCAACTTCCTGTCCAACGCGGCCCATGAACTGCGGACGCCGCTGACCAACGCCCGCACCATGCTGGAGGCGGTGCCGGATGCCGGCCTGCGCGCGAAGCTCGTCGGCGAGAACCAGAAGCTGTCGTCGATCGTCACCATGCTGCTGCAACTGGCGCGGATCTCGATGGAGCCGGACGAGCCGGGCGAGATCGACCTGGTCGCGCTGGCGCGGCGCGTCACCGCCGAGCACGTGCCGATGGCGCTGCAGGCCGGGCTCGAGATCGGCTTCGCCGGCTGCGATGCGCCGGTCCGGATCCGCGGCTCGGAGCCCGCGATCGCGGTCGCGCTCTCGAACCTGATCAGGAATGCTGTCGCGCATGCTGGCGCGGGCGGTCCCATCCTGGTCGAGGTCGACTCCGCTGCCCGCCTGCGCGTGATCGATTCGGGGCCCGGCCTGCAATCCGATCAGCCCGAACGCCTGCTGCAGCCGTTCGAGCGCGGCCACGCCCGCGGCGAAGGCATGGGGCTCGGGCTCTCGATCGTGTCGCAGGTCATGGCGACGCATCAGGGCCGCGTCGCGCTGCGCGAGACGCCGGGCGGCGGCACCACGGTCGAGCTGAGCTTCGCGCGCGCCGCGCCTCAGCACGGCGGCGCTGCGAATGCGGCCCTGCCGGCCGTCCGGCGCACGGCCGAGCAGGCGGGATTGCTGCCGCCCTCCTGACGCCGGGACGTCGCTTCCGGCGGTTCGGTGCTCAGCGTGGCTCCCTGCTGCGCTGCCACTTCAGGAAGTCGCTGTAGAGTCTCGCGGCCTCGTCCGGCGACATCCGCGCCTGCGCCTTGCGCTCGTCGAGAAACTTGCGGAATTCGGCCGGGTTGGCGTCCTGGCCCGGCGACTGCATCGCGCGGGCGCCGTCGAGCCATTCCTGCGCCGCCTTGAAGCGGATCATGCCCTGCACCGGCGCCGACAGCACGGTGTCGCGCCATTTCGGATGCCGCGGCGGCGACTGCAGCACCTGGATCTTGCCGAACAGCGCGTCGACGAACCGCGCGGTGCGGCGATAGCGTTCGCTGTTCTCCGGCCAGTTGTAGACCATCAGCACGGTGGAGGCCGCGACCGCGTCGACCTTCGTGCCCGGCGGCACCAGGTTGGGATATTCCTCCGACGAGAACGTCGTCGGCAGATAGATGTCCTGCAGCACGCGGTCATACGGGACCGGCAGCAGATGCAGCCGGCCGCCCTCGTTCTTGATGCCCTTGATGATCGGCGCGTCCTTCGACACCGAGGCGATCCAGGCATCACCCTGGCCGTCGATCAGCTTCTGCAGGCCGCCGGTCGGGTCGGTCTGCGAATCGATGTCGGCCTGGATGCCGAGCCGCCGGAAGATCGTGCGCGCCGCCGGGAGGCCGATCGAGCGCTCGGCGAATACGCGCTTGCCGTTGAGATCCGCGAGCGAGCGGATCTCGCGCCGCGCGATGATGTGAACGTCGTTGTGGAACAGCTTCGCGATGTAGCGCACGCGCTGGGCAATGTCTGGAATGTTGTATTCCGTCTTGACGAATTCCAGCGCGTCGGTGGCGACGAAGCCCATGTCGATGTTCTTCAGCATGACGATGTCGATGAGGTTCTGCGCCGAGCCCTTGCCGAGGATCGGCAGCACGCGCAGGCTCTCGCCATCATCCAGCACCGCTGCCATGTCGGAGCCCATCACCGACATCGGCCCGCCGATCGGCGCGGTGATCACGGTGACGGTGCCGGAGTTCAGCGCCTCGCGGTCCGGCAGCGTGCCCACCGGGGCGCCGGCCGGCGCGCGCTGCGGTGATTGCTGCGCCCGGGCGCTGCCGGTCGGCGCCACGAGGGATGACAGAACCGATGCAAATACGAATGCGCCAACAGCTACGCGCGCGACACGATTCACCGAACGCTTCCTCGATACATTCTAAATTAGAGGTGGACTTAGCAGTTCGATCCCGGCCGAAGTTTGGCCGCGAGGTGACGATCCGCGAAATGCTGCAAAGTCGCCCGGCCCGCTGCACGGCTGTGCTGAAAATGCGGTGCAGGAGCGTGATCGCGTGCGAGGACAGCTGTTGGCAGCGCCCTGTCCTCGATCACAGGCCGTGTCCGGTGGAGAACGACCGTCCTGCGTGCGTGTCGAAACGCCGCACGCCTGGTTGAATGATGACGCTGTTCGTGTGCGCTCACGCGCTCGCCGCGTCGAGCCGCGCGACCTGGTCCGCGGTCAGCGCGAGCTGCGTCGCCGCCACGAGGGTGTCGACCTGCTCGGGCCTGGTGGCGCTGGCGATCGGCGCCGTCACCGAGGGCTTCGCCAGCAGCCACGCCAGCGCGATCGAGGCCTGCTGCGCTCCGGTCTCCCTCGCGACCGAATCCAGCGCGGCGAGGATGCGCATGCCGCGCTCGTTCAAGTATTTCGGAATGCTGCGCTGGCCGCGCGGGCTCTTGCCGAAATCGGCCTCCGAGCGGTACTTGCCGGTGAGGAAGCCGGCGGCCAGCGAGAAGAAGGTGATGACGCCGACGCCGTTGTCCTCGCAGACGCGCTGCAGCGCGCCTTCGTAGGATGCGCGCTCGGCGAGGCTGTATTCCGGCTGCAGGCTCTCATAGCGCGGCAGGCTGTTCGCCTTGGAGATGTCGAGCGCGGCCTGCAGCCGTTCCGCCGAGAAGTTCGAGGCGCCGATGACCCGCACCTTGCCGGCCTTGATCAGCCTGTCATAGGCCGCCAGCGTCTCCTCCTGCGGCGTCGCCTCGTCGTCCTTGTGCGACTGATAGAGGTCGATCACGTCGGTCTGCAGCCGGCGCAAGCTATCCTCCACCGCGCGCGCGATGTAGTCGGGCTTCAGCCCGACCTTGCCGTCGCCCATGTCCATGCCGACCTTGGTGGCGAGGATGACACGATCGCGATTGCCGCGCAGCTTCATCCATTTGCCGATGATGGTCTCGGACTCGCCGCCGGTGTGGCCGGGCACCCAGCGCGAATAGACGTCCGCCGTGTCGAGGAAGTTGAGCCCGGACTCCAGCACCTTGTCGAGCAGGCGGAACGAGGCTGCCTCGTCCACCGTCCAGCCGAACACGTTGCAGCCGAAGCAGAGGGGCGGAACGTTGAGGCCGGACCGGCCGAGCGGGCGCATCTTCATGGGGAGGCTCTCGATGATGATGTTGGATCGATCTGTGGCGGACGCCTGCCGCAGATTGCCGTCATTCGCCGCGCGTGACCAGCGCGGCAGGAGCATGGCGGGGCTTCCCGGCCGCATCCAAACCATGGCGCGGCTGCCGCGAAGAGGGTCCGGCCGCGTCAGACTTTTCACTCACTTGCCGATGATGGTCGCGGCTTGCGAACGCCTCGCAGCTGGAGACGCGGGGGCCATGATCGAGGAGTCCGTCTGATGAACACGCTGACCTATGACCAGCTCGGACTGAGCTCGGAGGGCCTCATGATGCCGGACCCGGCCGCGGCGGCGAAGACCACGACCACCAACACGGCCGCGGCCGCCTCGCCGTTCGTGCTGCCGCCCGGCGCGGTGTCGGATCCGGTGGTGCATGCCGACGGCTCCGAGACCGTCGCGGTTCACACCGGCGGTCTGACCTTCAACCTCACCTTCGATGCCGCCGCTGCGGCTGCGCCCGAAAGCTTCCGCGCCGGCGTCGAGCAGGCGGCGGCGATCCTGTCCTCGGCGATCACCGATCAGGCCACGGTGAACCTCGCGATCGATTTCGCCGGCACAGGCGGCGGCGCCGGCGCCAATGTCAGCAACGGCGTGCTCGCCAACTACACGCAGCTCCGAGCCGATCTGCAGGATCACGCGGCGGCCGGGGACACCGTGTTCGACAATCTGCCGACGACCAGGGCGGTGCAGGGCCATTCCCAGGTGTTCGTCGCCAACGCGCAGGCCAAGGTGCTCGGGCTGATCGATCCAAACAGCACGACGACGGAGGACGGCTTCGCCATCTTCAACACCGACATCCCGACTCAGTCCCTGGTCGGCGTCGCGCTGCACGAATTGTCGCATGCGCTCGGGCGCGTACCGTCGCCGGGCAATCTCGACATCTTCGACCTGTTCGATTTCACCAAGCCGGGACAGCATCTGATCAACAACAACATCGCCGCCGGCCCTCCCGCCTATTTCTCGCTCGACGGCGGCGTGACCAAGATCGCCGATTACGGCCAGATGTCCGACCCGGCCGACTTCCTCAACACCGGCATCCAGGGCGCGCGCGATCCCTTGAACGAGTTCTACAACCCCACCACGTCGCAGACGCTGTCGCCGATCGATCTCGTGGTGCTGGAGACGCTCGGCTACAACATCAAGACTCCCGACACGCAGGCGCTGCTGGCCCAGATCCCGCAGGCCGCAGGCGTCGCCGCGCCGGTGCAGACGCCGGCGCAGGCCGCCGCCATCGCCTCGGCGGTGGCGGCCGAGACCGCCGCCAGCCTGACCAAGCTCGGTGACGCCGCAGGCGCTGCGCAGGTTCTGGCGAACGCGCAGGCCGATGCGGCCGACGCCAATGAGAGTGGCAGCACCCATGCCGCCGGCACCATGCACGAGGCCGCGGTCCACGACCCCTATGCCGGCAACTCCCACTACGACTCCATGATGGCCCTGCATCTGCACAGCATCACCGCGAACTGAGAGGCGTGCGGGCGAGCGCCGTCCCCGGGCACGGGCGGCGCAGGCGATCGCTCCGAGACGTCAGGGCACGGACGCCGGCTTGGCCGGGCGCAGGGTGACAACGACGGGAATGGCGACCGCGTAGATGGCGACGACCGACAGCCAGATCGCCCCGGGCCATTGCTCCCTGACGGCGAAGTACAGGCTCGAGAAGCCGAGCGGCGCAACGATCGAGGCGAGGCTGACGGTGGCGGCGAGCACGCCCTGGAACTGGCCCTGTAAATTCTCGTCGACCTGCCGGGTGGCGAGCGACTGCAGGGCCGGCATGCCCATGCCGCCGAGCGCGAACAGCGGCATGGCGCCAAACACCATCCAGCTCTGCCTGGCGAACGCCATGGCCGTGAGAGCCGTGCAGACACAGGTCACCCCGGTCAGGATGGCGCCGCGCTCGGTCAGCAATCTCACCGCCGGACCGGGAAGGAATATCTGGGCCAGCATCTGGCACACGCCGAAGGCGCCGAGCGACAGGCCGATCCAAAGACCGCTCCAGTGGAAGGTGTCGCCACCCCACAGCGCCCAGCAGACGCCATAGGCCTCGCCGGTCGCGCTGAACAGGAAGAAGAGGAGAACCACCGGCAGCAGGCTCTTGACGGCGAGCACCCAGCGCAATGGCCGCAGCGGGTTGAGGACCGCGATCTCGATCCTGCCAGGGTCCGGTGGTCGCGTCTCCGGCAGCATCAGCAACGCCAGCACGACGTTGCATCCGTTCAACGCCGCCGCCGCGACGAACGGCAGCCGCAGCCAATGGTCGCCGAGCGCGCCGCCGAGCACGGGCCCGATGATGAATCCCATGCCGAACATCGCATTGAGGAGTCCGAAGCGGTGGGCTCGCTCCTCCTCGGCAGAGATGTCAGTGATGTAGGCCGTGGCCACCGAGACGTTTGCGCTGGTGACGCCGGCGATGGCGCGGCCGAGCAGGAGCATCCAGAGATCGGACGCAGCGGCCAGGAACAGGTAGTTGACGATGGCGCCGGTCAGCGAGACCAGCAGCAGCGGGCGCCGGCCGAGCCGATCGCTCAGCGAGCCCAGCACCGGCGCGCAGATGAACTGCATCGCGGCGTAGAGCGCCGTCATGACGCCGAGAAGGGACGCCACGTTGTCGGCGTGCGTCACGTCGTGCAGCAGCGACGGCAGGATCGGAAAGATCAGCCCGATGCCGGCGGCATCGAGCACGATGGTCAGATAGATGACGGCAACAGCCCTGGTCATGGCGCGCTCCGGTCCACGCGAGCCGATGGCGCAGATACGCGCGACCGCTCGCTGGAGCCTGACGATCGGTCAGGCGATTGATGTGTGGGAGACGCTGGGCCGGTCCATGCCAGAACGGCAGATGGACGGCTTGTACTCGGCCGCAGGCAACGGCCGCTTTTCGCGACAGGCGCCATCTACACGCGGCGATCGGGTAGCGCAAGCCGCTTTTTTCCGAACGCCGATCGGCGCGTTCGATGCATATTCATCGACACGACGCCGGAGCTCTGGTCGGGTGATGGCACGCAGACGTCGATGGGACTTGGGATGTCTCGTGGTCCATCCCGGCAATGCGCGTCTTCACGGCACGGCCGGCCGGTCATCGGGAGCCCCCGTCCTGCCATGCGGCTGCGCATCGCTGCGCGTGCCCGGCGGCAGGACGTCGCGTTGGATCAACGGGGTGAGCAGGTGCTCGGCGAGATAGAGGGACGCGAGGGGGCGCAGGTGCGCATTGTCGAAGCTCACGAGACCCTCGCGCCGGTTGCGATCGAGATAGATCAGGCAGCCTTCTCGATTGCAGAAGAAGTCATGAAGGCTCTGATACTCGAACGGTTCGTCGGCCCGGAGCTCGTTCCGAAAGGCCTTGTCGATGCCGAGCGCATGCTGGTCCAGGTGCGTCGCGATACGTGCCGGCGTGAACTGCCAATAATGCTGCATGACCACCTTGAAGAGGAACGGCTCCCAATGCGGCGCCAGTCCGAGCACGATCACCCGTTTCACGCCGATCCGTTTGATGTCCCGGGATACTTCGCGCAGGTACTCCGTATCGAAGGAATTGTTGAATGAGATGACCACGACATCCGGAACGACCTTCCTGATCGTCGACAGCGCAAATGAGTTGGACGTCTCGCAGTAATCGGTCGTCAGTTTGGCCAGATCGATCGGGTGTGGACGGCACCCCGACGCATAGACCAGCAGCAGGGACGTATCGGCCGGCAGCGTCTTCCGTAAGCCGTAGAAGAGATGGGCCGAATGAGAATCGCCCCAGAGCAGCACCGTTCTGCGGGAGTGGCTGGTGTAGCAGTCCGGGCTGATGCCGTCCCGCGGGACGCGCGTGGGAAGCGCGCTCTCGAAGTTGTAGAAGTTGCATTGGTTCTGGTTGATCTCCACCAGCTCTTCGCGGGCTGGCGACACGCCCGTGCGGAATGAATCGAAATAGGCTGCGTAGCTGTTCAGATCGCCCGGCTGAAAGGACCAGCCGTAGGTCATGGCCAGGGCGCCGATTCCAGCGAGCGTCGCCAGCGCACCGCCGAGCAGCGGGAGCGAGCGCAAGGGCGATTGCCCGAACCGGATTGGACGTTCGAGAAATCGATAGGTGATCCAGGCCAGACCGGCGCTCAGCGCGACGCCGCCGCAGCGCAGCGGCGCGGAGCCCGCCTCGCCCATCCAGGCCCGGGTCAGGACGAGCAGGGGCCAGTGCCAGAGATAGAGCGGGTAGCTGATCAGCCCGATTCCGACCAGCACAGGATGCGAAAGAATCCGGCGGGCGACCCAGCTATTCGGTCCGGCGCCGACGAGCATGCAGGTCGCTGCGACGGGCAGCAGTGCCGCCCACCCGGGAAATGGCGTATTCCTCGAAATCAGGATCAGGCTCGCCGCCAACAGGACTATTCCCGACGCCGCGAGCCGATTGGAAACGGGGGATCGATGCCCCGTGTCAGGGACGGCGCCGAGGAGCGGCCCGGTGTGTGGCGACGACGCGATCGCCAGCAGACCGCCTGCAAACAGCTCCCATGCGCGCGTGAGCGGGGAGTAGAACGCCTCGGTCGGGCTCGTGCCCATGGCTCTGATGTTCAGCAGAAATGACCCGACGAGCAGCAGCCCCACGAGGTACGGCAAGGCGCGCTTCCTTGTCCGCCAGCACAGCCACAGCAGCAGCGGCCAGAGGATGTAATATTGCTCTTCGATGCCGAGCGACCACAAGTGAAGCAGCGGCTTCGTTTCGGCGGCCAGGTCGAAATAGTTGGCCTCCTTCCAGAACAGCAGGTTCGCGGCAAATCCGGCGCTCGCCGCGACCTGCTTGCCGAGCTCCTTGTATTCGTCGGTGTACAGAAGAATGCACCCGAGCAGGAGGACGGCCAAGAGAACTACGATGAGGGCAGGGAAGATGCGCTTGACACGGCGCGCGTAGAAGGTCCGAAGACGAAATGATCCGTTCGCCAGATCCGCAACGATGATCGAGGTGATCAGGAACCCGGATATGACGAAGAAGATGTCGACTCCGATGAAGCCGCCGCGAAGCACATGGGGAAAGGCGTGGAACACGACGACGGACATGACTGCGACAGCTCTCAGTCCGTCGATATCCGGCCTGTAGGCCGTGCCGACCACGGGAGCCGGTTTCGAGCCGGCCACTGGCGCGTGCATGTGCGCTCTCTCCCCAAAAGAACGTTCGGCTTGCAATGGTCTTGGCTGCCGTCAATTGCGCGAAAATTTCTATTTCACAATTATGACGGATGGCGCGGGCCAAACGCAATCACGAATGAGCGTCGTGAGGAGGTGATCGTGAGGTCGGTCGCGAACGTCGAAGCCGTCCGGGGTGAGCCGGCCCGAGCTCATGATGCCGCGTGGCTATTGTCTGTCTCCCGCAAAACGACGTATGTGAATCCGGTGGCACGATGATCGCTCGGGGCGATGCGATCGATGGCGCAGGGGGATGGACGATGGGGATCAAGGCAGCTCTGCCTGCGGCGGCGATCGCCGTTCTGATGGCCGGTGGATGTGCGATGTCGCCGGAGGGCTTGAATTCGCGCGACGTCGCCGACAGCAGGAGCTTTTCCGAAAGCTATGAGGAGATCTACCGCCGCCTGATCGAGACCGGCAAAAGCTGCAATCCGCCCGTCCGGGTCTTTGGCAATCCGGCCAACCCGGGCGGGGGACAGATCGAAGCCGAAGGCGAGCTGCACCGCGACCGCGGCTTCGCGGAGTTTCGCCTGGTCGCAGGCAGCTATGGGGTCCGGATGAACTACTTCGCCTCGGCGCGCATCGAAAAGTCCGGCTCCGGATCGCGCGTGACCATCAAGGTCAGCAATCCGCTGGGAGCAGGCCCCCTGAGTAGCCGCATCTACCGCTGGGCCGGTGGAGATACGAGCTGCTAGCTGGGGCGTTTTCGCCGAAATTCGCCTGCGATTGCAGCAGGCGACTCCCGGGCCGTGGACGTCGTTCATCGAAAGCTCGGACAGCTGCGTCGGCTCCAGCTTCATACGAACCGCCAAAACGGACATCTCTCTGACGGGAGCAACGGCGGATGACCAGGAATTCATCGCGCGCGCCCGAATGGGTGTCGAACGGCTGGTCGACTAAGTCGAACGCTTGCGCCGGATCTCTTAAGCGACCAAAGAGTGGACGCCAATGCATCATGATGAGGCTTTGCGCAAGCATTCTCCTGACCCTTGACAGAATTTGCTTCAAAGGGACTCGGGCCAACGCCGGGCGCTGTGAAGCACGCGCAGGATTTGGATTGCATCGTTGGACAGCCGGTACGGCACGATGTAGGGCGTCTTCGGAATGACGAGCTCACGCGTGCCCTGAACGCGGCCTGGCCGTCCCATTTTCGGGCGATTGGCCAACAGCGTCTCGACATTCCGAAGAATATGGAGTGCGACGCGCTGAGCTGCCGCCGGATCGTCTTGTGCGATGTAGGCCCTCAAGGCGACGAGGTCGGCGATCGCCTCAGGGGACCAGATCGGGGTCATGATCCCTTCGAGGCAGCCTTGGTCGTGCTACCGGGGACTGTCTTCTCGGTTTCCGTTCCCCAAGACGCAACCCAGTCCCTGACCTCATGATGTGGAATGCCCTCGCCACGATCGAGCGACGAGATGGCTTGCTGGATGCTCTCCACCTGCCACTCATACACATCGAGAGAGCCGTTGATCAGCTCGGCAGCGACGACGTCGCGGCTCCGGCCCGTACTTTTGGCTAACCGTTCGAGGCGCTCGTTGACGCTCGCATCGACGTGCACGGTCAAGGTGGTCGAGGGCATCACGCAGTCCTTCGGCTCAGGCAAGCATCGAATATAGGACCGACGATTGTGCTGCGCAATTGCTGGCCAAGACCACTCGTTGAGCGCCGTTCTCTGCCCGACGAGCAATCCCCGTAGTCCTCTCATGCGCAAACTGCCCGTCGAGCCAGTTTGTCGCATGCTGCGCGCCTTGTGTCGTCGGGCAAATCAAGCGGATGCTCTCGGCCATCCCGTTCGCGATGAAGAGGGACGTTTCGGCCGATCGTCACGGAGCGTAGCAGCGGGGAGCGGTGGACGTGTCGGGCTCGGGGCTTTCGCGCAAGCGGGCCGGCGAATGAGCCTGGGACGTACGGTCAAGTCGCGTGGTCCTGGCCTCCCGACGCTGAGGTCAAGCCGGTCGATGATGCGGAGACGCGTCGCGCCGGTGATGGGGGCAAACAAGCCCGGTCCCCAGGGAGATCGCGAAGCAGCCGTTCAAACCAGCGCGCGGGGAAGGCCGGGTCGTCCGGCTGGACCTGTGGTACCTGCCGCCTGCATTTTTTTCTGCAGGCGGGCCACGGGCCTCAGTCGAGGTCCGGTCTTCCCCGCGCCCTCTCATTGTCGAGGGCGATGTCGGCAGCATCACCTGGGCGCGGATGGCGTCGCGGGAGTGCGGTGGGCTGTTCGGAAAAATCGTGGAGTGGATGTGGTGGCGGGAACGGGGGTGGATGCGTCACAGACGCCGGCGCTTCCGGTGCGCATGCGTTGGCGAGATGGCGGCAACAAATTCGGTGTCGTCCCGGGCTTGACCCGGGACCCATAACCACAGGCGGATGTGTGAGGCAGGCTGGTGCTTCAGGATGTGCCCAACACGTCTTCCTGTGGTTATGGGTCCCGGGTCAAGCCCGGGACGACAGCGGAGAACGAGGCGGGTGCGTGCCCATGCCATCAAGCTTGGCGCGCGCTCGACAACTACTTCCTGATCTTCACGCCCTTGGTCGTGAAGCGCTGCGGCCGCTGTTCGGGTCGCACAGGCCGCCGCGTGACGGCAGCCTTTCCCGTCCCCGGCGGCTGATGTGCGGGCACCAGCTGATCCGGGCGCGAGCCGATCAAATCGGCGCGGCCCATGGCGCGCAGTGCGTCCCGCAGCACCGGCCAGTTGTCCGGGTCGTGATAGCGCAGGAACGCCTTGTGCAGCCTGCGCTGCTTGAGGCCCTTGATGGCCTCGACCTTGTCGCTGCCGCCATGACGGACGCCGCGCAGCGGGTTGACGCCGGTGTGGTACATCGCGGTCGCCGTCGCCATCGGCGACGGCAGGAAGGTCTGGACCTGATCGGCGCGGTAGCGGTTCTTCTTCAGCCACAGCGCGAGGTTCATCATGTCCTCATCGCTGGTGCCGGGATGGGCGGCGATGAAATACGGGATCAAATAGTACTTCTTGCCAGCCTGCGCCGCGGCGGCGTCGAACATCTGCTTGAAGCGGTGATAGGTGCCGATGCCCGGCTTCATCATCTTGTCGAGCGGACCACGCTCGGTATGCTCCGGCGCGATCTTCAGGTAGCCGCCGACGTGATGCGTCACGAGCTCCTTGATATAGGCCGGGCTCTCGACCGCGAGGTCGTAGCGCACGCCCGAGGCGACCATCACGCGCTTGACGCCCTTGACCTCGCGGACCTTGCGATAGAGCCGGATGAGATCGTCATGCGAGGTGTTGAGGTTCGGGCAGATCTCCGGGAAGACGCAGGACGGCCGGCGGCACGCGGCCTCGACCTTGGGGTCCTTGCAGGCCATCCGGTACATGTTGGCGGTCGGGCCGCCGATGTCGGAGATCACGCCGGTGAAGCCCGGCGTCTTGTCCCGGATGCGCTCGATCTCCTGCAGGATCGAGCCTTCCGAGCGGCTCTGGATGATGCGGCCCTCATGCTCGGTGATCGAGCAGAAGGTGCAGCCGCCGAAGCAGCCGCGCATGATCGTCACCGAGAACTTGATCATGTCCCATGCCGGGATCTTGGCGTCGCCATAGGACGGATGCGGCGCGCGGGCGTAGGGCAGATCGTAGACGCTATCCATCTCCGCCATGGTCAGCGGGATCGGCGGCGGGTTGAGCCAGAGGTCGCGGTCGCCATGACGCTGCACCAGGGGACGTGCATTGCCCGGATTGCTTTCCCGGTGCAGCACGCGCGAGGCGCGCGCATAGGCCTCCTTGTCGGCCTCGACCTGCTCGCAGGACGGCAGCCGGACCACGACACAGCCCTTCTCGCGCGCCGCGCCTTCATCGGCGGAGTCGAGATCGTCGGCGTGCAGCTCGATGTAGGTCTCGGGCACTTTCCGGAACAGCGCGGTGCCGCGCACCGACTGGATGTCCTTCGGCGCTTCGCCGCTGGCGATGCGGTGCGCGACCTCGATCACGGCGCGCTCGGCATTGCCGTAGATCAGGATGTCGGCCTTGGCGTCGGCCAGCACCGAGCGGCGCACCTTGTCGGACCAGTAGTCGTAATGCGCGATGCGGCGCAGCGAGGCCTCGATGCCGCCGAGCACGACCGGCACGTCCTTGAACGCCTCGCGGCAGCGCTGCGCATAGACCAGCGTGCAGCGGTCCGGCCGCCTGCCGCCTTCGCCGTTCGGCGTGTAGGCGTCGTCGCTGCGGATGCGGCGGTCGGCGGTGTAGCGGTTGACCATGGAGTCCATGTTGCCGCCGGTGACGCCGAAGAACACGCGCGGGCGTCCCAGCGCCTTGAACGGCTCGGCCGAATGCCAGTCGGGCTGGGAGATGATGCCGACGCGAAACCCCTGGGCCTCGAGCAGCCGGCCGATGATTGCCATGCCGAACGAGGGATGGTCGACATAGGCGTCGCCGGTCACCAGCACGATGTCGCAGACGTCCCAGCCGAGCGCGTCCATCTCCTTGCGGCTCATCGGCAGGAACGGCGCAGGCTTGAGGTCGGCGCGGTGGCGCGGCCAGGAACTCAACGGGGGGGCGGTGAGGGCGATGTTCATCGCCCACGCATAGAGCCGCGGCGCTGCGAGTTCAACCAAAGCCCCGGTCGCAGACGAGGGCCGGTGGTCAAATTGTCCGGAATGGTTCCCGCGGCTTTGCGTGGCCGAACTGACGTCGCAGTTCCTGCCGTCTCAGTTGAGGTGATGCGAGGCGCCGTTGCGGCGCTTGAGCCAGCCATGGCCGAAATAGGCCAGCAGCGCGGCTGCGGCGAGCATGATCCAGATCGAGGGCATCTTCGAGCGCGGGCTGCCGCCGGCCTCGCCGACCGTGACCGGCCCGGTGCCGGGCTCGGTCATCGATACCAGCCGCAGGCCGGCAGCGTCGGTCGCGCGCCGCATGTCGGCGATGGCGGAATGGGGCAGCGGGTCGGCGGCGAACGGCCGACCAGTCGCCGGCGGGGGCTCGTCGGACGCGGCGAGGTCGCCCGGCGGCGGCTCCATCGCGGATTGCGCGGCGTGGCTGCCGGCGGGCAGCTGGGCGAAGGAGTTCAGGTTCGCCGGCCGATGCGGCTTCGGCCCATGCTGCGCCATCCGGTCCGGCTTCTCGGCCTTGTCCATCTTTTTCGGCGTCATGCTCTGCGGCACCGCGACCCGCACCTGCGGCCGCGAATAGGACGCGGGCTGGGTGACGGCCAGCATGCGGTCGGACCAGGCCATATAGGCCTTGCAGAGATCGTTGCAGTATTGGCCGTTGACCATGTCGGCGGATCCGGCCTGCGCGGCGCCGGGCGCGGCAACACAGATGATCGAGACCAGCGCGGCGGCCGCTCCGAGCCTCGACGATGTCAAAACAGGCAATGCGCTCAACTGGCCGATCATCGCAATTTCCCCCGTCGCGGTTTCACGCCGTTTGAGGAATAACGACAGCCGGTCTGGTCGAGAGTTGGATCAGATCGCGTCAACATCCGGATGAGTTGAGGTCAATTTGCTGATGCGAGGCGTTATCAATAAGCGGCGGGCTTTGCTGTTCGACATCGACGGCACGCTCGCCGATACCGACGCGCTGCACCTGCAGGCCTTCAACGCGGTGTTCGGGCCGTATGGCCATGTGTTCGACCGCGCGCGGGCGGCACGCGAACTGCTCGGCCGATCCAATTTGTCGATCTCCGCCCAATTTCTGCCCGATGAGCCGCCCGAGCGGCGCGCGGCGGTCATGGCGCAGAAGGAGGAGGTGTTTCGCAGCCTCGCCGCCGGCGCGGTGCAGCCGCTGCCGGGCCTGATGGCGTTGCTCGATCGGGCCGCGGCGGCGGCGATTCCGGTGGCGGCCGTCACCAACGCGCCGCGCGCCAATGCCGAGCTGATCCTGCACGGGCTCGGGCTGAGGGACCGGTTTCGCGCCGTGATCATCGGCGACGAACTGCCGCACGGCAAGCCGCACCCGCTGCCCTATCTGGAAGGCCTGCGCGCGATCGACGCCGTGCCGGAATGGTCGGTCGCCTTCGAGGATTCCCGCGCCGGCATCGCGGCGGCGACGGCGGCTGGCATCGCCACCGTCGGCATGCGCACCAATCTCGCTCATGACGAGCTGATCGCGGCGGGCGCGGCGCTGACCGCGGCGGCGTTCGATGACGCCGACGTGCTCGATCTGGTGATGGCGCGGCTGGGAGAGCGACTGTGAGCGACGCCGCGGAGCTGACATGTCGCTGACATCAGGCAACAGCTTGCGGTCACCGCGCTTGCGCGATGGTCTCGACCAACGCGGCCGCTCGCTTGGCCGTCACGAAATCAAGGTGAGACGCATGCGCAAGTTGTTGATCGCGGCCGGCCCCTCGGAACAGCCGTTCCGGCTGATGTTGCAGGTCGATGACGAAGGATCAGCATCCAATCAGCGCGGCCGTCGCGGCAGTGGAGCCGGGCGAGCCAAGCGCGGCCGCGCCAAACGTTCGGCCCGGCCGTTTCGCTGGGCGCAGCCGTCGCGCGCAATGGCCGCCATCCTTCGCGGCTTGCGGGCGACGCTGCTGGCTCTCTCTCCCGTGGAGATCCGGAACGATGTGAGCGTACGGCAGGAGGCCTTGCGGGACACGTCGCCGGTCGTGCCACGGCTTCGCGCCGTCAGCGGCTGCGGAGGAGCGCGCGAGGCCGCCGCCGTGCCGGCCGGCGCGCCCAACGCGGTCTTCTGCGCTGCGGCCACGCCGCGCCATCACGTCCGGTCGATGGAATCGCCGCGCGCCCAGCGCCGGCGGCTGCGGGCGCGCTGATCGCATCACCGCATGGGTGCCCTGCATGCTCCGTCCGTCGCCCCTTGCTTGTCCGCAGCCCGATGCCGTGATTGAAACGGACGGTGCGCGCCAGGCTCGCTGGGCTCGCCTCGCAGGAGGACGGATCGATCATGTTCGTGGCGCGTGTCGTGCCGATCGCCGTCGCCTTTTTCTGCGCGACCGCCGCCCTCGCGGCCGACAAGCCCGGCGAGACCAAAGGCACGGTGCTGGAGCCGTCGCCCGCCAATCTGGCGCTGACGTGGAGCGGGGCCAACCTGGTGTTGCCGGCGACGCTCGCCGGCGGACGGCGCTGGGAGGGCCGTGCGGAGGACGCGCCCGACGTGATCGGGATCGCGCCGCTCGCGATCGTGATGCACGGGTCAAGCGGCGTGGCGCCGGCCGTGAAGGAGTTCCAGGCCTGGCTCGCCGACGAGCTCGGCGTGGCGTCGGTGGCGCCCGACAGCCTCGCGATTCCCGACCGGCTGACCTACACCTCGCCGGTCGACGTCGCGACCTATGAGCGTGTCCACGCCCTGCGGCTGGCCGAGCTCGAGAACGCGCTGAAGGCGTCGCGCGACTGGAGCTGGGTCGACCGGCTGCGGATCGTGCTGGCGGGCACCAGCGAGGGTGCGGTGGCGGTCGGCCGCTACGCCGGCAAGGACGTGGCGGCGCGGCTGATCTATTCGTGGTCGTGCGAGGACAACTACTTCGTCAGCGCGCCCCGGCTCGGCATCGGTCCGAACGAGCCGGTGCTGAACGCGATTTCCGCGCGCGATCCGTATTTCACGGCCGCCAATCCCTGGAACAAGGACCGCGCCGTCACCGGCTCCTGCGCCGCCGCGCTCAAGGACGATGCCAAGGCGGAGGTGATGGTGATCGATGCCGACGTCCATACGATCCTGAACCGGCCGGAGGTGCACGAGCGGAGCGCGCGATTCCTGCGCGGCGTGTTGGAGCCATGATGGGCCGGGCGGAGGATTGACGACGTGCTGAGACTGCTCGTGCTCGAAGGCAATTCGCTGGACGGAAGGCGCCGCTGGGCCGAGATCGCAGGTGCCACGCCGTCGGAGAGCTACGCCGACGTGCTGCGCGCGCTCGCGCCAGAGGCGGCGATCGACATCGCCACGCCCGCCGATGCCGATGCGCGCCTGCCGCAGCCGATCGAGGCCTATCAGGGCATCGTCATCACGGGATCGGCGCTCAACATCTATCAGCGCGAGCCGGAATCGCTGCGCCAGATCGAGCTGGTGCGCACGGTCTTCGCGCGGGGCGTGCCGATGTTCGGCTCATGCTGGGGACTTCAGCTCGCCAGCGTTGCGGCCGGCGGCGAGGTGTCGCTCAATCCGGCCGGCCGCGAGGTCGGCTTCGCGCGCAAGATCGCGCTGACGGAGGCGGGCCGCGATCATCCGATGCACGCGGCGCGGGGCGCCGTGTTCGATGCACCGGCGATCCACAGCGACATCGTCACCAGGCTGCCGCCAGATGCGACGGTCACCGCGCGCAACGCGATGAGCGAGGTGCAGGCCGCGGAGATCCGCAGCGGCCGCGGCCGGTTCTGGGGCGTGCAATATCATCCCGAATTCAGCCTGCAGGACGTCGCCTGGGTGATCCGCCGCCTCAGCCAGCCGCTGGTCGAGGAGGGCTTCTTCACGGATCCCGCCGAGCTCGAGCGCTACGCCGCCGATCTCGCGATCCTGCACCACGACCGTGACCGGCGCGACATTCTGTGGCGGCTGGGGCTCGATCAGGACGTCGCGAATGACCGGGTGCGGCAGGCCGAGATCAGCAACTGGATCGCCTCGCTCGGGCGGGGCTGAGCGCGCTACCGCATGAACTGGATGATGAGTGGCGCAAGCGCCACGTTCATCAGCCCGACCAGCACCATCACGAGGCCGGCGACCGCGCCTTCCTCGCGACCGATCTGGTGGGCGCGTGCGGTGCCCGCGCCGTGCGCGCCGACGCCGAACAACGCGCCCTTGGCCAGCGTCGAGCGCAACGGCAGCCGCGTGAGCACGACGTCGCCGACGGCCGCGCCGATGATGCCGGTGAGCACGACGAACACGGCGGTGAGATCGGGGATGCCGCCGATCTCGCCGGAGACCTCCATCGCGAATGGCGTGCTGATCGAACGCGGCAGCAGGCTGAGGCGCAACTCGCCGTCGATGCCGAGCACATAGGCCAGCCCCCAGCTGGTCGCCACCGCGGTGAGGCTGCCCGCGACCATGCCGGCCAGCAGCAGCGGCCAGCGGCGGCGGATCAGTGCCCGCTGCTCGTAGATCGGCACGGCGAAGGCGACGGTGGCCGGCCCGAGCAGCGCCACCAGCCAATGCGTGCCGCGGATGTAATCGCGGTAGGAGACGTTGAGCGCGAGTGCCGCGATCATCAGCAGGGCCGGCGCCACCGCGAGCGGCATCAGCCACCAGCGCGGCCAGCGCCGGTGCACGCGCTTGGCGAGCAGATAGAGCAGGATCGTCGCGAGCGACCAGACCGCCGCCTGGATCAGCGGCTCACGCCACAGCGCGGCGAGGGTCATGACGCTCGGTCCAACGGTAGCAGAGGTCGATTGTGAGCGCGGTCACGCACATCACGGCGGTGGTGCTGACGACGATCAAGGCAAAGATCTTCAGGCCGAGCAGGCCAAACAGCTCATGATGGTCGAGCAGCGCCAGCACCGCCGGCACGAAGAACAGCAGCATCTCCGCCAGCATCCAGTTCGCGCCGCGCTTGATGCTCGCGACCTTCAGTCCGCCGGCTAGGATCAGGACGAGCGCCAGCGCCATGCCGATGATGCCGCCGGGCAATGGCAGGCCGGTCGTCCGGACCAGCGCCTCGCCGACGGCCCAGAACAGGCCGAGCAGACCGATCTGCGCCAGCCGGTTGCGGCGGATCAGGCGATGAACCCCAATGGAAATGCTGCGATGCATCATGCGGTGGCGTCCGAAAAGTGATTGCGCTTGCAATGTATGCCGCATCGCAGCATGTAGAAAGCGAATTGAATGAATGATAATAAGTCGAATATGGAATATTCGGCCTGATTATGGAACTTCGTACCCTCAGGACCTTCGTCGAGGTCGTCCGCCAAGGCGGCTTCTCCCAGGCCGCCAAGGTGGTGTTCGCGACCCAGTCGACCGTGAGCAAGGCCGTCAAGCAGCTCGAGGACGAGCTGGGATTGCCGCTCTTGGACCGGCTCGGCCACAAGAGCCGCATGACCGCCGCCGGCGAGATCGTCTATCGCCGTGCGATTCGGCTGCTGGCGGAGCGCGATGATCTGCAGGCGGAGCTCGCCGAGCTGCGCGGCTTGAAGCGCGGCGTGCTGCGTCTCGGCCTGCCGCCGATCGGATCGAGCACGCTGTTCGCGCCGTTGTTCGCGCTCTACCGCCAGCTCTATCCGGAGATCGAGATCCGACTGGTGGAGCACGGCAGCGACCGGCTCAGCGAATTGCTGGCTGCGGGCGATATCGATTTTGCCGGCCTGCTGCCGCCGATCGCCGATGAGTTTGCCGCGCAGGTCGTGCGCCGCGAGCCGCTGATGGCTCTGGTCTCGGTCGATCATCCGCTGGCCCGCCGCGAGACGATCACCCTTGCGGAGCTGCGCGAGACACCGTTCGTGCTGTTCGAGGCCGGCTTCGCGCTCAACCGAATCCTTCGCGAGGCGTGCCGCCGCAACGGCTTCGAACCTGTCGTGGCTGCGCGCAGCACCCAGATCGATTTCATCGCCGAGCTCGCCGGCGCCGGTCTCGGCGTCGCCTTCCTGCCGCGCATGATCGCGACCCAGCGCACGCAGGTGCCGATCAGTCTCGTCCTGCTTGATGAGCCCGGCACCGAATGGACATTGGCGATGGCCTGGCGCCGCGGCGCCTATCTGTCGCCTGCGGCTGCGGCGTGGTTGAGGCTGGTACGCGAGCGCGGCGAGGCTTGAGCAATCACTGCGACGATGTCGCTTGAACGGTGAGAGACGTGCGGCAAGGGATCCCAGTCCTACGGCCTGACTCACAGCGCGCGACTCGCAGCGCGGAACCAGCTCTGCTCCGAAGGCGTTTCCGCATGATCCGAAAAGAACGTGACACGTTTTTGCGTGCCTCGAGCTCATTCATTGAACCGGAGGGCAAGGATGTGCCGTTGGATCGCCTATCGCGGAGAAACGACCGCCTTCGAGCATTATGTGACCGAGCCGGAACATTCCCTGGTGACGCAGAGCATCCGCGCGCTGGAATCGACCGCGGGCACCAATGGTGACGGCTTCGGTCTCGGTTGGTACGGCGATCATCCAGAGCCGGGGCTTTATCGCGAGACGCGGCCGGCCTGGTCGGATGAGAATCTCCGCTATCTCAGCCGGCATCTGCGCTCGCATCTGTTCTTCGCTCATGTCCGCGCCGCGACCGGCACGGCGGTCACTCGCCAGAACTGCCATCCCTTCGCCTGCGGCCGCTGGCTGTTCATGCACAACGGCTTCGTCGGCAGCTGGAACAGGCTGCGGCGCAAGGTCGAGGCTCTGATCCCGGACGCGCTGTATCCGTCACGGCTCGGCACGACCGACTCCGAAGCCGTGTTCCTCGCCATTGTCGGTGCCGGCATTGATCCGGACCCGATCGGCGCGACGCGCGAGGTGCTGCGATCACTCTGTGAGCTCGTCAATGAGGATGGTCTGCGTGAGCATCTGCGCTTCACCTCGGCGCTGTCCAACGGCCACGATCTCTATGCGTTTCGCTTCGCCGAGAATGACCGCGCCAATTCGCTGTATTTCCGCGAAGACGGCAATCAGGTGATCGCGGTCTCCGAGCCGTATGACAAGGAGCCTGACTGGATCGAGGTGCCGCCGGACCACGTGCTGATCGCGCGCGCGGCAAAGCCCGCCGAAATTGTTCCGCTATTCGCCGCAGGGACTGCTGATTTTGCCGCGGAACGCAAGCGATCACAACGGGTTGTCGGAGGTACTTAGAACAGCAGGAACTGAAAGATCCCGCGATGTGCGGCATTTGTGGCGAAATCAGCTTTTCCGGAAGGCCCTCATTGTCCACGCTCGGCCGCATCAACGATGCGATGCAGGCGCGTGGTCCTGATGCGGCCGGCCTCTACGTGCAGGGCGGGCTTGCGCTCGGCCATCGCCGCCTGAGCATTCTCGATCTCTCGGCTGCGGCACAGCAGCCGATGATCGACGCGGCGCTAGGTCTCGGCCTGGCATTCAACGGCTGCATCTACAATTTCCGTGAACTTCGCGACGAGCTGAAGGCGAAGGGCTATCGCTTCTTTTCCGACGGCGACACCGAGGTCATCCTCAAGGCCTACCATGCCTGGGGCAAATCCTGCGTGCAGCGCTTCAAGGGGATGTTCGCCTTTGCGCTATGGGAACGCGACAGCGGGCGCGTTCTGCTGGCGCGCGACCGTCTCGGCATCAAGCCGCTCTACTACACCGATGGTCCTCACGGCTTTCGCTTTGCGTCGTCATTGCCGGCGCTGCTGGCGGGCGGCGAGGTCGATACGGCGCTCGATCCGATCGCCTTGCATCACTTCTTCAGCTTCCACGCCGCCGTTCCGGCGCCGCGCACGATATTGCGCGGCGTGAAGAAGCTCGAGCCTGCCACTCTGCTCACGATCGAGCCCGACGGCACGCAGCATCGCGAGCGCTACTGGCATTTCTCGGTCGGCGAGCAGCGTCCGACCGATCGCGCCATGAGCCAGGAGGAGTGGTCGGAGGCGCTGCTCGAGGCGATGACGACAGCGGTCGACCGCCGGCGCGTGGCCGACGTGCCGGTGGGCGTGCTGCTGTCCGGCGGCCTCGATTCGTCGCTGCTGGTCGCGCTGCTGTCGAAGCTCGGACACGAGGACATCCGCACCTTTTCGATCGGGTTCGATGCGGTGGGCGCGCATTCCGGCGACGAGTTTCGCTACTCGGATATCATCGCGCGGACGTTCGGGACCAATCACGAGCAGATCAGGATCGGCGGCGACCGCGCGCTGCAGGCGCTCCCCGGCGCCATTGCTGCCATGTCGGAGCCGATGGTCAGCCATGACGCCGTCGCGTTCTATCTGCTGTCATCTGAGGTCGCCAAGCGCGTCAAGGTGGTGCAGAGCGGACAGGGAGCCGACGAGGTGTTCGGCGGCTACAGCTGGTATCCGGGCTTCCTCTCGGCCAATGAGCCCGTTCAGCAATATCAGAACGCCTATTTCGACTGGACGCATTCCGACCTGCAGCGGTTGCTGGCACCGGAGATGCTTGGCGACGACGACGCGAGCCTGGCATTCGTGGAGCGCTTCTTCGCAGCTCACGCTGGAGCTTCGGCGGTCGACAAGGTCCTGCAGATCGACACCGAGATCATGCTGGTCGACGACCCCGTGAAGCGGGTGGACAACATGACGATGGCGTTCGGGCTGGAAGCGCGGGTGCCGTTCCTGGATCACGAGGTCGTCGAGCTGGCTGCGCGCATGCCCGCCGAGCTGAAGGTGAAGAACGGCGGCAAGCACATTCTCAAGGAGGCGGCGCGCCGCTGCGTGCCGGCGGAGGTGATCGACCGCCCCAAGGGATACTTTCCGGTGCCGTTGTTGCGCTATCTGCGCGGCCCGTTTCTCGACTACGTCCGCGACCTGCTCAATGACGAGAAGGCGCGTGCACGCGGTCTCTACCGACGCGATTTCATTGACCACATGTTGCAGCACCCCGAGGCCGAGATGAGCCCCAAGGGACATTCGCGGTTGTGGCAGGCGGCCCTGCTGGAGGCATGGCTGCAGACTCACGGCATTTGACGTCGGAGAGGATTGATCACATGGGATTGGATCCACGCATCCTGGAGAAGCTGCGGCTCGGCCTGAGCGATGACGAGCGGCGTCTGGTGATCCGCTCGGCCACCGGCAGCGAGGAGGTCACGGAATATTCGTTCGGCATCGAGGAGGAATACTTTCTCGTCGACGCGCAGACGCGCGATGTCGCGATCCGGACGCCGGACGACCTGTTCGAGGCCGCCAACTGGTCGACCGGCGGACAGGCGATGCGCGAGATGCTGCAGGCCCAGCTCGAGGTCGCCACCAACGTCCATGTCGATGTCGGCGATGCGCGCGAGGAGCTGAAATTCCTGCGGCGCGAGGTTGCCAGCGTGGCGAGCCAGTATGGCCTGACCATCCTGGCCTGCTCCACGCATCCGACCGCGACGTGGCGCAGCTCACTGCCGAGTCCCAAGCCGCGCTACGCGGAGATGATGGAAGACCTGCGGATCGTCGGCCAGCGCAACATGCTGTGCGGCATGCATGTGCATGTGCAGTTGCCGGACCCGGACCTGCGCTTCGCGGTGATGCGGGCGATGCTCCCCTACATCCCGGTGTTCATCGCGCTCTCGGCGTCCTCGCCATTCTGGAATTCGCGCGAGACGGGCCTGAAGGGCTATCGGCTCGCCGCCTACGACGAGCTGCCGCGCAGTGGCCTGCCCGAGCTGTTCACCTCGAAGCAGCAATATGATCGCTATGTGGCGGCGCTGACGAAGTCCGGCGTGATGCCGGACGAGAGCCATGTCTGGTGGGCGATGCGCCCGTCGCTGCGGCATCCGACGCTGGAGCTGCGTGCCCCCGACGTCTGCACCTCGGTCGACGACGCCGTGGCGATTGCCTCGCTCTATCGCGCCTTGGCGCGCCACCTGTACCTGAATCCCGATCTTGCCGAGGCCGTCGGCAACGTCGAGCGTGCGATCGCGGTCGAAAACAAGTGGCGGGCGCAGCGCTATGGCACCGACTGTCTGTTCGTGACCGAGGACGGTCCGGTGACGGGCCAGGAGATCCTGAACCGCATGATCGCGGACGTCGCGCCGCATGCGGAGGCGCTGGGATGCCTCGCCGAGGTCGAGCACTGCCGCATCATCATGCAGTTCGGCAGCTCGGCCGACTATCAGCTGCAGGCCTATCGCGAGTCCGGCGGGCAGTTGTCGGCGGTGACGCGCTGGATCGAGGCCGCCACCGTGTCGCGCGCCGAGCCACCGCGCCGGCAGGCACCGGTCGAGCCAGCCCAATGACGCCGGCCTAGATCGGTTGCCTGATCACACGGCCGTCGCGCGCCACGAGGCGGCCGTCCTTGTAGACCGAGCGGCCCTTTGGCACGGCGACGACGGCCTGCGGAACGTGCTCGGCATCGAGGGTGACAAAGTCGGCCCGCGCGCCGGCGCGCAGGCCGTAATCGGCAAGCCTCAAGACCTTGGCGCCGGCCTCGGTGACGAGGTCGAAGGCCATCCGCAACTCGTCATCGACATAGAACCCGGAGCGGTAGCCGACCATCATGGCGCGGTTCAACAGATCGCCGTCGCCGTAGGGCCACCAGGAGTCGCGGATGTTGTCGTTGCCGCTGAACACGGTGACGCCGGCCGCGCGCAGCAGCGCCACCGGCGGGAAGGGCCGCGCGCCCGGCGCATTGGTCATGATGGCGACGCCAGACGCCGCCAGGACATCGGCAATCTTCTTCAGCGGGTCAGCAGGCAGGTCGCCGAGCGCATAGGCGTGGCTGACCGCGACGTGGCCCTGCATGCCGAGGGCGCGCGTGCGCGCCGCGATCTGCTCCAGCTCGAACAGCCCGAGCATGCCCGGATCGTGCAGATGAATATCGACGTCGACGCCGTGCTTGTGCGCTGTGCCGAACACGACGTCGAGATGCTTTTCGACGTCGCGGTCGAAGCTCGCGGGGTCGAGCCCGCCGACGAGGTCGGCGCCGAGCCGGATGGCCTCGTCGAGCAGCTCGGGCGTGCCCGGGCTCTTGAGGATGCCGCTCTGGGGAAAGGCGACGAGCTGGATCTCGATCAGCTCGCGATACTCCTCGCGCACGCGCAGGATCGTTTCCAGCGATGTCAGGCCGACCGAGCCGTCGACCATGACGTGGCTGCGCATCCGCGTGGTGCCGTGGCCGATGCAGAGATCGAGCTGGTTGCGGGCGCGCACGTCCATCGGCGCGGCCGCGGCCATGTTCTGGGCCTGTAAGGTGACGCGCTCATGCACGTCGAAGCCGTTGGTGCAGGGCTTGTGCGGCTTCCAGGCATCGCCATAGAAGCTGGTGTCGAGATGGATGTGGCCCTCGACGAAGCCGGGCACGACCAGCGCGCCGCCGAGATCGACCACCTCGCGCGCCTCGGGGCGCTCGGTCTCGGCGAGAAGGCCGCTGATGCGGCCGCCGTCGACCGTGATCGCATGGCGCGCGCCGCGGTCGAGCCGCGCATTGATGAACAGCTTGTCGACGGCCATGCCCGAGATCCTTCCCATTCGTCCGCCCGGCATCGGAGCCGCATGACTGCGGTCCGATGCGCGATGAGACGATATTCTTGGTCAGGAGCGGCCGGAGCCGCAAGCATCTTCAGGCGGCAATCGCGTGCGGCAGTCCGGCGAGCCAGTCGCGCGCCAGCGCGATGTCCGCCTGCGACAGCTGGTGCCCCGCCGGCAGCGTCGTGTGAGTCACGTCCGCGCCGGCCTCGGTGAGCTCAGTGCACAGCTTTGTCGCATTGCTGGCGGGCACGATCGGATCGGCGAGCCCCGACAGCATCAGCACCGGCTGACGCGTCAGCTTGACCGCCGGTGGCTGGCTCAGCGGCACCATGGCTCGGAACAGCACCGCGCCCGCCAGCGTCTCCGGCTGCAACAGCAGCAGCGCTGCGGCGATGTTGGCGCCGTTGGAGTAGCCGACCGCGACCGGCGCTCCGATCCCATAATGCCGACGCGCCTCGCCGACGAAGGCGCCGAGCTCCCGCGCGCGGCGGCGGACGTCGTCCTCGTCGAATACACCTTCCGCCAGGCGGCGGAAGAAGCGCGGCATGCCGTGCTCAAGCACCTGCCCGCGTGGCGAGAGGAGAGCCGCGCCGGGCGAGAGCGTGGCGCCGAGCGGCAAGAGATCGTTCTCGTCGCCGCCGGTGCCGTGCAGGAGCAGCAGCGGCGCTGCGCCGGCCGCGCTTGCGGGCTGGAAGCGGTGGGTGAAGGACAATGTGGCGGTCATGATGCGGCCTCCTCGAGGTTGGGCAGCACGCCCTCGATCTGCTTGCGATGCGATTCGAGGAAAGCGGGCAGCTTCAGGTTTTGTCCGAGCTCGGCGACCGGCTCGTCGACCGCGAAGCCCGGGATGTCGGTCGCGATCTCGAACAGCACGCCGCCCGGCTCGCGGAAGTAGATCGAGCGGAAGTAGTTGCGGTCCTTCTGCTCGGTCGGATGCAGGCCGTGGCGATCGACCAGCCGCTGCGCCATCACGCCCTGTTCGGCGTCGTCGGCGGCGCGGAAGGCGATGTGGTGGACGGAGCCCGCGCCCTGCGCGCCGCGTAGAAAGCCCTTGGCCTCGTAGATGTCGACCACGCTGCCTTGCGCATCGCCCGGCGCCTTGAACCGGATCACCGAGCCTTCGCGGCCCGTCTCGGCAAAGCCGAACACGTCGGTCAGCACGGCTGCGGTCTTCTCGGCGGAGTCGAGCAGCAGCGTGACGCCGTGGAAGCCGCGGATGGCGTGCTCGGCCGGGATGTCGCCGTTGCTGTAGCCGGGCTCGTTCTCCGCGCCGGGGATGCCGACCAGCGCGAGCGCCATGCCGTCGGGATCGGTGAACGGCAGCACCGACTCGCCGAAACGCTTCTCCAGAGCCTCATAGGCGATGCCCTTCTCGGTCAGGCGCTGCGTCCAGTAGCCGAGCGAGCGCTGCGGCACGCGGAACGCGGTCTGGTGGGTCTCGCCGACGCCGCGACGGCCCGGCCGCACGCCGGCCCAGGGGAAGAAGGTCAGGATGGTGCCGGGGCGGCCGGTCTCGTCGCCGTAATAGAAGTGATAGGTGCCGGGATCGTCGAAATTGACCGTCTTCTTGACGAAGCGCAGCCCGAGGTCGCGGGTGTAGAAGCCGAAATTGCGGATCGGGTCGCCGGCGATGGCGGTGACGTGGTGAAGTCCGGGCATGTGAATCTCCTGTCGGTAGGCCCAAAAGGGCCGCTTGAATTCCTGGACGCCATATTGGTCCGCTTTGATTTGGAGACAATCCGTGCTCTTGTGACGTCTCTGTCTACGATTTGGCGACAATGACGGCCCGGAGACCCTATGGACAAGCTGAGCAGCCTGCGGGCCTTCGTGAAGGTGGTCGAGAGCGGCAGCTTCGCCGAAGCCGGCCGGCAGTTGCGGCTGTCGCGCTCGGCGATCTCGAAATATATCGGCGAGCTCGAGCAGAGCCTCGGCGTGCAGCTGATCGTCCGCACCACGCGCCATGCCAGCCCGACCGAGACCGGCCAGCGCTATTTCGAGCGCGCAGTCTCGATCCTCGCCGAGCTCGACGCCGCCGATCAGGCCGTCAGCCAGTCGCAGGCCGCGCCGCGTGGGCTGTTGCGCGTCAATGCGCCGATGTCGTTCGGCACCATGCGGCTCGGGCCGGTCGTGGCCGATTTCATGGCCCGCTATCCCGAGCTGCAGTTGCAGATCGTGCTCAGCGACGACCTGCTCGATCCGGTGCAGGATGGGTTCGACGTGACCTTGCGGATCGCCGAGCTGGAATCGTCGAGCCTGGTGGCGCGGCGGATCATGCCGGTCGAGCGCGTCATCTGCGCCGCGCCGGCCTATCTGGCGCGGCACGGCACGCCAGAGAGCCCGGAGGAGCTCCGCCGCCACACCGCGCTGACCTACGGCTTCCTGCTGACCGGCAATCAGTGGAAGCTCACCGGCAGCGACGGCGACCACTGGATCCAGCCGGCATGGTCGTTGTGCGTCAACAATGCCGAGGTGCTGCGCGATGTCGCCATCAAGGGGCAGGGCGTTGCGCTGATCCCGCGCTTCATCGCGGCGGACGCGCTCGAGAGCGGGGCGCTGACCGCGATCCTCGCCGACTACGCCGCGCCGCCGCTCGCGCTCTATGCGATCTATCCGCCGACGCGGCACCTCTCGGTCAAGGTGCGGCTGTTCATCGACTTCCTGGTCGAGCGGTTCGGCAGGGAGCGCGACGTGACCAGCCCATAGGCTGCAACTGAACGGCAAATCGCCTCGAACCTTTAACCGGGCGCTGATAGGGTTCCGAGCCGGCAGCAGAGAGGAAACGATGCATGGGGCGGCTGAGCACGCATATTCTGGACACGGTCAGGGGCAAGCCCGCGGCCGGCGTCGCGATCGATCTCGATGTCCTCGAACCGGACGGCTCCTGGCGCCGCGTCAAGCAGGTGCGGAGCAATGCGGACGGGCGGACCGATCAGCCGATGCTGGCGGACGATGACTTCGCCACCGGCACCTACATGCTGACCTTCCATATGGGAGCTTATTTCAAGACCCATGGCCTCGCCTTGGGCGACCCGCTGTTTCTCGACCTGATCCCGCTCCGCTTCTCCGTCGCCGATGCCGGCGCGCACTACCATGTGCCGCTGCTGGCGACGCCCTGGAGCTACCAGACCTATCGCGGGAGCTGAGACAAATGAGTGCCGAATATCCGCGCGACATGGTCGGCTACGGCCGCACGCCGCCGCATCCGCGCTGGCCCGGCGATGCCCGCATCGCGGTGCAGTTCGTGATCAACTACGAGGAGGGCGGCGAGAACAACATCCTCCACGGTGACGCTGCCTCCGAAGCCTTCCTGTCCGAGATCGTGGGCGCCCAGCCGTGGCCGGGCCAGCGCCACATGAACATGGAGTCGATCTACGAGTTCGGCTCGCGCGCCGGCTTCTGGCGGCTGTGGCGGATGTTCACCGCCCGCAAGCTGCCGGTCACGGTGTTCGCCATCGCCACCGCGATGGCCCGCAATCCAGATGCCGTGGCGGCGATGAAGGAGGCCGGCTGGGAGATTGCCTCCCACGGCCTGAAATGGATCGACTACCGCGATGTCCCCGAAGCCGACGAGCGCGCCGATATCGAGCAGGCGATCCGCCTCCATGCCGAGCTGACGGGCGAGCGGCCGCTCGGCTTCTACCAGGGCCGCACGTCGGAGCGCACGCTCGACATCGTCCTCAACCAGCAGGGCTTCGTCTACAGCGCCGATTCCTATGCCGACGAATTGCCGTACTGGATCGCGGGGCCGCACGGCCCGCAACTGATCGTGCCCTATACGCTCGATGCCAACGACATGCGCTTCGCCACCCCGCAGGGCTTCAACTCCGGCGACCAGTTCTTCGCCTATCTGAAGGACAGTTTTGATACGCTCTACGCAGAGGGCGCGGAGAGCCCGCGCATGATGTCGGTCGGACTGCACTGCCGGCTGGTCGGCCGCCCCGGGCGCGCGGCCGCGCTGGCGCGCTTCCTCGACTACATCACGGGTCATGACAAGGTCTGGGTCGCGACCCGGCTGGACATCGCCCGGCACTGGATCCGGACGCATCCGCCGGCTGGCGCATGGCGGCCGTCGCAGATGTCGCGCGTGCTGTTCGTCGAGCGCTATGGCGACATCTTCGAGCACTCCCCGGAGATTGCCGACCGCGCCTATCGTGCCGGCCTGTCCGCCTTCGACGACGCCGCGGATGCGCTGCATACGACGCTCATGAACGTCGTCCGCGCCATGAGCCGCGACGAGAAGCTGAAGCTGATCCGCGCCCATCCGGAGCTCGCCGGCCGCGAGGCGCTGGCGGGTGAGATGACGAACGACTCGATCGGCGAGCAGGGTCGGCTCGGATTCACCGCGCTGTCGCGCGCCGAGTTCGAGCGCGTCGCCGACATCAACCGCCGCTATCGCGACAAGTTCGGCATTCCGCTGATCGTCGCTCTGGCGCTGCACGCCGACCGTCCCTCGGTCATCGCCGAGATGGAACGCCGCATCGGCAACGATATGGATACCGAGATCGCCAACGCGATCGACCAGATCGGCCACATCACGCGGGCGAGATTGGCGAAGAAGTTCGAGCAGGGGTGAGCAGGCGGGCTGGTGTCGTCGCGTGTTAGTTGGTTCGGTGCGCGCGCCTCGCAGCCGGTGGGCTCCCTCTCCCCGTTCTTACGGGGAGAGGGTTGGGGTGAGGGGCAGCCGCACGAGTGGTGTTCGTTGTTGGACCTGTACCCCCTCACCCGGATTGCATCTGGCGATGCAATCCGACCTCTCCCCGCAAGCGGGGCGAGGTTAAGACCGCCGTGAGCTCATTCAAACGAACCAAGCAACACTCTCTCCGCCCGCGCCGCCACGTCCAGCAGCATCCGATCGCGCCCGCGTGCGGCGATCAGTTGCAGGCCGAAGGGCAGGCCCTGCGAATTGGTCCCGCACGGAATCGAGATCGCCGGCACGCCGGCGTGGTTGGCGTAAGGCGTGAACACCGCGTGCGCCCGCGGCATGGCGGGTTTGCCACCAATCTCCGCTGGGCCGAGCTGCGTGAACGGCCAGGCGACGCAGGGCACGGTCGGCGCGAGCAGCACGTCGACCTCGGTGAAGAACGCCGCAAACGCGCGCGCGATCTGCGTGCTCGCTTCCATCGCGCGCGCCACGTCTGCGCCGCTCAGGCCGAGGCCGCGCTCGATCTGTTTGGCGATGTCCGGGTCGAACTGCGTGGGATCGCTGCGAAAGCCTTCGCCGTAGAGTGCGGCCAGCCCGGCGTGCTGCAGCGGCATCACCGCATCTTCGGCAAGCCCTGCCGGCCAGATCGGATTCTTGTCCTCGATTGTCATGCCACTGGCGCGGAGCCGGGCGACGGCCTGCTGCAAGCCGGCACTCACCTCGTGATCGACGGCGACATCCAAGCCGAGCCGCGGCGAGAATGTCACGCGAAGCGGCTTCTCCTGATCGGCTGCGGCCACATCGAACGCATCGGGATCGCGCGGATCGGCACCGGCCATGACCTCGAACGCAAGCCTGGCATCGGCGACATCGGCGGCGATAGGCGCGATCACCGAGATGCGCCAGAACGGCTCGGCAAAGCCAGGCCCATAGGGGATCGCGCCGTAGGACGGCTTGAATCCGACCACGCCGACATGGGCCGGCGGCCGGCGGCTCGAGCCGCCGGCATCGGTGCCGATCGCGAGCGGCACGAGCCCGGCCGCCACCGCCGCAGCCGGCCCGCCGGACGAGCCGCCGGGCGTGAGCTGCTGATCCAGCGGATGGCGGGTCGGCCCGTACAGGAGCGAGGTCGTCACGCCCTTGCAAGCGAATTCGGAGGTCGCGCCGATGCCGACAATGACGGCGCCAGCGCGCCGCACCCGCGCGATGGCGATCGCATCCTCTGGCGCAATGAAATCGGTGAACAGCCCCGAGCCCTGCGTGATGCGCCAACCCTCGACCCAGATGTTGTCCTTGACCACGATCGGCACGCCAGCCAGCGGGAGCTGCTCTCCGACTGCAACACGCGCGTCGACGGCATCGGCCTCAGCGTACGTACGTTCGGGATCGATCGTGACGACGGCGTTGAGGTCGCGCGCCGCGGCAATGCGCGCAAGCGCCTGCTCGGCCGTCTCTCTGGCCGACGCCTGCCGTTCCAGGACAGCGCATGCGATCTGGGATGCCGTCACGGACATGATGTCTCAGTCCATTGCGTGGCTGGCGCGACGACCGATTTCGCGTCTATCATCGCAGCAAAGACAGGATGAGGTGGGTGATGGCCGGCGGGATCTCGGTTCATGCGGTTGACGTGGCGAACGGGCGCCCCGCGCGTGGCCTGCGCGTCGCGATTTGGCGCCTGACGCCGGATCGCACCTTGCTCGCGGAGGGACAGCTCGGCGCCGACGGCACGCTGCAGGCGCCAGTCGTCAAGGGCGAGGGCGTCACGGCCGGCGAGTATGAGGTGCTGTTCCATGTCGGCGAGTTCTTCGGGGCAAACGCTCAAACGAAATTCCTCACCACTGTGCCGTTTCGCTTCGCGATCGACAAGGTCGAGGAGCATTTTCACCTGCCGCTGAAATTCACGCCCTGGGGCTATTCGATCTTTCGTGGGGCCTAGTGCGTCGCGCGCGGCCGTCCTTCGAGACGCCCGCCTGCGGCGGGCTCCTCAGGATGAGGGCTGATTTCGCGGCGAGATATTCACCCTCTCCACGAACACACGGCTCATAGTTCACGTGTAGCTCCAGCTTCGGCGCCGGACTCTCTTCTCGCTTCCCGATCTCTGGTCTTTTGATGCAACCTCCGCATCGCTGCGCGATGCAGTGCCCTCGCCCCTTGTGGGAGAGGGCATCGCCGGCTGATCCTCAGGCTCGGTCGGGTGAGGGGTCCTCTCCGCGAGCGCAACTCGTTGAGACAGACCCCTCACCCGACCGAGATCGTTGCGCTATTGTAAATGCCCTCTCCCATAAGGGGCGAGGGCGCAGTCACGGCCGTCCCGCCCGCGGCAAGGTCGATCGGTTTCTCGCTTCTCCATGAGGTTGCTCTCCATGAACACGCTGACAGCATGTTCATGGTCCTGTGTGCAGCGGCCGCTCCGCCGCTTGACCCTCATGGTAAGGAGCGCCGCCTCGCGGCGCGTCTCGATCCATGAGGCCCCCGACCTCGCGCCACTAACCCGTCAGCCGCTTCGACAGTCCCGTCGTCCTCTCCATGATCGCCATCAGCGCGATCGTGGCGATGATCAGCACGCTCGACAGTGCAGCGATGGTGACGTCGAGCTTGCCTTCGAGGTCCTGCCACATCCGGATCGGCAGCATGTCGGTGGCGGCATCGCGCAGGAACAGCGACACCGGCACGTTGTCGAACGACGACATGAAGGCGATGAACGCGCCGGAGATGATGCCGGGGCGGATCAGCGGCAGCACGATGCGGCGGAACGTGTAGAGCCTGCTGGCACCGAGGATCGCCGAGCTTTCCAGCAAGGTCGGCTCGAGCTGGGCCAGGGCGGCGACGGTGTTGCGGACGACGTAGGGCACGCAGACGATGGTGTGGCCGATGACGAGTGTCAGCAGCGACACCGGCAGGCCGACCAGCGAGAAGAACATCAGCGCCGCAAGCCCGAAGGCGAGCGCGGGCAGCACCAGCGGCGACATGAACAAGGAGTCCAGGAGCTTTGCGGTCAGCGTCTTGGAGCGCGAGATCGCCAGCGCCGCGGCGACCCCGAGCACGATCGAGAGCCCCGTCGACCACAGCGCGACGACGACGCTGTTGCGCGCGGCGAATTGCAGTTGCCAGGCGTTCCACAATTCGACGTACCAGCGCGTCGAATAACCGGGCGGCGGGAATTTCAGCGAGAAGCCGGACGTGAAGGAGACGATGACCACGACCAGCGACGGCGAGACGATCAGGATCAGCGCCATGATGGCAATGACCGTCATCACGATCTGGAAGCTCAGCGCTTCCCAGTTTTTTCGCCGCCTGCTCATCGCGCCTCTCCATAGCCGCGGGCACGCCGCCCGAGCATCGAGAACAGCGCGACGATGGCGAGCACCGCGAACAGGAAGATGATCGAGATCGCCGCCGCGAACGGCCAGTTCTGCAGGGTCGAAGCCTGCTGGTACAGATACATCGGCATGAACAGCATCTGGCCGCCGCCAACCAGCGACTGGGTGATGAAGGCGGTGATCGCCGCAGCATAGGTCAATGTGCAGCCGGCGATGATGCCGGGCATCGACAGCGGCAGCATCACCTTGAAGAAGGTGCGCCAGCTGCCGGCGCCGAGCGAGGCCGAGGCGTCGGAGAGGTTGGGATCGATGCGGCCGATCGCCGTGATCAGGGGCAGCACCATCAGCGGCATCTGCACCTGCGCAAGCGCGGCGATGAGCCCGCCTTGCGTGTAGATCATGCGCAGCGGCGTGCCGATCAACCCGAGTGATTGCAGAACGGAGTTGATGATGCCCTGCCGTCCCAGAATGACGATCCAGGCGAAGGTCCTGACCACGACGCTGGTGAGCAGCGGCAGCAGCACGATCATGATGATGAGCGTCTGCACCCGGCTGCCGGAGCGCTGGTACAGCCAGGCGATGGGATAGCCGAGCACGAGGCAGGCGAGCGTCACCTCGGCGCCGAGCAGCAAGGTCGAGCCGAGCACGGCGAGGCTGAAGGGGTCGGTCAGGAACTTGATGTACTGGCCGAGCCCCCACACCGTCGCCGCGGTGTCGTTGTGCAGCGAGAGAAAAAGAAGTTGCGCCAGCGGCAGCACGAAGAAGATGGCGAATGCCAGGCTCAGGGGCAGCGCAAGCCCCAGGCTGAAGCTGGTCACGTCTCCAGGCGCTGCCGTCGCGCTCTTCATCGCGTCAGATCTTGATGTCGCGGTTGAACTTCTCGATCCAGGACGCGCGCTGCTCGTTGATCTTCTTCCAGTCCTGGAACACGAACTTCTTCTTCAGCTCCGCGGTGTCCTTGGCCAGCACCTTGGCGATCTCGCCGGTCATCGCGACCTTGGTGTTGGTCGGCACGATCAGATAGGGCGGGTTCATCAGCGCCGTCTGCACCTCCGGCGACAGCGCCGCCTCGATCAGCTTGAAGGCGAGCTCCTTGTTCGGCGAGTTCTTGACGATGTGGATGGTGGTCTTGAAGGCGATGGCGCCTTCCTTCGGCGCCACGAACTCGACCGGCACGCCCCGGGCCTTCAGGATCTGGATGGCGTTGAAATTGCCGGGCGAGATGTCGATCTGGCCCTGCTGGAACAGGGTCGCCAGCGCGCCCGGATTGGCGGCGACGGCGGCGAGGTTCGGCTTCAGCTCCTCCAGCGCCTTGAAGCCCTCATCGACATTGGCCTCCGAGCCGCCGCGCATGCGCGCGATCTCGACCAGCCAGCCGGTGCCGAGCGTGGAGTTCAGATTGGTGATGCCGACCTTGCCCTTGAATTCGGGCTTCCACAGATCGGCCCACGACGTCGGCGGCGTCTTCACCGTCTCGGGATTGTAGGTGAGGCCGACGACCTGGAAGAACGGCGCCGGGCCCATGGCGTCCTGCGCTTCGGGAATCAGGTCCTTGAAATAGGTGCTCTTGTCGGCCGGGTAGGGCTCGACGAGATCCTGTCCGATCGCGACCAGCGCCGGACCGGGATCGTGCAGCATGACGTCGATCGGCGGATTGGCCTTGGCGGCGTTGACCTTGGCGATCTGGTCGACCGACAGCATCGGATCGAGCACGATCGCGGCATCAGCGTTGGCCTTGCGGAAGGCAGGGACGAGCACGGCTTTATGTGCTTCTTCCCAGCTTCCGGTGAAGGTCGCGAACACCAGCGGTCGCGCCTGCGCGAGGCTGAGACCGGGGAAGGCGTGCATGGCTCCCAGCGTCAACGCGCTGGTCAGGAGCCGGCGGCGGTCAAGCATCATGTTTCACTCCGATGTGTCGGTTGGTTCATTGGGGGAAGACGGTGGCGAGGCCCGGCGCGAGCGGCGCGACGCGCACCGGCGTGCCGGCCTCGCGCAAAGGCGTGCCGCCGGTGCGGGCCTGCGAAATCTTGATGCTCGATCCGTCGCGCGCCTTGATCTCATGGACCACCGTGGCGCCGAGCGGCAGCGCCATGCCGATCTCGCCGGCAAAGCCGGAGTCATCGCCGACGAAGGTGAGATGCTCGGGACGCAGGCAGACGGTGACCTTGTCGGAGGCACGGACCGGCTGCGGCGCTCGGGCGATGATCTCGCCGCCGGCCTCCAGCGCGACCTTGACGCCGTTAGCATCGGCCGTCACGACCACGCCCTTCATCTTGTTCGCGGTGCCGACGAAGCTGTTCACGAACAGCGTCTGCGGCTGGTCGTAGATCTCGGACGGTGTGCCGAACTGTTCGAGATGGCCATGGCTGAGCACCGCGACGCGATCGGCCATCGACAGCGCCTCCTCCTGGTCGTGGGTCACGATCAGCGTGGTCGTGCCGGCCATGCGCTGCAGCCGCTTGACCTCGATCTGCATGTCCAGCCGCAGATTCTTGTCGAGCGCGGCGAACGGCTCATCGAGCAGCAGGATCGACGGCTTGATCGCGAGCGCGCGCGCCAGCGCCACGCGCTGCTGCTGGCCGCCGGACAATTGTCGCGGCAGCCGCTCGCCGAACGGGCCGAGCTGCACCATGTCGAGCAGCCGCTGCGCCTCCTTGTTGCGCGTCGCCTTGTCGACGCCGCGCGCGGCGAGGCCGTAGCCGACATTCTCGGTGATCGAAAGATGCGGAAACAGCGCGTAGTTCTGGAACACGATGCCGACCGCGCGGCGATTGGGCGGCAGCGCGTCGACGACGTCGTTGCCGATGATGACACGTCCCTCGCTCTGGCCGATGAAGCCGGCGATGATGCGCAAAAGCGTGGTCTTGCCGCAGCCCGAGGGCCCGAGCAGGGCAATGATCTCGCCGCCTTTCACGTCGAGATTGATGTCGGAGACGGCGATCGTTCCGCTGGCGAAGCGGTGCGTGATCCGATCCAGAACGAGCGACTTGGCGTCCGATACGCTGGCCATGGGCTTCCTGCTCTATTCGTTTGAAAAAGCAAGAAGCGTGCCGCCTTTTCAGGCAGCGGCGGCGGCTTGTGTACAGAAGTGGAAGTGGGGGTAGGGGAGTAGGACGAGTTTCGCCCCGAGCGCCAGCTAACAAGATTGGCTCGGCCCAACTACCCGTCGCGATGCTCCAGCCGCGCGGCCAGCGCCTCGGGCAAGCCCGTCGTCGGCTTCGCGGCGGGGCGGCGGAAGGTGCCGGCGGTGGCTTTGCGCATCTTCAAGGCGAGCAGTGCCTCGGCCTGCTTCACCGCCGCGATCACCTGGTCGACCACCGGCACCGGAATGCGATGTGCGACGCGCGCGGCAAGGCCCGACAGCGGCGCGCCGGCAAAGATCAGCACGTCGGCGTCGTTCTCCTCGACCGCGCGCAGCGCCAACTCGACCAGCAGCTCTTCCTTCTCGTGCTGCACGTCGGAGATCTGCTTGAAGCTGCCGTCGAGCATGCGGATGCCGGCGCAGCGCTCCATCAGCCCGTGCATGCGCACGCACTCCTCGTACCAGGGGCCGAGCGCCTGCGCGAAAGTGACGATGGCAAAGCGCCGACCGGCCATGCAGGCCGTCAGCATCGCCGCTTCCGCAAGCCCGATCACCGGCACGTCGAACAGCTCGCGCGCCGCGAACAGGCCGGGATCGCCGAACGCGGCGATGATCGCGGCATCGAACGTGCCGTTGCGTTCCGCCAGCATCTCCAGTGCGACGGCGCCGCCGATCTGCGCCTCGGCACGCGTGGCGATATAGGGCACGCCGCGCGGCGCGGTGCAGGGGATCAGCGTCGTGCCCGGCGCGGCGGCCTCGCGGCCGACCTGCAGCATCAGCTCGGTGATATCGGTGCGGATGTTGGGATTGAGCAGCAGGATGTTCATGGCGCCTCGCGAGTGGATATGCGAGCTTGCCCGAGGGATTGCTGCGTTGTCTAGAACGGTGGCCGTCAGGGCGCGCCTTCGACCACGATGCCTATCAGCGTGGCAAGCAGAGAGAGGATCGCACCGATGCTGAGCAGCCGCCGCAGCTTCAGGAACCAGGCGCGCGGGTGGTCGCCGCCGAAGCTGTACTCATCGGAGACCTGCGCCGTCAGCAGCGCGACTGTGAGCAGCACCAAAGCGGGCAGCGGCGGCAGCAGCAGCGCGACCCAGCCGAGCAAAGACGGTGTCACCCCCCAGCTCATGCGCGGCCAGCCTGCCAGGACCGGCGTCTGCACGGCGATGCCCCAATGGATCGCGCCGAGAAAGCTCACGATGACCGCGCCATAGCCGATCTGCGCGCGCAGCGCGGCCTGCCGGATCGGATCGTCACCTGCGATCGCCAACACCGCGAGGCCCGCGAACGGAATCAGCCCGGCGAGGCCGAGAATGCGTATCGGAGCGGGGACGCCGGACATCATGATGCTAGCCTTCTCGGCACTTGGCGACCGCAGTGGAGGTCCGGCCGCGGTCGGATCGGCAGCGGTCCGAACAGTATTTCACCTCGTCCCAGTCGCGTGCCCATTTGCGCCGCCACGCGAACGGGCGGCCGCACGCAGCGCATATCCTGGTCGGCAAGTCGGCCTTGCGCCGCATCTTCGGCATGGCGTCACCACGGGACCGGCGTGCCGCGCCGGGGCAGGGCCGCATCCGCTGCTGCCTTGCCGGAGCGCGTCGCGATCCGTTCGCCCATCATGTTCGTCCTCGCCGACCAGTGCGCGGCGCCGGCTCCGGCCGGCACCATCCACGCTGGGCAACGATCGACGGGCAACGACGGATCAGTGGCCCGTGGTCGCGGCTCAGGCTTTGGTCACATGCACGGCGGGTGTCGCACCGCCGTTCCACTTGCCGTCGATCGCGCGCTCGATCTGGGCTGCGAGCTGCAGCAGCAGGCCGTCGTCGGCCTGCTTGCCGATCGCCTGGATGCCGAGCGGCAGGCCGTGCTCGTTGGTCGCGAGCGGCAGCGAGATTGCGGGGATGCCGCAGAGATTGGCGAGCGGCGTGAAGGCGAAGTTGCGCCACAGGTTCTCGAACCAGTCGAGCACGGACGGATTGTCGCTGATGGTCAGATATTCGGTGGTGCCGATCTTCGGCGTCGGCAGGGCCGTGATCGGAGTGAGGATGATGTCCCAATCCTCGAAGAAGGCACCGAAGGCACGCGACGTCGTGTTGAACACCGCCTGCATCGCCGCGCGCTCGGCAAAGCTCGTATCGCGACCCGCTTCCCAGATGCGGATGTTGATCGGCTCGATCAGCTCGGCCGGCGGCCGCTCGAGCTTGCGCGACGCGAGCAGGTTGTTGATGACGATCGCGAAGTTGGAGATGTAGCAGGTCGTCTGCGCGGCGAACGCGGCGCGATAATCGACGTCCGGCAGCGCGTAGCCGACGTGGTGGCCGAGGCCCTCGAGGAACTTGCCGACACCCGCCAGCTCTGAAGCGATGTGCGGCGTGGCGCGGTAGTCGCCCCATTGATGCGACAGCGCGATCCTGAGCTTGCCGGGATCGCGCTTGATCAGCTCGACATACGGCTCCGGCGTGGTCCAGTACGGCATGAACTCGCCCGGCGCGCCGCCGCGGCAATGGTCGACGAACGCCGCGGTGTCGCGCACGCTGCGCGACTGGCAGCCCTGGATCGAGACAAGCCCGGAGAGATCCGACAGATGCGGCGCGATCGAGAACACGCCGCGCGAGACCTTCAGGCCGATATTGCCGTTGACGCCGGCGGGAATCCGGATCGAGCCGCCGCCATCGGTCGCATGCGCGATCGGCACGACGCCGGCGGCGACCATCGCCGCGCTGCCGGCCGAGGAGCCGCAGGTCGTGTAGTCCGTGTTCCAGGGATTGCGCGTGACATAGACGGCCGGGTTCTCCGCCGAGCTGCAGACGCCGAACTCCGGCGTCGTGGTGCGCCCCATCAGGTTGAGGCCGGCCTTGCGCATCTTCCCCGTGAGATGCGTATCGGCGGCGGGGCGGTTGCCGCGCATGTAGAGCGAGCCCTGCTCCTGCAGCCGCCCGGCCATGGTCGGTCCGAGATCCTTCATCAGGAACGGCAGGCCGGCGAAGGCGCCGTCGGCATTGGCGCCCGCCTTGATGGGATCTTCGACGGCGTCGGCAAAGACCTCGACCACGCCCGACAGCGCGGGATCGACCTTGGCAATGCCTTCAGCCGCCTGCCGCGCCAGCTCCGCCGCCGTCAGTTCGCCATTGCGAACGCGCGCCGCCAGCGCCATGCCATCATGCCGGGCCCACTCGTCCCAGCTCATCGCCAACGTCATCTGTCTTCCGATCTTTCGCGCGGCGCATCGCGTGTTCGATGAGTTCGCGCCTTGCATGTTCCGCGACGCGAACCTTAGTTTGCGAAGGCGGCGAGTCAATCAAGCACGCTGCATGCCGCCAATACGGCGCGCTCATGCGCCACGGCTTACCGGTGATCGCGTGGAGCCAAGCCCGTTCCGGAAATCGGCACTCGGGCGCTGCTTCGGCCGCTCACAGCACCATGCGCGCTGTGAGCGGTTCCGGTTGTTACATTGTTGCTGATCGACAACCGCGCCGGCCGCGTGCTATCCGCTGGCCGAACAGGGGGTGCGGTGCGCAGCATTGGCAAACGAGACATCACGAGCCGTCCGCGCATGCTGCGCCGGATCGTGGCTGCCTGCCTGATGCTCGCCTATGTTCTCGCCGGCGCGCTGCACGGCGCCTGTGACATCGACGTCGCCCATCCCTTCGCCGGCAAGCCGGAGATCGCGTCGCTGCTCGACCGGGCGGGCCACACCGATCAGCGCGGCGTCGCCGACCATCATTGCCATGGCTGCTTCTCGGTGGCCGTGCCGCAGCCGCAGTTTGCCGCCGTCCCGGCCGAGGTCGTGGCCGCGACCGGCTGGGCCGTTCCCCTGCTCAGTGCAGGCATCCTTCCCGAGTCCGAGTCTCCGCCGCCAAGACACCTGAGCTGACGCAACGTGCCGGACGGCCGACGCCGTCCATCCTTGCCCGTCCAGACAGGTTCATCTCATGCCATTCCCCGGGATGGCTGCGCGCGCCATCGGCGCCGCGGCCCTGCTCGTTCTGTCCGTGCACGCGTCCGCGGCGCAGACGCTGACCCTCCGCGCGGCGCTGTCGCGCGCGCTCGCCGCCAATCCACGGCTGTCCGCCGCCGACCGCGACATCGGCATCGCCTCCGGCCAGCGGCTGCAGGCGGGCGCGCTGCTCAATCCCGAGCTGTCCTATGAGCAGGACAATTCATTCGGCTCGGGTCAATATCGCGGCACGCGGTCGGCCGAGACCACGTTGCAGATCAGCCAGGCGTTCGAATGGTTCGGCAAGCGCGACGCGCGCATCGCCGCCGGCCAGGCCGGCGTACGGGTCGCCGAGATCCAGCGCCAGGCGGTGCGGCTGGAAGTGCTGTCGGAGACGGCGATCGCCTTCGTGACGGTGCTCGCCACGCAGCGGCGCATCCAGATCCTCGACGATCAGGTCGCAGCGCTCGATCGCCTGACGCCGCTGCTGCGCCGTCGCGTCGAGGCCGGCGCGTCGTCGCCGGCGGAGACCGGCCGCGCCGAGGTTGCCTCGGCGCTGGTGCGAGCCGATCGCGAGCGCGTCAAGGCGACGCTGTCGAGCGCGCGCCGCGAGCTCGCCGTGCTGATCGGCGACAGCTCGGCGAAGCTCCCGGCCGTCACCGGCCGTTTCGATGCGACCGGCCAGCCGCCGGCGTTCCAAACCGTGATCGCGGCCGTCGATGCCAATCCGCAGCTCGTCCGCTGGACCGCGGTCTACGCCCAGCGCAATGCCGAGCTGCTGCTGGCCCGGCTCAAGCCCTATCCCGACGTCCGCATCGGTGCCGGATGGCGGCACTTCAACGACACCCAGGATGATGCCGTCAGGCTCAGCGTCTCCGTGCCGATCCCGGTGTTCGACCAGAACCAGGGCAACATCCTCTCGGCGCAGGAAAGCCTCGCCAAGACCGAAGCCGAGCGCAAGGCCAACCGCAACGCGCTGCTGGTGATCGCCGGCCGCGCCTACGATTCGCTGCAAGGCTCGCTGCGGGAATTGTCGGTGTTGCGCGAGATCGCGATCCCGAAGGCGCAGGAGGCCGCCGACGAGATCGCGCAGGGCTACAGCGCCGGCCGCTTCTCTTTGCTCGAAGTGCTGGACGCGCAGGCGAGCGTGGCGCAGGCGCGGCTGCGCGAGCAGGAGGCGCTGCAGAACATCCATGTCGCCGTGGCGACGATCGAAGGCCTGGTCGGCCGTCCCTTCACCCTGGCACGGGAGACCGCGCGATGAGACCATTCACCGTCATCCTGATTGCCGTCCTCGCCGCCGCGGCCGGCGCCGGCGCATCGCGCCTGCTGGGCGAGGCGGAGCCGCATGCCGACGCAACGGTCGGCCATGCCGATCATGCCGAGAAGGCGGCGCCGAAGGATCATGTCGAGCAGGACGAACATGGCGCCGACCGCATCCGCATCAGCGACGTGAAGCTCGCCGCGGCCGGCGTCGCGCTCGCCGAAGCCGGACCCGCGACCTTGTCGGATACGCTATCGTTCAACGGCGTGCTGCGCGCCAACCAGGAAGCATTGGTGCAGGTGACGCCGCGCTTTCCCGGCATCGTCCGTGCCATCAAGAAGCGCATCGGCGACACCGTCGCCAAGGACGAGCTGCTCGCCGCGATCGAGAGCAATCAGAGCCTGACGGCGTATGATCTCAAGGCGCCGATCGGCGGCACCATCATCGACCGCCAGATCTCGCTCGGCGAATACGCCTCCGAGCAGAAGCCGGCCTTCGTGGTCGCCGATCTCTCGACGATCTGGGTCGACCTGTCGATCTACCGCCAGGATCTCCGGCGCGTCCGCCTCGACGACGAGGTGCTGATCGACCCCGATGACGGCCGCGGCGCGATCCGCGGCCACGTCTCCTACATCGCGCCGGTCGGCGCCAGCGAAACGCAGACCGCGCTCGCCCGCGTCGTGCTGGCCAATCCCGACGGCCGGCTGCGTCCGGGCCTGTTCGTCACTGCGCGGCTGGTTCTGGCCAAGCGCAGCGTCGCCGTGGCGGTCCGCGCCAGCGCGATCCAGACCCTGGAGAACAAGACCGTCGTGTTCGTGCGCGAGGAGGGCGACAAGATCGAGGCGCGTCCCGTCGCGCTCGGCGAATCGGATCCGACCTATGTCG
Source organism: Bradyrhizobium sp. HKCCYLRH3073 (assembly GCF_051167995.1). NCBI lineage: Bacteria > Pseudomonadati > Pseudomonadota > Alphaproteobacteria > Hyphomicrobiales > Nitrobacteraceae > Bradyrhizobium > Bradyrhizobium sp. HKCCYLRH3073. The sequence goes on from NZ_JBNPUD010000002.1 coordinate 347,047, forward strand.
AAATCCGTGACGGTCTCTCTGCCGGCGAACACTACGTCGCCGAGAACAGCTTTGTGGTGAAGGCGGAGATGGGCAAGGGGGAGGCCGAGCATGATTGACGAGATCCTCGCCTTCGCCGTGCGCCAGCGTTGGCTGGTGCTGCTCGTCGCGCTCGCTGCGGCCGGCTTCGGCGCCTGGAATTTCACCCGGCTGCCGATCGACGCCGTGCCAGATATCACCAACGTGCAGGTGCAGATCAACACCAAGGCGCCCGGCTACTCGCCGCTCGAGACCGAGCAGCGCATCACCTTCCCGGTCGAGACCGCGATGGGCGGCCTGCCGAAGTTGGACTACACCCGATCGCTGTCGCGCTATGGGCTGAGCCAGGTCACCGTCGTGTTCCAGGACGGCACCGACATCTATTTCGCCCGCCAACTCGTCAACGAGCGCATCCAGCAGATCAAGGATCAACTGCCGCCGGGCGTCGAGGTGGCGATGGGACCGCTCTCGACCGGGCTCGGCGAGATCTTCATGTATGCGGTCGAAGCCAGGCCCGGCGCCAAGACGCCCGACGGCGCGGACTACTCGCCGACCGATCTGCGCACCATTCAGGACTGGATCATCCGGCCACAGCTGCGCGGCGTGCCGGGCGTGATCGAGGTCAACACCATCGGCGGCTTCGAGCGCCAGTTCCACGTGCTGCCCGATCCCGGCCGCCTAATGGCCTACAAGATCAGCTTCCGCGACGTCATCGCCGCGCTGGCGTCCAACAACGCCAATGTCGGCGCCGGCTATATCGAGCGCAATGGCGAGCAATATCTGGTGCGTGCGCCGGGCCAGGTCGGCAGCGCCGCCGAGCTCAAGGACATCGTGATCGGCGCCCGCGGCGGCACGCCGGTGCGCATCGGCGACGTCGCCGAGGTCAGCGAAGGGCGCGACCTGCGCACGGGCGCCGCGACGCTCAACGGCGAGGAGACGATCCTGGGCACGGCGATGCTCCTGATCGGCGAGAACAGCCGCGCCGTGGCGCGTCGCGTCGCGGCCCGGCTTGACGACATCGCCAAATCGCTGCCCGAAGGCGTGGTCACGCGCACGCTCTACGACCGCACCCATCTGGTCGAAGCGACGATCCGCACCGTGGAGAAGAACCTGCTCGAAGGCGCCGCGCTGGTCGTCGTCGTGCTGTTCCTGCTGCTCGGCAACATCCGGGCCGCGCTGGTCACCGCCTGCATCATCCCGCTGTCGATGGCGATGACCATCACCGGCATGGTCGAGAGCAAGGTCAGCGCCAACCTGATGAGTCTTGGCGCGATCGATTTCGGCATCATCGTCGATGGCGCCGTCATCATCGTCGAGAACTGCCTGCGGCTGCTGGCCCAGGCGCAGCATCGCAAGGGCGGACTGCTCACGACCGCCGAGCGGTTGCAGGCCATCGTCAGCGGCGCGCGCGAGGTGATCGGCCCGAGCCTGTTCGGCACCGGCATCATCGCCGTGGTCTATCTGCCAGTGCTGACCCTGACCGGCGTCGAGGGCAAGATGTTCACGCCGATGGCGCTGACGGTGCTGATGGCGCTCGCCGCCGCCGTGCTGTTTTCCATCACCTTCGTGCCGGCTGCGATCGCGATCTTCGTCACCGGCAAAGTCTCCGAACAGGAGAATCTCGTCATGCGCGGCGCGCGGCGGATCTACGCGCCGCTGCTGCGCGGCGTGATCGCGCACCGCCTGATGGTCGCGGCGGTCGCCGTGATGATCGTCGCGGCGACCGGCTTTGCCGCGACGCGCATGGGTGGCGAGTTCATCCCGAGCCTCGACGAGGGCGACGTCGCGCTCGCGGCGTTGCGCATCCCCGGAACGAGCCTGACCCTCTCGGTCGATCTGCAGAAGGCGCTGGAGGCGCGGCTGCGGCTGATACCCGAAGTGAAGGACGTCTTCACCCGCATCGGCACGGCGGAGGTGGCGACCGATCCGATGGCGCCGTCGCAGGGTGACGGTTACATCATGCTGAAGCCGCGCGAGGAGTGGCCCGACCCTGCGAAGCCGAAGGCGCAGCTCGTCGCCGAGATCGAGGCGGCGGCCGACGAGATCCCAGGCAGCAACTACGAGATCTCGCAGCCGATCCAGTTGCGCTTCAACGAGCTGATCTCCGGCGTGCGCAGCGACGTCGGCATCAAGATCTTCGGCGACGACCTCGACATCCTGCAGGGGGCGGCTCGCCAGGTCGAAGCCGCGATCCGTGGCGTCAATGGCGCCACCGACGTCAAGACCGAGCAGGTCGCGGGGCTGCCGATCCTGACGGTCAGGATCGACCGCCAGGCGTTGTCGCGCTACGGCCTCAGCGTTGCTGAGGTGCAGAGCGTGGTGGAGATCGCGATCGGCGGCAAGGCTGCTGGGAAGCTGTTCGACGGCGACCGCCGCTTCGACATCGTCGTCAGGCTCCCCGAGCGTCTCCGCGGCAATCTCGATGCGATCCGCGCGATCCCGATTCCGCTGCCGGCGGGTGAGGAGGCGAATGTCGCGCCGCTGCGCACCGCCTTCTCCTCGGCGGCACAGCCGCGCTACGTGCCGCTGTCGTCGGTGGCCGCGGTCGCCTCGGCGCCGGGGCCGAACCAGGTCAGCCGCGAGAACGGCAAGCGGCGGATCGTCGTGTCAGCCAATGTTCGCGCCCGCGACCTCGGCTCGTTCGTGACCGACGCGCAGGCCGCGGTCGCCGAGAAGGTCAAGCTGCCGCCGGGCTATTGGATCGGCTGGGGCGGCCAGTTCGAGCAACTGGTGTCGGCGACCAAGCGTCTCACGATCGTGGTGCCGATCGCGCTGGCGCTGGTGTTCCTGCTGCTGTTCATGAGCATGGGCTCGTTTGCCGACGCCGCGCTGGTGTTCTCCGGCGTGCCATTGGCGCTGACCGGCGGCATCGCCGCGCTGCTGCTGCGCGGCCTGCCGCTGTCGATCTCGGCCGGCGTCGGCTTCATCGCGCTGTCCGGCGTCGCCGTGCTCAACGGCCTGGTCATCATCGCCTTCATCGAACGGCTACGCCGGGAGGGACGCTCGGTGCGGGCCGCGGTGGAGGAGGGCGCGCTGGCGCGATTGCGGCCGGTGCTGATGACGGCGCTCGTCGCCTCGCTCGGCTTCGTGCCGATGGCGATCGCGACCGGCGCCGGCGCCGAGGTCCAGCGCCCGCTCGCCACTGTCGTGATCGGCGGCATCATCTCGTCGACGGTGCTGACGCTGCTGGTGCTGCCGGCGCTGTACGTGCTGTTCAGACGCGAGGCGCGGAGCGTGTAGGCGGAAGCGGCATGCAGCTCGCGACTTCGTCGCTGCATGCCGCGCGCGCTGGCGTCGAACCTAGTTGAACGCCATCGGCGCCGCGCTGGCCATCCAGCCGTCCGGCCGCGCGTTGCGGGCGAGCCGCTGATATCTCGGCGCACGGGCTTCGCGCGTGACACGCGCCGCTGCGCCGAACATCGTGGAACCGCCCGTCGGGTTCACGATCGTGTAGCCGGCAATCGAGCGCGGATGCTCGCGGGTGACGTGACCGCCGGAATTGCCGTCGTGCACATACCAGATGTTGCCCGCGACCTGCTGCTGCAGGATCATGACGTGGCCGGAGCGGACCGCCGCCATGCCCGGTGCGGGAGCCGCGCGTGGAAAGCGACGCCAGTTGGATGCGAGATTCAACTCGGGAATGACCCGGCCGAACGTGTAGAGCGACGCTTCGCAGCCACAGAAGGCATGCGGGCATCCCGACGGCCGGCCACCGACAACGCGGCCCTCGCCGGGGATCGAGGCCATGGCGTTCATGACGGAGTGATGGTGACGGTACGAGTAGTGATGATGATGGTGACGAGGACGCGCCTCGGCTTGAACGGAGAGAGCCAGTAATGCGGCGACGACAATAACAACGCGGTACATTTGGAGGACTCCTGTACACTGTGAAATCCCCCTGCCGCGCGCCAATCAACCTCTAAACATGTCCTCAAAGTGACCGAATCCCCTGTGAGCCATGCATTTGCGCGACAGCGCTGTCCGGTCATCCCGGTTCCAATTCATCAGGAGTGATTGACTCTCGATGTCGAGGATGACTCACAAACAGTCGAATGTTCCGCGTGGGAAGACCATGCTACCTACTAACAATGCGGCGACCGAGGCTGGCCTTCAGTCGTCCTGATAGCTGCAAGGATGCAGTCAGCATAAGTAACATCCTCCACGCGTGTGGCGCTCTTGGACATTCCAGCGCACTCATAGGAGATCGTCATGACCACGTTCCGCGGCAGTTGCCTCTGCGGCCGCGTCGGCTTCGAGGTCGAGGGGCCGTTCGACAAATTCCTCAATTGCCATTGCTCGCGCTGTCGCAAGGCCAGCGGCACGGCGCACTCCTGTGAGGTCGTCGTCAAGGCGGCGGCGCTGCGCTGGCTGCGCGGCGAGGCGAGCGTCACGCGGTTCGACCTGCCGCAGGCGCGCAGCTTCGCCACGGCCTTCTGCAGCACGTGCGGCAGCCCTATGCCGCATCTGACGCGCAGCGGCCACGAGGCGATCATTCCTGCCGGCGGCTTCGATGAGCCGCTCGGCGCCGTACCCGATCGCCACGTGCACTGGGCGTCACGTGCCGACTGGTACGTCGATGGTGGTGGGCTGCATGTCGACGACTGACGCGATCGAGAATGCCGCCCGTCGGGCGACTCATGTCGTTGTGCTGTGATGAACAGGCCTGTTCCTGCCCCTGATCCGTTCGATCGCCGCTGCGTCTGGAGACTGATTTCCTGAGCAGGTTCAGGCTGATTTGGGCTGTCCAGTCCCGGCAGAAAAAATATCCTGCTTGGCGGTTTCGGAAAATCATGATTGTTTGTCGCTGTCCCGCCTCATCGACGAGGGGCGTATCGCGGTCGTCACGACACGTGGAGGCGGGATGTGATGGGCGGGCCGGTTTGCAGCGTGGTCATTCGCGCGGACGAACAACATCGGCTCGCACGGTCAAGTCGCGTGGTCCTGATACTCCGATGCCAGTATCAAGCCTGCGTTGGCGCCGATGGCGCCGCGTGGGTGACGGTGACCAAAAAGCCCGGCGCACCGGGGAGAACGCGAAGCAGCCGTAAAGCCATCGCGCAGGGAGGGCCGGATCATCCGGCTGGACCTGTGGTACCTGCCGCCTGCATTTTTTGAGCAGGCGGGCCACGGGCCTCAGTCGAGGTCCGGCCTTCCCTGCACCCTTTCGTTTGAAGAGGGTGAGACCACTGTATCACTCGGACGCCTGGGGCGCCGCGAGGCCATGGACGCACATCCCCATATGCCGCTCAAAATTGTTGATCACGACGCGCCACTGGCTCAGTGCCGACCCTCCCCCTCCAGGGCAGGGCTATCGCATATGGAGATACAGGGCCATCGCGATGAACGATTCTGCAGGTTAGTTACTCCGTCATGCCCGCCTTGCCCGGGCATCCACGTCGTTCTCAGCATGATGACGCGGAGAGAGGTAAGCGCAAAACCTCGATCGCCATATGTGATAGCCCTGCCCTCCGAGGGAGAGCGGCACCGAGCTCGCGGCTCAGCTTTGGAAAGCGACGGGTGCGGACCCACAGGGCCGTTTTGAGGTGTCAGCCATGTCTCCGAACGCCTTCACGGCAGTTGTCAGCGCCATGCTCGGCGGCGACAAGGGCGGAGAGGCGATGCCGGAGTCGCCCCCGTTCGCCATTGACCGCCCGACCGTTTGGCCTATCTCTTCAACACTGCAAAGAAACGGAACTGGACCCTCCTGATGACCGCACATTTCAGCAACTTCGATGCCGCCATCGATCCCGTGAAGCTCGACCGCCTGGCCGAGGTCGCGGTGAAGGTCGGCTTGCAGCTTCGGCCCGGTCAGGATCTGCTGCTGACCGCGCCGTCGGTGGCGCTGCCGCTGGTGCGCAAGGTCGCCGAGCACGCCTACAAGGCCGGCGCGGGGATCGTGACCTCGTTCTTCTCCGACGAGGAGCTGACCTTGGCGCGCTATCGTTTCGGCCATGACAACAGCTTCGATCGCGCCGCCGACTGGCTCTATCAGGGCATGGCCAAGGCGTTCTCGGAGAACACCGCGCGGCTCGCCATCGTCGGCGACAATCCGATGCTGCTGTCCGGCCAGGATCCGGCCAAGGTGGCGCGCGCCAGCAAGGCCAACTCCAAGGCCTATCAGCCGGCGCTGGAGAAGATCACGAATTTCGAGACCAACTGGAACATCATCGCCTATCCGAGCCTCTCCTGGGCCAAGCTGGTCTTCCCGGATGTCCCGGAAGAGGTCGCGGTGGCGAAGCTCGCGGACGCGATCTTCGCGGCGTCGCGCGTCGATCGCGAGGATGCGGTGTCGGCCTGGGAGCGCCACAACGCGGTGCTGCGCGAGCGCACCGAATGGCTCAACGGCCAGCGCTTCAGTGCGCTGCATTACACCGGACCCGGCATGGACCTGACGATCGGTCTCGCCGACGGCCATGAATGGGAGGGCGGCGCCTCGACCGCCAAGAACGGCATCACCTGCAATGCCAACATCCCGACCGAGGAAGTGTTCACGACGCCGCATTGCCGTCGCGTGTCGGGTCACGTCGTCAGCTCCAAGCCGCTGTCCTATCAGGGCACGCTGATCGACAACATCCAGGTAAAGTTCGAGGAGGGCCGCATCGTCGAGGCCAAGGCCTCGAAGGGCGAGGAAGTGCTGAACAAGGTGCTCGACACCGACGAGGGCGCGCGCCGGCTCGGCGAAGTCGCGCTGGTGCCGCACTCCTCGCCGATCTCCAAGAGCGGCCTGTTGTTCTACAACACGCTGTTCGACGAGAACGCCGCCTCGCACATCGCGCTCGGCCAGTGCTACTCGAAGTGCTTCGTCAACGGAACGTCGCTGTCGCCGCAGCAGATCGCCGCCCAGGGCGGCAACCAGAGCCTGATCCACATCGACTGGATGATAGGCTCGGCCGACACCGACATCGACGGCCTCCATGAAGACGGCCGCCGCGTGCCGGTGTTCCGCAAGGGCGAGTGGGCTTGAAGGACGAGTGGGCCTGACGCATGACGGGCCGGCGCCACGCGTGCACCGGCCCGAAGCGGGCCGCGAGCGATGCTCGCGGCGGGGTCGTCGTCGGTCGAACGGTCCTACTGCTTGGCGCTGCCGGTGGTGGCCTGCACGTCGATCGTGATCCGTTCCGACATGACCGGCTTGTTGTGCGGGATGTGGCTCCAGTCGCCGAGCACGAGCTGCAAGGTGTGCTTGCCCGGCGTGAGATTGACCGAGGCTTCGGTCTGGCCCTTCCCGAAATGCACGTGGCCGGCATCGACCGGGATCGCCTCGTTGAGCGCATCGCCCTCGAGCGCGGGCGCGTCGATCAGCAGATGGTGGTGGCCGGTGTTGGGAGCCTCGGTGCCGGACGGCGCGACGCCCATGCCGGACAGGCCGAAGCGGATCAGCACCGGCGAGGAGACGGTGTCGCCGTCCTTGAGGTTGATGAAGTAGGCCTTGGCATTCTCGGGGGCGGGCGTTTCGCCCGCCATGACGACGCCGGTGGTTGCAAGAGTGGCGGCAGACAGCGTGAGGGCGAAGGCGAGGTTCAGTCGGCGCATCCTGGGAAATCCTTATCTCTGCGAAGGCGGCAAATCTCTAAAGGTGACGGCACAACTCAGGATGGGCAGGGCGACCGGAGGGGCGCCTGTCCGCATCTTGCAGTGCGGCTAAACAGTAGATCAGCAGGTTTGGCGAGGCCGCGAACAAATTGCGGCGTTCGCGTGAAGTTTATAGCGCTGGCGTGGTTGTGATGCGACGGCTGGTCGCGGCGATTGGTTCAAATCTTAACGACTGCGGAAAGCAGCCATTAGGTGCAACCGGCTACGGTCGCAGGCTCATGCCGGCGTTCGCCCGGTCATTTCAGTCCCATGCATTTGAGGTCCACGATGTCGCCGTCCTTGATCGAAACCGCCAACCTCACCGTCGACCTGGCGCCCGCTCCGATCGAGCCGTCCTGGATCATCGAGGGCACTCCGACCGCGACCTCCTGCACCATCGCGCGCAGCAGCGACGGGCTGGGCTCGACCATCGTCTGGCATTGCACCGAGGGCAAGTTCAACTGGTACTACGATTTCGACGAGACCATCCTGATCCTCGAAGGCGCGATCGTGCTGGAGAGCGATGGGCTCCCGGCGAAGCGCTATGGGCCGGGCGACGTGATCTTCTTCCGCGATGGCGCGCATGCCAAATGGCATGTCGAGGGCCACGTCAAGAAGCTGGCCTTCTGCCTGAAGACGCAGCCCTATGTGCTCGGCCTCGCGGTGCGCGTGATCAACAAGCTCAAGCGCATGTTCCTGACGCCGGAAGGCCGTCGCGGCACCAGCCTCGCGGGCGCCTAGACGCCGTCGAGGATGATCACCGTCGGCATCGACGGCAGCAGCTCGCGCGACATCTTCAACGTCCGCTCGCCGCGCCGGTCGATCTCGAACTGCTGGCCGATCTTGCGCATGAACTCGTCGAGCGGCGTCGCGAAGCGGTGCATCGGCAGCACCACCGAGGCGCGCAGACGCTTGGTGATCTCGGAGATGCCGTCGAGCGACATCGTGTAGGTGCCGTCGATCGGCACCATCACCACGTCGAGCCGGCCGATCGCGGCGAAATGCGTCTCGTCCAGCTTGACGTGCAGATGGCCGAGATGGCCGATGCACAGGCCGGCAACCTCGAAGATGAAGATCGAGTTGCCGTCCTTGATCATGTCGATGCCGATGGAATCTCCGAAATAGCGGCGGATGTCGGTGGTAATGTTGCGGATCAGCACGTCGCCGATCCGCTCGTAGATCTGGGCCGGCTTGCCGTCGTCGCCCCAGCCATGCAGCACGTGCGGGATGCGCGGATCGGGCGCCAGCGTGTAGTGCGTCGAATGCGCCCGGTTCATGGTGATGACGTCGGGCAGCCGCCCGACCTGATAGGCGCCGCTGTAGTCGGTGGCGATGCGGATGCCCATCGGCGTGTCGATGAAGTAGGTCGAGTGGCCGGCATAGGTGATTGTCACCTCGTTGCCGGCCGCCGCCGTCCGGCGCAGGCTGACCGGCACGGCGCGCGGCGGGCCGCCGGCCATCGCCAGGCACTCGCTGGTGCGCGGCCCCGATTGCGCCACCGCGGGCGATGCGAATGCGACCAGGACGGCAAGCAGCGAGACCAGCGAGCGCAGCATGGCAGTTCCCCTCCAACAGCGCGTGCGAGTGTAGCGGGGAATTTCGATCAGAACTATCCTCGGCGCTGCGCCCGGCTCGAGAGCGCGGCGCGATGCGGGAGGATGGCATGACGGATCAGGTGTTGCGGCCGCTACGGGAGATCGACGCTGGCGTGCTCCGCATTGCCTATGTCGAGAGCGGGCCGGCCGACGGTCCCGTCGTCATCCTGCTGCACGGTTATCCCTACGATATCCACTCCTATGTCGAGGTCGCGCCGCGGCTCGCGGCACAAGGCTGCCGCGTCATCGTACCCTATCTGCGCGGCTATGGACCCACTCGTTTCCGCGACGCATCGACGCCGCGCTCGGGCCAGCAGGCCGCGGTCGGCGCCGACCTGGTCGCGCTGATGGATGCGCTGGCGATCCCTCGCGCGGTGTTCGCCGGTTATGATTGGGGTGGCCGCGCGGCCTGCGTCGGCGCGGCGCTGTGGGCCGAGCGCTGCACGGGCCTGGTCTCCGTGAACGGCTACCTGATCCAGGACATCGCGCGGGCGCTGGAGCCGGCGCCGGTGCCGCGCGAGTTCGCGTTCTGGTATCAATGGTACTTCCAGACCGAGCGCGGACGGGCCGGGCTCGCGGCCCACCGCGCCGAAATTGCACGGCTGCTGTGGCAGCAATGGTCACCGCACTGGCGCTTCGACGATGCGACCTTCGCGCGCGCGGCGGAGGCGTTCGACAATCCCGATCACGTCGATGTCGTGATCCACAGCTATCGGCATCGCTACGGGCTGGCCGAGGGGGACCCGCGCTATCAGGACATCGAGCAGCGGCTGGCGAGCCTGCCTGTCATCGCGGTGCCCACGATCACGCTCGATGGCGACGCCGACGGCGTGATCCCGGCGACGGACGGCCAGGCGCATGCTGCGAAGTTCAGCAACCGGATCGGCCATCGCGTGATCCCTCGGGCCGGCCACAATTTGCCGCAGGAAGAGCCGGCGGCGTTCGCCGCCGCCGTGATGGAGGTGCTGCGCTGAACGCTTCAGGTCCGTGCCGGGCTCAGCTTCCAGGCCGCGAGCAAGAGGCCCGCGGTCATCAGGCCGCAGACGATCGCAGCCTCGGGCAGCGCGAGCGCCAGCGCCGCGGTCGCCGCCCAGCCGATCGAGGAGAAGGCCTCGGCAAAGGTCGCCAGCCGCGACGAGGTCTGGCGGCGCCGGAACTGGCTGCGCCGCGCCTGGATCCGGAACCAGAGCTGGATGGCCGTGGAGGAGACGGTCGCGACCAGCACGGCCACCGCCGTGACCACCGCCTGCGCCGGCGCGACCCAGCCGAGCGCGAGCACGAGAGGCGCAAAGATCATTGCGATCGTGATCAGCACGACCTCGACCTTGGCGCGCACGATGCGCGTCCCCGGCAGCGGCGCCGTCGCCACCAGTTCGGGCGCATCCTCGCCGGAGATGGTGAGCCAGGCGAGGCCGCCCGCGAGCTGGCCCGCCGCCATCACGACGACCGGCGTGATCAGGAACACCGCCTGCGAGCTGTCGGAGTAGCTGCGCCACAGCAGCAGCGCCGGCGGCACCAGATAGAGCAGTTGCATCAGCGTCTGCGAGATCAGCCAGGGATCGCGCCGCAGCAGCATGAACTCCTTGCGCCGCAGTGCCTGCTGCCGCGAGCCGCCGCGAAACGACCTGACGCGTGCGCCGGCGCGGCTGGAGATGCCCTGGGCCGCGGCGCTGATCGCGGTGTCGGCGAAGCGCGGCGAGAACACGATCATGACGACACCGAGCAGCAACAGTCCGGCGGCCAGCAGGATCAGGAGCGCCTGACCGTCGCCGAGCGCGGCGCGGGCCGGCAGCCAGACAAGACTGTCGGGATCGGGCGCGATGGCGGCCGCGGCATCCGAGGTGAGGACGGCGAAGCGCGACAGCGTGCCATAGGACACGATCGCCGCGATCTGCAGCACGATGACGAAGCCGGCACCGATCACGGCCGCCAGGATCTGGGCGACCAGCCGCGTCCGCGCCGGACCAATGAGGCGGAACAGGACGATCGTGATGGCGATGGCGATCGCCGCCGCCGACAGGCCGACGGCCGCGACCACGACGAACGCGGCGAGCCAGCGGGCGCCACCCTCGATCAGCAGCACGTCGACGAAGGGGGTCGCGAGCAGCAGCGCCATGCTGGTCACGGAGAGTGCGATCGCCGCGATCCGGACGGAGAAGATCTCGGCCAGCCGCACCGGCGACGACATGATGAGATCGAGGTCGGCTCGGGCGTAGAACACGCGGGTGACAGACTCGATCGCCTGCGACAGCATCAAGGCCCAGGACAGCATGATGGTCGCGGTGATGACGATCAGCGCGGTCTTGTCGAGCGGCGGCGCGAGATCGGCGTAGCGGCCGACCACGACCCAGGCCGGCAGATGCATGAGGGCGCCGAACAGCACGAGACCGATGATGGCGGCCCGCGTGCGGCGCCGCCGGCCGGCCGTGATCATGCCGAGCCATTCCCGCCAGGCGAGCCGGAGCTCGTGACGGGCGAACCAGGCGAGCGTCGCCGCCCGCGTCATGCCGCGGACTCGACGTCGACCAGCGCGATGAACAGCTCCTCCAGGCTGGTGTCGGTGCGCCCGTTCTGCTGGCGGAGCTCGGCGAGCGTGCCCTCGGCGACGACGCGTCCGGCGGCGATGACGCCAATCCGGTCGGCCATGCGCTCGGCGACTTCGAGAATGTGCGTGGTCATGATCACCGTGCCGCCGCGGCGGACGCGCTCGGCCAGCAGGCCCTTGACGTGCCGCGCCGACACCGCGTCCAGGCCGGTCAGCGGCTCGTCCAGGATGATCAGCCGCGGGTCGTGGATCAGCGCGCCGGCGAGCGCCACCTTCTGGCGCATGCCCTTGGAAAAGCCTTCGCAGCGCTCGTGCAGATGCGGCTCCAGCCCGAGCGAGACCAGAAGCTCGGTTGCCGCCTCACCTGATCTCGCGGGATCGATGCCCCACAGTCCGGCGACGAATTCGAGATATTCGAGCGGCGTGAGCTTGTCGTAGATCATGGGCTCGTCGGAGACCCAGGCCATCACCTGCTTGGCCGCGATCGGGTCGCGCAGCGCGTCGATGCCGAAGATCTCGATCCGCCCGGCATCCGGCCGCAGCAGGCCCGCGACCATGCGCAGCGTGGTCGTCTTGCCGGCGCCGTTCGGGCCGACCAGTGCGTAGAATTCACCCGAGCGCACCACGAGGTCGAGCGCATCGACCGCCGGCCGCTCGAAACATTTCGTCAGTCCTCGCACGGCGAGGGCGGGGCTGCCTGGGATCATGACGGCACTATCGCCTCGTTCGGTTGGCGTCTGCAATGTGGATGCAACTCGTTGCGGCGTGGTGAACGGACCCGCGGTGCCGACCGGTTCCGCGCTCCCGCCGTGGTCCTGCGCCATTGGAGAGCTGCACCGCTGCGGGCGATGGTCAATGGTTCACGGAACCCGTGCTGTCTGGCGACAGCGCCTGGGCCTCTGCCATCAGCGGCAACGGCTGATAACGGGAGATGCCGGTCTCGTCGATCACGAACAGCGGCCGTACCTGCCGCGCGTCGCTGTCCTGGACCATCGCCATGCGCTGATTGTCGAGCATGAGCCAGCGCCCGTCGAGGCGCGCGGCCGCGACGGCGTGATCTTCGCCGCGCACGACGTCGTGCAGGATCACGATCCGCAGATCGTCGGCGGCAATGCCGGCCATCTGAAGCGCGACGAACTTGGCGATCGCGTAGTCCTCACAGTCGCCGGCCCGGTGCTCGAACGTCACAAGAGGAGAGGCCCAGACATCCATCTGGCCATATTGGGCGAGGTCGCTGGCGGGGCGGATGGCCAGGTTGATCGCGCGATTGATCTGGCCGAGCCGTGCCCGCCCCTCGCGGAGACGGCCCTGATCGATGATCGTGAGCAGGCTGAGGGCGGCGGGGGAAACGCAGCGCTCGCGGTCGCCATCGCACAGCGCAAGCTGCACGCGCTCGTCCTCGAGCTTGCGCGCGAGCGCCAGCCACTTGTCGCGCAACGCGCCGGCATCGAGGACCACCCGCGGCAGGGCGAAAGGCTCCGCATCCTCGATGGCGGCGAGCCCCAATGGCCGCGCGGCAGGACCGGCGCTCGCCGGACTGCCGATCCACATGGCGGCGCTGGCGGCCGCGGCCGCCAGCGATGCGCGCATCAGCGCGAGAAAATTCATGTGACGCCCCGTGCCCGGATCTCGGTCGGCGCGATGCAGCGCCTGACGGAACCGGATGCTTGTTGGCGGTCAGCATGGATGTGGAGGCTTGGCCTCTGCTTAAAACCGGCACGCGGGCGATCAAATCGCAGGATTTACGCTGAACGTTGTGTTGCTCCGATGCGACAAATCCTAGCGAAAGCTGAGCGATGGTCGCGAAGGTCGGAAGGGTTCGCGGTGAAGTTGTGCTTTGAACTCAGCCGCCGCTCCCGCCAAATTGATGCAATTCGTCGATTCTTGTTCTCCCACCCACAGTCCTGCACTTGAAATCCGTTGTCAGGGGTAAGCCGGTGCGGATGTCGATGTCGGCAAAGGTATTGGCTGGTCTATGAATACTTGGAATTACTTCTATTTTCTGGAGAGACATGAATTTTGACTTGGCCGGTTCCGCCCGGAGCCAGCTGTAAAGAGGGCAGAAACTCGACAACATCGTAGCGATCCCGCGGAAGCCGCCGTTTTTGGCCACCTGAAGCACAAGCTGAAGGTGGTTCCGCCAGACACTTGCCAGTGATATGCACGCCTTGAACACTCATTCTTATGTATTCATTAACCATAGTCGGTGGCCCCGTGAATTACGCTGGCAATTCTGACGCCGCGCTTTTCTCCGACGGCCGGGGCGCCTCCTCGCACGGTCACGTGCGGCTGGAGGCGCCGCACGCCCATGCGCCGACGGACGCGATCGTCGTTCCGGACGCGCATTTTCTGTTCAACGCCGATTTCAAGCGGTCCGGCCTCGACCTGATCCTCTCGTCCGATGGGCGCGAGATGGTGCTGCCGGACTATTTCAAGGGCGAGAAACGGGCGCCCCTGGCGTCACCCGATGGTGCGCATCTGACCGGCGACCTCGTCAATGCGCTCTCCGGCGCGGTGCAGGTCAGCCAGGCCGGGGCGGCTGCGAGTGTGAGCAAGGTCATCGGCCATGTGACCAAGCTGCAGGGCACCGCGACGGTCATCCGCAACGGCGTTTCGATTCTCCTGCACAACGGCGACAACGTCGAGAAGGGCGACGTCGTCCAGTCGGGATCGGATTCGACGCTCGGCATCACCTTCATCGACGGCACCGTGTTCGGCCTGTCGTCCAATGCGCGGATGGTGCTGAATGAGATGGTGTACGACCCCAATGGGTCGAACAATTCCTCGCTGATCAGCCTCGTCGCCGGCACGATCTCGTTCGTGGCCGGCGAGACCGCCAAGCACGGCGACATGAAGGTCGACACGCCCGTGGCGACCATGGGCATTCGCGGCACGGCGGTGCTGGTCGAGATCGATTTCACAGTGCCGGGGCAGGGCAGTCTGCCCGATGCCAAGTTCCAGGTGCTGGTCGAGCCGGACGGCCACACCGGCTCCTACGTCCTGTTCGACAAGACGACGCTGCAGCCGATCGCTGTGGTGAATCAGGCCGGACAGCAGATCCAGATCAGCAACGGAATCGTGAATCAGAGCGCTGTCCCGCTCACGCCGGACATCCAGAAGCTCATCAACGACGTCTTCTCGATCAAGTTCACCGACAACACCAATCCGAAGTCGAACACCCACTTCACCGATATCGGGGTGCCGCAGACGCTGACGCCGCTGACCTTGCCCAACGGCACCAGCGCAACGCCGGTGGTTCGCGTGGTCGACGACTCCGGCCCGACGACCGGGACTGGCCAGACCGGCGAGCAGCCGTCGCACATCCCAGGTCCGCCGGACGTCAGGATTCTCGATGCTGGCGGCCGGCTGACGACGGCCTTCGGATTGATGGAGCGTGCCGGTCAGACCGGGAACGGCACCGATCTCGACACCGTTCTCAGCCGCATCAATTTCGTCGACATCAACGGCATCGACCGGCCGACGGTGTCGGTGAGCTTCAAGTCCTATGCCTACAAGAGCGCGCAGCAGACTGATGTCACGGGCTCGTTGAACGCCCTGCAACTGCAGGACGTCATGGCGACGGCCGTGAAGATCGCGGTCACGCCAGATCCGAACAACAAGAACTATGGCACGGCGACGCTGACCTACAGCGTTCCCGACAACTACTTCGACTTTCTCGCGGCAGGCGAGACGCTCACGCTGACCTACCTCGTACGCGTCGACAACAATTTCGCGCCGTCCAATGAATTCACCGTGGTGCCGATCACGATCACGGTGACGGGCACCAATGACAAGCCCGAGATCGTCGCAACCGTGCAGACGATCGCGTTCGAGGGCGGCACCAGCGTGCCCGGCGGGCCGCTGACCTCGGACGATCCGACCTCGGGCACGCTGACCTTCAAGGATGTCGACCTCACCGACAGCCATACCGTCTCGGCCAAGCTGACCGGCGCGGCTCTGGAAGGCGGCGGTAGCATTCCGCCGGCCCCACTGGCGCTGTTCGAACAGGCGCTGACGGCGTCGCTGGCCTCCGATAGCACCGGGAGCGGCACCGGCAAGATCAATTGGAGCTTCGCCAGCCTGCCGGTCTATGTCGCGGATTTCATCCCCGCAGGCCAGACGCTGACGCTCACCTACACGGTGACCGTGACGGACTCGCAAGGCGCGACATCGACGCAGACGGTCACGGTCACGATCACCGGCACCGACGATCCGGCGGTGGTCTGGATTGCCACGACGCAGCCTGGCGAGAGCAGCGGCGGGCAGGTTCATCTGTGGAGCGACGGCGCGAACTGGGCAACCGGTCTGGCTCCGACCGCCGATGATGACGTCATCATCATCACCGATCAGCTGCACGGCCTGACGCCGGCCTTCCCGGTGACGATCGATGACGGCGCCTACGCCTCCGCCAAATCGGTCACGCTGAATGACTTTGGCGGCGGCGCCGTCCCCGAACTCGACAATCACGGCTTGCTGACGATCGGCGGCGCGCTGACGGCAAAGGCCGACTCTCGCATCGTTAACTTCTCGGGCGCCACGATTACGGTGAATGGTTCGGCGCAGATGCTGGACCAGAGCGAGCTGCACAATGTCGGCGCTGTGGTGCTGGATGGCGGCGGCGTATTCGGGGCTGCGGCCAGCATCATCAACACCGGGACGGTCGAGCTGTCGGCTGGCACGCTGACCGTGCATGGCAACGTCGCGAATGCCGATCAGGACAGCTCCGGCTTGATCAGGGTCGACCTGGGCGCCACCCTGACACTCGACGGCGGCAGCATCGACGGCGGCACCATCCTGATCGATGGCGTGCCGATCGTTCAAAATATCGGCACGCTGGACGAAGGTGGGCAGACGCCACCGCAAGCCAACGGCCTGCTCGCCCTGAAAGACGGGGCCGAGATCAGCAATGGCGAACTGACCAATTTCGGTACGATCGATGTGTCTGGCGCCGGAAATGCCATCTCGAACGAGATCGTCACGAACGCCGGCCTGATCGACATCAAGCCGGATGGCGCGCTCGCGCTCGACGACGACACCAGCGTCGACAATACCGACGGTACGATCACGGTCGAAGACGGCGCGACGCTGACCCTCTCGCAGGCGCGCATCAGCGGCGGCACGCTGACCAATGAGTCCGGTGGAACCGTCGCCCTGACCGGCGCAGCCGCGCTGATCGGCGGCACGCTCGACAATTCCGGCATCGTCGCCGTGTCCGGCAGCGGCAATACGTTCGAAGACGAGACGATCACGAATGCGAGTGCCGCCGCGATCACTATTGCGGTGAGCAGCGCGTTGTCTCTGTCCGGCACGAGCATCGCCGGCGGCGCTATCAGCAACGACGGGACGGTCTCCGTCGATGGCGACAGCACGATCGACGGCAGCGCCGTCGCGGGCGGCGCGCTATTGATCGGCGAGACCGGTCCGCTCGCGGAGATGACGGCCATCCTCACCGTCCAGGGTGGCGCGTCGTTGACCGGCGTCGACGTCACGATCGGCGACGGGTCGAGGCTCGAGGTCGCCGCAGAGGAGAGCGCCAACCTGGTCGGCGTCACCGTCGACAATTTCGGCACGGTCCAGGTGGACGAAGCCGCGCTGCTGCTGATCGAGCACAGCACGATCACCGGCGGCGATCTCATCAACCACGGCATCGTGCATGTCGAGACCGAGGCGGCGACCACCTTCGACAATGTCACCATCGATAACACCAATGGTCAGATCATCATCGATGAGGATGGTACGGTCCCGGTGGAATCGACCCTGGTGCTCGATGGGAGCACGACTCTCACCGGCGGCACGTTGGAAATCCGGATCGCCGGCACGCTGGAGATCGCCGGCCATGACGTGGTGACCTTGGCGGGCATGGAGGTCGCCAACGTCGGCAAAATGACCGTCGATCTCGGCGCGATCCTCGATCTCGCCGGCACCACGGTGAGCGGTGATGGCAAGCTCTATATCTATGGGGCGATCACGGCGAGCGGCACGAGTGGACTCAGCGGAACGATCTACAACGACGGCACGATCGAGATCACGGCCGGGACGTTCGAGATCAACGGCGATGTCACCGGCTCGGGACTGATCAAGGTCGATGCCGGCGCGACGCTGACCGTCGATGGCCACGTCGATCAGGTCATCGACTTCAGCAGCAAAGGGAGCAGCGAGATTGTCATCGACGACGCCAGCTTCTCCGCCAAACTCGCCGGCCTCGGAGCAGACGACAAGATCGATCTGCAGACAATCAAATGGAGTGACGCGACGACGGCGTCCTATGATGCTGACACGGGCGTGCTCACCGTCATCGACGGCGAAGGGCACAGCATCGCTCTGACCCTCGTCGGCGATTTCAGCGACTTGCATTTCGCCGGCAGCAAAGACGCCAATGGCGGGACGTTGATCACGGTGACGGCCAAGGACGACGTGCCGGTGGTTACAGATCCCGGCAAGCCGGGTGCGTTGACCGAAACGGGGGCTCAGACGGGCTCGTCTGATCTGCAAAGCGTCACCGGGACCATTCATTTCAGCGACGTTGACCTCACCGATCGCCCGACAGCGTCGATCCTGCCTCATGCGCAGAGCGTGACATGGGTCGCGGCCGATGGGCACACCGACTTGTCCAGCCAGCTCACGCCGGAGCAGATCGCCGCGTTCGAGCAGGCGCTGCAACTGAGCCAGGGCGGCAATGCCAACAATGGCAAGGTCGGCTGGACCTATGCCATCGCCGACGGCAAGCTCGATTTTCTTGGCGCCGGGCAGACCATCAAGGTCACCACCACGGTGACGCTCGACGATCATCATGAAGGCGGGACCGCGACGTCGACGATCGTCGTCACCATCACGGGCACCAACGATCTGCCGGTCGTGACGAGCGATGCGCAGGCGGCCGTCATCGCGGAGCGCACGGCCAAGTCAGGATCGGACCTGCCCGACACCGCGAGCGGCACCATCACTTTCACGGACGCTGATATCACCGACACGCATGTCCTGAAGGTGATCGGCGACGTCGCGACCTCGGGTAACGACGGCGGCCTGCCGTCGGACATGTCCGTGCTCAAGAGCTGGCTGTCGCTCGGCGCGCTCACCGAATCCGGCAAGGGTGCGGGGTCGCAGGCCTGGAGCTTCGCTGCCGGCGACAAGGCGTTCGACTACCTCGGCGTCGGCCAGCACGTGACGCTGACCTACACGGTTGCCATCGATGACGGCCATGGCCTCGTGGTCGAGGTGCCCGTCACCATCACCGTCAATGGTGCCGAGGATGCGCCCGTCATCACCGGTGAGACGAACCCGCCGGTCCAGACTGTCATCTTGGCAGAGCAGGCGAGGGTGCTGGCGAGCTCCGCCAAAACGAACACGGAGGGCATGCCCACCGAGACGTTCGATCACGTGTCGGAAGGCGCGATCTCCGACAACGGACGCGGCCACGGCAGCTTCTACAGCGAGGCGCTGCACGCGACGTTCACGGCCTCCGGCAATGCGGGAATCGTGCACGGCTCGTCGCCGGTATCCGCGGCGCCCTACATGGTCGACGGTGCGGACAAGACCAACTATCTCAGCATCGGCAGCCAAGCCCAGGAGACGATCACCTTCGACAGCGTCAAGAACAGCTTCGGGCTGTATTGGGGGTCGGTCGACAGCTACAACAGCATCTCGTTCTACAACGGCAACAAGCTGGTGGCGTCCTACTCGGGCAGCGACGTCGCGCCGCTGCTCGCCAATGGCGGGCAGGCGTCGCTGGCCTCGAACGGCTATGTCGAGTTTCTCGGGCTGTCGCCGTTCAACAAGGTGGTGCTCGCCAGCAGCCAGAATGCGTTCGAGCTCGACAACGTCTCGGCGGGCACCATCGCCGATCAGCCGGTGAAATCGGCGAGCGACATGTCCGGCACCTTGACGGTGCTCGACAAGGATGTCGGCGACACGCTGACCGCTTCGGTGCACGACAATGGCGTGATCAAATACAATGGCTCTCTCAGCCTGCCCTCGAATGCCCATGTCCAGGCGCTGGCCGATGCCCACGCGATCACCTTCGACAGCGCGACATCCGATGGCGGTGCCGATGTCCTGCACTGGACGTATCATCCGGCCGACGTGAACCTGGATTTCCTCAATCCCGGCGACACGCTGACCGTGACCTATCAGGCGGAGGTCAGCGACGGCCACGGCGGCACTGCGAGCAAGGCACTGACCGTCACGTTGGCCGGCAACAGCGCCTCGACGATCAACGGCACCGATCAGAACGACAATTTCGTCAATGTCGGCGGCGGTGTCACGATCTTCGGCAAGGGCGGTAACGACACCTTCGTCTTCAATCCGCATTTCGGCAGCGCCACGATCGGCGATTTCGATCTCAACAAGGACATCGTCGAGCTCGATCATTCGCTGTTCGCCAGCGTGGACGCGATGGTGGCCGCCGCGCAGTCGGCCAACAACGGCCACGACACCGTCATCACCGATGCGGCGCATGATACGCTCACGCTCAAGGGCGTGACGCTGGATCAATTCAAGGCGCATCACGACGGCTTTCACCTGGTCTGAGTCCGCGGCGTTCGGGCTGCAGGCCACGGTGTGATATCGGTTGCTGCATGAAGCGATTGAGAGCAGTTCCCCGGTGGTTTGCACGCAGGTTTGGCTATGCGCGCCTGATCTGCCTGCTGCTGCTGGTCGCGTTCGCGGCGCTGCGCGTCGCTGATCCGGCCCTGGTGCAGGAGTTGCGTCTTCGCACCTTCGATAATTTCCAGGCGCTCAGTCCGCGGCCCAAGACGGTTCGCCCGGTCACCATTGTCGACATCGACGAGAAGAGCCTCGCTGATCCCAAGCTCGGCCAGTGGCCATGGCCGCGGACGCGCATCGCCGAGATCATCGAGAAACTGACCCAGCTCGGCGCCCTTGTCATCGCCTTCGACGTCGTGTTTGCCGAGCCCGACCGGCTCAATCCGGCTATCGCGGCGGATACCTTCCCCGGTCTGGATGAGGTGACACGTGAGAAGCTGAAGGCGTTGCCGTCAAACGATCAGGTGTTCGCCGAGACCTTGCGAAGATCGCGCATCGTGCTCGGTGAGACGGCCAGCCTCGAGAAGCGCACCGATCTGGACAAGACACTGCCCGTGACCGGCTTTGCGATGCTGGGTGACCCGATCCCGTTCATGGAGCCGTTTCCTGGGCTGCTGCGCAACGTGCCGGTGATCGAGCATGCGGCGGCGGGGCGTGGCCTGTTCACGATCCCGCCCGAGCGCGACGGCATCATCCGCCGGGTGCCGATGATCATGCGGGCACAGGACGTCACGATGCTGGCGCTGAGCTTCGAGATGCTGCGGGTTCTGACCGCCACGGACACGGTGTTCGTCAAGGCTGAGGAGGGCGGCATCACCAGCCTTGGCCTGCGTGGGTTTCAGATTCCGACCGACGGCAACGGCAAGATCTGGGTGCACTACGCCAATCATGATCCATCCATCTATGTCTCTGCCATCGACGTGCTCGAAGGCCGCGTGTCACCGGAGAAGATTGCGCGGAAGCTGATCCTGATCGGCCCGTCCGCCATCGGGTTGAACGACATCAAGACCACTCCGGTGTACTCGGCCATGCCGGGCGTCGAGGTACACGCCCAGGTGCTGGAGTCGGTGCTGACAGGCTCAATTCTGACACGGCCTTATTGGGGCGTTGTGGTCGAGTTCCTTGGGGCCGTCCTGCTCGGTTTTCTCGTCATTGTGTTCGCGCCGCAGCTCGGCGCCATCACCCTGGTGATGGTTGGGGGACTGTTCGCGAGCGCGCTGCTCGGCCTCTCCTGGTACTTCTACACCCAGCACCGGCTGATGATCGACTTCACCTATCCGATGCTGTCGACAACCGCGGTCTACCTGACGCTGATCTTCGCCAATTTCGTCCGCGAGCAGGAGCAGCGCCGGCAGATGCGCTCCGTGTTCGGGCAATATCTGTCGCCCGTTCTGGTCGAGCAGTTGGCGGACTCGCCGCCCAAGCTCGGCGGCGAGGAGCGCGAGATCACGGTCATGTTCTCGGACGTGCGCGGTTTCACCACGATCTCGGAGAGCTACAAGCACGATCCGCAAGGCCTGACCCAGCTCATGAACCGGTTCCTGACGCCGCTCACCGACGCCATCATCGCCCGCAAGGGCTATGTCGACAAATATATGGGCGACGCCATCATGGCGTTCTGGAACGCGCCGCTCGCCGACAAGGACCATCAGATCAACGCCTGCGAAGCCGCGCTCGACATGCTCGACCGGATCGACCGGGTGAACGGCGAGCGCGAGCAGGAGGCCGCGCATGGCGGCCACGTCTACATTCCGCTCAAGGTCGGCATCGGCCTCAACACCGGCATCGGCGTGGTCGGCAACATGGGCTCCGATCTGAAGTTCAACTATTCGGCGCTCGGCGACAGCGTCAACCTCGCCTCCCGCCTCGAAGGACAATCCAAGGAATACGGCTTCCCGATCATCGTCGGCTCGGCGACGGCCATGGCAGTCAAGGACAGGCTCGCCATCCTCGAGCTCGACTTCATCATGGTGAAGGGCAAGACCGAGCCGGAGGTGATCTATGCCATCACCGGCCGCGAGGACGTGATGCATTCCGAGCGCTTCCAGCTGCTGCGCAACCTCACCATCGAGATGCTGGCCGCCTATCGCAACTGCGACTGGGACGAGGCGCTGGCTGCAATCGAACGAGGGCGGAGGAAGGACGAGGCGAAGGAGCTGGCTAAGCTCTACGATCTCTACGAGGCGCGCATCCGCCACTATCGGGTCGATCCGCCGCCCGAGGATTGGAACGGCGCCTACGCGCTGTTGACGAAGTAGCAATCCGTCGAAGGATGGACCCGGCCGCGCTGACGGGCATGGCGCGGCGACGATGGTAATCAATTGCAGATCACATAGGCCGAATAGGGCGGGCAACGCGTGCTGCGTTTCTCCGTGCCGGGAGCGTGGCGGGCGGGACGCGACGGCGGAAGGCTCCGTTTGATACGCGGTGGCTTGCCTCCCTCGTGCGCCAGCGGCGATGGCGCGACGACGTTGCCAGGCTTCGTGGAGGATGTCTGCGCGTCCACCACCGCGATGTTGCCGGCAAGCGCGAGCGTGACGACAACGAGTTTGACTGAACGAAAGCGCCTCCGGCGCTGCAGGATCGGCACGGCGTCGGCGCGATCCAGCAGATGTCGAGCGCTTGGCGTTTGTTGCGCGGCTGCAACAGCGGGATAGGAAAGATTCGGGAGCATGTGCGTCGGATTGTACTCGTTATAGACGTGCAATACCATAATGAACCACTTAAGGTGGTAAAATGCTGCAAATGGGGGGCACTGATGCAGTCTTTCGAGGATACAAGTGCGGCTGCTCCAATGAAGGAGAAGCCGGCATGGGGGCCAGTCAAGCGTTTCGCTCCGCCATATCGTTTCACTCGGCCACACTGGGGCAGCCTCATCGCGGCGGCAGCGTGTGTGCTTGGGGCCAGCGGGGTGTCCGCTGCGGATCTTCCGGTCAAGGCGCCGCCGGCGCCGGTTTCGCTGTGGGAGTTCGAGGTCGGCGCTCGCTATTTCTACAGTTCGGGCCGTACCCGTTACACGCTGGGTGATCCTTTCGTCGCAGGCCAGATCAATTCCCAGCTGACCTATAAGAATCTCAACAGCCATGCCGGCGAAGGCTTCGCCAGGGTCGATCACAATGTCGGCTTCTTCGCCAAGGGCTTTGCTGGCGGCGGAAACATCTTCAGCGGCACGCTCAACGACGAAGACTATCCGCCGGCAGTCATTCCATACTCAAACACGGTCAGCGACGTGAACAGCGGCAGGCTGTGGTACGGCACGATCGACGCCGGCTACAATTTCTGGAGAGGGCCTGCGTTCAAGGTCGGCGCCTTCATCGGCTACAACCATTTCTATGAGACCGTCAACGCGTACGGATGTACTCAGGTCGCGACCAACCCGTTCATCTGTGGTCTCGCTCCGGTTGCCGGAGGCGTGCTGGTGCTCAGCAAGACCGAGAACTGGGACTCGCTTCGTGTGGGGTTGAACGGCGTCTTCCATCTGGGTCAGAACTGGAACGTCACCCTCGATGGCGCCGTTCTGCCCTATGTCCGGCTGAGCGGATTCGATAATCATTGGCTGCGGCCCGACATCAATCCGCTTCCGCAGTCCGGAAACGGCTGGGGCTATCAGCTCGAAGGTATCGTGTCTTACGACGTGACGAGAAACTTCAGCGTCGGTCTCGGGGGGCGCTATTGGTACGCTCGGACGACATCCGGGACCACGCAATTCCCGGGCGTCCCGGGATCGCCCACGACATTCAGCTACGAGCGGTACGGCGGCTTTCTCCAAGCATCATACAAATTTGACTCGGGCGCGTTCGTCGTCGGCAAATGACATATTGGCTGTTGTGCTGAAGAAGAAGCCCGGCAGACGGCCGGGCTTCTTTGCGAGTGCGACGGCAACCGGCGCCGAACCGCTACTCCACGCCGATCGTGGTCAGGTCCTGGAACCAGTGCTGGGCCTGCACGAACTTCTTCACTTTGGGCGACAGCGCGTGCGGGTTGGTGTCATGGACGACCCACACCAGCGCGGCGTCGTCGACGACCAGCGCATGCGCCTGTGCGATCAGCTCGTCCTGCTTCGCCGGATCGAAGGTCTGCTTCGCCTCGCTGATCAGCGCATCGACCTTCGGGTTCTTGTAGCCGCCCCAGTTGACGCCGGTGGGCGCGATCTGGTCGGAGGCGAAGAAGCGCACGATCGCGTAGAGCGGATCGGAGGTCACATAGGCGATGTTGTTGGCGGTGATGCCGGCGTTCATCTCGTCGGCGGCGCCCTTGCGCCAATGCGTGTACAGCGTCTCCAGCTCGACGACCTTGAAGTCGATGTCGATGCCGATCTCCTTGAAGCTCTGCTGCAGATATTCGTTCATCGGCAGCGACAGCATCTGGCCCGTGCCGCCCTGTGCGATGATGAAGGTCGTCTTCAGCGGCTTGTCCTTGGAGTAGCCGGCATCCTCGACCAGCTTCTTTGCTGCGGCGAGATCATATTTCAGGTCGAAGGTGGGCTTGCCGAACCACGGGCTCGACGGGTCGACCTGGCCCTTGGCGGGCTTCGCCAGGCCGTTCATCAGACCGACCACCTCGTCGCGATTGATCGCGAGGTTGAGCGCCTTGCGCAGCCGGATGTCGGTCCAGGGCGATCCCGGCAGCACGCTGAGATGATAGTTCCAGACGTGCGGCGTGACGTTGTCGACCAGCTTCATGCCGGCGGCCTTGAGCTGCGGCACGGCGTCGGGCGCCGGCGTCTCGATCAGATCGACTTGGCCGGCCAGCAGCGCGTTGGTGCGCGTCAGCGCCTCGGGCATCGGCACCAGCACGAGCTTGTCCGTCTTCGGGATGCGATCCTTGTTCCAATATTCGGAATTCTTCGTGAGCTCGGCCAACTCGCGCGGCACCAGCTTGGTCAGCTTGAATGGACCGGTGCCCGAGGGCTGGCTGGCGAACTTGTCCCAGTCCTTGCCGAGCTTCTCGTATTGCGCCGGGCTCGAAATCAGGAACCACAGCATCTGATAGGGGAAGAACGAGTCGACCGTCTTGGTCGTGATCTCCACTGTGGAGTCGTCGATCTTGGCGTAGCTCGCCACCGACGGAAGCCGCGTCTTCACCTGCGCGCTCTGCCGCTTGTCGAACTGAGGTGCCTTATCGTTGAGCACCTTGTCCAGATTCCAGATCACCGCATCGGCATTGAAGTCGCTGCCGTCGTGGAACTTGACGCCCTTGCGCAGGGTGAAGCGCCACTTCGTCTTGTCGGCGTCGTCGACCTTCCATTCGCTGGCGAGGCCCGGAACGAGCTTGCCCGGTTTGTCGGCGACGCTCATGTCCCAGGCCACTAGCGGATCATAGATCGTGTAGCCGGTAAACTGATAGGCGCCGGCGCCGCGATCGGGCTGGCCCGTCGTCAGCGGAATGTCCGCCATCGAGATGCCGTAACGCAGGACGGTTTCGGCGCGCGCGGCAACCATGGAGAGGCCGAGGGCAAGCGCCGTGGCGAGCAGGGACAATCTAGTACGCATCAGGATGAAGCTCCGTGGGGACCCGGATCAAATTCAATGCCAAAATCCTGCAATCCGGGTGCCAAAGCTCAAAACGGATCATTTGAGTACAAACGTTGTGACCTCGCGTCGCAGGGCGACGGTCCGGCGCAGCGCTGGCATAGCCGTTGCATAACGCTGCACAGAATTTAGCCAGCTGATCGGAGATAAGATCGTGCTCTCGCGTATTGCGACTTCAATCGACAAACATGCAGCCGTTGCGGCCGCGATGATGACGACCGTAGCGGTCCTCGCGCTACCGGCAACGGCCGGCGCGGAATCGGTGCTGCGCATCGGCATGACTGCGGCAGACATTCCGCGGACGCTCGGCCAGCCCGATCAGGGCTTCGAGGGCAACCGTTTCACCGGCCTCACGATGTACGACGCGCTGACGATGTGGGATCTGTCGTCGGCGGACAAGCCGAGCGTCGTCATTCCCGGCCTCGCCAGCGAGTGGAAGGTCGACGATGCCGACAAGACCAAGTGGACGTTCAAGCTGCGTCCCGGCGTCACCTTCCATGACGGTGCGCCGTTCAATGCCGACGCCGTGGTGTGGAACGTCGAGAAGGTGCTGAAGCAGGACGCGCCGCAGTTCGATCCGAGCCAGGTCGGCGTCACCGCCTCGCGCATGCCGACGTTGGCGTCGGCGCGCAAGATCGATGATCTCACCGTCGAGCTGACGACCAAGGAGCCGGACAGCTTCCTGCCGATCAACCTCACCAATCTGTTCATGGCGAGCCCGACGAAGTGGCAGAAGCTCTATGAGTCCGCGACCGGCGCCGACGACAAGGCGAAGTCGCAAGCCGCCTGGGCCGCCTTCGCCAAGGACGCCTCAGGCACCGGTCCGTGGAAGATGGCGAAGTTCACGCCACGCGAGCGGCTGGAGCTCGTCAGGAACGAGGCCTACTGGGACAAGGCACGCATTCCCAAGTCCGACAAGATGATCCTGCTGCCGATGCCGGAGGCGAACGCGCGCACCGCGGCGCTGCTGTCCGGCCAGGTCGACTGGGTCGAGGCGCCGGCGCCTGATGCGCTGCCCGAGATCAAGCAGCGCGGCTTCAAGCTCTACGCCAATGAGCAGCCGCATGTCTGGCCGTGGCAGTTCTCGCGCATCGAAGGCTCGCCGTGGAACGACATCCGCGTCCGCAAAGCCGCCAATCTCTGCGTCGATCGCGAGGGTCTGCGCGACGGGCTGCTTGCCGGCCTGATGGTGCCGGCGACCGGCACGTTCGAGAAGGGCCATCCCTGGCGCGGCAACGTCACCTTCGAGATCAAATACGACAAGGCGGCCGCGCAGAAGCTGATGCAGGAGGCGGGCTTCGGGCCGAACAAGAAGCTCGAGGTCAAGATCCAGACCTCGGCGTCGGGCTCGGGCCAGATGCAGCCGCTGCCGATGAACGAATACCTGCAGCAGGCGCTGGCGGAGTGCTATTTCGACGTCAAGCTCGACGTCATCGAGTGGAATACGCTGTTCACCAACTGGCGGCGCGGCGCCAAGGATCCGTCCGCCAACGGCGCCAATGCCACCAACGTGACCTATGCTGCGATGGATCCGTTCTTCGCGCTGGTGCGCTTCCTGCAGTCGTCGATGGCGCCTCCCGTCTCCAACAATTGGGGCTTCATCAACAATCCGAAGTTCGATGAGCTGGTGAAGAAGGCGCGCCAGACCTTCGATCCGGCCGAGCGCGACAAGGCGCTGGCGGAGCTGCATGCGGCTTCGGTCGATGACGCCGCGTTCCTCTACGTGGCGCATGACGTCGGTCCGCGCGCGATGAGCCCGAAGGTGAAAGGCGTGGTTCAGCCGAAGAGCTGGTTCATCGACTTCTCGCCGATCTCGGTGGAGCCTTAAGGCTCCATCCTCAACTCCTCGTCATGGCCGGGCTTGACCCGGCCATCCACGTTTCGATCCTCGGTGGACGGCGTGGATGGCCGGGTCAAGCCCGGGCATGACGATCGATAGACCTTCAATAGGTGACTCGTGCTTTCTTATGCTGCCAGGCGGATGGTCTATGCGATCCCGATCATCATCGGCGTAGCGCTGGTCTGCTTCATGCTCGTTCACATCACGCCCGGTGATCCGCTCGTCGCGGTGCTGCCGGCCGACGCGTCGCAGGAGCTCGCGCAGCAGCTGCGCGTCGCCTACGGCTTCGACAAGCCGCTGCCGGTGCAGTTCGGGCTGTGGCTGTGGCGCGCCGTCAATGGCGATCTCGGCAGCTCGATCGCGACCGGCCGGCCCGTGCTCGCCGAGGTGCTGCGCGCGGTGTCCAACACCGTGACCCTGGCGATCGCAGCGGCCATCATCGGCTTCTCGCTCGGCCTGTTCTTCGGCCTCGTCGCCGGCTATTTCCGCGACAGCTGGATCGACAAGGTCGCGACCTCGATCGCGATCGCCGGCGTGTCGGTGCCGCATTACTGGCTCGGCATGGTGCTTGTCATCATCTTCTCGGTCGAGCTGAACTGGCTGCCCGCGGTCGGCGCCGGTCCGTCCGGTTCGGGCGCATGGTCGTGGGACTGGGCCCATATCCGCTTCCTGGTCCTGCCCGCGATCACAACATCGGTGATTCCGATGGGCATCATCACCCGCACCGTGCGCGCGCTGACCGGCGACATCCTCAGCCAGGATTTCGTCGAGGCGTTGCGCGCGAAGGGCCTGCGCGAAACCCAGGTGTTCCGCCATGTGCTGAAGAACGCCGCGCCGACCGCGCTGGCGGTCATGGGCCTGCAGCTCGGCTACATGCTGGGCGGCTCGATCCTGATCGAGACGGTGTTCTCTTGGCCCGGCTCGGGCCTGCTGTTGAACTCGGCGATCTTCCAGCGTGACCTTCCGCTCTTGCAGGGCACGATCCTGGTGCTGGCGATGTTCTTCGTCATCCTCAATCTCGTGGTCGACATCGCGCAGGCCGCGATCGATCCGCGCATCAAGCGAGGCTAACGATGAGCGTCAGTCCCCCCGGCGCCATCGACGACGCCTCGCTGCAGGCCGCGCCGGTCGCGAACGCACGCGGCTATTGGGCGACCGTCGGTCGCCGGATCGTCCGCGACAAGGTCAGCATGGTCTGCGTCGCGATCCTGCTGCTGATCTTTCTCTCGGCGCTATCAGCGCCCTATCTGCATCTCGCTGATCCCTATCAGGGCTCGATGATCCGGCGCCTGCGCCACATCGGCACGCCGAACTATCCGCTCGGCACCGACGAGCTGGGACGCGACATGCTGGCGCGGCTGATCTATGGCGGCCGGCTGTCGCTGCTGATCGGCATCTCGCCGGTCATTCTCGCGTTCGGCATCGGCACCATGCTGGGCCTCGTCGCCGGCTATGTCGGCGGCTGGGTCAACACCGCGATCATGCGCACCATCGATGTGTTCTACGCGTTCCCCTCGGTGCTGCTGGCGATCGCGATCTCCGGCGCGCTCGGCGCCGGCATCACCAACTCCATCGTCTCCTTGACCATCGTGTTCGTGCCGCAGATCACCCGCGTCGCCGAGAGCGTCACCACGGGCGTGCGAAACCGCGACTTTGTCGAGGCTGCGCGGGCCTCCGGCGCGAATGCCTTCACGATCATGCGCGCGCATATGCTCGGCAATGTGCTCGGGCCGATCTTCGTCTACGCGACCGGCCTGATCTCGGTGTCGATGATCCTCGCCGCCGGTCTCTCCTTCCTCGGCCTCGGTACCAAGCCGCCGGAGCCGGAATGGGGCCTGATGCTGAACACCTTGCGTACCGCGATCTACGTCAACCCCTGGGTGGCGGCGCTGCCCGGCGTGATGATCTTCGCGGTCTCGATCTGCTTCAATCTGCTGAGCGACGGCCTGCGCAGTGCGATGGATATCCGGAGCTGATGGGCATGGCCATTTTAAACAACGGTCGAACGGCATCGGCAGTGCACCTCTCCCCGCCTGCGGGGAGAGGTCGGATCGCATCGCAAGATGCGATCCGGGTGAGGGGGTACAGGTCTCACCACATACACTTCCCGTGCGGCTGCCCCTCACCCCAACCCTCTCCCCGTAAGAACGGGGAGAGGGAGCGCAGCGGCATCTGCCGCACCTACCTGGGTCTATCGCTATGAGTGAAGCAACAGCTGTCATGGGTCTTGCCCCGATCGAGGATCTCGGCGGCAAGGCGCAGCCATTGCTGCGCGTTGATGGGCTCACGAAGCACTTCCCGGTGCGCGGTGGCCTGTTCGGCGCGCGCAAGACGGTGCGCGCGGTCGATGATGTCTCGTTCGCGATCGGCAAGGGCGAGACGGTCGGCATCGTCGGCGAGTCCGGCTGTGGCAAGTCGACGACGGCGCGGCTCCTGATGCATCTGATGGACCGCGATGCCGGCGAGATCATCTTCGACGGCCGGCAGGTCGGCCAAGAGATGTCCCTGCGCGAGCTGCGCCGCGGCATGCAGATGGTGTTCCAGGACTCCTATGCTTCGCTCAATCCGCGACTGACGATCGAGGAGTCGATCGCGTTCGGGCCGAAGGTGCATGGCATGGCGGATGGCGCGGCGCGCGCGCTTGCCCGCGATCTGCTCGGCAAGGTCGGGCTGCGGCCCGCAACCTTCGCCAACCGCTATCCGCACGAGATCTCCGGCGGTCAGCGCCAGCGTGTCAACATCGCGCGCGCGCTGGCTCTCTCGCCACGGCTCGTCATCCTCGATGAGGCGGTGTCGGCGCTCGACAAGTCGGTCGAGGCGCAGGTGCTGAACCTGCTGATGGACCTGAAGCGCGAGTTCGGCTTGACCTATCTGTTCATCAGCCACGACCTCAACGTCATCAACTACATCTCCGACCGCGTGCTGGTGATGTATCTCGGCGAGGTGGTCGAGCTCGGCCCCGTCGAGCAGGTCTGGGCCAAGCCCGCGCATCCCTACACGCGCGCGCTGCTCGCTGCGATGCCGTCCTCCGATCCCGACCGGCGCACCGAGGTGCCGCCGATCTCGGGCGATCCGCCGAACCCGATCGATCCGCCTTCCGGCTGCCGCTTCCACACCCGCTGCCCGTTCGCCGAGGCGCCATGCGCGAATGTCGCGCCAAGACTGACGGAGCTGGATACAATGGGACATCAGGCCGCCTGCCACATGGCGATCCCCGGCTCGGGACACAGCCGGGCGCCGGCCGCCTGACGAGCGGACACCAGCAGCGAGAAGCGTCAATGACCAGACCCACGCCCCAGCAAGTCAGTGCCATCGCGGAGGCCTCCGGCCTGCCGATCGACAAGGAGGTTGCAACCCGGATCGCCGACTCGATCGGACCGGCGTTCGACAACTTCGCGGCCGTTGCCGGCACGCTGCCGTTCGACCTGGAGCCGGCGAGCTATGTCGTGGCGCAGACGCTGAAGGTGGGCCGATGAGCACCGAACCTGGCTTGATGACCCTGATGGACGTCGCGAAGGCGATCGCGGACAGGAAGCTCTCTTCGGTCGAGGTGACGCGCTCCTGTCTGCATCGCATTGCGCAGTGGCAGCCGAAGCTGAACGCCTTCATGGCGATCGAGTCCGAGCCGGCGCTGAAGGCCGCCGCCGAGGCCGATGCCGCGCTTGCCAAGGACGGCCCCAAGGGTCCGCTGCACGGCGTTCCGCTCGCGCACAAGGACATGTATTACGAGGCCGGCCACATCTCGACCTGCGGCTCGCTGATCCGGCGCGACTTCGTCGCAACGACGACCTCGACCGCGCTGCAGCGGCTGAAGGATGCCGGTTCGATCCGGCTCGGCACCTTGCAGATGGCCGAATTCGCCTACGGCCCGACCGGGCACAACGCGCATTACGGTCCGGTGCACAATCCCTGGAAGCTCGGCTACGTCACCGGCGGCTCGTCGTCCGGCTCCGGCTCGGCGGTCGGCGCGCGCCTGACGTTTGCGGCGCTCGGCTCCGACACCGGCGGCTCGATCCGCATGCCCGCGAATTTCTGCGGCGTCACCGGCCTGAAGGTGACCTGGGGCCGCGTCAGCCGCGCCGGTGCGATGCCGCTGTCGCAATCGCTCGACACGGTCGGGCCGCTGGCGCAGACGGCGGAGGATTGTGCGCTGATGCTCGGGCTGATGGCTGGTCCCGATCCGGAGGATCCCACCGCCAGCGCGGCGCCCGTGTCGGACTATGTCGCCGCCACCCAGGCCTCGATCAAGGGTCTCAGGATCGGTGTGCCCAAGGCGTTCTATGTCGACGACCTCGATCCTGAGGTGGCGCGCTGTCTCGATGCGACCATCGCGGTGCTGAAGACCGAGGGTGCCGATGTGGTTCAGGTCGAGCTGCCGGATCAGCGCCAGCTCACCGCAGCCTGCCAGCTCGTGCTCGCGGTCGAAGCGGCGGCCTTCCATAAGCGCTGGATGATCGAGCGTCCGCAGGACTATGGCCCGCAGGTGCTGATGCGGCTGCAGAACGCGCTCGCCGTCTCCGGCGTCGCCTATCTCGAAGCGTTGCGCTGGCGCGGTGCGGCCCTGGCGGCGCATGTCGCGGCAACCTCCGGCGTCGATGCCGTGATCGCGCCGGTGTCGCCGCTGGTGACGCCGTCGATCGCCGACAGCGATGTCGGCGGCGCGCCCGGCGCGGAAGCCGTGATCCAGCGCATCACCCGCTTCACGCGCCCGGTGAACTATCTCGGCCTGCCGTCGCTGGCGATCCCGACCGGCTTCACGTCGACGGGACTTCCGGTCGGCATGCAATTGATCGGCCGCTCCTTCGATGAAGCCACCATCCTGACCATCGGCGCCGCGTTCCAGCGCGCGACGGATTTCCACGCCAGGGTGCCGACGCTGCCATGAAGCGTAGCGCTCGCTCCTCACATTCGGTGTCGTCCCGGCCAAGCCTGACGTCGCGCAGCGACGGCAGGCGCAGAGCCGGGATCCATAGCCACCGGCCGTCGTTTTGCGATGGCTCGGAGTGGCGATGGTGCCGCAATTGTGGATCGGGAGTATGGGTCCCGGGTCGGCGCGCGACGGCGCGTTGCGCCGCCGTGCTTGCCCGGGACGACACCGAGTTTGTCAGGATCAGATTGCCATGACCAACCTCGTCGAGATCGACAACCTCACCATCCGCTTCACCGGCGAGCGCACCGTGCATGCGGTGAACGATGTCAGCCTGTCGCTCGGCGATGGCGAGGTGCTCGGGCTGCTCGGCGAGTCCGGCTCGGGCAAGAGCGTGACGATGCGGGCGCTGATGCGGTTGTTGCCGAAGAAGCGCACCCAGATCGCAGGCCACGTCAAGGTGCTGGGCCGGGACGTGCTGGCGATGAGCGATGACGAGCTGTCGCAGTTTCGCGGCCGCTCGGTGTCGATGATCTTCCAGGAGCCGGGGCTGGCGCTCGATCCGGTCTATACGATCGGCCGGCAGATCGCCGAGACCGTGATGCGCCACGAGGGCAAGAGCTACGTGGAAGCCTCCGCGCGGGCGCTGGAGATGCTCGACGTCGTCCGCATTCCCTCGGCCAAGCGGCGGCTGGAGTCCTACCCGCACGAGATGTCCGGCGGCATGCGGCAGCGCGCGATGATCGCGCTGGCGCTGGCGTGCCGGCCGAAGGTGCTGCTCGCCGACGAGCCCACCACCGCGCTCGACGCCACTGTTCAGATCCAGATCCTGCTGCTGCTGCGCGAGCTGCAGCGCGAGTTCGGCATGTCCGTCATCTTCGTCACCCACGACATCGGCGTCGCCATCGAGATCTGCGACCGCGTTGCCGTGATGTATGCCGGAGAGATCGTGGAGCAGGGCAGCTTGCGCGATATCGTCCGTCAGCCCGTGCACCCCTATGCCCGGGGCCTGCTGGCTTCGACCATTCACGGCGCAAAACGCGGCGAGCGGCTGCAGACCATCCCGGGCACGCCGCCCTCGCTCGACCAGGCGCCGCGGAGCTGCTCGTTCGCACCGCGCTGCGGCCTGGCGCAGCCGCGCTGCGCGGAGGCGCCGCCGCCGAACGTCGCGCTCGGCCCGCAGCGGCTGGCGCGCTGCATCCTCGCGGAAGCTTCGGCAAGTGTGGCGGCAACGTAACGGTTGGCCCGAAACGCTCCATTCCCAGGCCGGAACTGTGCATCGCGTGTCGAAGCGTCGCGGTCGCCTCGCTAAGGTGCGGCAATGCGCGCCCTCGATCGGCCGCGCCGGTTGAGGACATGCCATGCACGTATCGAACGAAGGTATCTTGGTCATCCTGTTTGTCGGTCTGATCGCTGGCTGGCTGGCTGGCAAGATCGTCCGCGGCACCGGCTTCGGCCTGGTCGGCGACATCGTGATCGGGGTGCTCGGCGCCTTGGTCGCGAGCCTGATCTTCCCGCGGCTCGGAATCCGGATCGGGACCGGCCTCGTGTCGGAAATCGTCTATTCCGCGCTCGGCGCCATCATTCTCCTGCTGGTGGTGCGGCTGGTGCGGACCGGCGGGCGGCTCTAGGGCTCGCGATCCTGCGCGGCTGAACGTTTGCACCGGGCTATGCGACATACCCGAACACATCACTAATTTACGCTAAAGTGAGCATCGTTGGACGCTCACCGCGGGAATCAGTATATTTCGCCTTGTTTGCCGCCAGTTTGTGCCTTTGATCGGCGGTCATGCAGCTCATTTGATCAATTGAAGAGATGGTGGTGATGGCGGCCGCACCTCACGTGAGGCAATCCGAGCTCAGCGATGCCTTGCGCGGTTGCCGCAGCGCCTTCATCGGCGTCGGGGTGATGAGCTGCATCATCAACCTGCTGTATCTCACCGGCTCGATCTTCATGCTCGAGGTCTACGACCGGGTGCTGCCGAGCCGGTCCGTGCCGACGCTGATCGGCCTCATCATCATCGCCGCCGGGCTGTACGCCGCCCAGGGCGCACTCGACATGATCCGCAGCCGCATTCTCGGCCGGATCGGCACCGCGCTCGACGAGAGCCTGAACGCGCGGGTGTTCGACACCGTGGTGCGGCTGCCGCTGTCGGCGGGCGGCCGCAACGAGGGGCTGCAGCCGCTGCGCGACCTCGACAACATCAGGAGCTTCCTCGGCAGCCAGGGGCCGGGCGCATTCTTCGACCTGCCGTGGCTGCCGCTGTATCTGGCGATCTGCTTCGCCTTCCACGTCATGCTCGGCGTCACCGCGCTCGCCGGCGCCATCATCCTCGTCACCTTGACGCTGATCACCGAATTCCTCACCCGCTCGCCGGCCAAGGAGGCGATGGGGCTCGCCGCGCGCCGCAACGATCTGGTCACCGCAAGCCGCCGCAACGCCGAGGTCCTGGTCGCGATGGGCATGACCGGGCGCATGCTGTCGCGCTGGAGCGAAACCAACGAGAAATATCTCGCCGGCAACCAGCGCGCCAGCGATGTCGCCGGCGGCCTCGGCGCCATCGCCAAGGTGCTGCGCATGATGCTGCAATCGGCGGTGCTCGCGGTCGGCGCCTATCTCGTGATCCACCAGGAGGCGACCGCCGGCATCATCATCGCCGGCTCGATCCTGAGCGCGCGGGCGCTGGCGCCGGTCGATCTCGCGATCGCGCATTGGAAGAGTTTCGTCGCCGCGCGCCAGAGCTGGCGCCGTCTCAGCCATCTGTTGCAGACGATGCCGCAGCGATCGGCGCCGACCCTGCTGCAGCCGCCGGTCGGCAAGCTCTCGGTCGAGGGCATCTCGATCGTGGCCCCGGGCGACCAGAAGGCGATCGTGCAGGACGTCAGCTTCGCGCTGTCGGCCGGCAACGGCCTCGGCATCATCGGTCCGAGCGCGTCGGGCAAGTCCTCTCTGGTCCGCGCGCTCGTCGGTGTCTGGCGTCCGGTGCGCGGCCATGTCCGGCTGGACGGCGCCGCGCTCGACCAATGGTCGACGGATGAGCTTGGCCGCCATGTCGGCTATCTGCCGCAGGACGTCGAGCTGTTCGCCGGCACCGTGGCGCAGAACATCTGCCGCTTCGACCCGAATGCCTCGGCCGACGGCATCATCGCCGCCGCCAAGGAGGCCGGCGTGCATGACATGATCATCAAGATGCGCGAGGGCTACGACACAGAGATCGGCGAGCAGGGCGCGGCGCTCTCCGCAGGGCAGGCGCAGCGTGTGGCGCTGGCGCGTGCGCTCTATGGCAACCCGTTCCTGATCGTGCTCGACGAGCCCAACTCCAATCTCGACACCGAGGGCGACGAGGCGCTGTCGCGCGCCGTGCGCTCGGCGCGGGCGCG
This sequence comes from Bradyrhizobium sp. HKCCYLRH3073, assembly GCF_051167995.1. Classification (NCBI taxonomy): domain Bacteria; kingdom Pseudomonadati; phylum Pseudomonadota; class Alphaproteobacteria; order Hyphomicrobiales; family Nitrobacteraceae; genus Bradyrhizobium; species Bradyrhizobium sp. HKCCYLRH3073. Next base: position 382,937 of record NZ_JBNPUD010000002.1, read on the forward strand.
CGGCGCCATCGTCGTCGTCGTCGCGCACCGGCCGATCGGCATCGAGGCGGTCGATCAGGTGCTGGTGATGAAGGACGGCCGGGCCCAGGCGTTCGGTCCGAAGGAGACGGTGCTGGCGCAGGTGCTGCAGCCGCGTGCGCCGTCGCCGATCAAGATCGTGTCGGAAGCCGGGGTGGCGAAGCCATGAGCAGTCAGGTCATTGCCGGTCCACTTCCTGGCGGCCGCAAGACGGAAAGTGTGCGCGAGTCGATCCGCCGCCACCTGCTGATCGGCATGGGCGTCGTCGTCGCGGTCGCCGGCGGGTTCGGCGGCTGGGCGGCAACGCAGCAGATCTCCGGCGCGCTGATCGCGCCCGGCCAGATCGTGGTCGAATCCAACGTCAAGAAGGTGCAGCATCCGACCGGCGGCGTGGTCGGCGAGCTCCGGGCGCGCGACGGCGACGTCGTCAAGTCCGGCGACATCGTTGTCAGGCTCGACGACACCGTGACCAAGGCAAGTCTCGCCATCGTCACCAAGAATCTCGATGCGCTGCAGGCCCGCGCCGCGCGGCTGGAGGCCGAGCAGCGCGGCTGGGCCAAGATCCTGTTTCCGCCGCAGCTGCTGCAGCGCATGAGCGATCCCGAGGTCAAGAGCCTGACGGCGAGCGAGACCAAGCTGTTCGAGGTCCGCGTCAACGGCCGCATCGGCCAGAAGGCGCAGCTGCGCGAGCGGGTCACCCAGCTGAACGAGGAGATCGAGGGGCTCTCGGCGCAGGTCAGTGCCAAGGACCAGGAGATCGCGCTGGTGCAGAAGGAGCTCGACGGCGTGCGCCAGCTCTATGAGCAGCATCTGGTGCAGCTGTCGCGCCTGACCACCTTGGAGCGCGACGCCGCCCGCCTCAACGGCGAGCGTGCGCAGTTCATCGCGGCGCGGGCGCAGGCCAAGGGCAAGATCAGCGAGACCGAGCTGCAGATCATCCAGGTCGATAAGGACATGGTGAGCGAGGTGTCCAAGGATCTGCGCGAGACCACCGACAAGATCGGCGAGTTCGTCGAGCGCAAGGTGACCGCCGAGGATCAGCTCCGCCGCGTCGACATCCGCGCGCCGCAGGACGGCATGGTGCTGCAGTCGTCGGTGCACACCGTTGGCGGCGTCATCACCGCCGGCGATACCATCATGCTGATCGTTCCGCAGAGCGACGATCTCCAGGTCGAGGCCAAGGTCAACCCGCAGGACATCGACAAGCTGCAGGTCGGCCAGAAGACCCTGCTGCGGCTGTCCGCCTTCAACCAGCGCACCACGCCGGAGCTGAACGGCGTCGTCAGCCGCGTCTCGCCGGATGTCACCACCGACCAGCGGACCGGCCAGAGCTACTACACCATCCGCGTGTCGATGCCGCCGGAGGAGATCGCACGGCTCGGCGACGTCAAGCTGATCCCGGGCATGCCGGTGGAAGCCTTCGTCCAGACCGGCGACCGCACCGTGATCTCCTACCTGATGAAGCCACTGCACGACCAGCTGATGCGCGCGTTCCGGGAGAAGTGAGGTCGTCGGCCGGTCGCTGAGTGGCCACTGGCGGCGCCCCAATTTCGGTGTCATCCCCGCGAATGCGTGGATCCATAGCCACAGGCGGAAGTCGGTTTGCGCAGTCGGCGCAACACGCAGCCTGCCCCAAGACAGATCACGCGCTATGGGTCCCGGGTCGGCGCCCGCCGCCGCTTCGCGTCGCCGGGCTTGCCCGGGACGACAGCGGAGGCTATTCGCCGAGCTTCTCCAGCAACAACTCCAGCGCGCTCTTCGCGAAAAGACGCATATTGGCGAAGCGGTCGTTGCTGCCGCTTTCCAGTGTCACCACCGCCGACGCTGGCCCGGCCACGGCAAAACACGCATGGCCCGCCGCATCCCCGTAGCGATTGCCGGCAGGACCCGCGGCGCCGGTCTCCGACACTCCCCAATCAGTGGCAAAGCGCGTCCTGATCTGCCGCGCCAGCAGCTCCGCATACGGCTCGGACGCCGAGCGGATCCCTTTCATCGCGTCGTCCGGAATGTCCATCAGCACGCGACGCGCGTCGCGGGTATAGACCACGGCGCCGCCGAGGAAATAGGCCGAGGCGCCGGGCACCGCGAGCAGCGACGCCGCGATCAGGCCGCCGGCGGAGGATTCCGCCACCGCGATCGTCTGCTTGCGTGCGACCAGCCGCGCGCCGACCTGACCGGCGATGGCAATCAGTTCATCCATGGCAAACCTCACTCCGGCTCCCGCCGCACCGTCAAAAAAATGGGCGGCATCCGATGATGCCGCCCGCGACGTGAACAGACAACCCGATCAGGCGGCCACGGGTTCGCGCGCCGCGACCGCCTGGCGGCCGCCGCGATAGACCGTCATTGCCGCGATGATGCCGAGCACGGCGGCGCACATCAGCCAGTAGCCGGGCGAGGCCTTGTCGCCGGTCTTGTTGATGAGCCAGGTCGAGACCGCCGGCGTCGCGGTGCCGAACAGCCCAGCTGCCAGCGCAAAGGCGATCGAGAAGCAGGTGGTGCGGACATGCGCAGGCACGATCTCGACCAGGCAGCCCAGCATGGTGCCGCTATAGACGCCGAAATAGAACGAGAACAGCATTTCGACAGCGAGCAGCTTGCCGAAGCTCGGCGCCGCCGCGAGCCAGTGCAACGCCGGGTAGGCGGTGAGGAATGCCAGCGCCGCGATGGTCACGAGCACCGGCTTGCGTCCGATCCGATCCGACACCGCGCCGCCGACCGGATTCCAGAGAAAGTTGGTCACGGCGACCAGCAAAGTGACGAGCAGTGAATCCGACGCCGACAGCTTCAGCTGCTTACCGAAGCCGGGACCGTAGACGGTGATGAAGTAGAACATCGTCGTGGTCAGCACGGCGATCATCATGCCGAGGATCACGATGCGCCAGTTCTCCAGTGCCGAGGCGAATACTTCGCGCGCGGTCGGGTGCTTCTTCATCGCGAGGAAGGCCGGCGTCTCCTCCAGCGTGCGGCGCAGGAAGAAGATCAGCGGAATGATCAGGCAGCCGATGAAGAAGGGAATGCGCCAGCCCCAGGCGGCCACCACGTCCGCCGGCATGGCCTGGTTGAGCACGTAGCCGATGACCGAGGCGACGAAGATCGCGACCTGCTGGCTCGACGACTGGAACGAGGTGTAGAGGCCGCGATTGCCGGGCGTGGAGATCTCGGACAGATAGACCGACACGCCGCCGAGTTCGACACCGGCTGAGAAGCCCTGCAACAGCCGGCCGAGCAGCACGATGATCGGGGCCGCGATGCCGATCGTCGCATAGGTCGGGCAGAACGCGATGACGATCGTGCCGATCGCCATGATGCCGAGCGTCACGATCAGGCCCTGGCGTCGGCCGATCTTGTCGACATAGGCGCCGAGCACGATAGCGCCGACCGGTCGCATCAGGGCGCCGAGCCAGAACACGCCATAGGCATTGAGCAGCGATGCAGTCTCGTTCTCCGATGGGAAGAACGCCTTGGCGATGATCGGCGCGTAGAAGCCGAACAGGAAGAAGTCGAACTGCTCGAGGAAATTGCCGCTGGTCGCGCGCAGGATCGCGCCGATGCGCGAATGGATCGTAGCCGGCTGCGGGATTGACGTTGAGGACACGCGGGGAGACTCCTACCGTCGAGAGGCTCGTGCGGAGGATTTCTACGCCGGCCGATGGGAAAGGTGCGACAATCTGCCACGTCGAGCCCTGGCGGCCAATAGCTTTGCGCCGAAGGAGCCTAGGCTTGAACAGAATTGGCGGCGGCCGATTTCTGCTGCATTGCACCCTTCAGCCATTGCCGGAACGCCTTCAGCTTCGGCGGATCGGTCCGACCCTCCGGCGTCACCAGATAGAAGCCGGCATCGCTCGGCAGCGTCATCTTGAACGGCACCACCAGCCGGCCCTTGGCGATGTCGTCCTGGACGTAGGCGGTCCGCCCGATCGCAACGCCGAGGCCGTCGATCGCGGCCTGGACGGTCATCAGCGACAGGTCGAAGCTCAGCCGGCCCTGCCTCGACATCTCGACCGGCAGACCCGCCGCGGTCAGCCAGAGCCGCCAATCGTCGTCATAACCTCCGCTGGCCTGCAGCAGCGTGTGATGCGCGAGGTCCTCCGGACAGCGCAGCGGCTTGTCGCCCTGCAGCAGCGCCGGACTGCAGACCGGAAACAGCTCGTCGGCCATCAGCCATTCCGCCCGCACGCCCGGCCAGTGGCCGCGGCCATAGCGGATCGCGGCGTCGACGTCGTCCTTGCGAAAATCGACCAGGCCGGTCGAGGTCGTGATGCGCACGTCGATGCCGGGATGGGCCTCCTGAAAGGCCGTCAGCCGCGGCAGTAGCCATTTCGCCGCCAGCGAGGCGATGGTCGAGACCGTCAGCACCTTGGCGTTGTCCTTGCGAACCAGCCGTTCCGTTGCCAGCCGGAGATCGTCGAATGCGGCGCGCACGAGCGGAAGATAGTCGCGGGCCTGTGGCGTCAGCGCGAGACTGCGGTTCTGGCGGACGAACAGGCGGATGCCAAGCTCGTCTTCCAAGCGCTTGATCTGATGGCTGATGGCGGTCTGCGTCACGTTCAGCTCGGAGGCCGCGCGGGTGAAGCTCAGATGCCGCGCCGCAGCCTCGAACGCCCGCAATCCATTCAGCGACGGTAGCCTGGCCATTCGCGGCCTCCCGGTTCATGACGTTATTTCATCCGAAACGGTAGTAAATGTCGTTTGTGGATGAAGCGCAAGCGCTCGATATTGCACCCTCAAGGAATTTTCAGGAGGCTTTCATGTCCGTCTACGTCTCCTCTTCAATGACGAAACATCATGGCCCGGGGTTCTGGTCCGGCGTCGTGGAGCTGCTTGTGGCCTGGCGCTTCCGCTACCGGACCCGGCACGAGCTCGCGCAGTGGTCGGAGCGCGACCTGCACGACCTCGGCCTGTCCCGCAGCGATATCGCCGCCGAGATCGATAAGCCGTTCTGGCGGGGTTGATCCCCCTCACTCATCCCGCCGCGCTGGCGCCGCTCCGCAAAGGAGGGCGCCGGCAAGCTTCCCGGTTGGAGCCGCGCATGCCGACGCCCGCCATTGCCGATCTCGCTGCCGGCTCCAACATCATTCACACGCGGCGCGGTGAGGAGGTGCGCCTGCGTTTCGTCACACCTGACGACGCGGAGGCGCTGCAGAGCTATGTTCGGTCCTTGAGCCAACGCTCGCGGCACAAGCGTTTCCTCGGCGCGCTCAACGAGCTGCCGAAGACGGTGCTCGAGGATTTCGTCGCGCTCGGCCGCAACGACCGCTACAGCCTGATCGCGACGATGGACCATGACGGTGTCGACGGCATCGTGGCCGAGGCGCGCTATGCATTCGATCGCGGCACCGGTCGTGTCGAGTTTGGCCTGTCGGTCCATGACCGCTGGCAAGGCCACGGCATCGGTCCGGCGCTTATCGCGAATCTGGACGGACGCGCGCTCGCGTTGGGTGGCGTGACCCTGTCGGGCGATGCGCTGCGCACCAACGACGTGATGATTGCATTGGCCCGCAAGGCCGGTTTCACGATCAAGCCGCATGCGGACGATTGGACCCTGGTGCGGTTCGAGAAGGCTCTGAGCGGAGCGGTGGCTCATTTAGTGGGGGCAGATTTACACGTGGTCGGTCGCGAGTCCTAAGTCCCAACGTCCGAGATCAATGGATGGATGTCATTACCCCGCCAAGGCGCGACGTCCAGTACGCCGCCGCCGCACCTTGTCACCAGCTATCAGTTGCGGCCACTGGATCGCCCGGTCACGCCGGGCGACGATAGGTTGTTACCATACGACCATCCATCCACGTCATTGCGAGCGCAAGCGAAGCAATCCGGAGTCCTTGCCCAGCCCTGGATTGCTTCGCTCGCAATGACGAGACTCGCGGGTCGCCTTTCGGCTCAAAACGTCTCCACCCATGGCCGCAGCTCCATCTCCCAGCTCCAGGCGCTGCGCGGCTGCTGCAGCACACTCCAATAACTCGCGGCGATGGCATCCGGATCGAGCATCGAATTCGGTCGCTCCGCCGGCTCCTGGCGTTCCGCGCTCCTGATCGCGCCGTCGATGACGAAATGCGCGACGTGGATGCCCTGCGGCGACAGTTCGCGCGCCATGCTCTGGGCGAGGCCGCGCAGCGCGAACTTGCCCATCGCGAACGGCGCCGACTGGGCGTAGCCCTTGATGCTGGCGGAGGCGCCGGTGAACAGGATTGCGCCGTGCTTGTTCGGCAGCATGCGCTGTGCCGCCTGCTGCGCCACCAGGAAGCCGCCGAAGGCGCTGACGGCAATCGACTGCTGCACGTCGGCCGGTACGAGATCGGTGAGCGCTCCGCGCGCCCGCGCGCTGGCATTGTAGACCACGAGATCGGGCGCGCCGATCTCGCGCTCGACGATGCCGAACAGCCGCTCGACCTCCTCCGGATTGGTCGCATCGCAGGGGTAGGCGCGGGCGCCGGTCTCGTTGCAGAGCGCGCCGAGCTTCTCGATCTTGCGGGCGGCCAGCGCCACGCGGATCTTCTCGCGCGCGAACAGCCGCGCCAGCGAGGCCGAGAGCCCTTCGCCGGCGCCGACGATGAGGGCGATCTTGTAGGCAGGGATGTCCATGGGCATGTCCTTGAGCCAGAGCGTCCGCAGACATCAAGCTAGTGCACCGGCGGCCGACTTCCTACGGCTCGTCCCCACATTTTTGCTGCGCGTCCTCAGGTGGGACGCGGCTGCAATCCGGCGAGGCAGCCGATCTCCTCCAGCACGACATCGAGCCGGCTGCGATCGTGCAGGAAGGCATATTTGCCGCGGAGCATCGCCAGCGAGCGCGCATGATATTTCTGCGGCTTCTGCATCCAGGTGAAGTCGCCGAACTGGACGCGAAAGGCATCGCGTTTCTCGGCCAGCGCCTGTTCATTGGCGAGCGTCCACGGCATGAACAGCGCGCCGACCTGGCGGGTCAGGATCGGCATCAGGGTCAGCGACAGTTCCGGCCACAGCTCGAACTCGCCTTCGGCGCGCGGCCACAGCATGCGGTGGATCCAGGCCAGCACGTGCGGCGCGCGGCCCTCGATCAAAGCGCCTGCGGTCGGATCGGTCCACAGCTCGTAGAACTGGCCCCACAGTCCGAAATCGCCGTAGGCCGGACGCCGGCCGAACAGATACGGCCTGACTGAGAGATGCCGTTCGAGCAGGTCGAGCATTTCGGCAAAGCCCTGCTCGATCTGCGGCGCGTTGATCTCGTTCGAGCCGACGTACCACAGCCGCTCGACCATGCGCGCGCGGATCTTCTCGGCCAGTTCGCCGACCTCGATCTCGTCCGCCTTGGGGGCGCGGATGCGGGCGATGCGCCCGGCTGAGGCGCGCTGGTCGAGATCGCGAGCCCAGCGATAGTGGAACATCCACTTGTTGCCCCACTCGTCGCCGAACTCCTCGATCAGGGCCGAGATGAAGCTCGTCAGCGCGTCGCCTGGATGAATCGTCGGCTGCGGAAAGTCGAGCTCGAGCGCATCGATGATCGGCGTCGAATCCTGCATCGGTACCTCGTCGGGAGCGACCACCAGCGGAATGATCGGCATCTTGGCGTGCCGCGCGAACTCGGTCTCGCTTTCCGCGTTGCGCAATATCCAGTGATGCGGAATGCCCTTGTAACGCAGATACGATCGCACCTTGACCGAATAGGGCGACATCTCCGCCCCGAAGATGCGATAAACCTCCGTCGGCTGATTGGTCATGGATCTGCTCCCGGTTCGGCGCACGCCGCTGCCTGTTGTGTATCCGATCAGGCGCAACCTGTCGAAGAGTCCATCAGAGACTTGCGGAAACGAACGAGGGCTTAACGATCATGCATCAGTTCCTGAAGCGCGATGACGTGATGACCGGCGGCGCGAGGCCGGAGCTGCTGGCGCCCGATACCACCGGGCTGAACTTCTATCGCGCCGACCCCGCGCTCGCCGATCTCTTGCGCATCCATCTGCCCGAGGCGCTGTTTCGGCACCTCGTGCCGCATCTCGACCGCCTCGGCGAGCTCGCCGGCTCCTATCTCGACGAATGCGCCCGCCTGGCTGACCGCCATGGCCCTGTGCTGCACCAGCGCGACCGCTTCGGCCGCGACGTGCAGTGGGTCGAGTACCATCCGGCGTATCGCGAGCTCGAGCGCGCCGCCTTTGGCGAGTTCGGCATCCACGCGATGTCGATCCGCAAGGGCATTCTCGGCTGGCCGACCAGATATCCGGTCACGGCCAAGCACGCCTTCACCTTCCTGTTCAACCAGGCGGAGTTCGGTCTGGGCTGTCCGATCAACGTCACCGACGGCTGCGCCAAGCTGCTGGCGAGCTTCGGCAGCGACGGGCTCAAGGCCAAGTACCTCGATGGCCTGACCCAGACCGACATGAGAAAGCTGACCCAGGGTGGCCAGTTCATGACCGAGAAGGAGGGCGGCTCCGATGTCGGCACGTTGACGACGGTTGCCGTGCCGGAGGGCGACCATTGGCGCCTGCATGGCGAGAAATGGTTCTGCTCCAATGCCGATGCGAAAGTGGTGATGCTGCTGGCGCGGCCGCAAGGTGCCGAAGCGGGAACGCGCGGCGTCGGCCTTTTCCTGATGCCGCGCTTCCTCGATGACGGCAGCCAGAACCACTATCGGATCGTGCGCCTGAAGGACAAGCTCGGAACGCGCTCGATGGCCTCGGGCGAGATCAAGCTGGAGGGCGCCGTCGCCTATGCGGTCGGGAGGCTCGATCGCGGCTTCGTGCAGATGGCCGAGATGGTCAACTCGTCGCGTCTCTCCAACGGCGTCAAGTCGACGGCGCTGATGCGGCGGGCCTGGCACGACGCGATCACGGTCGCGCGCAACCGCGTGGTGTTCGGAAAACGCATCGTCGACCTGCCGCTCGGGCGGCGACAACTGCTGAAGATCCTGCTCGCGACCGAGCAGGCGCTGTCGCTGAGCTTCCTTACCGCCGACGCGCTCGACCGTGCCGAGGCCGGCAGCCAGGATGCCGCGGCGATGCTGCGCATTCTGACGCCGACATTGAAATTCCGTGCCACGCGCGACGCGCGCAAGGTCTGCGGCGATGCGTTGGAGATGCGCGGCGGGATCGGCTATGTCGAGGAGTTCGTCACCGCGCGGCTGCTGCGCGACGCCCATCTCGGCTCGATCTGGGAGGGCACCGGCAACATCGTCGCGCTCGATGCGCTAAAGCGCGCCGTAGGCCGGCACGGTGCGGAGGCCGCGCTGGCCGCCGACCTGCATGCGCGGCTCGACGACAGCGCCGCCGTGCCGCAGGCCTGGAGCGACCGGCTACATCGGCTCGTGGATCGTGCCGTGGGCTTTGCGCGCGAGGTCGCGGGACGCGCCGACAAGGAGTCGGAAGCGCGCCGCGCCACCAGCCTGCTGTATCACACAGCCAGCGCGGTCTCGCTGACCTGGGAAAGCGCGCGCATCCACGCGATGCGCGGCGACGCACGGCGGTTGCTATTGGCGAAGCTCGTCGTCGATCATCGTCTGACGCCGTCCGATCCGTTCCGGCTCGCGGAAAACGAGACGGACGACGCGATGGCGACGTTGCTGCTCGGCGATCGCGTCGCAGGTATGGATGAGGTTGGCGAACTGATTTCGGCGGCGTAGTCTTGTGGAATGTCACGAAGATGGATCGCGAGCTCATGGCTTCTGCTTTGTGCGAGTGATGAGCGAACAGGCTGGGGGTACAGGTCCAATCATTTGCACCACCCGTGCGGCTGCCCCTCACCCCAACCCTCTCCCCGTGAAGAACGGGGAGAGGGAGCGCAGCGGCTACGTCGAAACAGCCGGGTAACAACTCACAATAAACAAGACAGGGAGAACGCCAATGAAAGCCGCCGTGCTGATGGAGGTCAACAAGCCGCTCGTCATCGAGGACGTCAGCGTGCCCAAGCCGGGGCCGCGGGAAGTGCTGATCCGCACGGCGGTGGCTGGGCTCTGCCATTCCGATCTGCATTTCATCGAGGGCCTCTATCCGCATCCGCTGCCCGCGGTACTGGGCCATGAATCCGCTGGGATCGTCGAGCAGGTCGGCGCCGACGTCACCTATGTGAAGCCGGGTGATCATGTCGTCACCTGCCTCTCGGTGTTCTGTGGCACGTGCGACAACTGCACCACGGGACGTCCGGTGCTGTGCACCGACACCACGGTGAAGATGCCGCCGGGCGCCTCCAACCGGCTGTCATGGGCGAGAGCTGAGAAGCTGCACCAGTTCCTGAACCTGTCGTCCTTCGCTGAACAGATGCTGGTGCACGAGAATGCGATCGTGAAGATCCGCAACGATATGCCGCTCGACCTCGCCGCGCTGATCGGCTGCGGCGTCATCACCGGCTATGGCGCCGTCGTCAACACGGCGCGGGTAACGGCCGGCGAGACGGTGGCCGTGATCGGATGCGGCGGCGTCGGCATGGCCGCGATCAACGGGGCGGAGATCGCGGGCGCGGGCCGCATCATCGCCATCGACACCAATCCGGCCAAGCTGCAGCTTGCGACGAAACTGGGCGCAACCGACATCATCAATCCCATTGAGGGCGACGTCGTGGCCCAGGTGCGCGAGCTCACCAAGGGCGGCGTGCATCACGCCTTCGAGGTGCTTGGGCGCAAGGAGACCGCCGAGCAGGCGTTCGCGATGCTGGCGCCGGGCGGCACCGCGACCATCGTCGGCATGATCCCGTTCGGCCAGAAGATCGAGCTGCACGGCTTCGACTTCCTGCGCGAGCGCCGCATCCAGGGCTCGTCGATGGGCTCCAACCACTTCCGCGTCGACATGCCCCGCCTCGTCGAGTTCTATCTGCGCGGCAAGCTGCATCTGGAGGACTGGATCTCCGCCAAGCTGAAGCTGTCGGAGATCAACGAGGGCTTCGCCAACATGAAGGCCGGCAAGACGCTGCGCAGCGTGATCATGTTCGATGCATGAGGGACACGGTCGGGTGTGAGGAAGTTGATGGGGTTCGGCGGGTCTGCCTACTAGTCACTCGTCATGCCCGGGCTTGACCCCGGGCATCCAGCCTCTGGAAGATGGATGGCCGGGTCAAGGCCGGCCATGACGATGTAGGACGGCGGAATTTGGTGAGGCGCTGTTGAAGAAGCCGAAGCACTAACTAATTCGCGAACCGTGGCGGCGGAACGAAGCCGCCGAACTCGCGCTCGACCAGGTCGGCGAGCTTGAGCGGCGTGCGGTCTTCGAGGAATGGGCCGACGATCTGCACGCCCACCGGCAAGCCGTTGGCGAGGCCGAGCGGGATCGCGGTCGCCGGCAGTCCGGGCAAGGTGGCGATGCCCGGCCAAGCGAGCTGATCGGCGTAGCAATGCTCGACGCCGTCGATGCTGATGCGGCGCTGCTCCTGGTCGGGCGAATGATCGTGCGGATAGGCCGGAGTCGGCATGATCGGGCAGATCACGGCGTCGAACTGCTCGAACAGCGTTCGCCATTGCGCGCGCAGCCGCGCCCGCGACCCGCCGGCCTGAACCCAGTCGCGATGGCTGAGCGCGATGCCGCGCAGTCGCTCGGCCGCGAGGCTCGCCGCCTCCTTCGGCAATTGCGCGGCCGCCTGGCTGGCGCCGGCGTGGACCTCCGCCGGCATGGTGGCGCCGATGAAGCCGAGCAGCAGGCGCATGTAGAGCCGGCTCGATGCGGCGAAGTCCGGCAGCAGCGGGCTCTCTGTCGCGACGTTGACGCCGGCCCGTGCCAGGTCGGCCGTCAGCCGCTCGATCGCGCCGCGCACGGCGCTGTCGGTCGGCAGCAGCGGATCGCTCGCGACCACCAGCACGCGGAAATCCTGCAGGCGACCGTGACGCGCCGGCGGCAGGTCGAGGCGATACGCCTTGCCGGCCTCGAGCGGGTCGGGGCCTGCGATCACATCGAGCAGCAGCGACAGATCGGCGGCCGAACGGGCCATCGGGCCGACGACGGCGAGGTCGGCCTCGCCGGGCAGCGGCTGAAATGGCGGCGGCGTGTGGCCGCGCGAGGCCACCAGGCCGTAGCTCGGCTTGTGCGCGGTGACGCCGCAGTGAAACGCGGGGACCCGCAGCGAGCCGCCGATATCGGACCCGAGCGACAGCGAGCCGTAGCCGGCGGCCAGGGCCGCGGCCGATCCGCCTGACGAACCGCCTGGCGTGCGGCCGAGATCGTAGGGATTGTTGGTGATGCCGTAGATGTCGTTGTAGCTCTGCCAGTCGCCGAGCCCGAGCGGCACGTTGGTCTTGCCGAGCACGATGCCGCCGGCATCCTTCACGCGCGTCACCGTCAGCGCATCCTCCGCTGCGATGAAATCCCTGTGCTGCGGAAAGCCCCAGGTCGTCGGCAGGCCGGCGACGTTGTAGGATTCCTTCACCGTGAGCGGCAGGCCGAGCAAAGGCCGCCGTTCGCCGCGCGCCAGTGCCGCGTCGGCGACGTCAGCGGCAGCGAGCGCGCGCTCGAAATCGCGCACGCAGACGGCGTTGATCTTGGAGTCATGACGTTCGATTCGATCGATGGCGAGCCTGGTCAGCTCGACCGACGAGATCTGACGATCTGCCAATGCCTTCGCCGTGTCGACGGCGGTTGCGAATGTCCATTGCGGTGCGGCCAATGTCGATCCTCCCGGTGCGATGTTTGCCGGGAATCTTAACCGATGCGGATGGCGATCACTTGACCGAAATTGCGGACTATCCTTTAGCCCGGCAGCATCCGCTGCATGACGCGGTCGCGATAGATGAAGACGTGCGCGATTGCTGCGGCGACGTGAGCGACGATCAGGATCAGCAGCAGCCATTCGGATGCCTGGTGCAGCCCGTCGATGGCGCGGTTACCGGCCGGGTTGCGCGCCGCCAGCATCGGCAACGGAAGCAGGTAGAAGAACGACACGCTCCAGCCGCGGAAGGAGGCGAACAGCCAGCCGGTGATGGTGCTCGCCATCACCATCACATAGAGCATCCAGTGCACGACCTCCGAGCTCAGCCGCTGCCAGGGCGGCAGCGAACTCTCCGGCGCGACCGGATGGGTGAGCCGCCAGACGAAGCGCACGGCGATCAATGCCAGAATGGTGAGGCCGAACGAAATGTGCAGGATCATCGGCGCGCCGGGGGGCGTGTTGGCATGCAGGTCCGGCATCAGCCAGCCGATCGGATACTGGATGGCGAGCAGCGCCACCACCAGCCAGTGCAGGATCTTCGCGGGCGTGCCGTAATGCAAGCGTGGCGTCATGACGATTTTCCGTTGTGATCGGTCCGGCGCCATCAGCCTCGCGGCTGGACGTTTTGCAAGACGCCGGGGTGCGGAGGCTAGGCCGCTCCTATGAGAATTCCGACGCCGAGCACGATGATGCCGCCGAGCACGATCTGGAACACCGCCTGCAGGAACGGCGTGTCCATGTAGCGCGCGCGGATATAGGCGATCGCCCACAGCTCGAAGAACACCACGAGGCTCGCGATCGCGGTCGCGATCCAGAACGCGTTGGTCCAGGAGTCCGGGACGAGATAGGGCATCGTGTGCCCCAGTCCGCCGAGCGTCGTCATCGCGCCGCAGACGGCGCCGCGCAGCCACGGCGAGCCGCGTCCCGTCAGTGAGCCGTCGTCGGACAGCGCCTCGGCAAAGCCCATGCTGATGCCGGCGCCGATCGAGGCGGCAAGGCCGACCAGGAAGGTCTGGAAGTTCTGATGCGTGGCGAAGGCGGCGGCGAACAGCGGCGCCAAGGTCGACACCGAGCCGTCCATCAGGCCGGCGAGACCGGGCTGGACATATTGCAGCACGAACACGCGCCGCCGCGTCTCATCCTCCTTGTGCCGGACGTCCGGACTGAGGATCTTGTCGGTCAGTTTCGCCGCAACCTTCTCGTGGCCCTTCTCGGCCTCGGCGAGATCGCCGAGCAGCCGGCGCACGCCGACATCCTTGGCCTGCTCGGCGGCCTTGGCGTAGAAGCGCTCGGCCTCGAACTCCATCGTGCCGACCTCGCGGCGGATGGCGTCGAGCGACAGGTTCTTGGTCAGCCAGATCGGCCGGCGCTGCAGGAAGCCCTTGACGTTCTCGCGCCGGATCGGCGGCAGGTTCTTGCCGAAGCGCTCCTCATAGAGCTCGAGCAGCATGTGGCGGTGGCCCTTCTCCTCCTCGGCCATCTGCTCGAACAGCTTCGCCGAGTCCGGATAGCGTTCTGCCAAGTCCTCCGCGAAGCTCATATAGATGCGGCCGTCTTCCTCTTCGGCCGAGATCGCGATTGCCAGGATCTCGCGCTCGGTGAGGTCGGCGAAGTTCTTCATTCCAAGGTCCCCGGATCTCTCGCTCTCAACATTCGGCTGTTTAGAACGTTTCTAAAGTCTATATGGATTTGCCGCACCGCGGTCAAACTCCGGCCGCCGATTGGTCGCGAACGCTTTCGTGACCCCGCATTCAAGCTCCAGTCATGGAACTGCGAGGATAGTCCGTCGTTCGCGTTCCGCTCAGCCACCTAAGGAGTTCCAATGGACAGCGTCAAATACCGGCTCAACGATCCAGGGTTGGCGCCGCGCCGCACCCGGATGGATATCCCGGGTTGGGCAGGCGAACGCCAGCCACGCGCGAATGGCTCGCATGAGCAGGTCTGGCATTGCGTACCATTCTCGGAAGGTGCGCAATATGGCATCGAGCTATTTTATCCCTACGACTTCGAGCTGCAGGTCACCACGCGCGACGGCAAGCTGGAACTGTCCGGCGACTGGGGCGAGCCGCCGAGCCCGAGCCTGCAATGGCCGCCATTCCGCAATTTCGGCGATGCCTTCTACACCTACCAGATCCTGCTCGATCTCAAGGTGCCCAAGGGCTTTGCGATCCGGACCGAGCCGCATCCCCGCTTCTACACCGATCGCACCGATACCTGCCCGATCGCGGTGCCGGCATTGGTGCGCAATTTCTGGCCGATGCTGTTCTTCTGCGTCTTCAAGGCGCCCGCGGAAGGGCGGACGCACATCTTCCGTCCGGGCGAGCCGTTCGCGCAGGTGATCGTGATTCCGGAGGAGGCGAACTTCACGGTGGAGCCGATGAGCCCGGACGAGGCAGCCGAGCGCGAGCTGCAGTCACGCCGCATCCACGCCAGCCGGCCCGTGCTCGCCAAGGAGACCGAATGGGTGTCGAGCACCGACACCGTGTTTGACGGCACTTATCGCCATCTGCATCGCGCGGCAAAGGACAAGGCGCGCAAGGCCTGACCCTTCCGTCGTCCTCAAACGAAAGAGCGCCGACCTCATGGTCGGCGCCCCCCGAGCTGTCACCTCTCAACGATCAATAGCGATCGTAGTACCAGTGGTGATGGTGATGATGGTGGTGGTGATGGTAGTACCGGCGCGGCACCACATAGACCCGGGGGCCGTAGCCGTACCCATAGCCGGGGCCGTAGCCATAGCCGCGCCAATAGCCATGGTGGTGATGGTGATGATGATGGTGGTGATGGTACCACTGCGCGAGCTGCACCTTCGGCTCGGCCGCCGGCGGTCCCTGCTCGTCGAGCGCCTGCAGCACCCTGGCGGCATCGGGGATCGGCTCGAGCAGGTCGGCGTAGGAATTGGCCTTCAGGACATCGGTCGGGGCCGGAGCCGCCGACGCCTGCACCGTGCCGAGCGCGCCGACAGCGGCGACGGCGCCCAACAAGCCTGCGATCTTCTTATCCATAAATCATCTCCTGATGCGCATTGCCCGGATGCGGAAACGTCAACCCCGAATGTTCGTTCCTCGATTCGCCTGATAGTTCGAAACGGCGTCCGAAATCAGGCTGTCAGTCTGTTCAGGAACGTTAACAGGAGCTCATTGACTCGTTCATGTTGCTCCTGCTGCACCCAATGACCGGCACGATCGATCAGCTCGCACAGCATCATGTTGGTGCACACTCGGGATTGCATCGCTTCGAACACGCCGGGCCGTTGGTAGATGCCCCAGTCTTGCAGGCCGGAGATGAATGCAGACGGAACGTCGATGGTGCGATCCGACCACGTCTGCAATTCCGCTTCGAACAGGCCTGACGTGCCGCAGCGATACCATTGCAGCGCGCCCTGGAAGCCGGTCCGTTCATATTCGGCGGTATAGACCGCGAGCTCGCTGTCAGGCAGCCAGCGATTGGCCGCGATCGCCGCCGCGTCAGGCATCTCCTCGGCGGCGGTCTCGGCCATCGTCTTGCCGAGGTCCATTACGTAGTAGGTCGGCAGCTTGGCGAGCTCGGTCGTGTCCCAGGCCTGCAGGGGGTAAGGGACGTTGCCTGCCCAGTCCGCACTCTTGTGATGATAATAGGCGCGCAGGAAATCATGCAGCCCCTGCGGCGCGCGATGCATGTCCGTACTGGCCTGCCGCGTCGCGTAGTACCATTGATAGTGCTTGCGCGGCCGCGGCAGCGCCGCCAGTTCGCGATGCACCGGATCCTCCTGCGGCGCGAGGGGGTGGCTGGCGATGTCGAACGGCGCTGCGGGTGGCCCCGGGAACGGCGCGCTCATCATCGCGACCGATCGAAAGACATCGGGGCGGATCACAGCGCACCACGCCGCGACGGGGCTGCCGAAGTCGTGCCCGATGACGGAAGCGACATGGCGATGGCCGAAGGCATAGACGACGCCGAGCGCATCACGGACCAGATTGGTGAATCGAAACGGCGCGAGATCACCGTCATAGTCGGCGCTCCACCCGGTGGTGCGGCCATAGCCGCGCTGGTCCGGCGCCAGCACGTGATAGCCGGCCGCCGCCAGCGCCGGCATCACCTTGCGCCAGCTATAGGCGAGCTCGGGAAAGCCGTGCAGCAGCAGCACGCAGGGACGGCCGGGCGTCTCGAACCCGGCTTCCAGCACATGCATGCGCAGGCCGTTGATGCCGTCGACGAAGCGCGAGCGGATGGTGGGCGGAAGGGGGAGCGGGGGAAGAGACTGAGACACGGCGTGTACTCTCCTCGCGTCGTCACGGCGAACGCCGGGATCCATAACCACAGGACAATGTGGTGAGGCTAACTGGCAGCTCCAGCCTTCGCAAAACTCAAGACGGTGACTATGGGTCCCGGCTCAAGGCCGGGACGACACCGTTGGTGGGGCTAAGCCGCGCCCTTCTTCGGCCAATAGCGCTCGCGCAGATGCCGCTTGACCAGCTTGCCGGTCGGTGTGCGCGGCAGCTCCGGCTCGAAGTCGATCGAGCGCGGGCATTTGATCGGTGACAGATGCTGGCGGCAGAACAGCATCAATTGCTGCTCGAGCTCCTTGCCGGCGCGCGCCATGTCGTGTGGCTGCACCACCGCCTTGACCTCCTCGCCCATCTCCTCGTTCGGCACGCCGAACACGGCGACATCGGCGACGTCGGGATGCGTGATGAGGACGTCCTCGGTCTCCTGCGGGTAGATGTTCACGCCGCCGGAGATGATCATGTAGGACTTGCGGTCGGTCAGATAGAGAAAGCCGTCGGCATCGAGATAGCCGACGTCGCCGAGCGTTGACCATCCCTTGTCGTTGTAGGCGCGCTTCGTCTTCTCCGGATCGTTGTGATAGGAGAACACCGGCGCGTCGGCGAAATAGACCGTGCCGATCTCGCCGGTCGGCATCTCCTGATCGTCTTCGCCGAGGATCTTGATCTTGCCGACCACGGCACGCCCGACGCTGCCGCGATGCTCCAGCCACTGCTTCGAGGTGCACACGGTGACGCCGTTGCCCTCAGAGCCGGCATAATACTCGATCAGGATCGGGCCCCACCACTCGATCATCCTGGCCTTGACGTCGACCGGGCAGGGGGCCGCAGCATGGATGGCGCCCTTGAGCGTGGAGACGTCATAGCTCTTGCGGACGTCCTCCGGCAGCTTCAGCATGCGCACGAACATGGTCGGCACCAGCTGGGACTGCGTGACCTTGTATTTCTCGACCAGTTTCAGGAACTCCTCGGCGTCGAAATGCTCCATGATGATGGAGGTGCCGCCGAGCACCGAGACCATCATGTTGAAGCGCAGGGGAGCTGCATGATAGAGCGGCGCCGGCGACAGGTAGATGCTCTCGGCATTCATGCCGCACATGTCGGCGCAGAGCACGCGCAGGAACTGGTTGGGCTGATCGATCGGATTGCCTTCGAAATCCTTCTTGATGCCCTTGGGACGCCCGGTCGTGCCCGACGAATACAGCATGTCGTAACCGGCGACCTGGTCGGGGATCGGCGTCTTGGGCTGGGCGCCGGCCTCCTTGTCCCAGGAGCGGAAGCCCGGCTCGGGCTCGTCGACCATGAAGAACAGCGGACCGTCCTTGGCGGTCGCGAGATCGCGCACCTGCTCGGCGCATTTCGGCGAGGTGATGAAGACCTTGGCGCCGCAATCCCTGATGATGTAGGCGATCTCGTCCTTGGTGAGATAGCGGCTGATCGCGGTGTAGTAGAGGCCGGAGCGCTGCGCGGCCCAGGCGATCTCCATGAAGGCGAGCCGGTTCTCCATCAGGAAGGCGACGTGATCGCCGGCCTTCAAGCCCAGCGCACGAAATAGATGAGCGCCCTGGTTCGAGAGCTCGTCGAGCTCGCGATAGGTGATGGCCTTGCCGGTGCCGGCCATCTGATAGGCGATCTTGTCCGGATGGCTCTTGGCGTGAATGGAGGGGTGGGTCATGAGGGCTCACCGCTAAATTAGGAAAATGGTGTCGTCCCGGCCTTGAGCCGGGACCCATAACCACAGGGGCGTGTGGTGAGAGCGAGCTGTGGCTCCAGCTCGCCCGACATTCAATTCGGTGGCTATGGGTCCCGGCGTTCGCCGGGACGACACCGTTATTGGGGCGCGACTTACAGCCGCTCGACGATCGTCACATTCGCCATGCCGCCGCCTTCGCACATGGTCTGCAGGCCGTAGCGCTTGTTGCGCTGCTTCAGCGCATGCAGCAGCGTGGTCATCAGCTTGGTGCCGGAGCCGCCGAGCGGATGGCCGAGCGCGATCGCGCCGCCATTGACGTTGAGCCGGCTGGGATCGGCGCCAGTGGTCTTCAGCCACGCGGTCGGCACGGAAGCGAATGCCTCGTTGACCTCGTAGAGGTCGATGTCGTCGATCGACATGCCGGCCTTCTGCAGCGCGCGCTGCGTGGCCGGCAGCGGCGCCTCCAGCATGATCACGGGATCGCCGCCCATCATCGTCATGTGGTGGACACGGGCGATTGGCTTGACGCCGAGCGACTTCAGGCCGCGCTCGTTGACGACCATCACGCCCGAGGCGCCGTCGCAGATCTGGCTCGCGGTCGCCGCGCTGAGCTTGCCGTTCTCGGCGATCAGCTTGACGCCCTTGATGCCGTCGAGGGTGACATCGAAGCGGATGCCTTCGTCGATGTGATGGGTGTCGGTCGAGCCGTCGGCCCTGACGATCTCGAGCGGGATGATCTCGTCCTTGAAGTGGCCTGCCTGCGTGGCGGCAATCGCGCGCTGATGGCTGTTATAGGCGTATTCGTCGAGCTCATCCTTGGAGAGACCGTACTTCTCCGCCATCATTTCCGCGCCGGTGAACTGGCTGAACTGGATGTTCGGATAGCGGCTCTCGATGCCAGGGCTCTTGTAGTGTCCGAAGCCGTTCTTCGCCGGAAGCGTGGAGGAGAGACCCATCGGCACCCGGGTCATCGACTCCACGCCGGCGGCGATCACGACATCCATCGCGCCCGACATCACTGCCTGCGCCGCGAAATGCAGCGCCTGCTGCGACGAGCCGCACTGCCGGTCGATCGAAGTGCCAGGCACGCTCTCCGGCAGCTTCGAGGCCATCACCGCATTGCGCGCGATGTTGTTCGACTGCTCGCCGGTCTGCATCACGCAGCCCATGATCACGTCCTCGACCTGGTCCGGCGCGGCGCCGGAGCGCTCGACCAGCGCGTCCAGCACCTTCGCAGCGAGGTCGGCCGGATGCCAGCCGGCCAGGCGGCCTCCCTTGCGGCCGCCGGCCGTGCGTGCAGCCGCGACGATGTAGGCTTCCGCCATGACGTGTCCTCCCTAGACTTGGTGTTCGTGATTGGCTGCGATTTAAATGCGCGATTGAGCCTTAGTCAATCGATCAATTAACTCTTGAGATCAACTCCGGCTTCGGCTTATCTGCCTCGATCAAGCGCGAGACATGTCTTGGGACCCCAGCTTCAGAACAGTGTGCCGGAGAAACTTCCCGCGGGGCGGAATGCGACAGCAGAGAAGCTGCTGGACGCCGCCAGCGAGCTGATGATCGCGAGGTCCTCGATCGAGATCTCGCTGAGCGACATCGCGCAGAAGTCCGGGGCAAACGCTGCGCTGGTCAAATACCATTTCGGCAACAAGGACGGCCTGCTGCTGGCGCTGCTCGCCCGTGACGCCGCGACCGAGGTCGCCAATCTCGAATATCTGCTGGCGCAGCCGCTGCCGCCGACGGCCAAGCTGAAGCTGCACATCAGCGGCATCATCCGCGCCTATCACCGGTTTCCCTACATGAACCGGCTGATCCATTATCTGCTGCACGAGAGCAGCGCCGAAGCGGCCGACGAGGTGTCGAAGTTCTTCGTGGCCCCGCTGCTCGATTTCCATCACAGGCTGATCGAGCAGGGCGTCGCCGAGGGCGACTTCCGCGCCGTCGACCCGGTGCTGTTCTACACCAGCCTGATCGGCGCCTGCGATCATTTGTTCTTCGGCCGCCACGCCATGTCGCGCGCGATCGGCGTCGGCCCCGTCACCGATGACGTCTGCCGCCAGTACATCGCCCATATGGAGGCGCTGATCTGCGGCGGCATATTGAAACGCGCGAATGGCGAATAGGGAGTAGCGAATAGGGGGATGCCCTACCTTCCCTGTTCGCTACTCCCTACTCGCCATTCGCCAACAACAAACAAACGGAGGAAACGCACCATGCAACTCAACAACGTTGCCGTTCTGATCACCGGCGGTGGCTCGGGCCTCGGCGCCGCCACGGCGCGCGCCATGGCCGCCAAGGGCGCGAAGATCGCCGTGCTCGACCAGAGCAAGGAGAACGCGGAGAAGGTGGCGGCCGAGCTCAACGGCGTCGCCATTCATGCCGACGTCACCGACGAGGAGCAGGTCAAGGCCGGCATCGCCAAGGCCGAGGCCGCCCACGGCATCGCGCGCGTGCTGGTCAACTGCGCCGGCATCGGCGGCTCGCAGCGCATCGTTGGCAAGGACGGCGTCTATCCGCTCGCCAAGTTCGCGCGCATCATCAACGTCAACCTGATCGGCACCTTCAACGTGCTGCGCCTGTTCGCCGAGCGCCTCGTCACCGCCGAGCCGATCGGCGAGGAGCGCGGCGTCGCCATCAACACCGCCAGCGTCGCGGCCTATGAAGGCCAGATCGGCCAGATCGCCTATTCGGCGTCGAAGGGTGGTGTCGTCGGCCTGACCCTGCCTGCCGCGCGCGATCTCGCCAGCCAGAAGATCCGCGTCAACACCATCGCGCCCGGCCTGTTCCTGACACCGCTGCTGATGGGCCTGAACGAAGAGGCCCGCAAGAGCCTGGGCGCCCAGGTGCCGCATCCGGCCCGGCTCGGCGACGCCTCCGAGTACGGCAACCTCGCCGTCCACATCGTCGAGAACCCGATGCTGAACGGCGAGACCATCCGCCTCGACGGCGCCATCCGCATGGCCCCGCGCTAGGCGGCATTCTCCGCTGTCGTCCCGGCCTTGAGCCGGGACCCATACTCCGCGGCGTCTGTGAGAGGCACTCTGGCAGACGCCGCGCTCTAACCAATCAGGCCGGTGGCTATGGATTCCGGCGTTCGCCGGGATGACACTGAGGCTGGAGCGCGCGCCATGTCCCAACCGCTGCTGATCGAACACGACAATGGTGTCGACCGGGTGACGCTCAATCGTCCGGAGAGCCTGAATGCGCTCGACCCGGCCTTGATCGATGCGCTCAACATTTATTTCGAAGGCCTGCAGCGCAATCGCACCACGCGCGTGGTCGTGCTCAGGGGGGCCGGCAAGAATTTCTGCGCAGGGCTCGATCTCAAGGCTGCGATGCAGCGGCGCGGCGGTGTCAACGAGCCGCCGAGCGTGACCGAATCCCTGGACTCGCAGCGGCGCATCGCCGACATCGTGATGCTGATGCGGCGCTGCCCGCAGCCGATCATTGCGCTGGTGCAGGGCGCGGCGGCCGGCGGCGGCTTCGCGCTGGCGCTCGCGGCCGACATCCGCATCGCCGCGCGCTCGGCGCGGATGAACTGTGCCTTCATCAAGCTCGGCCTGGGGGGCTGCGACATCGGCACCAGCTACTTCCTGCCGCGCCTCGTCGGCGTCTCCGTCGCATCGGAGCTGATTCTCACCGGCCGCTTCATCGGCGCCGAGCGCGCGCTCATGGTCGGCCTGGTGTCGGAGATCGTCGAGGACGATATGCTCGAGAACGCGGCCGCGCCGTTCGTCGACGCGATGATGACGGCCTCGCCGGTCGGACTTCGACTGTCGAAGGAATGTCTCAACATGAGCGTCGATGCGTCGTCGATCGAAGCCGTCATCGCGATGGAAGATCGCAACCAGGTGCTGTGCAGCCGCTCGGAGGATTTCAAGGAAGGCATTACAGCCTTCCTCGAGAAGCGAAAGCCGGTCTATACCAACCGCTAGATATCAAGATCCGCAAAGGACGATATTTCGGGAGACGCAAAATGGACGGGACGGCAGCGAAGGTGTTGGAGAAGCCGGCATTCCGCAAGGTCAACTGGCTGGCGCGCGACATCGATATCGAGCGGCGCGGTGACGGCGTCATCGTCATCAAGTCGCGCATTCCGCTGCAGGCCTATGAGCCGCATCTGGCGGCGCCGCTCGCCCGCTGGGCCAAGGAGGCGCCGACGCGGACCTGGCTCGCGCAACGCAGCGGGGCCGAGCGGCAATGGCGCAAGCTGTCCTATGCCGAGGCCAAGCGCACCGTCGATGGGCTGACGCAGGGCCTGCTCAATTTGAGGCTGGACGGCCGGCCCGTCGCGATCCTCTCCGGCAATTCGATCGAGCATGCGCTGATGACGTTCGCGGCCATGCAGGCACGGTCGCCGGCGGCGCCAGTGTCTCCGGCCTACTCGTTGATGAGTCACGATCACCTCAAGCTGAAATACCTGTTCGGACTGGTGAAGCCGGGCGTGGTCATGGTGCAGGACGGCCCGACCTTCGAGAAGGCGCTGAAGGCGCTCGATCTCGACGGCGTCACCGTCGTTCATGTCGCGCGTCCGTGCGAGGGCGTTGCGAGCATCAGCTTCGCTGATCTCGCCGCGACGCCGGTCACCGGCGCGGTCGACGCGTCGATTGCGCAGATCACACCGGACACGGTCGGCAAGCTGCTGTTCACCTCCGGCTCCACCGGCATGCCCAAGGCGGTCATCAACACCCAGCGCATGATGTGCGCCAATGCGGCGATGATGATGCAGACGCGGCCGCGTGGACCGGAGGCGCCGATCTCCACGGTGCTCGACTGGATGCCGTGGAATCACACCATGGGCGGCAATGCGCTGTTCAATCCGCTGCTGATCGAGGGCGGCACGCTCTACATCGACGACGGCCGGCCGATGCCCGGCATGTTCGACGAAACCATCCGGAACCTGCGCGAGGTGTCGCCGACCTATTACGCCAATGTGCCCGCCGGCTATGCGGCGCTGGCGGCGGCGATGGAGAAGGACGACGCGCTGTGCCGCTCGTTCTTCAAGGATCTGGGCATCATGGCCTATGGCGGCGCGCGGCTGCCGGACGATCTCTATGAGCGCATGCAGGCGCTGGCGGTGAAGACCACCGGTGAGCGCATCGTGTTCTACACCGGCTGGGGCTCAACCGAGACCGCGCCGACCTCGACCGGCACCTATTGGAACACCGAGCGCGTTGGCCTGATCGGCCTGCCGTTCCCCGGCGTCGAGCTGAAGATGGTGCCTGTCGGCGACAAATACGAGCTGCGCCTGCGCGGCATCAACGTGATGCCTGGCTATTTCGGTCAGCCCGAGCTGACGAAGAAGGCGTTCGACGAGGAGGGCTTCTACTGCATCGGCGACGCCGGCATATTCGTCGATCCCAATGATCCGGCGCAAGGCATCATCTTCGCCGGCCGCGTCGTCGAGGATTTCAAGCTCACGACCGGCACCTTCGTCCATGTCGGCTCGCTGCGCACCGATGCGATCGCAGCCGCAACGCCGGCGATCCACGATGCACTGGTGACCGGGCAGGACCGCGAATATGTTGGTCTGCTGGCGTGGCCGAACCTGCACGCCTGCCGCCAGTTGGTCGGCGATCCCAATGCGACGTTCGAGGATGTGGTGAAGCATCCCGGGGTCATCGACTGCGTCCGCCGCGGCCTTCAGGCGCACAACAAGGACTGCGAAGGCGCGAGCAGCCGGCGAATCGGTCGCGCGATGCTGATGGTCGAGCCGCCGTCGATCGACGGGCACGAGCTGACCGACAAAGGCTACATCAACCAGCGCGCCGGCCTCGAGCGCCGCGCCGCGCTGGTCGAGCGGCTTTATGCGGCTACGCCCGACAGCGACGTGATCGTGCTGTGATGCGGAATTTTAGAACCGTCATTCCGGGGCACTCGCGAAGCGAGTGAACCCGGAATCCAAAGATGAATCAGATCGAGATTCCGGGTTCGATGCTGCGCATCGCCCCGGAATGACGATCAGGAAGCAGGTGAGGCCATGAACTTCGATTTCTCCGACGACCAGAAGCAGTTGCGGGACCAGGCGCGGAAATTCCTCGCCGAGAAGTGCCCGCCCAAGGCGGTGCGCGTGGTGCTCGACGGCAAGGAGCCGTATGACCGCGCGTTGTGGAAAGGCTTTGCCGAGATGGGCTTCCTCGGCGTCGCCATTCCGGAGGAGTATGGCGGTGCGGGCGCCGGCCATCTCGAGCTTTGTGTGATCGCCGAGGAGGTCGGCCGCGCGCTGGCGCCGGTGCCGTTCTCATCGACCGTGTATCTTGCCGCGGAGGCGCTGATGCTGGCCGGCAGCGATGCGCAGAAGCAGGCCTGGCTGCCGAAGATCGCGAACGGCGAGACGATCGGCACCTTGGCGCTGTTCGAGGGCACCGGCAATCCGTCGCCGAAGGCGATCAGGCTCGAGGCTGCCAATGGCGTGCTCAACGGCACCAAGAAGCCCGTCGCCGACGGCGCCATCGCCGATCTCGTCATCGTTGCCGCGCGTACCGGCTCGACCGGCCGCGACAGCGACATCTCGCTGTTCCTGGTCGACCCCAAGGCGGGCGGCGTCGAAGCCAAGGCGCTGACCAATCTCGATCCGACGCGCGGCCAGGCCGAGCTCACCTTCAAGAACTGCAAGGCGGAGCCGCTCGGCGCCGCCGGCGAGGGCTGGAGCATCATCACCCAGGTGCTCGACCGCGCCGCGGTGCTGACGGCGTTCGAGCAGGTCGGCGGCTCCGACCGCGCGCTGGAGATGGGCCGCGACTACGCGCTCGATCGCATCGCCTTTGGCCGTCCGATCGGCTCGTTCCAGGCGGTCAAGCACATGCTGGCCGACATGTATGTGTCTGCGACCCTGGCGCGCTCGAATTCCTACTACGGCGCGTGGGCGCTCTCGACCAACGCCCCGGAGCTGCCTGAAGCCGCGGCCTCGGCGCGCATCAGCGCGACGCAGGCGTTCCAGCACTGCGCCAAGAACAACATCCAGGTCCATGGCGGCATGGGCTTCACCTGGGAGTTCGACTGCCACATGTACTACCGCCGCGCCAACGCGCTCGCGCTCGGTCTCGGCAGCCTGTCCTATTGGGAGGACCAGCTGATCGACCGCATGCGCAAGCGCAATGCGGCGTGACGCACGATGGGAATCCGTAGGGTGGGCAAAGCGAAGCGTGCCCACCATCGGTGGCGCAGGATTGAATCGGTGGCCACGGCGCGTTGCGCCTTCGCCCACCCTACGAGATGAGAGGCTTGCCGATGAACTTCGATGACACTCCGCAGGAGGCCGCGTTTCGCAGCCAGGCGCGGGCCTGGATCGCCGCCAACGCGCCGAAGCAGTATGAAGACGAGCTGCGCGCGACCTCGCTCGGCCGCGTCGCGCTGAAGGACGCCAATATCCTCGAGGTTGCCAAGGCGTGGCAGAAAAAGAAGGCTGATGCCGGCTGGGCCTGCCTGCACTGGCCGAAGGACTATGGCGGACGCGGCGCCTCGCCGATCGAGCGCGTGATCTGGCAGCAGGAGGAGGGGCCCTACGGCAAGCTCTCCGGCCTGTTCATCATCGGCCACGGCATGTGCGGGCCGACCATGATGGCCTACGCCTCGGAAGATCATAAACGGCAGTATCTGCCGCCGCTCGCCTCCGGCGAAAAGGTCTGGTGCCAGCTGTTCTCCGAGCCGGCCGGCGGCTCCGACGTCGCCGGCCTGCGTACCCGCGCCGAAAAGCGCGGCGACGATTGGGTGATCAACGGCCAGAAGATCTGGACCTCGGGGGCGCATTATTCCGACTACGGCATCCTGCTGACGCGCACCGATCCGACCGTGCCGAAGCACAAGGGCCTGACGATGTTCTTCCTGGACATGAAGAGCCCTGGTGTCGAGGTCCGGCCGATCAAGCAGGCGAGCGGGCACTCGGATTTCAACGAGGTCTATTTCACCGACGTCGTGATTCCGGACTCGCAGCGGCTCGGCGCCGTCGATGACGGCTGGAACGTCGCGCTCACCACCTTGATGAACGAGCGCATGTCGATCGGCGCCGGCGTCGCCACCGGCTTCCCGGAGCTGTTCGACTTCTGCTCCAACCTGATGCTGGACGATCGCCCCGCGATCGAGGACCGCAACGTGCGCTCCAAGCTCGCGAGCTGGGCGGTGAAGGCGAGTGGGCTGAAATACACCAGCATGCGCGCCATCTCGGCGCTGTCGAAGGGCGAGCGGCCGGGACCTGAGAACTCGATCGGCAAGCTGGTCGCCGGACCGATGATCCAGGACGTCGCAGCCTACGCGCTCGACCTGCAGGGGGCGGCCGGCGTGCTCAGCGGTCCCGAGGCCGAGCTTGCGGGAAAATTCCAGGCGATGCTGCTGCGCGCGCCCGGCACCCGTGTCGAAGGCGGCACCGACGAGATCATGCGCAACATCATCGCCGAGCGCGTGCTCGGCCTGCCCGGCGACATCCGTGTCGACAAGGACGTGCCGTTCAACCAGGTGCCGACCAAGGGACGTGCCTAACAAGCGGAGTCGTAGGGCGGGTTAGCGCAGCGTAACCCGCCCTTGGCTCGTGCAATGCTGATCAAAGCGGCGGGTTACGCCTTCGGCTAACCCGCCCTACGCATACGAAGCGAGGTTAGACCATGAACTTCGACGACACCCCTGAAGAAGCCGCCTTTCGCGACACCGCGCGCGCCTGGATCGCGGCCAACGCGCCGAAGGAGCTCGAGGGCGAGCTGGCGAGCTCCTCGCTCGGCCGCATCAGGCTCAAGCACGCCGACATCGTCGAGGTCGGCAAGGCCTGGCAGAAGAAGAAGTCCGATGCCGGCTGGGCCTGCCTGCACTGGCCGAAAGCGTATGGCGGCCGCGGTGCGACGCCGATCGAGCGCGTGATCTGGCAGCAGGAGGAGGGCGTCTATGGCAAGCTGACGCAGCCGTTCCAGATCGGCGAGGGCATGTGCGGCCCGACCGTGATGGCCTATGGCAGCGAGGAGCATAAGCGGCGCTATCTGCCCAAGCTCGCCTCGGGCGAGGAGATCTGGTGCCAGCTGTTCTCCGAGCCCGCCGGCGGCTCGGATGTCGCGGGCCTGCGCACCCGCGCCGAGAAGCGCGGCGACGACTGGGTCATCAACGGCCAGAAGATCTGGACATCGGGTGCGCATTACTCGGACTACGGCCTGCTGATCACGCGCACTGATCCCACCGTGCCGAAGCACAAGGGTCTCACCATGTTCTTCCTGGACATGAAGAGCCCGGGCGTCGAGGTCCGTCCGATCAAGCAGGCCAACGGAATGCAGGAGTTCAACGAGGTCTATTTCACCGACGTGGTGATCCCGGACAGCCAGCGGCTCGGCGCCGTCGGCGACGGCTGGAACGTGTCGCTCACGACCTTGATGAACGAGCGCATGTCGATCGGCGCGCGGCTGGCGACCGGCTTCCCCGAAATGTTCGAGTTCTGCGCGAACCTGATGACCGACAACGGGCTCGCCATCGACGATCGCGCCACGCGCTCGAAACTGGCGTCGTGGGCGGTCAAGGCGAGCGGGCTGAAATACACGAGCTATCGCGCCATCTCGGCGCTGTCCAAGGGCGAGCGGCCGGGACCTGAGAATTCCATCGGCAAGCTGGTCGCCGGCGTCATGCTGCAGGATATCGCGACCTACGCGATGGATCTCGAAGGCGGCGCCGGCGTGCTGACCGGCGCGGACGAGGCGGTGACGCAGGGCCAGTTTCAGCAGATGCTGCTGACCTCGCCCTCGATGCGCATCGCCGGCGGCACCGACGAGATCCTGCGCAACATCATCGCCGAGCGCGTGCTCGGCCTGCCCGGTGACATCCGGGTCGACAAGGACGTGCCGTTCAACAAGGTGCCGACCAAGGGACGTAGCTAACCCTCATGCTGAGGAGCTGCGCAGCAGCGTCTTGAAGGATGAGGCCGATATCCGGGCCTCATGGTTCGAGACGGCGCTGCGCGCCTCATCATGAAGGGACGTTTCTCCGTTGTAGTGAGAACCATAAATGAAAGCTGACGCCGCAGCCGCACAGGCCACTCCCATCACCGTTCTCGAAGAGCTGATGGCCGCGCGCTTCTCCTGTCGCAGGTTCCTGCCCGAGCCCGTGCCGCGCGCCACCATCGAGCGCATCCTGGAGGCGGCGCAGAAAACCGCGTCGTGGTGCAACAGCCAGCCGTGGCGTGTCGAGATCACCTCCGGTGTGGCGACCGAGGCGTTCCGGAAGGTGATGTATGCGGCGGCCTCCAGCGGCAAGGCGGCGTCAGGCGACTTTCCTTTCCCGCGCGAATACACCGGTGTCTATCTCGAACGGCGGCGCGAGAGCGGTTTCCAGCTCTACAACGCGCTCGACATCCCGCGCGGCGACAAGGCGGGCTATGCCCGGCAGGCGCTGGAGAACTACAATTTCTTCGGCGCGCCGCATGTGGCGATCATCCACAGCGACGAGGCGCTCGGCACCTATGGCGCGATCGATTGCGGCGGCTACGTCACGAGCTTCATGCTGGCGGCGCAGGCGCTCGGCATCGCCACCGTGCCGCAGGCGGCGCTCGCGTTTCATTCCGACGTGGTGCGGCAGCACTTCGGGCTCGGCGCCGACCGCAAGGTGGTCTGCGGCATCTCGTTCGGCCATCCCGATCTCGGTGACAAGGCCAACTCCTACCGCACCCGCCGCGCCACGGTCGCGGAGACCGTCCGCTTTCACGACAAATAACGTCCCGTCCGTGGGGTCGCGCGCGCCTATTGTTTGCCGGTGGAGTTCCGTTATCCGGGACTCCGGAGGAGGGCGAGACGACCCGCGAGTCCATTTTTGTAAACCGAGTTTGCTGAACAAGGAGCAGCTCGGGCGGCGGCGCCATGATTTTGCCGAGGTGTCGTCCGAGTTCGGCAAGCGCGTTTCGGCAACGATGCGCGCGCTCTCCTGTCCGACCTTCACATCGAAAGCCGCCCTGAAATCAACAGTTTGTGTCTGTGATGCGCCAACCGAGACGCGTTGCTACGGGGACCAGACGTGTTGCGAGAGTCGGTGCAGGAGCGCTAATGGCTGCTGTTTGTCGAATTGGGCGCGCACTTTTCCTTCAGCTCGTGGGCTTCAAGCAATGATATTGACAAAATTCTCTCTAACATTTTGAGTTGCATCGCCCGAGCGTCAACGATGCAAAATTGCAGACGCTCGATGATCTTCTCGATTGAAGGTTCAGTCACGGCTCGAAACCTGAAGTGTCAGCGATGGATTCCATGAACACGCCGTCCAACCTTTATGCCCTCGAGGTGGATGAGGCGACGCTCCTTGGTCACCGCCTCTTGAAGGCCTTCCATAAGCTCAGGCTGAAGCGGCACCGGGAACAGCTCATTGCGCTGGCTGAGAGGCTGGTGGAAGATGAAGAAAGATATCCGGCAGGGCCTGGCGGCTGACGTCTTCGAGCCCCCGCCACGTGAGGGTTGGCCGCGTCAGGCCGATCTGCTTGCAGAGTGACTTCCAAGTCGTTTCATCGCAGTCGACGAGTACGGCCATTACCGACATCCCGTCCATCATGTGAGGTACGCCGAGCGGCCGCGCCTTCCAGCCGCACTTCTCGAACCGCGGCAGCCACCAGGTTTCGAGCACGATCGAAAAGCCGGTCAACCCGATCGAGATGCCGTATTCCATGATTGCAGTGAGCAGCAGCATGTCGATCCGCGGGCCGGCATGCTCGCCGCGGCGCTCCGGGATCACGAAGATGCGCGACAGTTCGTAGACGTCGGGGCGCTGGATCGGGCCGCGCAGATTCAGATACGGGAAGATGTCGCTCATCAGCGTCGGCAGCAGCGTCGGCACCGCGCGCATCGAGCCGATCAACTGGCCCTTGTCGATGCAGAACAGATAGACCGAATCCTCGGTGTCGAACTGATCGATCTCGCGCCCGTCCGGACGATCGAGCGCCATCCACTTGCGCTGCTTGACGTAGATCTCGTGGCGCAGACGGTAATACGAATCGAAATATTTCTCGTACAGAGCGCGATTATCTTTTCGAACGACATGAATCTCAGGCATCGAAACCCCCGGTCGTCTGAATCAAATTGGGGTTTGCAGATTGCCGATGCGCTCGAATTGATCCAGTGGGAGAAACGACAGATCAGATCGAGATCTCGCCGTTGACAAGAGCGGTCGCAACCGTCGCCGTCTTGTTCTTGGTTGCTAGCTTGCGCTGCGCTTCTTCCAGATGCCACCTGACGTTGCGTTCGGAGACGCCGAGGATGCGCGCCGTCTCCCACGCGGTCTTGCCGCGCGCCGCCCAGCCCAGCACCTCGGCCTCGATCCGCGACAGGCGTCGGCCCTGGTTGCTCGCGGCGGAGCGCGCCAGCGCGCGCAGCCGGCTGTGGGTGAAGATGCTGATCAGGTGCAGCGCGCCCCGCGCGTCCGGAGCGAGATTCGGATTTTCGCCTGCAAGGCTGACGGCCCCCACGGCATCGTCGTAGTGGATGGGGACGCAGAAGCCTTCGTTCAATCGGAAGTCCTTCGCGCGCATCATCACCTCATGCGCGCCGGGCTCGTCCTCGCGGTCATAGGGAGCCTCCGACCACGCGAATGGATTCAATGTCGAGATGCAGTGCCGCGGAATAGGATCGCAGCGGTGAAACTGCTCGCGCGCATACATGTCGAACCATTCCCGCGGCCAGCCGTTGGCGAGAATGGTTTGCTGCAGCGATTGGCCCGAGGTCGGCACGCCGGCCATGATGTAGGCGTGAAAGCCCAGGTCGCTGATCATCTTCTCGAACTGGGAGAGCACGCTCGCGCTGGTCTTCGACGCTTCGATCGCATCGACGTACTCCAGAGCTCGTCGTCCCCAATACGCGTCCATCACTTGCATGTGAAAGTCTCCGCCCGTGGTTCAAGCTAGCCACGGACAAAAAGCTGTCAACCGCAAATTGGGGCTTTACGTCGATAGTTCGTTGAGCGTGTGTCAGAACACCGGCTGGATACAGCAATTTGCATGCAAAATTTTATCAGTTCGGAGCATGGCTGCGCTCAGAATTTCGGCGTTCTCTTCTCTGCAAACGATTTCATACCTTCGCGGATCTCGGCTCCGCTCATGCTGTCCCGATGCCTGCGGCGAGCCGCCGCATCGTCGAGGGCTCCGCGTGCAAACTCGTTGATGGCGCGCTTCATGCCGCGCACGGCCTGGGGGGCGTTGCCGGCCAGGACCGTCGCCAGCCGGTCGACCTCCGCATCGAGCGCATCGGCCGTCACCATGCCGGTGAGATAGCCGATGCGCAGCATCTCGGCCGCGCCGATCTTCTCCGCCGTCAGGAACAGACGCTTCGCATTATCGACGCCGAGGCGGGACACGTAGCGCTTGATGCCGTTGGGGTAATAGTGCAGCCCGAGCCGCGCCGCCGGCATGAACATCTCGCTGGTATCGACTCCGATCCGGAAATCGCAGGCCAGCGCCAGATCGGTCGAGCCGCCATAGACCCCGCCGTTGAGCCGGCAGATCGTCGGCAGGGCGAGGTCCTCAAGCCGGTCGACGACCTCCTCGAATGCCGGGCTGGAAGCCTCGGCCTTATCCGCCGGCGTTGCGCCGATGGCGCCAAGGTCGAAGCCGGCGCTGAACGCCCGCCCGGTGCCGGTCAAGACCAGCACGCGCAAGGCGGCGTTGGCCTCGACCCGGTCGAACAGCGCCAGCAGCTCGGCGAGGTCCTCCGGCTGGAGCCGGTTGAGATGGCGCGGACGATTGAGCCGAATGGTGGCGCGGGCGCCGTCGATGGTCAGGAGCGGCATGCTCGGCGCGTCATCGGCCTGGGTGGTCCGTCCGGTCGTCATGTCCTGTTCTCCATGGTTCGGCGCCTCGCCTCGGCAGCGATGCTCTGCGCCAGATCGGGGTGGCGTGCCATCAGCACGCGGAAATCGACGAGGTCGAGGACCAGCAGCTTCGACAGCCCTGTCGTGCTGATGTCGGCCGAGCGCAGGTTGTTCCCGAGCAAGGCCATCTCGCCGAAGAACGCGCCCTCGCCGAGCCGGACCTTCTTGCCGGGAAGGTCGACCTCGACCTCGCCGGAGGCGATGAAATACATGCAGTCGCCCGGCTCGCCCTTGCGGATCACGGTGGCGCGGGGCGGCAGGTCGATGGTGCGCAGCATCTGCGTGACGTCGGCGATCGTCGAGGGCCCGAGGCTGGCGAAGAACGGTACCTTGCTGACTGATTCCCAGGTCTTGAGAAAGTTGTCGCGCCGGGTTTCCGCGGCGAAGCCGGTCGCCAGGATGCCGGTCCATAGGCCGAACACGCCGAGGCCGGAGATCATCACCGTGGCGGCGACCACCCGCCCGAGCGGCGTGACCGGCACCACGTCGCCATAGCCCGTGGTGGTGAGGGTCACGACCGCCCACCACAGCGCGGACGGGATGCTGCCGAAGGTGGCCGGCTGCTCGTCATGTTCGAGCGCGTATTCGGCGACCGATCCGACAAACAGCACCACCAGGAACAGCACCAGCACCGACAGCAGCGGGCGCGCTTCCAACACCAGCACCCGGCGGAGCCGGCGCAGGCCGGGCACGCCGGGGATCACCTTGAGCACCCAGATGACCGCCAGCAGCCACGCCGTGCGGGCCTCCATGCCCGAGACCAGCGCGGTCGGCACGGCGAGAGCGGAGATCGTGTCCAGCAGTCCCCGGCCCGACATGAGGTAGGCGGCGACGCGATGCGCCCGGGCCGCCTGCTGAACCCGAACCGCCCATTCGACGACGAAAAAGACAAGGCATCCGCACAGCAGGGCGATGATCCAGCGCCGTCCGGCCTCGTAGGCCGGGTCCATCGTCAACAGCACCATGGCGCTCATGCCGAGCGCCACGGCCGCAAAGGCCGCCTTGGTCATGTTGCGTCCGGCCAGCGCGGTGACAAATGCCGCCAGGGCAGGGTGCTGCGGTTTGGTCATTGCTGGCGGGCGTCGGTCGCTGATCTCAGAGCCGCAGGAGATCGCGGCGGCGGCAAGGTGCCCCGATCGGGGGAATCCCGTCAACGATGCGGGCCGGTCGGTTGCGCGGGTGCCTCCGGCAGGTCCAAGCCGTCCTACTTCGAGCGGGAATTTTTGAGTGTCGGCTCAAATACCGGTTCAAACGTCGTCTGTTCGCCGTATATCAGAGGTCGGCATGGACACGCTAAATTAGGCAAAAGGAGGCCGGAACCGAGCGTCCGCCCTCCTGCGTCCCAAGAGTCTGGTTGATCCCAATGGATACCTCACACCTGGTCGAACATGCGGGCGCCGCCGGCAGCCTCTTCGCCTCGATCTTCGTGGTCGCCACGCTGTCGATGCGGACCATGATTCCGCTGCGGGTTTTCGCCATCCTCACCAACATCGTCCTGATCGCGACCGCGGTGCCGATGCACAACTATCCGGTCCTGATCCTGCACGGGGTGCTGCTGCCGCTCAACAGTTACCGGCTCCACCAGATGCTGCAACTGGTCCGCGACGTGAAGCAGTCGGTCAACAGCGACCTCTCCATGGAATGGCTGAAGCCGTTCATGACCGAGCGCAAATGCGGTCCCGGCGAGGTGCTGTTCTACAAGGACGAGAAGGCCGACAGCATGTACTACATCGTCAGCGGCCGCTTCCGCCTGGTCGAATCCGGCATCGAGCTGCCGGTGGGCGCGATCGTCGGCGAGTTCGGCATGATCTCCCCGTCCAATACGCGCACGCAGACGCTGGAATGCGTCGAGGGCGGGCTGATCCTGTCGGTGTCCTACGACCAGGTCGAGCAGCTCTACGTCCAGAACCCCGCCTTCGCCTTCTACTTCCTGCGCCTCGCCAGCGCCCGGCTGTTCCAGAACATCGAAACGCTCGAGCGGCGGCTGGCGCAACAGACCACCGCGCCGGCGCCCGTCGCCAAGCCGGCGTGATCCGGGGAGCCTGAAGCCCAGTGGAAAGCGTCCGGTCCTCGCTGCGATATCTGTTCGCCGACGTCATCGGCGACGACGATGGCGAGCCGCCTTTTCTGCCTCAGGGCCTGCCTGACGCCGCCGTGCCGACGGTGAGCGATGGCATCCATCTGCTGATGGAGTATCAGGGCGCGAGCTATGCGCAGCTCTACGTCGATCGCATCAAGCGATTCGTGCGCAGATCGAACGTCGATGCCGGCATGCTGTCTCAGATCGCGCAGCTGCTGGCCGCCCGCATGGCCTACGAGGATCCGATCCGGATCGCCCAGCTCAGATTGATCAGCCTCGACATGGGGCAGCGCCCGGGGGGACGCGAGAGCGATGACGTGCGGCGGTTTCGCCTCGACGAACTGATCGGTGCGCTGCCGCAGGCCGTGGCGGAATCGTTGCTGGCAGCCTTCGAGCAGGTCGGCTGGCTGGGCCGGCGCCGGGTCAAGGTCCGCTTCTCGGTTCGATCGCCGCTCGCCATTCGCCGTCTCAAGCTGATGGCCGGCCTGCGGCGCTGGCGGCTGCAGTCGGTGCGCTATGGCGAGGAGCGCGCCTGGGCCGAACGGTGGCTGCACATGATCGCGCGCGCGCTGGACAAGCAGCCTGCGGCGGCGTCCGCCGTGATCGGCACGGCGACCATGATCCAGGGGCAGGGCGACGGCTACCGGCAGGGTCTCGCCGATTGGCATGCCATCATCGATGGCCTGGCCAAGCCCACCTTCGATGGCGTGCTGCCGATCTCGGATCTCGCCTCCGCCATCGCCGAGGCGCGCGCCGTTGCGCTGGCAGAGCCGGGACAGGGCGCGCTGAAGCGGGCCATCGCGCAGATCCGGGCGAGGGCGCTGTCAGCACCGAAGACCGACGCCGCTGAATGAAACGCCGCGACTGCGGCCGGTTCGCAGATGCACGGTGGCGGGTAACCTTACCCCCCGCGGAATTGCCGGGAAGGGTAGCAGGGCGCGATTTGAGGTTCCCTTTCGCGTGCAATTCGCTACCGGAGATGTCATAAGCGTCGCATACGCGTCGAATTGGCCGGGTATTCTCATCAGATTGCGCTGAACGCCTCCAGTTCCCCGTGCGTCCAAGGGTTGGTTCCCAGGGTTGGTTCCAAGGGTTAGTCGTAGCGAGAGCGTCAGCTTTGTCTTTTCCTTCTTTGTCGTCGCAGGTTCCGGTTGGTGCGCTGGTCGGCTGGATGCTGCTGCTGACCTTCAAGCACATCATTGGCGACTTCGTTCTGCAGAACGCCTGGATGGCCTATGGCAAGGACCAACGGAAGGGCTGGGCGCTGCCGCTGTTGGTGCACTGCCTGATCCATCTCGCCGTCGCCATGGTTCTGATCCTGATCGTCGCGCCGAGATTCTGGTTCGTCGCCGTGATCGACTTCGCCATTCACATCACCATCGATCGCATCAAGGGCATCTGCTCGTCGCGGTTCGGCATGAACACCGAGCACCGATGGTTC
Organism: Bradyrhizobium sp. HKCCYLRH3073; assembly: GCF_051167995.1. NCBI lineage: Bacteria > Pseudomonadati > Pseudomonadota > Alphaproteobacteria > Hyphomicrobiales > Nitrobacteraceae > Bradyrhizobium > Bradyrhizobium sp. HKCCYLRH3073. The sequence continues at coordinate 418,840 of NZ_JBNPUD010000002.1, forward strand.
TGGACCCTGATCGGCGTCGACCAGGCGCTGCATCACCTCACCGGATTCGGGCTCTCGATCTTCATGGCCGCGAACGGCTGAGTCCGGTCGCGGTGCGTCGCGGCGAAGCTGCGCCGACGGCGGCAGCCCCGTGTCAAGCCGGGGGTGGGACGACCGTTCGGTTTGGTTAACCGGACGTTAGCGATTCGCGCCGCATCGTCGCGCCATGGCAATCAAACAGATGCTTCAAAGTCGCGATGCGTTCGACAGCGATTCGTGCCCGGTCGGCGACGAGCTTCTCGGCGAGCTCTACCGTGCCGACGCCAACGGGCTGCCCGCGCTGGTCGAGAGCGTCTCCGCCGATGTGAGGGCCATGCTGGCGCTGTTCTGTTACAGGCGCACGCATCTTCACCCGCTGGCGCTTGCGATTGCATCCACCTGCAGCGAGCAGAACCTGTCGCAGTTCGGCGGCCGGGTCGGATCGGCGCTGTATGCGCAGTCCCGCGGCGGTCGGGCGGGTCCGGCCAGCGCGACCTCGAGCCGCAAGCCGATCTCGCTGTCGACCAAGCCGCTCTCGGTGATGAAGCCGTTCGAGGACGATCTCGACGACAGCCCCGAGCCGGTCACGGCCTGACTCCCCGTCTTCCTGGCCTTTGGCTCAGGCGAGCACGGGCAGCCCGAACTTGCGCCGGGCCATCGCGCATTCGGCGTCACCCGGCATGCAGATGCGGCACACCTCAGGGCGGATCGCGTAGATCCGGCACGAGACCGCGCGCGCGATCTCGCCATCGAGCCCGCAGCAGCGGTCGCCGTCGCAGCGCATGCCCGACAGCCGCTCGTTGACCAGCTCGGCCGGGATCAGGTCGAGGGCTTCATCCTCCTCGATCGTGAAGCGCGGCCAGTTCGACGAATAGGCGCAGCACGCGCCGCAGCTCTGACAGGGGCTGCTGTCAGTCTCGCCAGACACCGGTTCAGACATCCTTGGGAACCTCCCACACCAGGCTGCGCCGCCATTTGGCGCGCAGCGCCTCGCGCCTTTCAGGATATTTGTCGTCGAGATAATCCGCCTCGACGACACGGTCGGTCCTGAAGCTGCGGAAGTCGCGACGCAGCTCGCACCAGGCGGCGAGGATGCGCACCGCGTCATGATAGCCGATCGCGATCGGCCAGATCACGCGCTCGCTGTCGCGGCCCTGCTCGTCGCGATAGCGTAAGCGGATCTTGCGTCCCTCGTGGATCTGCGAGCGCGTGCGTGACATGTCGATGCGGTCCGGCTCGCGCATCCACGGCCGCGGCGCGCGGCTCGCCGGCTCCAGCACGAATGGCCTTAAGCGCTCCGGCACGGTGTCGGCGATCTTGGCCATCAGGTCTTCCGCCGCGCGCGCCAGCACCGGGTCGGCGTTGACCGCGACCCATTGCGCGCCAAGCACCGCCGCCTCGATCTCGTCCGGCGTCAGCATCAAGGGCGGCAGATCGAAACCCTTCTCCAGGATGTAGCCCATGCCGGCCTCGCCGCGGATCGGCACGCGCTGCCCGATCAGGGTGGCGATGTCGCGATAGATCGTGCGCTTCGAGGTCTCGAGCTCGGCCGCGATCGCATCCGCCGTCAATGGGCGGCGCGTGCGTCTCAGCACCTGGATGATCTGGAACAGCCGGTCGGCGCGTCTCATGGTGTGTCCTGCGAGCGGCGAGCACCCCCGCCGATGCTGACAGGATGCTGGCAGCAGCCTGTCCTTATACCGGGCCAACAACGAGATTGAAGGGGTGATGTCGATGATGATGTTTTATGGCCTTGGCCTGGCCACCACGCTACTGCCGCTGCTGACACCATGGTGGCAGCAGCACGTTCGTAGCGTCCGGCGTCTGCTCAGGAAGTCGGGAGTGCTGTCATGATCACATTGTTCGGTTTGGGCGCGGGCTTCGGCCTGCCGGAGATCAGCCCCTTCGTCACCAAGACGGAGGTGCAATTGAAGATGGCGGGCCTCGACTATCGGAAGCAGCGGGCGATGCCGCCGGCGTCGCCGAAGGGGCAACTGCCCTTCATCGACGATGGCGGCGAGCTGATTGCCGATTCGACCTTCATCCGTGCCCACATCGAGCGCAAATACGGCTTCGACTTCGATTCCGGACTCGACGTGCGCGCGCGGGCGCAGGCCTGGGGGTTCGAGCGCATGATCGAGCATCATCTGTATTTCGCGCTGGTCGGGGCGCGCTGGGTCGATCCGGTCAACTTCGCCAAGGGGCCGGCGCATTTCTTCGACGGCGTGCCGGCCGACAAGCGCGAGAAGCTGCGCGAGGACGCGCAGTTTCGTGTCGCCGAGAACTATCTGATCTCCGGGCTCGGCCGGCACGCGCCGGACGAGGACGTCGATCTCGCCGCGCGCTCGCTGCGCGCGCTGTCGGTGCAGCTCGGCGACCGGCCTTATCTGATGGGTGATCGCCCATGCGGCACCGACGCGACCGCGTTCGCCGTCATCGCCGGCATTCTCACGCCGTTCTTCGACTCCGAGCTCCGCCGCAGGACCGAAAGCTTCGGCAATCTCGTCGCCTATGCCGAGCGCATGATGGCGCAGTACTATCCCGAGTTCGATTGGGGCAGGGCGGCCGAGGCCGCCTGAGTTCTTAAGCCCCACCCACGTCATTCCGGGTTCAAGGCCGCAGGCCTTGAACCCGGAATCCCGAGATTGTTTTGCGCTCTACTCATGTCGAGATTCCGGGTTCAATCGCCCGTGCACTACCGCGCACGAACGATTTGCCCCGGAATGACGACCAAGCACAGGTCCACAGTGCTGAAGGCAGAGGACTTCGTCAGAGGGCCTCGCCCTTCAACCGCGTCACCTCCGCCTCCAGCTCCGCGATGCGCGCATCGCGCACGGCCAGCGCTTCCGCGACGTCGGCCGCGTCGAACTTCTGCGGGATGTGCTGCGGGCAGTTGGTGTCCCAGGCGCTGATCGTGAACAGCATGACCTGCTCGGGCCGCGCCTTGTAGCCTCTCGGAATCAGCGAGCCCGTCAGCGCGGCATCATCCTCGACCACTCGCGCCGTCCCCCAGATCTTCACCCGGCGGCGATGCGCGTAGTCCATGACGAAGATGTAGGCGTGCGGGTTCTCCGACAGATTGCCCTGGGTGATGTACTGCCGGTTGCCGCTGAAGTCGGCGAACGCCAGCGTGTGGCTGTCAAGCACCTTGAGAAAGCCCTTCGGTCCGCCGCGATGCTGGATATAGGGCTGGCCGTCGGCCGAGGCGGTCGCGAGATAGAAGCTCGTGGCCTCGGCGAGGCGGCCGGCGAGATCGTCGTCGACCTCGTGGCGAAAGCCGCGGCTCTGCTCCACATGCGCGTAGCTCTCGCGCGACCCCTTGCGGGCCTGGATCGCCTTGACGGCGGGTGAGAACATGACGTCGCCGGGTGCCTGGATGGTTGGCTGGGTCATCGCAATGACTCCTTGTCGCTGCGGCCGTGACTGCCGCCGTGAAGGCAATATGGTCCCAATCCCCCAGGGAAATAATCTGACCAGTTGACATTGGATCGTTGCAGATGTTGCAATAATCCCATGGACCGCATCGATGCCATGCAGGCGTTCGTCACCGTCGCCGAGCTGAACAGCTTCGCACCGGCGGCGCGCCGGCTCAAGCTGTCACCATCGGCGGTCACCCGTTTGGTCGCCGCGCTCGAAGCGCATCTTGGCGTCCGCCTGCTGCAGCGGACGACGCGCTCGGTGACGCTGACCGATTCCGGACGACGCTATCTGGAACGCGCTGGCCGCATCCTGGCCGATCTGGCGGAGGCGGAGCGCGCCGCGGAGAGCGAGCGGCTACAGCCGGTGGGGCGGTTGGTGGTCTCGGCGCCGGTCGGCTTCGGCCGGCTCCATGTCGGTCCGGTCATGGCCGCCTATCTGAGCCGCTATGCCGAGGTCGCGGCCGAGCTGCGCCTCGAGGACCGCCAGATCAATCTGGTGGAGGACGGCGTCGACTGCGCCGTTCGGATCGGCCATCTCGGCGATTCGTCGCTCGTGGCCCGCCAGGTCGGCAGCATGCGCCGGATCGTGGTCGGGGCTCCCGCCTATTTCAAGCTCCATGGTGAGCCGCGGACGCCCGATGCGCTGACGAAGCACCAGACCATCCAGTTCGGCCCGGCCGATGAATGGCGCTTCGTCAGGGAGGGCAGGGAACTGCGGATTGCGGTCAGCCCGCGGCTCGTCACCAACAATGCCGACGCCGCGATCCAGTATGCCGAGGCGGGCGGCGGCGTGACACGGGTGATGGCCTATCAGGCTGCGGACGGCTTGCGCGGCGGCCGCCTCAAGCGGGTGCTGGCGAAATACGAGCCTCCGCCGCTCCCGATCCACATCGTGTTTCCGAGCTCCCGCCTGCTCTCCGCCAAAGTGCGCGCCTTCATCGACCTGATCACCGCAACCTGCGACTGGCGTTTCGACTGACGACGTCACTCCTTCTTCGGCACCACGCGAAACGTCGCGTTCGCCCGCGCGATTACGGCGTCATCCGCCAGCACCAGGCTCTGGACGAAGCAGACGGTGCGTCCGCTCTTGATGACGTCGCTCTCGACGCTGAGCCATTGTCCGATCCCGGCGCTGCCGATGTAGTCGACCGCGAGGTTGATCGTCACCAGCGATGCCTCCCAGCCCAGCGCCTGGGCGCAGCTATAGCCCATCGCATTGTCGGCCAGCGATGCGATCAGGCCGCCATGGATCAGCCCGCGCGAATTGGTGTGCGGCACGGCAAGCCGCAGGCCGAGGATGACGGCCTTGTCGGTTCTCCTGGCATAGAGCGGCTCCCAGGGATCGGTGAACGGGCTCTTGCGGAAATGCGGTTCGAATCCGGCGGGGACGCTGCGCATGCGTGTCTCGATTGTTGCTGGCGATGTCCGCAGTCAACGACGTCTCCGCGCGTTTTGCACCGCCTACAAAGTTTCAAACGTGTTTTGCGCCGATGTTTGAAACGGTGCGCGCCGACGCCGGCGGAGATGGCGCACGATGCCGCAGAGCCGCTCGACCCCTCGTGGCAATTTCGCGGTGTGCCGACGCAGCCGTGCAATTTCGGGTGCACTCAAGATGCTTAACGTGTTAATGAATTGGTCGCGCGGCTGCAACTTTCGTCTGCCAGGCTTGCGCTGGCTGGCGCGATAGGGGCAGGCTCGCGCGTGCCGCGACGGCGGGTCTGCCGTCACGCTTGCAATGATGGTTATATGCTATAACAATGAAGCAAAGGGCCCTCGAAGGCCCATGATGGAAGGAGAGGATCCCGATGAGGAAGACGCTTCTGGCGTTGGCGCTGGCTGCCGGTGTGACCACCCCCGCGCTCGCGCAGGACAAGACGTTCGAGCTGAAGATTTCGCATTGGGTGCCCGCCAGCCATCCGCTGCAGAAGGCGCTGGAGGATTGGGCCGCATCGGTCGAAAAGGCCTCGGGCGGCACCATCAAGGGCAAGGTGTTCCCGGCCCAGCAGCTCGGCAAGGCCTTCGACCATTACGACATGGCGCGCGACGGCATCGCCGATGTCACCTATGTGAATCCCGGCTATCAGCCCGGCCGTTTCCCGATCATCGGCGCCGGCGAGCTGCCGTTCCTAGTCTCCGACGCCAAGGGCGGCTCGGAAGGTCTGGACGCGTGGTACCGCAAATATGCCGAGAAGGAGATGAAGGACGTCAAGTATTGCCTCGCCTTCGTCCACACGCCCTCGGCTTTCCACACCCGCACCAAGAAGGTCGTCGTGCCCGAGGACGTCAAGGGCATGAAGATCCGCCCGGCCGATGCGACGATCGCCAATTTCGTCACCCTGCTCGGCGGCACCAATGTGCAGTCGTCGGCGCCGGAAGTGCGCGACATCATCGAGCGCGGCGTCGCTGACGGCGTCACCTTTCCGGCGGGCTCGCTGGTGCTGTTCGGAGTCGACAAGGTCACGAAGTACCACATGGACGCGCCGTTCTACGTGACGACCTTCGTGTTCGTCATGAACAAGGACAAGTACAACCAGATGTCGGCGATGCAGAAGAAGGCGATCGACGACAATTGCAACACGGAGACCGCCGGCAAGGTCGGCGAGCCCTGGGGCAAGTTCGAGGACGCCGGCGTCGACAAGATCAAGGCCGAGTCCGGCCAGGAGGTCTACAAGCTGACGCCGGAGCAGACCGCTTTGTGGAAGAAGGCCTCCGAGCCGCTGTTCAAGACCTGGGCCGATGGCGTCAAGAAGACCGGCGTCGACGCCGAGGCCGCCATGACCGAGCTGAAGGCCTCGCTCGCCAAGTACAAGGCGCTGGCGCAGTAGCTTCTTCAGACCCAAGCTCTTGCGCGGCGGACGGTGAAATCCCTCTCCCCGTTCTTACGGGGAAAGGGAGTTCACCGCCGGCCGCGCAGCAGCTCGCTCTCGTTCTTCAATCTCCACGCCAAGCCTTTCTGACACGGGGACGCCATGCAGCGCGCCTACATGGACCGGATCATCGATGCGATCGAATGGATCGCGGCGTTCTTCGTCGGCATCGTCGCGCTCGACATCTTCCTGTCGGTGCTGCTCCGCAACACGCTGAACTATTCGATCCCCGATTCCTTCGACATCGGGCGCATGCTGCTCGGCATCCTGATCTTCTGGGGCATCGCTGCGACATCCTATCGCGGCACCCACATCACCGTGGACCTCATCTGGGGCAATGTCGGCCCGCGCTATCAGCGCTGGATCGACATCTTCGCAACGCTGGTGCTGCTGTTCGTCGTCACGGTGCAGACCTGGACCCTGTTCGACAAGGTGCGCGGCACCTATGAGGACAACGTCCTCACCTTCGATCTGCACATGCCGACCTGGCCGTTCTTCGCCATCGCCTGGATCGGCGATGTTTCGGCGGTGCTCCTGATCGCCATCCGGACCTATCGCCTGATCTTCCACCCCGAGGAGATTCATGACCCTCACGTCAAGCCCACGGAGTAGTGCCGCATGAGCACGGATGCGGTTGCCGTCATCGGCTTCGTTGCGCTGTTTGCGCTGATGCTGCTGCGCGTGCCCGTCGGCATGGCGATGGGACTCGTCGGCGTGTCCGGCTTCGCCTATCTCGTCAACGGCACGGCGGCGTTGAAGCTGGTCGGCCAGACCTCGATGCGCACGGTCACGGACTACACGTTCGGCGTGATCCCGATGTTCCTGCTGATGGGAACGTTCGTGTCCAACTCCGGCATGAGCCGCGAGCTGTTCCGCGCCGCCAACGGCTTCGTCGGCCATCTGCGCGGCGGGCTCGGCATCGCCACCGTCGCCGCCTGCGGCGGCTTCGCTGCGATCTGCGGCTCGTCCGTGGCGACCGCCGCGACGTTCTCGGCGGTGGCCTATCCCGAGATGCGCCGCTTCGGCTATCCGCAGTCCTTCGCCACCGGCGTCATCGCCGCGGGCGGCACGCTCGGCGCGATGCTGCCGCCGTCGACCGTGCTCGCCGTCTACGGCATCATCACCGAGCAGGACATCGGCAAGCTGTTCATCGCCGGCATCATCCCCGGCCTGTTGGCGATGACCATGTACATGATCACCATCACGGTGATCGGCCGTGTCAGGCCGGATTTTCTCCCGAAGGGCGAGGCGCCGCCGTGGCGCGAGCGCATCGCGGGCCTGAAAGGCATCTGGGCGCCGGTGCTCCTGTTCCTGTTCGTGATCGGCGGTCTCTATGGTCTGCCGTTCCTGCCGCGCTTCACGCCGACGGAAGCCGGCGGCGTCGGCGCCACCGGCGCATTCCTGATCGGCGTGTTCACCGGCCGGCTCGACAAGGACAAGATCCTGGCTTCGCTGCTGCAGGCCACGCGCACCGCGGCCGCGGTGTTCACCGTGCTGATCGGCGCGCTGATCTTCGGCTACTTCCTGACGGTGACGCAGACGCCGCAGAAGGTGACGGAGTTCCTCACCGGCCTCGGCCTCGGCCCCTACGGGGTGCTGGCGCTGATCATGGTGATGTATCTCGTGCTCGGCTGCCTGATGGATGCGATGGCGATGATCATCCTGACCGTGCCGATCATCTTCCCGGTCATCTCCCATCTCGGCTTCGATCCGATCTGGTTCGGCGTCATCATCGTGATGACCGTCGAGCTCGGCCTGATCCATCCGCCGGTCGGCATGAACGTCTTCGTCATCAAGAGCGTGGTGAAGGACGTGTCGTTCTCGACGATCTTCAAGGGCGTGCTGCCCTTCGTCGTCACCGACCTGATCCGCCTGGTGATCCTGATCGCCTTCCCGCTGCTGGCCACCTGGCTGCCGCAACAGATGATGGCCCGCTGATGACGACCCCGATCCTCGAGACCCGCTACGTCTTCACCCTCACCGTGATGATCGGCGACGTCACCAGTGCCGGCGAGACCGGCATCGGCGTGCGCCGGATCATCCCGATCCATGGCGGCGAGGTGAAGGGCCCCGGCCGCGCCGGTGAGGGCATCAGGGGCAGGATCTGCAACTTCGGCGCCGACTTCCAGGTCATCCGCCCGAACGAGCTGATCGACCTCGAAGCGAAATACGGCTTCGAGACCGACGACGGCGCCACCATCTACGTCGAGAACCGCGGCATCCGCTTCGGGCCGGTCGACCTCTTGCAGAAGCTCAAGCGCGGCGAGCCCGTGGACCCCAAGCTGATCTACTTCCGCACCCATCCGCGCTTCGAGACCGGCCACGAGAGATATCGCTGGCTGATGGAGCACGTCTTCGTCGGCTCCGCCGCGAGGCACGCCGACCGCGTCATCATCGACGTCCACGTGGTGTTGTAGGCCCATCGGCCTGCGTAGTGCGATCGCATCAGGCGGCCTGAGTTTGGCGGTAGCCTGTCGCCACGTCGTCATGGCCGGGCTTGTCCCGGCCATCCACGTCCTCCGGCTGCGGAGAACGACGTGGATGCCCGGGACAAGCCCGGGCATGACGGAGTTATTGGCTGACCGGGTCGTTCGTCGCGACAGCTTCGTATTCGGGAAGGCCGGCGACTAATCCTCGTCGTCCCAATCCGCCGCCCGGCCATAGCCGCCGTGGTCGCAATTGCGATAGCGCTGGGCCGGCACGTAACGGTAGCGCTCGTAGCCGTAGCCGTCATACGCCGCGTCGCGATAGTGCGACCGGTAGACCGGCGCGGGCTCATAGGCTTGCGCTTCCGACGCCAGCGCGCCGCCGACGAGAGCGCCGACCAAGAGACCACCGATAAGCGCCGCGTTGCGGCCGTCATGGGCCTGAGCCGGCGCCACGCCGGCGAGCAGGGTGGTGGTCACGGCGAGCGCGGCGATGCCGCCTGCGAGAGATGTCTTCAGCGAAACCATGATCCCCTCCATTGGGAAGTGTGGTGACGGTAGAGGTTCTACAGCGCGCGCTTTGAAGGCACCCTGAATGCGATGTTGTCGGCCGTTCACTTTGCTGTCGGCCACGCTGCCCGCCGCAACGGCGGTGTCGTCCCTGCGAACGCAGGGACCCATACCGCGGAATCTGTCGGTTGGGCATAACTGGCAGTCCTCATCTCACGAGGGCCGGTGGTTATGGGTCCCTGCGTTCGCAGGGACGACAGCGGAGAGCGGTGAGGCGCCGTTGCCTCCGATCCTTGATTTTTGCAAAACAAAAATATCTTGCGTTTTTCCAGAAGTTGTGATCATATCGCGCCATCCCGTCCCAAGCCGAGGGGCGTAGCGCGCGATCGTCACGACACGCGGGGCGGGGAGCGGTGGCCGCGATCATGTCGCAGCGTGTCTTCGGGCGCGCGGACGAACGATGTGACGCGGACGTGAAATCGCAGCGTCCTGATACCCCGACGCTGGTATCAAGCCGTGATGGCGCCGCAGGCGCTGCGCGGTGATGGTGGCCAAAAAGCCCGGCGCACCAGGGAGACTGCGTATAAGCGTGAAGACCATCGCGCAGGGAAGGCCGGGCGTTCTCGGCTGCACCTGTGGTACCTGCCGCCTGCATTCTTTTCGCAGGCGGGCCGCAGGCGTCAGCCGACGCCTGGCCTTCCCTGCGCCCTCCGCACCGGAGGGTGAACACGATCAGCAAAGCCCCGGGCGTGATTTCGCCGCGGGAATGCCGGATCATGCCATTTGCCTTTGCGCGCAGGCGGGCCTTACCATGCTGCGTCTGGCCGCGCCCCCCGCGGCTTGTTGTTTTGCATCGCACAACATGATGTCGGGCGCCGCTTATTGACTCCCGCGAAGATCGTTATAAAACATAACTATTCTGAACAGGACACAATCAAGCGATGGGAAACGCCGACACCGCCACGCCAGCGGGCGATCCGTCTCTGCTGCAGATCGAACAGCAGGGCGCCGTCCTGACGATCGGGCTCAACCGCCCGGCCAAGCGCAACGCGCTGAATGACGGCATCATCCTCGCCATCGGCGAGCGCTTCACCAGCCTGCCCGACGACGTCCGCTGCGTCGTGATCCACGGCCTCGGCGACAATTTCTCCTCCGGCCTCGATCTCTCCGAATTGCGCGAGCGCGACGCGACCGAGGGCCTGGCGCACTCGCAGATGTGGCATCGCGTGTTCGACCGCATCCAGTATTGCCGCGTGCCGGTGATCGCCGCACTGAAGGGGGCCGTCATCGGTGGCGGTCTCGAGCTCGCCTGCGCCGCGCATATCCGTGTCGCCGAGCCGTCGGCCTACTTCGCGCTGCCCGAGGGCCAGCGCGGCATCTTCGTCGGAGGCGGCGGCTCGGTGCGGCTGCCGCGCCTGATCGGCGTCGCCCGCATGATGGACATGATGCTGACCGGGCGCGTCTATTCCGCGACCGAAGGCTCGTCCTACGGCTTCGCCCAATATCTCGTCGAGGCCGGTGCCTCGATGACCAAGGCCATGGAGTTGGCCGCCAAGATCGCGGGTAACGCGCCGCTGACGAATTTCGCGGTGCTGCAGGCGCTGCCGATGATCGCGGAGGCCAATCCGCAGACCGGCCTGCTGATGGAATCGCTGATGGCCACCGTCGCGCAGAGCGACAAGGAGGCCAAGAGTCGCATCCGCGCCTTCCTCGATCACAAGACCGCCAAAGTGAAGCCGACGTGACATGACCACACAAACAATAAGAAGCACACAGGGAGGAACGGACGACACGGCGCGCACCGCCAGTGTTCATCCGTTGCGCGCGATCTCGTTCAACGATCCCGCGGTCACCGTCGATCGCCGCGACGACGGCACCATCTATCTCCGTCCGAAGCAGCCGCTCGGCGACTATCCGCAGCGGATCACGGATCGGCTGCATCACTTCGCCAAAGCCACACCAGAGCGCGTGTTCATGGCCGAGCGCGTCGGGCCCGAGGGCTGGCGCGAGCTGACCTATGCCACGCTGCTGGCGGCGAGCCGGCACATCGCGTCGGGGCTGCTCGCGCGCGGGCTGTCGCCGGACCGACCGGTCATGATCCTGTCGGGCAATTCGATCGACCATGCGCTGGTCGCGTTCGGCGCGCTCTATGCCGGCGTGCCGTTCTGTCCGGTGTCGCCGGCCTATTCGCTGGTGTCGCGCGACTACGGCAAGCTCGCCTACCTGATGAAGCTGCTAACGCCGGGCCTCGTCTTCGTCGACGACGCCGACAAGTTCGCCGACGCGCTCATCGCCAACGTACCCGAAGGCGCCGAGATCGTGGCGTCGTTCGGCTCGGTGCCGGGCCGCAAGATCACGATGCTCGCCGATCTGATCGCATCGCCGCTGTTTCCTGGCCTCGACGCCGCCCATGACAAGATCGGCCCGGACACGATCGCGAAATTCCTGCTGACCTCGGGCTCGACCGGCAATCCGAAGGCCGTGATCAACACCCAGCGGATGATCTGTGCCAACCAGGTGATGATCCGCGAGACGCTCGCCTTCCTGAAGGACGAGCCGCCTGTGATCATCGACTGGCTGCCCTGGAATCACACATTCGGCGGCAACCACAACATCGGCCTGACCCTGTTCAACGGCGGCTCGATGTATCTCGACCAGGGCAAGCCGGTGCCCGGCGGCATCGAGGAGACCGTGCGAAACCTGCGCGAGATCTCGCCGACGGTCTATTTCAACGTCCCCAAGGGCTACGAGTCGCTGCTGCCCTATTTCCGCGAGGACCCGGCGCTGCGGAAGTCCTTCTTCCAGCGGCTGCACGCGATGTTCTTCTCCGGCGCCGCACTGGCGCCGCATGTCTGGAACGAGCTCGACGAACTCTCGGTGGCCGAGACGGGCACTCGCGTGCCGATGCTGACGGGCCTCGGCTCCACCGAGACCGCACCGTTCTTCATGTCGGTCAATCCGCGCACCAGCCGCTCCGGCCATGTCGGCCTGCCCGTCTCCGGCAACGAGGCCAAGCTCGTTCCCAACAACGGCAAGATGGAAGTGCGCGCCAAGGGGCCGAACGTGACGCCGGGCTATTGGCGCCTGCCGGAGGTCTCGGCCGCGGCCTTTGATGACGAAGGCTACTACAAGATGGGCGACGCGCTGAAGCCCGTCGATCCCGACGACTTCAATGCCGGCTTCGATTTTGACGGTCGTGTTGCCGAGGACTTCAAGCTGGCGAGCGGCACCTGGGTTTCCGTCGGCCCGTTGCGGGCCCGCTTCGTGGCTGCGTGCGCGCCGCTGGCGCGCGACGTGATCATCGCCGGCATCAACCGCGACGAGATCGCGGCCATCGTCGTGCTCGATCTCGATGGTTGCCGCCTGATCAACGCGACCTTGCCGTTCGACGACCTCGCCGCCACGGCGGCCGATCCGCTGATCATCGAGGCCTTCCGTCAGCGCTTCGCAAAATTCCTGCAGACCGCGACCGGCTCGTCGACGCGGATCACGCGCGCCGTGCTGCTCGGCGAGCCGCTGTCGATCGACAAGGGCGAGGTCACCGACAAGGGATCGATCAACCAGCGCGCCGTGCTGGAGAACCGCAAGGACCTGATCGAACGCATCTACGCCGCGACGCCGGACGACGACATCATCATCGCCGGCTGATCGACGCATCCAAGGGAGAAACGACAATGTTGTTGAAGGATCAGGCCGCCATCGTCACCGGCGGCGCCTCCGGCCTCGGGGCCGCCACCGCCCGCAAGCTCGCCTCGCAGGGCGCCAAGGTCGCCGTGTTCGACCTCAACGCCAAGCTGGCGGCCGAGGTCGCCGCTGAGATCAAGGGCGTCTCGGTGGTCTGCGACGTCTCTGACGCCGCGGGCGCCGAAGCCGGCGTCGCCGAGGCGGTCAAGGCGCTCGGGCAGCAGCCGCGCGTGCTGGTGAACTGCGCCGGCATCGGCGTCGCCAAGCGCGTCGTCGGCCGCGACGGCCCGATGCCACTGGCCGATTTCGAGAAGGTCATCAAGGTCAACCTGATCGGCTCGTTCAACATGCTGCGCCTGGTCACCAACGGCATGACCAAGCTGGAGCCGCAGGCGACCGGCGAGCGCGGCGTCGTCATCAACACCGCGTCCGTTGCCGCCTATGACGGCCAGATCGGACAGTCGGCCTATTCGGCCTCCAAGGGCGGCATCGTCGGCATGACTCTGCCGATCGCGCGCGAGCTCGCACAGTTCGGCATTCGCGTGCTGACCATCGCGCCCGGCCTGTTCCTGACGCCGCTGCTCGCCAACCTGCCGCAGGAGGCCCAGGACTCGCTCGCCGCCGCGATCCCGTTCCCGCGCCGTCTCGGCCACGCCGACGAGTTTGCCGCGCTGGCGCTGCACATGGTCGAGAACGCCTACCTCAACGGCGAAGTCGTCCGCCTCGACGGCTCGCTGCGCATGGCGCCGAAGTGAGACATCGTCATTGCGAGGAGCGAAGCGACGAAGCAATCCAGAGTCCCGACCGGGCCCTGGATTGCTTCGCTGCGCTCGCATTGACGGAGAGAAACGTAGGGTGGGCAAAGCGCAGCGTGCCCACCGCCGATGAAAATGGTGGGCACGGCGCTCCGCGCCTTTGCCCACCCTACGGACCGCTACCGGCGACGAAGTGAGGCTTTCAAAGTATGTTCGTCAACCGCCGCGACGTGCAGATCCAGTGGGGCGACTGCGATCCCGCCAACATCGTCTACTACCCGCGCTACTTCGCGATGTTCGACGATGCGACCTCCGTCATGTTCGAGGCGGCCGGGTTCTCCAAGCAGGACATCGTCCGTCGCTACGGCCTGGTCGGCATCCCCATGGTCGACACCCGCGCCAAGTTCTACATCCCATCGACCTATGGCGACTGGATCACGATCGAGAGCCGGATCGAGAGCATCAAGCGCTCGTCCTTCGACGTCACCCATAAGGTGTTCAAGGGCGAGGCGCTGGCGATCGAGGGATTCGAGACCCGGGTGCTGGTCGGGCGCGATCCGGCCGACCCGGACAAGCTGAAATCGGCGCCTTTCCCGGAGGAGATGCGAGCCAAGTTTCTCGGGGAATGAGGCGCGGAAATGGGTGCGACATGCGACCGTCTTAAGGATGTTCAGCTGTCATGCTTTGGTCGACTGGTGAGGAGTGATCTTCTCGTGTTCAATGCTATGATCACGTTTGGACACATATCGGCCGGCCGTGTTGGAAGGCGCCCCGGACACGGGGCGGGACTGCAAACAGGATCGGCGGATCACGAGCTGAACCGAAAAGATCAAGGGAGGATTTTATGAGGAAGGCCTATCTGGCGGCGGCAGGCGTCATCGCGATGCTCGCAGCTGCTCCTGCGCTGGCGCAGACCAGCGAGATCACCATCGGCATCACCACGACCACGACGGGGCCGGGCGCGGCGCTCGGCATCCCCGAGCGCAATGCGCTCGAGTTCGTGCCGAAGGAGATCGGCGGCGTGCCGCTCAAGGTGATCGTGCTCGACGATGGCGGCGATCCGACCACGGCGACGACGAATGCGCGCCGCTTCGTGACGGAGTCGAAAGCCGACATCATCATGGGCTCGGCGCTGACGCCGCCGACCATCGCGGTGTCCAACGTCGCCAACGAGGCCGGCATTCCGCATTTCGGCCTGGCGCCGTTCCCGGTCACGCCTGAGCGGATGAAATGGTCGGTGGTGATGCCGCAGCCGGTGCCGATCATGGGCAAGGTGCTGTACGAGCACATGAAGGCGCACAACATCAAGACCGTCGGCTACATCGGCTACTCCGACTCCTACGGCGATCTCTGGTTCAACGATCTGAAGAACCAGGCGGTGCCGATGGGCATCACGATTGCCGACGAGGAGCGGTTCGCGCGCCCCGATACGTCGGTCACCGGCCAGGTGCTGAAGCTGGTCGCCGCCAATCCGGACGCGATCCTGGTCGGCGCCTCCGGCACCGCGGCGGCGCTGCCGCAGACCGAGCTGCGCGAGCGCGGCTACACCGGCCTGATCTATCAGACCCACGGCGCCGCGAGCATGGACTTCATCCGCATCGCCGGCAAGGCGGCGGAGGGCGTGATCATGGCCTCCGGCCCGGTGATGTCGCCGGAGACGCAGGACGACAGCGCGCTGACCAAGAAGCCCGGCCTCGAGCTGAACAAGGCCTATGAAGCCAAGTATGGCCCGAACAGCCGCAGCCAGTTCGCCGGTCACTCCTTCGATGCGTTCGAGATCCTCAAGCGCGTCATCCCGGTGGCGCTGAAGACCGCCAAGCCCGGCACGCCGGAGTTCCGCGAAGCCATCCGCCAGGCGCTGATGACCGAGAAGGACATGGCGGCCTCGCAGGGCGTCTACAACTTCACCGAAAAGGATCGCTCGGGCCTCGACGACCGCTCCCGCATCATCCTGACCGTGAAGGACGGGAAGTACGTCCCGGCGAAGTGAGCCGCGAGACCATAGCTTCTGATTGAGAAAGGCCGGCTCCGTGAGCCGGCCTTTCGGCCATTTGGACGAGGATCTTTGTAGTTTTCCGAGAGGCCCGCCATGATCCCAGCCCCCACCGGCGCCACAAGGCTCCACATCATCATCGGCGATCCGATCGCACAGGTGCGTGCGCCGGCCGGCGTGAGCCAGGCGTTTGCCGAGCAGGGCAGCGATGCGATCCTCGTCCCGGTCCAGGTCGCGCCGGGCGATCTCGCGGACTTCCTGGCGGCAATGACTCGGGTCAGGAATCTCGACGGCATCGTCGCGACGATCCCGCACAAGTTCGCCTGCTACCGCGCCTGCGCGACCGCCACCGAGCGTGCGCAGTTCATCGGCGCCGTCAACTTGATGCGGCGTGGTGAAAGCGGCGGGTGGCACGGTGACATGGTCGATGGCCTCGGCTTCGTCGGCGCGGCGAAAGCCAAGGACTTCGATCCCGCAGGCTGCCGGGCGTTGCAGATCGGCGCGGGCGGAGCGGGTTCGGCGATTGCGCTGGCGCTGATCGATGCCGGCGTGCGCGAGCTTGCCATTCACGACAGCGATCCCGGACGCCGCGATGTGCTGATCGCGCGCCTCAACGAGCGGGGCAAAGGCCGCGCCGTTGTCGGCGGCACCGATGCCAGCGGCTTGGACCTGGTCGCGAATGCGACGCCGGCGGGCATGCAGCCCGGCGATCCCTTGCCGGTCGACATGGCGACCGTCAGCCCGTCGACCTATTGCGGCTGCGTGATCACCCGGCCGGAGGTGTCGCCGTTCATCGCCGCTGCGCGCCAGCGCGGCTGCCTGACGGCGACCGGCACCGACATGTACCGGGCGCTGGAGCGCGTGATGGTCGATTTCCTGCTGTCGAAGGAGGCGCCCTCCTGAAGCAGCGCCTCACCCCATCGACATCAGGCTCAGCTCGCAGCCGCCTCGGCGAAGCCGAGATAGCTCGCCGCCACGCGCTCGTCGGTGGCGATCTCGCTGGCCTTGCCGTTGAGCACGAACTCGCCGAGCTCCATGACATAGGCGCGGTCGGCGACCTTGAGCGCGGCCTTGGCGTTCTGCTCGACCAGCAGCACCGAGACGCCTTCCTGGCGCAGCCTGGCGACGATCTCGAAGATGCCGGCGACGATGATCGGCGCCAGACCGAGGCTGGGCTCGTCCAGCATCAGCATCTTCGGCGCGCCCATCAGCGCCCGGCCCATCGCCAGCATCTGCTGCTCGCCGCCGGAGAGCGTGCCGGCAAGCTGCTTGCGCCGCTCCTTGAGCTTCGGAAACAGCGTGTAGACGTGCTCGAAGCCGCGCGCGGCGTGCGCCTTGCTCATGCGGAACGCGCCGAGCTGCAGATTGTCCTCGACGTTCATGGTGGCGAACAGCTCGCGATGCTCCGGCACCAGGCACAGTCCACGCGCGACGCGGTCCTCGATCTCATAGCGTGCCAGGTCCTCGCCCAGGAAGGAGACGCGGCCCTTCAGCGGAAACACGCCCATGATGGCGCTGAGCAGCGTAGTCTTGCCGGCGCCGTTGGCGCCGATGATGGTGACGATCTCGTTCTCGGCGACGGTCAGCGAGACCGATCTGACAGCCTCGACCTTGCCGTAGGAGACGTGGACGTCGGCGACTTCCAGCAAGGTGCTCATGCAGCGGCTCCGAGATATGCCTTGATCACCTCGGGATTGGTCTTGATCGCGGCTGGTGTGCCCTCGGCGATCTTGGTGCCGAAATCGAGCACCACGATGCGGTCGGCGAGATCCATGACAAATCCCATGTCGTGTTCGACCAGCAGCACCGACATGCCGCCGGCGCGGAGGTCGCGCAGCAGCGCGCCGAGGCGCTGCTTCTCCATGTGGCGCAATCCCGCGGCCGGCTCGTCGAGCAAGAGCAGCATCGGATCGACGCACAGCGCGCGGGCGATCTCGACGATGCGCTGCTGGCCGAGAGACAACGAGCCAGCAAGCTGGTGCATCTGGTCGCCGAGCCCGACGCGCTCGATCTGGCGCGCGGCTTCCGCGAGCAGCTTGGCCTCGTCGGCGCGATCGAGCCGGAACATGCTGGTAAGCGCATTGGAATGGCCGCGCAGATGGGCGCCGATCGCGACGTTCTCCAGCACCGTCATGTCCGGCACCAGCTTGACGTGCTGGAAGGTGCGGGAAATGCCGAGCTTGACGACGTCCTGCGGCGGGGCGTTGCCGACGGCCTTGCCGAGCACCGAGATGTTGCCGGAGGTCGGCGGCAGCACGCCGGTGATCAGGTTGAAGGTCGTGCTCTTGCCGGCGCCGTTCGGGCCGATCAGCGCGACGATCTCGCGGGCCTGGACGTCGAAGGAGACGTTGTTGACCGCAACCACGCCGCCGAACTGCTTTCGCGCGTTGTCGACCTGCAGCAGGACGTTGGGCGTCGTCGCGGACCGCTCGCGGGCCGGCAGCTTGATTGTGGTGTCCGGCTTCTTCGCCAGCGGCTTGAACGGCAGGCGCGCCGTCAGCCACGGCCACAGGCCGGTCGGAGCGAGCTGGAGGAGCGTCACGAGCAGGATGCCGAACACGATGGTCTCGAGCTGGCCCTCGCCATGCAGCAGCAGCGGGAGGTAGCTTTGCAGGACCTCCTTCAGCACAACGACGATCGCAGCACCCAGCACGCCGCCCCAGACATAGCCGGCGCCGCCGACGACGGCGACGAACAGATATTCGATGCCGGCCTGGGCGCCGAACGGCGTCGGGTTCACGGCGCGGGTGAAGTGCGCATAGAGCCAGCCCGAGAGGCCGGCGAGCACGGCGGCATAGATGAACACCAGCAGCTTGGCGCGGGGTGCGTAGACGCCGAACGCTTCCGCCGCGATGTGGCCGCGGCGCAGGGCGCGAATGGCGCGGCCGGTGCGGGAGTCCAGCAGGTTCATCGTCAGCAGCGCAGAGATCAGAACGGCGGCCCAGATCGCGAAATAGATCGTGCCGGGATCGAGCATCTTGAGGCTGCCGATCGACAGCGGCGGGATGCCGGAGATGCCGTCATTGCGGCCGAGGAAGGCAAGCTTGCTGAAGAGATAATAGAGGCCGAGACCCCAGGCCAGCGTGCCGAGCGGCAGATAGTGGCCGGACAGCCTGACCGTGACGAGGCCGAGCAGCACCGCGGCGAGGCCGGAGACCAGCAGCGACAGTGGCAAGGTCAGCCAGGGCGAGATGCCATACTGCGCCGAGAGCACCGCGGTCGTGTAGGCGCCGAAGCCGACGAAGGCGGCCTGGCCGAACGAGGTGAGGCCGCCGACGCCGGTCAGCAGCACCAGGCCCATCGCGACCAGCGCGGACAGGCCGATATTGTCGAGCAGCACGATCCAGAACGGCGGCATGCCCGGAATGAACGGGATCGCCGCAACGATGACGGCAAAGATGATGAGAGGCCAACGCTCGCGCACGGCTCAATCCTTCTCTTCTTCGACCGCGGGCGCGGCGAGCGAACGCAGCAGCAGGACCGGGATCAGCAGCGTGAAGACGATCACTTCCTTGAAGTTCGAGGCGTAGAACGAGGAGAACGCCTCGACGATGCCGACGACGAGCGCGGCGACGGCGGTCAGGGGATAGCTGATCAGGCCGCCGATGATCGCGGCGATGAAGCCTTTGAGGCCGATCAGGAAGCCGGTGTCGTAATAGAGCGTCGTGATCGGGACGATCAGGATGCCCGAGAGCGCGCCGATGCTGGAGGCCAGCAGGAAGGCGATCTGGCCGGACAGCGTGGTGCGGATGCCGACGAGGCGGGCGCCGAGCCGGTTGACGGCGGTGGCGCGCAGCGCCTTGCCGTAGAGGGTCAGGCCGAAGAACAGCCAGAGGCCGACGATGAAGGCGATGGTGATGCCGTAGACCGCCATGCCCTGTCCGGTAAAGCGCAGCGAGCCGAGCGTCGCGCTGGCATTCAGCAGCGTCGGGCCACGCTGGCCTTCGGCGCCGAAGAACAGCAGGCCGAGGCCCTGCAGCGCCAGGTGAACGCCGACCGAGGCGATCAGCAGCACCAGCACCGAGGTGTGCGCGAGCGGCTGGAACACGATGCGGTAGAGCGACAGGCCGATGCTGGCCACGATCAGCAGCGACAGCACCAGGCTGACGCCGGCGGGCATGCGCTGGTTCGCCGCCCACATGCTGGCGAGCAGAATGGCCACCGGGAGGACCACGTTGAGGCCGAAGGTGCGCGCGATCTTCGGCGCGTGCAGCGTCTTGCGCATGGCGTAAAGGTCGAAGGCGAAGGCCGCGAGCCCGATCACGACGGCGAGCTTCGCCGTGCCCGGCATTTGGCCGGCAGCGAGCGAGGCATAGGTGAGGGCGCCGTAGGTGACGAATTCGCCCTGCGGGATCAGGATCACCCGGGTGACGGCAAACACCAGCACGAGCGCCAGCCCGAGCAGCGCGTAGATCGCGCCATTGGTAATGCCGTCCTGCAACAGGAACAGCAGGATCGTTGTGTTCAAGACCGGACGCTCCCCCTCTGTGGTGACCGGATGCGGGCGACGCCATGCGCCGTCCGCAGGTCGGGGCAGTTGAATTGGGCTGCCCGTGTTTGATATAGTGGATAACAATTATCGATTATAATCTCAAGGCCGCTGTTCCGGCTGCGGCGTTCGAGACCAGGGATGGAAGCAAATGCGATGAATTTGGCGGACCGTGATGGCCGATAGCGCCAAGCCCGTCAGCAAGAGGGAAAGCCGCAAGGAAGCTGCCGTAGCGGCCGATGAGACGCAAGCGGTCCAGCTCGGCGAGCTGTCGGATCTGCTTGGCTATGTGCTGAAACGGGCGCAGTTGAAGGTGTTCGAGGACTTCCTGCGCTGCGTCGCGCCGCTGCAACTGACGCCGGCCCAGTTCTCGGTGCTGCTGCTGCTCGACGCCAATCCGGGCCGGAACCAGACCGAGATCGCCAACACCCTGGGCATCCTGCGGCCGAACTTCGTGTCCCTGCTGGACAGCCTCGAGAGCCGCGACCTGTGTGCGCGAGTGCGTTCGGCCAACGACCGGCGCTCGCACATCCTGATGCTGACCGAGAAGGGCCGCGCCGTGCTGGCCCGCGCCAAGAAGCTGGTGGTGTCGAAGCACGAGGCGCGGCTCAACGAGCTGCTGGGCCCGGATGGGCGCGACGCGCTACTGGCGATGCTCACCAAGATCGCGGAGGAGTTCTGAAGGACGCAGGCGCGCCCCTCAATCGACCAGGATGACCCTGACGTCGTTCACGTTGGTGAGCGTCGGTCCGGTCTGCAGCAGGCCGCCGGTCGCGGCGAAAAATGCGGTGGCGTCGTTGTTGGCGAGATAGGCCTGCGGATCCAGCCCCTGCGCCCGCATCGCGGCGATGACCTCGGCATCGACAAGCGCACCGGCCGGATCGGAGGCGCTGCCGCCGCCGCCATCGGCGCCGTCGGTGTCGCCGGCGAGCGCCGCTATGCCCTCCATGTCCTTGAGGAGGTCGGCGAGCGCCAAGGCATATTCCTGGTTCGGGCCGCCGCGGCCCTGGCCGCGCACCGTCACGGTGAGCTCGCCGCCGGAGATGATCGCCATGCGGCGGCCGAGCGCGCGGGCCTCGCGCGCCAGCTTGGCGTGATCGGCCGCGACATCGCGGGCCTCACCCTCGAGATCGGCGCCGAGATCGAGCACGTCGTAGCCCGCCGCCTTGACGCTGGCCACGGCGGCCTCGAGCGAGCTGGCGGGGCGCGCGATCAGCTCGAACGAGGCGCGGGCGAAGGCGGCATCGCCGGGCTTGCAGCTCTCATTGGCGGCATCATCGAGCGCCCGGCTGATCGCCGGGTCGACCTCGAGCTTGTATTTGGCGACGATGCCGCGGGCATCGGCCAGCGTGGTCGGATCGGGCACCGTCGGACCCGATGCGATCGCCGAGGGATCGTCATGCGGCACGTCGGAGATCGCCAGGGTCACGATCTCGGCCTTCTGCCCGGCCCGCGCCAGCCGGCCGCCCTTGATCCGCGACAGATGCTTGCGGACCGTATTCATTTCGCCGATCGGTGCGCCCGAGCGGAGCAGCGCGCGGGTCAGTTGCTGCTTCTGCGCGAAGCTGACGCCGTTCACCGGCGCGACCCAATTGGCGGACCCACCACCGGAGAGCAGCACCAGCATCAGGTCGCCGGGCTCGGCGGTTGCCGCCAGTTGCAGCGTCTCGTCGGCGGCCTTCAGCCCGGCCTCGTCTGGCATCGGATGTCCGGCCTCGATGACCTTCACCCGCCGGGTCGGCACGCCATGGCCATGGCGGGTGGTTGCGATGCCGGTCAGCTTCGCGGGATCGAATCCCAGCGTGTCCAGGTAGTGGCGCTCGGCCGCGACCGCCATCGCGGCCGCGCCCTTGCCGGCGGCGAGACAGATGATTCGTCCTTTGGGAGCCGCCGGCAGGAATGCCGGCAGCACCATGTCAGGATGCGCCGCGGCGACCGCGGCATCGAAGATCGCGCGCAACAACGGACGGCGGCTGGTCATGCGGCGCCGCCCGCGTGCCGTGCGCAGCCTATTTCAGTTCGCCGCTCATGACCTCGCCGAACAACTGCCAGCGCTCGCCCTTGAACTGCATCAGCTGCAGCTGCTCGATCGGCTGGAAGTCGTCCGGACCGGTGGTCAGCGTGATGCCGGGCAACAGCCCGCCCTGCGCAAACTGCTTCAGGCTTGCCGCCTGCTTCATGACATTGGCGCGGGTCAGTTCGTCGCCGCATCGCTTCAGCACCTCGACCATCGTGGTGGCGATGTTGTAACCGGTCAGCGCCGACGAATCCACGGGGTTGATCTCCGGCAGATATTTGGCGAGCAGTTCCCTGAACGCGCCGAGACCGGGGTCGTTGGCCCATTGCGGATCGGAGGCATCCTTGGCATAGGCGGCCGAGATCACCCCTTGCGAGTTCTCGACGCCGGCCGGCCGCATCACGGCCGCGGTCGAGGCGCTGACGTTCGAGATGATGGTCAGCGGCTTCCAGTTCATCTCGCCGAGCTTCTTGATCGCCTGGGCGCCGGACTTCGGTGTGGTGAACAGCACGACGATGTCGGGATTGGCCGACTTCATCTTGACGATGTGCGACTCGACCGTGGGTTCGGCGATCTCATAGCTCTCCTCCAGCACGACGCGGGAGGTGTCGCCAAGGCCGTCCTTGAGACCCTTCAGATAGTCCTTGCCCATGTCGTCGTTCTGGTAGAGCACCGCGATCTTGCCGGTCGGCTGCTGCGCGGTGAGGTATTTGGCGTAGATGCGGGCTTCCGACTGATAGCTCGGCAGCCAGCCCATGGTCCACGGATTGGTCTTGGGCTCGTTCCACTTGGTGGCGCCGGTCGCGACGAACAGCTGCGGCACCTTCTTGGCGTTCATGTATTTCTGGATCGCCGTGTTGGGCGCAGTGCCGAGCACGCCGAACAGGAACAGCACCTCGTCGCTCTCCACCAGCTTGCGTGCCTGCTCCACCGTCTTCGGCGGCGAATAGGCGTCGTCGTACGAGATGAAATTGATCCTGCGGCCGTTGATGCCGCCCTCATCATTGACCTTCTTGAACACAGCCGACATCGCCTTGCCGACCGAGCCGTAGGCCGAGGCCGGGCCGCTATAGGGCACGATGTTGCCGATCTTGATCTCGGTGTCGCTGGCGCCGGTGTCGTATTTCTTGTCGGCATAGGCGCTGCCGGCAGCGGCGCCAACCAAGGCGAGGCCGAGCAGGCTGGAGAGCGTGCGGCGGGTGAGGGCAGTGGTCACGTGGGGACTCCTTCTCGGCCTTGGAGCTTGGCCTTGTTGTTGGATTCGCCCGCAGCACGGGCGACTCGTTTCACTCCGGACGAGTCCCCATAGCGCAGCCGCGCGCTCGGCGTAACCGCCGCCGCTGCATGACCGCCTCTCTTTCAACTCCTAGCTTAAGAAATTCTTGGCAAAGACAGCAAAGATGCCTGGAGAGAGCGCCTCCTGCGGCGCGAAGCCGCAGGAGGCGGTTTCAATTGCGTTCCGTCGTTAGCCGCCGACGTCGGCGGAAATCACGTCGCCGAACAGCTCCCACTTCTCGCCCTTGAAGCGCATCAGCTGCAACTGGCTGACGGGCGCGAAGTCGGTTGCCGAGGTGTTGATCGTGATGCCAGGCAGCAGCATCTCGGTGCGGAAGTTGCGCAGGGATGCGGCCTGCTTCATGACGTTCTCGCGGGTGAGGTTGTCGCCGCACTGCTTCAGCACCTGCACAAGCGTCTGGGCCACGCTGTAGCCGACGACGGTGCCGCCATCGAGCTTGTCGCCATCCGGGAAATCCTTCGCCATGAAGTCGAGGAACTGTTTCATCCCGGCATCATCCTTCCATTGCGGATCGGAGACGTCCTTGAGATAGGCCGCCGAGAGGATGTCCTGTGAATTCTCATAGCCGGCCGGTTTCAGCACGCTGCCGACGGAGGCGGAGACGTTGTTGAGGATATGCAGCGTCTTCCACTCGATCTCCTTGACCTTCTTAATTGCCTGCGCCGCAAATTTCGGCGTGGTGATGTTCACGAATACGTCGGCGCCGGTGGACTTGAGCTTGACGATGTGATTGTCGATCGAGGGTTCGGCGGTCTCGTAGCTCTCCTCCATGACGATCATTGAGGCGGCCTTGGCTCCAAGCCCATCCTTCAGCCCTTTCAGATAGTCCTTGCCGTAATCATCGTTCTGATACAGCACCGCGATCTTCGCGTCCGGCTTTTCCTTCAGCAGATATTTTGCGTAGATTCTGGATTCGCTCTGGTAGTTGGGCTGCCAGCCCATGGTCCAGGGGAAGTCCTTCGGATCGTTCCATTTGGTGGCGCCGGTGGCGACGAACAGCTGCGGGACCTTCTTCGAGTTCATGTATTTGTGGATCGCCGAGTTCGGCGGCGTGCCCAGCGAATTGAAGATGAACAGCACTTCATCGCTCTCGACCAGCTTGCGTGCCTGTTCGACCGTCTTCGGCGGCGAATAGGCGTCGTCATAGGAGATGAAGTTGATCTTGCGACCGTTGATGCCTCCCTCGGCGTTGATCTTCTTGAAGTAGGCCGCTTCCGTCTTGCCGATGATGCCGTAGGCCGAGGCCGGCCCGCTATAGGGCATGATGTTGCCGATCTTGATCTCGGTGTCGGAGGCGCCGGTATCGTATTTCTTGTCGGCGGCGATTGCGGAGCTCGAGGCGAGAACGATGGCGGCAGCCGAGGCGAGGGCGGCCCTTCGCGTGATCATCATGGTGCGTTTCTCCCGTGTTGGTTTGGTTGACGTGTCTCGGCCGCCTTGATGGCGGCTCTTGTTCTGGCTGGAACTATAGCAGAGCTGCACCGGGGTGGTTGCGACATCACGGCACGGTCCGTGTTTTCGCGGTGCCTTGGCGGTCCATATCATGTGCAACTGCGAGAGGTCTCCGCAATCTCGGCGGGTGAGTGCTCTGCAAGAACAGCCTGAGATGAATAGTTCGACGCCGATCCAGATATGAAAAAGCCCTCCGCGCCGATGGCGCGGAGGGCCAGTGGAGATCGGCACCGCTTTCTGCGGCGATGCGCGATTACTCGATGGCGCCGCTGATCGCCTCGCCGAACAGCTCCCACTTCTCGCCCTTGAACCGCATCATCTGCAATTGCTCGATGGGCGCGAAGTCGGTAGCCGAGGTGTTGATCTTGACGCCCGGCAGCAGCGTGTCGGGCGCGAAGTCCTTCAGGCTCGCGGCCTGCTTCATCACGTTGGCGCGGGTCAGGTCGTCACCGCACATCTGCAGCACCTTCACCAGCGTCTGCGCGGCGCCGTAGCCGTAGACGGTCGAGCTGTCGAGCTTGTTGGCGTCGGGATAGTACTGCGCGAGGAAGTCGAAGAACTTCTTCATGCCGGGATCATCGTTCCACTGCGGATCCGCAGCATCCTTGGCGTAGGCGGCCGAAAGAATCCCTTGCGAGTTCTCGAAGCCGGCCGGCTTGATCACGCTGCCGACCGAGGCCGACACGTTGACGACCAGATGCGTTGGATGCCAGTCGATCTCGGCAAGCTTCTTGATTGCCTGCGCCGCGAACTTGGGCGTGGTGACGCTGAAGAAGACGTCGGCGCCGGAGGCCTTCAGCTTGACGATGTGGCCGTCGATCGAGGGTTCGGACGTCTCGTAGCTCTCTTCCATGACGATCATGGACGCGGCCTTGTCGCCGAGGCCGTCCTTGAGGCCCTTCAGATAGTCCTTGCCGAAATCGTCGTTCTGGAACAGCACGCCGACCTTGGCGCCGGGCTTGTCCTTGAGCAGGTACTTCGCGTAGATGCGGCCCTCGCTCTGGTAGCTCGGCTGCCAGCCCATGGTCCAGGGGAAGTTCTTCGGGTCGTTCCACTTGGTGGCGCCGGTGGCGACGAACAGTTGCGGGATCTTCTTGCCGTTGAGATATTTCTGGATCGCCGAGTTCGAGGGCGTGCCGAGCGGGTTGAAGACGAACAGGACCTCGTCGCTTTCGACCAGCTTGCGCACTTGCTCGACCGCCTTGGGCGGCGAATAGGCGTCGTCATAGCTGACGAAGTTGATCTTGCGGCCGTTGATGCCGCCCTCGGCGTTGATCTTCTTGAAATACGCCTCCTCGGTCTTTCCGATCACGCCGTAGGCGGACGCCGGTCCGCTATAGGGCATGATGTTGCCGATCTTGATCTCGGTATCCGACGCGCCGGTATCGTATTTCTTCTGGGCGAGTGCTGCGCCCGAGGTGAGGGCGATGACCGCCGTCGCGATCGCGGCGATTCGTAGTTGTTGAACGACCTGCAAGAGTTCCTCCTTAGTTCTTTCTGAGTTTGCCGAGCAGCTGCTGCGCCACCATCGCCACCTGCCGCGAGCCGTGCGGCACGAGGAAGATGACGAGGAACAGCAGCACGCCGAACACCGCGCCGGACAGGCCCTTCGAAATGCCTTCGGCGATGTTGGGAACGAAGATGATGAAGGCCGCGCCGACGAACGATCCGGGCAGCCAGCCGACGCCGCCGACGACCATGCCGAGGAACAGCGAGATCGCGAGCACGATCGTGTAGCTGTCGGGTGCCACGAACTGCACGGCGATGGCGCCGAGGCCGCCGGCGACGCCGGTGATGCCGGCGCTGACGCCGAACGCCAGCGTCTTGTAGGTCGCGACGTCGATGCCCATGGCGGATGCCGCGATCTCGTTGTCGCGGATCGCCATGAAAGCCCGCCCCGACCGCGAGCGCAGGAGGTTCACCGAGAACACGTAGATCGCGATCGTGATCGCCAGCGTGAAGTAGTACAGCCACATGTCCTGCGACATCGGCAGGCCGAACGGCGCGTCCGGCTTGGTGACGACGAGGCCCTGCACGCCGCCGGTCCATTCCTCGAAGAAGCCGAGCTTGAGGATCTGCGGCATCGCGGTGGCGAGCGCGAAGGTGGCGAGCGCGAGATACACGCCCGAGAGCCGCAGCGCCGGCTGGCCGAACAGGAAGCCGGCGCCGAAGCAGATCACGCCGGCGACCGGCAGGGTCAGCGCGTAGTTGACATTGTACTGCTCCATCAGGATCGCCGACGTATAGGCTCCGATGGCGTAGAAGGCGCTGTTGCCGAGCGAGAACTGGCCGGATCCGCCGGTCAGGATGTTCAGCGCCAGCACGGCCAGCCCGTAGATCAGCAGCATCGTCATCTGGAAGATGATGAAGTTCTTGACGAACAGCGGCACTATCAGGAGCAGCAGCACGACCACGAATGTGGTGCCGGAGCTCAGGGTCATGGCCCGCTTCGGAACGGCCTCGACCGCGGGCGCCTGGGATGTGATGTCCTCGATTGCGCTCATGATCAGACTCGCTTCACGATGTTGCGGCCGAACAGGCCGGCGGGCTTGATGACCAGGACGGAGATGATGAGGGCCAGAGCGATCGGCAGCTTCATCTCGTTGCCCACATGCGGGATGTAGGTTCCGGCGAGATTTTCGAAGATGCCGACCAGGAAGCCGCCGAGCACCGCGCCGAACGGGCTGGTCAGGCCGCCGAGCACGGCGGCGGCGAACCCGTAGATCAGCACGCCGCCCATCATGTTCGGCTCGAGGAAGACCACCGGCGCGATCAGCATGCCGGCGATCGAGCCGATCGCTGCCGCCATGCCCCAGCCGAGCGCGATCATCCACGACGTGTTGATGCCGACCAGCCGCGCCGACTCGGGCACCGCCGCCGCCGCACGCATCGCAAGCCCGACCCTGGTGTACTGGAAGAAGAAGTACAGGCCGATCAGCAGCAGCAAGGTGATGCCGATCATGCCGGCCTGGTGCGTCGAGATCAGCTGGCTGCCCAGGAACGGCGACGATCCGAACGGCGTCGGATACTGCTTGATGGTGAAGTCCCAGGTCAGTCCGGCAAAGGAGTTGATGATCGAGTACAGCGCGATGAAGCCGGCGACCTGGGTCAGGATCGGCGCCTTGGTGAGCGGCTTGAACAGCACGCGCTCGATCGCGATGCCACCGGCAAAGGAGAGGGCCAGCGTCGCCACGAAGGCGACCCAGTAGGGCAGGCCCCATTGCATCAGCTGCCAGGAGATGAATGTCGAGAACATCGCCATCTCGCCTTGCGCGAAGTTGAGATGGTCGATCGCCTGGTAGATCATCACGACCGCGAGCGCCATGCAGGCGTAGATCGCGCCAGTCGCAATGCCGGCCAGGACCTGGTTGGTGAACAGCTCCATTGTCCCGCCTCCGTTAGTAGCCCAAATAGGATTTGCGGACGTTCTCGTCGTTCGCGATGTCCGAGGCCGCGCCGGACATGACGATGCGGCCGGTCTCGATCACATAGGCCTGATCGGCGAGCTCCAGCGCGAGCTGCGCGTTCTGCTCGACGACGAGGATCGAGACCTTTTCCTCGCGGTTGATCTTGCCGAGGATGCCGAAGAGGTCGCGGACCACCAGCGGCGCGAGGCCGAACGACGGCTCGTCGAGCAGCATCAACCTGGGACGCAGCATTAGCGCCCGCGCCACGGCCAGCATCTGCTGCTCGCCGCCGGACAGGGTGCCGGCCTGCTGCGTATGACGCTCCTTCAGCTTGGGGAAGTAGGAATACATCCGCTCGATGT
Organism: Bradyrhizobium sp. HKCCYLRH3073; assembly: GCF_051167995.1. Lineage (NCBI taxonomy): Bacteria > Pseudomonadati > Pseudomonadota > Alphaproteobacteria > Hyphomicrobiales > Nitrobacteraceae > Bradyrhizobium > Bradyrhizobium sp. HKCCYLRH3073. The sequence continues at coordinate 447,536 of NZ_JBNPUD010000002.1, forward strand.
CGGCGACGATGCCCGCCTTGTCGGAGCGGGTGATGGCGCCGAGCTGCAGGTTTTCCTCCACCGTCATGTTGGTGAAGGTGCCGCGACCCTGCGGGACGTGCGCGATGCCGAAGCGGACGATGCTCTCGGTCGACTTGTTGTTGAGCGGCTTGCCCTCGAACTCGATCGCACCGGTCGAGCGCACCATGTTGCAGATCGCGCGCAGGGTGGTGGTCTTGCCGGCGCCATTGGCGCCGAGCAGGGTCGTCAGCGAGCCTTCGTTGAGCGAGAAGGAGAGGCCGTGCAGGGCCTGGACCTGGCCGTAATAGGCGCGCAGGTCCTTGACGTTGAGCAGCGCCGTCATTGATCCTTGCTCCCGAGATAGGCCTTGATGACGTCGGGATCGGCCTGCACCTGCGCGGGCGTGCCCTCGGCGAGCTTGCGGCCGAAATTCAGCGCCACCACGTGGTCGGCGATCGACATCACCAGTCCCATGTGATGCTCGACCAGCAGCACGGTGACATGGCGCTCGTCGCGGATGCGACGGATCAGGTCGCCGAGCACATAGACTTCCTCGTGATTGAGGCCGCCGGCGGGCTCGTCAAGTAGCAGGATCTTCGGGTCAGCGGCGAGCGCGCGCGCCAGCTCGACGCGCTTCTGGGTGCCGAACGGCAGCCCGGACACGGTCTTGTGCGCGACCTCCTCGAGGTTGAGATAGGCGAGAATCTCGTGAACCTTGGTATTCACCGAAGTCTCGCTGCGGCGGATCCAGGCGAGACGAAGCGAATCGGAGATGATGTCGCTCGAGGTCCGCGCATGCGTGCCGACGCGGACGTTGTCGAGCACCGACAAGTTCGGGAACAGCGCCACGTTCTGGAAGGTGCGGCCGATGCCGATCTCGGCGATGCGGTGTGGCGGCCGCTTCAGGATGCTGTGGCCTTCCATCAGGATGTCGCCGGAGCTCGGCTGGTAGAGCCGGCTGAGGCAGTTGAATAGCGTGGTCTTGCCGGCGCCGTTCGGGCCGATGAGGCCGAGGATCTGGCCCTGGCGCATGTCGAACGAGACGCCGTTGAGCGCCACGATGCCGCCGAACACGACGCTGACGTCGCGGACGGCGAGCAGCGGATCGTTGGTCTGGGCGAGTTGTGCCTGCGTCATCTCGTCTCGCCCCTCCCGAAATCGTTCAGGTCAGGACGCGGCGCCAGCCGACCGCGATGATGCAGGCTATCTGATACCCTCGGCAACACGGGCAACTTTTCCTCCTGGCTTCGGCTTTTTATTGAGTTCTTTGTGAGACGAATTGTTCGCATGAACATTCGTCTGATTAGTTTGCGGCGCAAGTCCGCCAAGCGCTGCTTCGATTTTCCTTACCATCGCCACGAGACGAGGTCCAATGTCGGTGAGCAGGCGCTCTTCCGTGAAGCGGAATGCAGGCGCGCCGCAATTGATCGCGTAAGGACCCGTTCCATCGTTGAGCCTCAACGCCGCGCCGACGGCGTGAACGTCATCCTGCCATTCGCCGGCCGAGATCGTGAAGCCGTACTTGGCGACGGTTTCGCCGGCGCGCTCGATCCCGTCACGGATCTTGGGCCAGCGGTTGCCGTAATGCTCGCGCATCTCGCGCATCAGCACGGCGCGTTCCTCTTCGGGCAGCGCCCAGAGATAGGCCCGGCCCATCGCGGTGGTCGCAATCGGAATGCGCGAGCCCACGTCGAGCTCGACGTTGACGACGCCGTGCCGGCTCTGGCCGATATAGATCATGCTGAGCCGGTCGCGGCCGCCGATTGCCACCGCACCGCCGGTCTCGCGCATCAGCTGCTCGCGGAACGGCTCGGAGAGCTGGCGCACGCCGAGATTGGCGAGCGCGGCGTAGCCGAGCAGCAGCGCTGACGGCGCCAGCTGATATTTCTCGAAGCGGGGAACGGGCGTGAGATAGCCGAGCTTGGTCAGCGTGTAGGTCAGGCGCGACACGGTCGGCTTGGGCAGGTTGGTGCGCGCCGCGATCTCCTGGTTGCCCAGCAGGCCGTCATTGGGCCGGAAAGCCCTGAGCACCTCGAGGCCGCGCGACAGCGCAACGACGAAGTTGCGATCGGTCGCAGCTTTCTTCCCTGGGCGTTTCATGTCATCGGCTGTTGATTGATGAGCCTCGTTGACAACGCTCGTGCTTCAAAATAACCCTGGCTGTCAAGATGTGGAATTAGATTTCGCACTGCGGAATTGATGTCCGGCAGCGGGTAGACGCAAGCAAGGCTGAACCTCTGCGCAAATGAAGAGCCAAGAAGGGGTCGGAACGTTAACCGGCCGCAAAGAAACGACATCCCAAGGAGCTTACGCGTGAGCGAAGTGGCAAAGCTTGATCGTCATGACATCATCGGCATCGTCACCATCGACAGTCCGCCCGTCAATGCGCTGAGTGCCGCAGTTCGCGGCGGCATCCTGGACAACGTCAAGGCGGCGATCGACGATCCCGCAATCAAGGCCATCGTGCTGACCTGCGGCGGACGCACCTTCATTGCCGGCGCCGATATCACCGAGTTCGGCAAGCCGCCGAAGCCGCCGGCGCTCAACGACGTGCTGAGCACGATCGAGAACAGCCCCAAGCCGGTCATCGCGGCGATTCATGGAACGGCGCTGGGCGGTGGTCTCGAAGTGGCGCTCGCCTGTCATTATCGTGTCGCCACCAAGGAGGCGAAGCTCGGCCTGCCCGAGGTGAAGCTCGGCCTGCTGCCGGGCGCGGGCGGAACGCAGCGCCTGCCGCGCGCGGTGGGGCCGGAGCTCGCGGTCAAGATGATCGTCGCCGGTGATCCGATCGGCGCAGCCGAAGCGCTGAAGGCGGGCCTGATCGAGGAGATCGTCGAGGGGCCGGCATCGGGCGGCGAAGCCTTCGCGCGCAAGGTGGTGGCGGAGAACCGTCCGCTGCGCAAGCTGCGCGACGATGACTCCAAGATCGCCGCGGCCAAGGCCGATCGCTCGATCTTCACCAATGCGGTCGCTGCGATCACCAAGAAGTCGCGCGGGCTGGAGGCGCCGTTCGCGGCGGCCGATGCGGTCGGCTATGCGATCGATCTGCCGTTCGACGAGGGCTTGAAGCGGGAGCGCGAGGGCTTCCTCAAGCTGCTCACCAGCGACCAGTCCAAGGCGCAGCGCTACGCGTTCTTCGCCGAGCGCGAGGCGGCCAAGATTGCCGGCGTGCCCGAGGGCACGAAGGGCCGCAAGGTCGAGCGCGTCGCCATCATCGGCGCCGGCACCATGGGCGGCGGCATCGCGATGTCGTTCGCCAATGCCGGCATCCCGGTCACCCTGATCGAGACCGCCGAGGAGCAGCTCAAGCGCGGCATGGGCATCATGCAGAAGAACTGGGAGGCGACCGCCGCGCGCGGCGGCATTCCGGCGGACGCCCCGGCCAAGCGCATGGCGCTGATCGACGGCAAGGTCGGTCTCGAGAACGTCAAGGACGCCGACCTCGTCATCGAGGCGGTGTTCGAGACCATGGCCGTGAAGAAGGAAGTGTTCGGCAAGCTCGATCAATATGCCAAGCCGGGCGCGGTGCTGGCCTCGAACACTTCGTATCTGAACATCGACGCAATCGCCGCCGAGACCAGCCGTCCGCAGGACGTGCTCGGCATGCATTTCTTCTCGCCGGCCAACGTCATGAAGCTGTGCGAGATCGTGCGCGCGGAGAAGACCGCGCCGGATGCGCTCGTCACCGCCGTGTCGATCGCCCGCAAGATCGCCAAGGTGCCGGCCGTGGTCGGCGTCTGCGACGGCTTCGTCGGCAACCGCATGCTGGCGCAGCGTGGCAAGCAGGCCGAGAAGCTGTTGTTCGAAGGCGCGCTGCCGCAGCAGGTCGATGCCGTCGTCACCAAGTTCGGCATGCCGATGGGCCCGTTCGCGATGGGCGATCTCGCCGGCCTCGACATCGGCTGGCGCTCGCGCAAGGACCGCGGCATCAAGAGCGAGATCGCGGATGCGCTGTGCGAAGCCGGCCGCTTCGGCCAGAAGACCGGCAAGGGCTACTACAAATACGAGGCCGGCTCGCGTGCGCCGCTGCCGGATCCCGATGTCGAGAAGTTGATCGACGAGACGCTCGCCAAGCTCGGCCTCAAGCGCCGCGCGGTCAGCGACGAGGAGATCCTCGAGCGCATGATGTATCCGATGATCAACGAGGGCGCGAAGATCCTCGCCGAGGGCATCGCCGCGCGTCCGTCCGACATCGACGTTGTCTGGCTCTACGGCTATGGCTGGCCGATCTATCGCGGCGGCCCGATGTACTGGGCCGACAGCGTCGGCCTGAAGCACATTGCCGAGCGGCTGGCGTTCTATGCCAAGGAGACCAATGACCCGTCGCTGGAGCCAGCGCCGCTGCTGAAGAAGCTCGCCGACGAAGGCAAGACCTTCGCCTCGCTGGCGCAGGGGAAGGCCGCTTGAGGCGGCCCAACTATCACTCTGCGCCCGGCTGCGCTCCCCTCCCACTTGCGGGGAGGGGTTGGGGGTCCACACGGGCAGTCTCGCCCGGGGCCACCCCCCTCCCTGACCCTCCCCCACAAGGGGGGAGGGAACGGAGACAGCGGGGCCGTCTTACGCCAACGGACATTGAGCTCGCATGACCCATCCTGGCGAACAGTTCTATCCCGAAGGCGTCCGCTGGGACGCGCCGATCGCGCGTGGCACCTTGCCGGATCTGCTGGCAAAGGCGGTCAGTGACTTCGGCGATGGCGACGCGCTGGAATTCCGCGACCGCCCCATCACTTTCAAGCAACTCGCGGCGCTCGTCGACCAGGCCGCCGCCGCGTTCCTGCGCGCCGGCTTCGGCAAGGGCGCGTCGATCGCGCTGTTCCTCGGCAATACGCCGGATCATCCGATCAACTTCTTCGGCGCGCTCAAGGCCGGCGCCCGCGTGGTGCACCTGTCGCCGCTCGATGGCGAGATCGCCTTGTCGCACAAGCTCAGCGATTCCGGCGCGCGCATTCTCGTCACGTCGAACCTATCAGCGCTGCTGCCGACCGCGTTGAAGTTCCTCGCCAAGGGACTGATCGATCGCCTGATCGTCTGCGAGGATGATGATTGGGGCAAAGTCGGCACGCCGCAGACGGCGCTGCCGGACAATCCCGCGGTGATCACGCACCGCGCCTTCGTCGAAGGCGCCGTTGCGCCTATGGCGTGGCCTTCGATCTCGCCAGACGACATCGCCCTGCTGCAATATACCGGCGGCACCACCGGCCTGCCCAAGGGTGCGATGCTGACCCATGGCAATCTCACCTCCGCGGTGTCGATCGCCGAAGTCTGGGGCCGCGCGACGCGTGCAAACGGTAACGGCTCCGACCGCGTGATCTGCGTCTTGCCGCTGTTCCACATCTATGCACTGACGGTGGTGCTGCTGACCTCGCTGCGCCTCGGCAGCCTGATCTCGCTGCACCAGCGCTTCGATCTCGACGCCGTGATGCGCGACATCGAGGTCAAGCGCGCGACCTATTTTCCCGGCGTGCCGACGATGTGGATCGCGATCGCCAACCTGCCCGATCTCGACAAGCGTGATCTGTCGTCGCTGACCAGCGTCGGCTCCGGCGGCGCGCCGCTGCCGGTCGAGGTCGCGCGCATCCTGGAGCGACGCGTCGGCATGAAGCTGAAGAGCGGCTGGGGCATGACCGAGACCTGCTCGCCCGGCACCGCCCATCCCAAGGGTGGCCCGGACAAGCCCGGCTCGATCGGGATCACGCTGCCCGGCATCGAGATGGACGTCGTGTCGCTCGAGGATCCCGCAAAGGTGCTCGGCGTGAATGAGGTCGGCGAGATCCGGATCAAGGGGCCGAACGTCACCAAGGGCTATTGGAACCGGCCGGAGGAAACGGCGCAGTCGTTCGTCGGCGATCATTTCCTGACCGGCGACATCGGCTATGTCGACGCCGACGGCTTCTACTTCCTGGTCGACCGCAAGAAGGACATGATCATTTCCGGCGGCTTCAACGTCTATCCGCAGATGATCGAGCAGGCGATCTACACCCATCCGGCGGTGCAGGAGGTCATCGTGATCGGTATTCCCGACGCCTATCGCGGCGAGGCGGCCAAGGCCTTCATCAAGCTGCGCGACGGCTTTGCGCCGTTCCCGGTCGAGGATCTCCGCGCCTTCCTCACCGGCAAGCTCGGCAAGCACGAGCTGCCGGCGGCGGTCGAGTTCGTCGACGAGCTGCCGCGCACGCCGGTCGGCAAGCTGTCGCGTCACGAACTGCGCCAGCAGCAATCACCCGCGTCTCACATCAAACATCAGTGACAACAACAGGAGGTCGCCCATGACCGATGCCGTCATCGTTTCCACCGCCCGCACGCCGATCGGCAAGGCCTATCGCGGCGCGCTCAATGCCACCGGCGGCGCGACGCTGCTCGGCCACGCCATCGGCGAGGCGGTCAAGCGCGCCAAGGTCGATCCGGCAGAGGTCGAGGATGTCGTGATGGGCGCGGCCTTGCAGCAGGGCTCGACCGGCGGCAACATCGCGCGCAAGGCGCTGCTGCGTGCCGGCCTGCCGGTGTCGGTCGGCGGCACCACGATCGACCGCCAATGCGCCTCCGGTCTGCAGGCGATTGCGCTCGCGGCGCGCTCGGTGATCTTCGACGGTGTCGAGATCGCAGTCGGCGGCGGCGGCGAATCGATCTCGCTGGTCCAGAACGACAAGATGAACAGCTTCCAGGCCACCGATCCGGCGCTGCTCGAGATCAAGGGCGACGTCTACATGCCGATGATCGACACCGCCGAGATCGTCGCCAAGCGCTACGGCATCTCCCGCGAACGGCAGGACGAATATGCGCTGGAGAGCCAGCGCCGCACCGCGGCCGCGCAGCAGGGCGGCAAGTTCAACGACGAGCTGGCGCCGATCACCACCAAGATGGCGGTCACCGACAAGGCCACCGGCAATGTCTCGTTCAAGGACGTCACCTTGTCGCAGGACGAGGGGCCGCGTCCCGAGACGACCGCCGAAGGTCTTGCCGGCCTCAAGGCCGTGCGCGGCGACGGCTTCTCGATCACCGCGGGTAATGCCAGCCAGCTCTCCGACGGCGCCTCGGCCTGCGTCATCATGAGCGACGCCACTGCGGCGAAGCGCGGCCTGCAGCCGCTCGGCATCTTCCGCGGCTTCGTCGCGCATGGCTGCGAGCCCGACGAGATGGGCATCGGCCCGGTGTTCGCGGTGCCGCGCCTGCTCAAGCGCCACGGGCTGACCGTCGACGACATCGGCCTGTGGGAGCTCAACGAGGCGTTCGCCGTGCAGGTGCTGTACTGCCGCGACAAGCTCGGCATCGACCCCGACAAGATCAACGTCAATGGCGGCGCCATCGCGGTCGGCCATCCCTACGGCATGTCGGGCGCGCGGCTCACCGGCCACGCCCTGATCGAAGGCCGCCGCCGCAAGGCCAAGTACGCCGTCGTCACCATGTGCGTCGGCGGCGGCATGGGCGCCGCCGGCCTGTTCGAGGTGCTGCAGTAAACAACAGCCGTCATCCCGGGCGAGCGTCGCGCGGGATTTCAAACAGCTGTCGTCCCGGGCAAGCCCGCGCGCGCAACAGCGCTCGCGGGCGCAGACCCGGGACCCATACCGCGTGATGTTGCTTGGGGCACAACGGCAGTCGCCTGTGCCTCCAACGTTAGCCGGTGGTTATGGGTCGCTTGCGCCGCGTGCGCAATTGCGCACTAGGCAGGGACGACAGCGGAGCGAAACGAACCATTCGAGTACCTAAGGGAGCGATCCAATGGATCTTGCATTCACGAAGGAAGAGCAGGCGTTCCGCGAGGAAGTCCGGCAGTTCTTCAAGGACAACGTGCCGCCGGAGACACGGCGGAAGATGATCGAGGGCCGCCATCTGTCGAAGGACGAGATGGTGACCTGGTGGCGCATCCTCAACAAGAAGGGTTGGGGCGTCTCGCACTGGCCGACGGAATATGGCGGCACCGGCTGGACCTCGGTGCAGCACTACATCTTCAACGAGGAGCTGCAGGCCTATCCGGCGCCGCAGCCGCTCGCCTTCGGCGTCAGCATGGTCGGCCCGGTGATCTACACCTTCGGCAACGAGGCGCAGAAGAAGCAGTATCTGCCGCGCATCGCCAATGTCGACGACTGGTGGTGCCAGGGCTTCTCGGAGCCGGGCTCCGGCTCCGACCTGGCCTCGCTGAAGACCAAGGCCGAGCGCCGCGGCGACAAGTGGATCATCAACGGCCAGAAGACCTGGACCACGCTGGCCCAGCACGCCGACATGATCTTCTGCCTGTGCCGCACCGATCCCTCCGCGAAGAAGCAGATGGGCATCTCCTTCATCGTCTTCAGCATGAAGTCGAAGGGCGTCACCGTGCGTCCGATCCAGACCATCGACGGCGGCCACGAGGTCAACGAGGTGTTCTTCGACGACGTCGAGGTACCCTATGAGAACCTGATCGGCGAGGAGAACAAGGGCTGGGACTACGCCAAGTTCCTGCTCGGCAATGAGCGCACCGGAATCGCCCGCGTCGGCGTCTCCAAGGAGCGCATCCGCCGCATCAAGGAGCTCGCCGCCAAGATCGAGGCGGGCGGCCGTCCGGTGCTGGAGGATCCGTCGTTCCGCGAGAAGCTCACCGCATGCGAGGTCGAGCTCAAGGCGCTGGAGCTGACGCAGCTGCGCGTCGTCGCCGACGAGGGCAAGCACGGCAAGGGCAAGCCCAATCCGGCGTCTTCGGTGCTGAAGATCAAGGGCTCCGAGATCCAGCAGACCACTACCGAGCTGCTGATGGAGGTGATCGGCCCGTTCGCCGCGCCCTACGACGTCCATGGCGACGACGACAGCAACGAGACCATGGATTGGACCGCCCAGATCGCGCCGAGCTATTTCAACAACCGCAAGGTCTCGATCTACGGCGGCTCCAACGAGATCCAGCGCAACATCATCGCCAAGGCGGTGCTGGGGCTCTGACCTGTGAGCCGCAGCGCTTCGACAACGCACGCCGTCATGGCCGGGCTTGACCCGGCCATCCACGCGCAGCCCTGCCCGGGCACGACGTGGATGCCCGCGACGAGCGCGGGCATGACGGAGAATGGGGATACTGGAGAGTCAACCAATGGATTTTGATCTCACCGAGGAGCAGCGTCTCCTCAAGGACAGCATCGACGGCCTGCTGGCGGATGCCTACGATTTCGACAAGCGCAAGCTCTACATGAAGGAGAAGGGCGGCTGGAGCCGCGCGATGTGGTCCAAGCTCGCCGAGCAGGGCCTGCTCGGTCTGCCGTTCTCCGAGCAAGACGGCGGCTTCGGCGCCGGCGGCGTCGAGACCATGATCGTGATGGAGGCGATGGGCCGCGCGCTGGTGCTCGAGCCTTACCTCGCCACGGTCGTGCTTGCCGGCGGTTTCCTCCGTCATGGCGGATCGGCGGCGCAGAAGGCCGCGCATCTGCCCGGAATCATCGACGGCAGCAAGACGTTTGCGTTCGCGCAGCTCGAGAAGCAGTCGCGCTACGACCTGTTCGATGTCGCCACCTCCGCCAAGAAGAAGGGCGACGGCTGGGTCATCGACGGCGAGAAGTTCGTCGTGCTCAACGGCGAGAATGCCGACACCCTGATCGTCTCCGCGCGCACCTCCGGTGGCCAGCGCGACAAGTCGGGCATCGGCGTGTTCATCGTGCCGGCCGACGCGAAGGGCGTCACCCGCAAGGGCTATCCGACCCAGGACGGCCTGCACGCGGCGGACATCACCTTCACCGGTGTGGAAGTGGGCGCCGACGCCGCGATCGGCGATCCTGCCAACGCTCTGCCGCTGATCGAGCGCGTCGTCGACGAGGCCCGCATCGCACTGTGTGCGGAAGCCGTCGGCCTGATGGACGAGTCGCTCAAGACCACGGTCGAGTACATCAAGACGCGCAAGCAGTTCGGCGTCGCGATCGGCTCGTTCCAGTCGCTGCAGCACCGCGCCTCCGACATGTTCGTCGCGCTGGAGCAGGCCCGCTCGATGTCGATGTTCGCCACCATGGCCGCCGACTTCGACGACGCCAAGGAGCGCGCCACCTCGATCGCCGCGGCCAAGGTGCAGATCGGCAAGTCGGCCAAGTTCGTCGGCCAGCAGGCGATCCAGCTCCACGGCGGCATCGGCATGACGATGGAGGCCAAGATCGGCCACTACTTCAAGCGCCTGACCATGATCGAGAGCACCTTCGGTGACACCGACTACCACACGCGCCGCGTCAGCGAGGCGGGTGGGTTGATCTGAGATGGTCCGTCGTTGCCGGGCTTGACCCGGCAACCCATCGCTCCTTGATGATGGATGCGCGGGCCTACGCCGCGCCGAAGGGGCTTCGGCCCCGCAGGCGGGTCAAGCCCGCGCATGACGAGCGTGAGAGCCTACGCCGGCTCGGGTGTTTTGAGCCGTCATTGCGAGCGTAGCGAAGCAATCCAGGGCGTCACGCGTCGCCCTGGATTGCCTCGTCGCTTCGCTCCTCGCAATGACTCGGAGGACGCAGAATATGATCCCCAATCCCTTCAACCTCTCCGGCCAGGTCGCCGTCATCACCGGCTCGAGCCGTGGCATCGGCCGTGCTTCCGCGGAGCTGCTGGCGCAGCTCGGCGCCAAGGTCGTGATCTCCAGCCGCAAGGCCGACGCCTGCGAGGAAGTGGCAAGCGGCATCCGCGCGAGCGGTGGCGAGGCCCGCGTCATCCCCTGCAACATCTCGCGCCGCGCCGAGGTCGATGCGCTGATCGACGGCGCCGTCAGCCAATACGGCCAGGTCGACATCCTCGTCTGCAATGCTGCGGTCAACCCGTATTACGGTCCGCTGCTTGACATCACCGACGAGGCCTTCGACAAGATCATGGCCTCCAACGTGAAGAGCAATCTCTGGCTCTGCGCCAAGGCGATCCCGCCGATGGCCGCGCGCGGCAAAGGCTCGGTCGTCATCGTGTCCTCGATCGGAGGACTGCGCGGCTCGACCGTGATCGGCGCCTACGGCATCTCCAAGGCCGCCGACTTCGCGCTGTGCCGCAGCCTTGCCGGCGAATGGGGCCCGCAAGGCGTGCGCATCAACTGCGTCGCGCCGGGCCTGATCAAGACCGACTTCGCCCGCGCGCTGTGGGAGGACGAAGCCCGCCTGAAACAGCGCTGCGCGACGACCCCGCTCCGCCGCATCGGCGAGCCGCATGAGATCGCCGGCGCGGTGGCGTATCTGGCGTCGGATGCCTCGACCTTCATGACGGGGCAGACCATCGTGGTCGACGGCGGCGTCACGACGGCGGCGGTGTAAAAATCTCTCCACACGATAGCCGCACCCTCTCCCCTTGTGGGAGAGGGTGGTTGCGCGAAGCGCAACCGGGTGAGGTGTCTCTCTCCGCGTACTCAGAGCGCGCATGTGGCGCCAACCGCTCACCCGAGTGAGCTTGCGGCTGTCGGCGGTGTGGCCCTCTCCCACAAGGGGAGAGGGCCCAGCCATGCGCAGCGCAGTGGTCCCAGCCAAGTTCGGACACGGGGTTGGATGCTCGTAAGGTGCGAACTCTCCACTTTTTCCAGAAGGACGTCGCGCGCTCCCAACCTCCTTGACCTTCCCCCGCCAATCCGCTTGCTTGTCGGCCCAACGTCGTCAACTCCCGGGAAGAAACCCCATGTCCTTCGTGCTGGCCATCGATCAGGGCACCACGTCCTCGCGCGCGATCGTGTTCCGCTCCGACATCTCGATCGCCGCGGTCGCGCAGCAGGAATTTCCGCAGCATTTCCCGGCCTCGGGCTGGGTCGAGCACGAGCCGGAGGACATCTGGACCTCGACGGTGATGACCTGCCGCGACGCGCTGGAGAAGGCGGGACTGACGGCGAAGGACATCGCGGCGATCGGCATCACCAACCAGCGCGAGACCACCGTGGTGTGGGACCGTGCCACCGGCCAGGCCGTCCACCGTGCCATCGTCTGGCAGGACCGCCGCACCGCCGACATCTGCGCGCGTCTCAAAGCCGAAGGCCATGAGCCGGAGGTCAGCGCGAAGACCGGCCTGATCATCGATCCCTATTTCTCAGGCACGAAGGTCGCCTGGATCCTCGATCACGTGCCGGGCGCGCGCGAGCGCGCCGAGCGTGGCGAGCTGATGTTCGGCACCGTCGACTGTTATTTGCTGTGGCGGCTGACGGGCGGACGGGTCCACGCCACCGATGCCACCAACGCCTCGCGCACGCTGCTGTTCAACATTCACACCGGGCAGTGGGACGACACCTTGCTGAAGCTGCTGCGCGTGCCGCGCTCGATGCTGCCCGAGGTGAAGGACTCCTCGGCCGATTTCGGCACCACCACGCCCGAGCTGTTCGGCGGCCCGATCAAGGTCGCGGGCATCGCCGGCGACCAGCAGGCGGCGACCATCGGCCAGGCCTGCTTCACGCCGGGCATGATGAAGTCCACCTACGGCACCGGCTGCTTCGCGCTGCTCAACACCGGTGCCACGCCGGTGAAGTCGAACAACAAGCTGCTGACCACCATCGCCTATCAGCTCGACGGCGTCCGGACCTACGCGCTCGAAGGCTCGATCTTCGTCGCCGGCTCGGCCGTGCAATGGCTGCGCGACGGGCTCGGGATCATCAAGCATGCCGCCGAGACCGGCCCGCTCGCTGACAAGTCCGATTCCATGCAGTCGGTCTATCTGGTGCCGGCCTTCGTCGGCCTCGGCGCCCCGTATTGGAATCCGCGCGTGCGCGGCGCGCTGTTCGGCCTGACCCGCAATACCGGCCCGGCCGAGCTCGCGCATGCCACGCTGGAGAGCGTGTGCTACCAGACCTACGATCTGTGGGCCGCGATGCGCGCCGACTGGCCCGATGCGTCCGCAGCCACGATCGTGCTGCGCGTCGACGGCGGCATGACCGCATCGGACTGGACCATGCAGCGTCTCGCCGACCTGCTCGACGCACCAGTCGACCGTCCGATGATTCAGGAGACCACCGCGCTCGGCGCCGCTTATCTCGCCGGCCTCAACGCCGGCGTCTATCCGGAGCCGGAAAAGTTCGCCGACAATTGGCGGCTCGAGCACCGCTTCCGGCCGGCGATGAGCGCGGCCACGCGGGAGCGCAAGCTCGCCGGCTGGGCCCGCGCCGTGAAGGGCGTGCTGGCGAGCGACGAGGGCGAGTAGGTGAACGGCATGTCGGTCCCCGACGGCCACTACGACGTTCCACACGGCAAGGTCGCGGCCGTGGTGACCTCGCTGGAAATGGTGGCGCCGCCGGTGTTGCCGCCGGATCCGATCGGCGACTGGAGCATTCGCCGCGTCGCGCAGCCCGATCTCGATTGGTACCGCGACCTCTATGCCCGCGTCGGCTGGGAGTGGCTGTGGTCGCAGCGCACGCGGATGAGCGATGCGGAGCTTGCCAAGACAGTTCGCGCCGACGGAGTCGAGATCTACACCTTGGCGCATGACGGCGGTGACGAAGCCCTGCTGGAGCTCGACTTCCGCAACAAGACCGATTGCGAGCTGGTGCTGTTCGGCGTCACCGACAGGCTGATCGGCACCGGCGCCGGACGCCTGCTGATGAACCATGCGCTGCGCCGCGCCTGGGCGCAGCCGCTGACGCGGCTCTGGGTCCACACCTGCAGCTTCGATCATCCGCGCGCGCTGGCCTTCTACCAGCGCTCCGGCTTCCGCCCCTATCGCCGCCAGATCGAGATCGCCCCCGATCCCCGCCTCGACGGTACCCTGCCGCGTTCTGTCGCCGCGCATGTGCCGCTGCTCGCCTGAACGTGGCAGCTGACAACGGCGCCGAACGGCGCTTCAATGCGCCGCACAGGAGGATAACCGATGTTCCTGATCGGCCAATACGACTCGCCTTTCGTCCGCCGCACCGCGATCGCACTCGAGCTCTACGGCATCCCGTTCGAGCACAAGCCGTGGTCGACCTTCGGCGATGCCGACAAGATCGCGCCGTACAATCCGCTGCTCCGGGTGCCGGTGCTGGTGCTCGATGACGGCGATGCGCTGATCGATTCGGCGGCGATCCTCGATCACCTCGATGAGGCCGTCGGGCCCGAGCGTGCCATGCTGGCGCGCAGCGGCGCGCCGCGCCGCAGGCAGCTGCATACGATCGCGCTCGCGACCGGTCTCGGCGACAAGGCCGTCAGCCTGATCTATGAGCGCGTGCTGCGCAAGGACCGCCTGGCCCTGTGGGTCGCGCGTTGCGAGACGCAGATCTCCGGCGTGCTGGCGATGCTGGAGGCGGAGCGCGCCGCCGCGACGACGGATTATTGGTATGGCGAGCGCATCGGCCACGCGGACATCGCCGTCGCCTGCGTCCTGCGCTTCACCCGCGAGGCGCATCCGCATCTGTTCGACGCGACGCGTTACCCGGCGCTGGCTACGCACGCCGCCCGCTGTGAGGCGCTGTCGCCATTCCAGGCTTTCGTCCAGCCACTGGCGCCGCCGAGCGGGGATTGAGCTCGTTGGAGCGAGCCGTCGCCCCGGCGATGGTGCGCTCCTTCTCCCGTTCCTCACGGGGAGAGGGGCAGCCGCACGAGAAGTGTCAGCGGAAAGACCTGCACCCCCTCACCCGGATTGCATCTGGCGATGCAATCCGACCTCTCCCCGCAAGCGGGGCGAGGTGCACCGCGCCAGCGGCGAGAGATGTTCTCACCTCAGCCCGCCAAGAGAAGCTGTGCAGCCAGGCGCGGAGCGCAGTCGAGCCACCAGCCCTCACGGCCTGAAATACACGTCCACCTTCATGCCCACCGCGAACGGACCCGGCTCGGCGAGATCGACCAGCACTTCCACCACGTCGACATCGGTCATGTTGCGCTGGCTGAGCGCAGCCGTGCGGCTGCTCTCGACCAGCGGGGCGATGGCGGCGACCTTGCCGGCCACGTCGCGGCCGCGGAAGGCGTCGGAGCGGACCACGGCCTGCTGGCCGACCTTGATCTTGTCGAGGTCGCGCTGGTCGAGCTCGGCGCGCACGCGCAGCGAGGACGTATCGCCGAGCAGCACCAGCGGTGGCGTTGTCTGCGGCGAAGCGATCTCGCCGGTGCGCGCATTGACCTGCAGCACCGCGCCGTCGAGCGGCGCGCGGATGGTGAGCTTTTCCAACGTGGCGCGGGCGCCCTGCAGATCGCTGCGGGCAATGTTGAGCTGGCCCTCGGCGCTGACCGGCAGCGGCGCATCCGCGGTGACCTTGCGCAGTTCGTCGGCCTGCTGCTCCAGCTTCGCCTGCGCGGCTGTCAGTTGCGTGCGTGCGGTGTCGACATCGGCATCGGCGCCGCGCCCGGCGCGCCGCTCGGCCACGGCCTTGTCGAGCGCAACACGCGCGTCGAACACCGCCGCCTGCGCATCGGCGAGGCCGTCTTCGGCGCGGCGCCGCGGACCCGCGCCAGACGGCGTCGACTCCTTGTTGCGCACGCGCTTGCGCATCGCGACCTGCGCCTCGGCGCTGGCGAGCTGCGCGCGGGCTTCGGCGTCGCCGAGCCGCACCAGCGCCTGGCCGGCGAACACGGTCTCGTTCGGCTTGACCAGCACCTCCTGGATCGGCCCGACCACAGGCGCGCCAAGCTTGATCAGGCCGGATGCCGGCTCGACCCGGCCGGGTGCGACGGCCAGCCAGCGTTCCTCCTGGGCATTGGCGGCGCGCGCTGTCGGTGGAATCGAGGTCGGCGTGACGATGATCGCCAATGCAGCCGCGGCGACGAGCCCGAGCAGGTGAGCGCGTTCTGGAATTCCCGATATCATGCGTGCGAGACTTTCTTCATGGACTCGCCGCCGCTCTCCTCGCGGACGATGCGGCCGTCCTCGATGTGGATGACGCGATTGGCAAACGGCAGAATGCGCGGATCGTGCGTCACCACCAGCACCGCGCGCGACGGATCCCTGGCGATATCGGCGAGCAGGGTCATGATCGCCTGGCCGTTGGCGGTATCGAGTGCGCCGGTCGGCTCGTCGGCGAGAATGACCTGCGTCTTGCCGACGATGGCGCGGGCGATCGCGACGCGCTGCTGCTCGCCGCCCGAGAGCTGGCGCGGGAACGACCGCTTCTTCGGGCCGAGGCCGACCCTGTCGAGCACCTCGCGCGCCGCCTTCTTCGCCGCCCGCGCGCGCTCGCCGCGTACGTCGAGCGCGAGCCGGACGTTGTCCTCGGCGTTCAGCGTCGGAAACAGATGATAGGATTGGAAGATGAAGCCGATGCGCTCGCGGCGCAGCTTCGCCAGCGCCTCGGGATCGAGCCCCGCGACCGGCTGGCTGGCAACCCGCACGGTTCCGCCATCCGGCGTCATCAGGCAGCCCAGGATCGACAGCAGCGTCGTCTTGCCGCTGCCCGAGGGACCCATCAGCAGCGCCAGCTCGCCGCCCTTCAGCGACAGGCTCACGCCCTTCAGCGCCTGCACCCGGCCGGCCCCCTGGCCGAGGTGATGCACGAGATCGGTGGCCTCGAGCACGGTCTCGGTCATCGCGAGAACACCAGCGTCGGATCGATGCGCATGACCTTGAGGATCGCCGCGATCGCCGAGCCGATGCACATCGTCACCGTCAGCACGAACAGCGCGACCGTCAGCGCCGGCGTCATGATGACCGGCAGCGCCGATTCCGCCGTCGCCGCCGCCACGATCTTGCCGATGCCGGCGGCTCCGGCGAAGCCGACGATGGCGCTGAGCAGCGCCTGCCAGATGATGACGGTGTAGATGTAGCGGCTGGTCGAGCCGATCGCGCGCAGCGTCGCGAACTCGTTGATATGATCCTTTGTGCTGGAATAGAGCGTCTGCGCCACGATCACGGTGCCGACGATCAGTCCCAGCAGCGCGCCGGCGAACAGCGCCGCGCCGGCGCCGGTGCCGAACAGCCAGAACGAGCGGCTGCGGCTGCGGAACTCGGCTGCGGTCAGCACGTCGACGTTTCCGAGATTGCCGCGCAGCGCCTGCTGCACCGTGCCGAGATCGGCATCGGGCGTCAGCTTCACCAGCAGATAGGACGCCTTGTTCGGCGCGATGCCGGTATAGGTCCGCGCGCGCTCCACGTCGGTAAAAACGTAAGGCGTCGTCGTGAACGAGCGGATGCCCTTGGTCACCGCCATCACCTGCACCTTGTGATCGCGCAGCTCCGCGGCCTGCTCGACGCCGGTGATGCCGAGCCGCTCGAAATAGGTCCGGTCGATCGCAACCGCGCCCGGCACCGACAGGTCGTCCAGCCGTCCCTCCACCACGTTCCAGGGATGCAGCCCGAGTCCGCGCAGCTCCGAGCCGACCACGAAGACCGGCGTCGTCGTGCCCTGCGGCAGCCGCCATTGCGCATAGCCGATCACCAGCGGCGTCGCCTCCGCCACGCCGGGAACCGCAAGCGCGCGAAACCGCTGCCGCTCGTCGAGCAGCGAGGGGTCCTCGAAGCATTTGGTGCCGACTGGCATGATCCACAGCTCGGCCGGGGAGTGGTCGATCATGGTCGTGACCATCCGGCGGAAGCCGACATAGAGACCCATCTGCACGGTCACCAGCACGATCGAGAAGATGATGCCGATGATGGTCGCGATGAAGCGCAGCCTGTCATGGAACAGGTTTCGCGACGCAAGCCTGAACTGCAACGACATGAACCAAAACCACCCGAAGGCCCCGGGCCTATTTCAGCCGGTTACGGCGGCGATGTCCACGCCGCATCGGCTGGCGGCGACTGTGGCGCCTTGTCATTCGGAGCGGTCGTGGCGCCGGAGACACGGAGGATGGCTCCAACCCTCGGTGTCGCGAACGCCGATGAGAGGCGAGAGCCGTCCGCCACCACGAGGTGTCGTCCCGGCGAACGCAGGGACCCATAACCCCGGAAAGTTGTTGGTGAGCTCGGTCTCCGCCATCGCGTACGACCGATACATCACGCGGTATGGGTCCCCGCGTTCGCCGGGACGACAGTTGTGGGCGTGGTGACTGCGCCGGCTACTTCGCGCCGACCGCCTTCTTGCGCCAGGCCAGATGCACGGCGCAGGTGCAGCCGGCCGGATGACTGGCGAGCTCCGCGGGCGCGGCGTCGTTGGCTGCTGCGGGAGCGGGCGCAGCGGTTGCGCGAGGCGTCTCTGCCTGCTGGCCGCCCCTCGCCGGGATGTAGTTCAGGATCGGCGCCAGCCAGCGCTCGACCTCGGTCACCGTCATGCCCTTGCGCGCGGCGTAGTCCTCGACCTGGTCGCGCTCGATCTTGCCGACGCCGAAGTAGAAGCTCTCCGGCGAGGCGAAATAGAGGCCCGAGACCGACGAGCCCGGCCACATCGCAAAGCTCTCGGTCAAGCGGACGCCGGCATTCTTCTCGGCATCGAGCAGCTCGAACAAGGTCGCCTTCTCGGTGTGGTCGGGCTGCGCCGGATAGCCGGGGGCCGGGCGGATGCCCTGATACTTCTCCAGGATCAGGTCATCGGCGGAGAGCGCCTCGTCCGGGGCGTAGGCCCAGAACTCGCGGCGGACGCGGGCATGCAGGCGTTCGGCAAAGGCTTCGGCGAGGCGGTCGGCCAGTGCCTTGACCAGGATCGAGGAGTAGTCGTCATTGGCGTTCTTGAAGCGGTCGGCGACGGCGTCCTCGCCGAGGCCCGTCGTGACGACGAAGCCGCCGACATAGTCCGGCACGCCGGCATCCACAGGCGCGACGAAATCGGACAACGCGGTGTTGAAGCGGCCCTCGCGCTTCTCGAGTTGCTGCCGCAGCGTGTGCAGCGTCGCGATCTCCTGGGTGCGGCCGTCGTCGGCATAGAGCACGATGTCGTCGCCGACGGCGTTCGCCGGCCAGAAGCCGATCACGGCGCGCGCCGTGAACCACTTCTCGTCGACGATGCGCTCGAGCATCTTCAGCGCGTCGTCATACAGCGCCCGCGCGGCCTCGCCGACCTTGGCATCGTCGAGGATGCCAGGAAAACGACCGGCGAGCTCCCAGGTCTGGAAGAACGGAGTCCAGTCGATATAGGGCACGAGCTCGGCGAGGTCATAGTCGACGAACGTCTTGGTGCCGAGGAAGGTCGGCTTCACCGGCTTCGCCTTGGCGAAGTCGATCTTCGGCGCGTTGGCGCGGGCGTCCGCGAGCTTCAGCCGCTTCTTGTCGGCCTGGCCGCGCAGATGCGCCGCGGCGATCTTCTGATACTCGCTGCGAACCTCCGTGGCGTAGGCATCCTTGCGCTCCGGCGACAGCAGTGAGGAGGCGACGCCGACGGCGCGGCTGGCGTCGTTGACGTGAACGACCGGGCCATTCTGGTAGTTCGGATCGATCTTGACCGCAGTATGGACGCGGCTCGTCGTGGCGCCGCCGATCAGCAGCGGCACATTGAGACCCTGGCGCTCCAGCTCGGACGCCAGATAGGCCATCTCGTCGAGCGAAGGCGTGATCAGGCCGGACAGGCCGACGATGTCGGCGTTCTCGGCCTTCGCCGTCTCGATGATCCTGGCCGCGGGCACCATGACGCCGAGGTCGATGACCTCGAAATTGTTGCACTGGAGCACGATGCCGACGATGTTCTTGCCGATGTCGTGCACGTCGCCCTTGACGGTGGCGAGCACGATCTTGCCGGCGTTGGAGCGCTCATTGCCGCGGCCCTTGTTGGCGGCCTTCTCCGCCTCCATGAACGGCATCAGATAGGCCACCGCCTGCTTCATCACGCGCGCCGACTTCACCACCTGCGGCAGGAACATCTTGCCGTCGCCGAAGAGGTCGCCGACCACGTTCATGCCGGCCATCAGCGGGCCTTCGATGACGTCGAGCGGCCGGCTCGCGGCGGCGCGGGCCTCTTCGGTGTCCACATCGATGAACTCGGTGATCCCGTGCACCAGCGCATGGCTCAGCCGCTTGTCGACCGGCCATTCGCGCCAGGCGAGATCGGCCTCCTTGGTCTGCTTGCCCTGGCCGCGGAATTTCTCCGCCAGTGCCAGCAGCCGCTCGGAGGCGCCGGGGTCGCGGTTGAGCACGACGTCCTCGCACACCTGGCGCAGCTCCGGATCGATGTCGTCATACACGATCATCTGACCGGCATTGACGATGCCCATGTCCATGCCCGCCTTGATGGCGTGATACAGGAACACCGAATGCATGGCTTCGCGCACCGGCTCGTTGCCCCGGAACGAGAAGGAGAGATTGGAGACGCCGCCCGAGACATGCGCATGCGGCAGGTTCGAGCGGATCCAGCGTGTCGCTTCGATGAAGTCGACGCCGTAATTGTTGTGTTCCTCGAGTCCGGTGGCGATCGCAAAGATGTTCGGATCGAAGATGATGTCCTCGGGCGGAAAGCCGATCTGCTCGACCAGGATCTCGTAGGCGCGGGCGCAGATCTCGGTCTTACGCTGGTAGGTATCCGCCTGGCCGGTCTCGTCGAATGCCATCACCACGACGGCGGCGCCGTGCCGGCGCGCGATCTTGGCCTCGTGAATGAACTTCTCCTCGCCCTCCTTGAGCGAGATCGAGTTCACCACCGGCTTGCCCTGCACGCATTTCAGGCCGGCCTCGATGACGTGGAATTTCGAGGAGTCGACCATCACGGGCACGCGGGCGATGTCCGGCTCGGCGGCGACGAGGTTGAGGAAGGTCCGCATCGCGGCTTCCGAATCGAGCAGGCCCTCGTCCATGTTGACGTCGATGACCTGGGCGCCGTTCTCGACCTGGTCGCGCGCGACCTGCAGCGCCGCGGTGTAGTCGCCGGCGGTGATCAGCTTGCGGAATTTCGCCGAGCCGGTGACGTTGGTGCGCTCGCCGACATTGACGAAGGGAATGGCGGGCGTCAGCTCGAACGGCTCCAGGCCCGACAGCCGCAGCCGCGGCGCGATCTCGGGCACGGCGCGCGGCTTGTGCGGGGCAACGGCGGCGGCGATCGCGGCGATATGGTCGGGGGTGGTGCCGCAGCAGCCGCCGACGATGTTGACGAGGCCGGCCGACGCGAACTCGCCGATCAGTCGCGCCATGTAGGCCGGCGTCTCGTCATACTGGCCGAACTCGTTGGGCAGGCCGGCATTGGGATAGGCGCAGACCAGCGTGTCGGCGACGCGGCCGATGTCGGCGACATGCGCGCGCAGATCCTCGGCGCCGAGCGCACAGTTGAAGCCGATGGTCAGCGGCTTGGCATGACGGACCGAATTCCAGAACGCCTCCGGCATCTGGCCCGAGAGCAGGCGGCCGGACTTGTCGGTAATGGTGCCCGAGATCATCACGGGCACGTCGATGCCGCGCTCCTCGCAGAGCTCGGCGATGGCGTACAGCGCCGCCTTGGCGTTGAGCGTGTCGAAGATGGTCTCGAGCAGCAGGATGTCGGCGCCGCCATCCAAGAGCCCGCGCGCCTGCTCGCCATAGGCGAGCCGGAGATCGTCGAAGGTCACGGCGCGGTAGCCGGGGTTCGACACGTCAGGCGAGATCGAGGCGGTGCGGTTGGTCGGACCCATCGCGCCGGCAACGAAGCGCTGTTTGCCGTCCTCGGCGGCGACGCGGGTCGCCGCATTGCGCGCGAGCCGGGCGCCCTCGCGGTTGAGCTCGTAGATGATGTCGGAGAGGTCGTAATCGGCCTGCGCGATCGAGGTCGCCGAGAACGTATTGGTGGCGACGATATCGGCCCCGGCGCGCAGATATTGCGCGTGGATGTCCTCGATGGCGTCGGGCTGGGTGAGGATCAGCAGGTCGTTGTTGCCGCGGAGGTCACGATGGAAGTCGCGGAACCGCTCGCTGCGGAAGGCGGCCTCGTCGAGCTGCAGCGCCTGGATCATCGTGCCCATGGCGCCGTCGAGAATCAGGATGCGCTCGCGGGCAGCGGCAAGGAAGGCGGTACGCGCTGGAGATACAGGGGCGGACATCAGGCGGCAGCCTTGTTGGCGGACTTCGGACGGATGCCGAGCAGATGGCTGATCGCGAACACGAGGTCGGCGCGGTTCATGGTGTAGAAATGGAAGGTGTCGACGCCATGCTTGGCGAGCTTTTGCACCTGGCCTGCGGCGACGGTCGCCGCGACCAGCTTGCGGGTCTCGGGATCGTCGTCGAGACCGTCGAATTTTTCGGCCAGCCAGTCCGGCACCGTCGTGCCGGCGCGGGTCACGAAGCCGCGCGCCTGCTTGAAATTGTGCATCGGCATGATGCCGGGCACGATCGGGATCGTGATGCCGCGGGCGCGGACACGGTCGAGGTATCGGAAGTAGAGATCGTTGTCGAAGAACACCTGGGTGATGGCGCGGGTGGCGCCGGCGTCAACCTTGGCCTTGAGCATGTCGATGTCGGCGTCGAAGTCGCGGCTCTCGGGGTGCTTCTCCGGATAGGCCGAGACCGAGACCTCGATATCGGGATGGCGCTTCTTGATGCCGGCGATCAGCTCGGGCGAGCTCTGATAGCCTTCGGCATGGGTGTAGTAGGGCGTGCCGATGCCGCCGGGCGGATCGCCGCGCAGCGCCACAATGTGGCGGACGCCGACCTCGTGATAGCGGTCGACGACCTCGTCGATCTCGTGGCGCGAAGCGCCGACGCAGGTGAGATGCGCCGCCGGCAGCAGCGCGGTTTCCTTCAGGATGCGCGCGATCGTGGCGTGGGTGCGCTCGCGCGTCGAGCCGCCGGCACCATAGGTCACCGAGACGAAGCTCGGCTCCAGCGGGGCGAGGCGCTCGATCGAGGCCCACAGCGTCCGGTCCATCTCCTCGGTCTTCGGCGGGAAGAACTCGAACGAGATCTTCGGCCGGGGAATCGCGGTGTGGCCGTCGGCAATGGCGGTGGCGAGGTCGGTCATGGCAACGCAGGTTCCGGCTGGGGCGTAAATTTCAACTCAAGAGGGGATCGGCCTCTGGATGTGCCAAGATAAGGGAAGGGCGCTGCAATAAACAGCCCACCAGAAATGGGATTTGGCCCACTGATATGGCAAGAAGCGGATTTTTGAGGAGCTATTGGAAATGCAAAGTGGGACGATAAAGGTAAACAATATCAAAGGTTATCGATTATGGCGAAGGGGTTTTTATCAATTCTGAATGTGGGATAGTTTGGTTTCGTTGATGTATACAATCGTATTGTCCCAACATTAGGTCCAGCCATCCACTGCATTTCCGGCAGGTCACCATCGCTTCCAGCCCATTGTGGCGCGCCTCGCAGTCATTAGGTTGAAGCCATGATCCCGATTTCAGTCCTCGACCTCTCCGTCACCACCACCGCCACGCCGGCGTCAGTGGCGCTGCGTAACAGCATCGACCTGGCCCGTCACGTCGATCAGCTCGGCTACGTCCGCTACTGGCTGGCCGAGCACCACAGCCTGCCGTCGGTGGCGAGCCCGTCGCCCGACATCATGATTGGGCAGATCGCGGCAGCGACGCAGCACATCCGCGTCGGCTCCGGCGGCGTGATGCTGCCCAACCATGCGCCGCTGGTGGTCGCGGAGCGCTTCAAGATGCTGGAGGCACTGTTTCCCGGCCGGATCGATCTCGGCCTGGGCCGCGCGCCCGGCACCGACGGCACCACGGCCTATGCGCTGCGCAGCCGGCTCGACCGTCGTGAGGGCGATGACTTCCTGGAGCGGCTGCATGAGCTGATGCTGTGGGAGACCCGCGAGTTCCCCGCCGGCCATCCCTACAACAACGTGATCGCCATGCCCGATGATGCGCCGCTGCCGCCGATCTGGCTGCTCGGCTCCAGCGACTATTCCAGCGAGCTGGCGGCGCAGCTCGGCATGGGGTTCGGCTTCGCGCATCATTTCGCGAGCCACGATGCCGTGGATGCGATGCGGACCTACCGCGCGCATTTCACACCGTCGCGCTGGCGCTCGCAGCCGCATGCGATCCTGGCAGTCGCAGTGGTGACAGCCGAGACCGACGCCGAGGCCGAGCGGCTGGCGTCGTCGATGGACCTCAACCGCTTGCGGCGCGACCGCGGCCAGTTCCTGCCGCTGCCGAGCCCGGAGGAAGCGGCGGCGTACATGTATACAGACGCGGACCGGGCCTCGATCGCGCGCAACCGCTCGCGGCTGTTCGTGGGCGCGCCGGCGACGGTGCGGGCCAAGCTCGATCCGATGATCGCAGCGAGCCAGGCCGACGAGCTGATGGTGATCACCGCGATCTACGATCACGACGCCCGCAAGCGCTCCTACAGCCTGCTCGCCGACGCCTTCGGCCTCGAGCGGAAGGCGGCGGCATAAGCAGGACGGCGCTGGTCTCACCATGTGATCAGCGGCGCGCGATGCAGAAAGCTGTCGTCGCTCACCTGGTCCACCACGAAGCGCGCGACGTCGGCCCGCGCAATCGTGCCGCCGTGAAAGCCGGCGAGATCCGTCAGTGCACGCAGCTTCTGCCCGCCAGGCTTGTCGTTCAGCATGGCGGGGCGAACGATGAGCCAATCGAGCCCGCTGTCGCGAATGACGGCCTCCTGCCGGTTCTTGTCCGCGTAGACGTTGCGCAGCAGCAGCGGCAGGATCAGCCGGTCGTAGACGAAGCCGCCATGGCCGCGGCTGTCGCCGGCGCCGATGCCGGTGATGGCGACCAGACGCGCGACATGCTCGGCCTTCATCGCGTTGACGAGCGCGCGCGTCGAGGTCGAGAGGGTCGTGACCTCGCGGAACGGACTGAGCGGTGTGCCCAGTGAGCTGATCACGGCGTTCTGTCCCTTGAGCGCCTTGCGCAGCGTAGCTTCGTCGCGGGCATCGCCGACGATCAATTGCGCGCCTTGCAGATCCCCGGCCCTCTCCGGCGAGCGCACCAGCGCGGTGACGTGATGGCCGCGCGCCAGCGCGTCGCGCACGATCAGCCGTCCGGTGCCGCCGGTCGCGCCGAGCACGAGGATGTTGGGCTTCATGGTGACGCCATCGTTCGTTTGATTGGTCATGATGACCTCCTTGGATTGCGCGGGACGCTCTCATGGAGACGTCCCGCAGACGCATGGGGTGTGTGCCGTCAGGCGACGGTCGCGCTCTCGGCGACGAAGTCGCGATAGGAGCGCAAGGGGCGGCCGAGCAGCGCGGTCAGGCGGGCGACGTCGCCATCGTCCGGCACCATGCCGTCGGTCTGAAAGCGCTCGCTCATCAGCCGCATGTCGAACGCCATCCAGCTCGGCATGAGCTGCCGCAGGTTGGTCTCGAAGCCCGCGGTGTTGTCGCCGCCATAGCCGATCGGACGCCCCAGCACCTCGGACCAGACAGCGGCGGCATCGGCGCCGTTCAGCGTGTCGGGGCCGACAAGGTTGATCCGCGTCAGCGGCAGCGGCGTCGAGGACTGCTCGCGGCGGATCAGCTCGATGGCCGCGATCTCGCCGATGTCACGGGCATCGATCATGGCGAGGCCTTTGCTGCCGATCGGCATCGGGTACACGCCGTAGCCGCGCACGACGTCCCTGATCGTGAGATCGTTGTTCATGAAGTAGGCCGGCCGCAGGATGGTGGCGTTGAGGCCCATCTGCTCGATCATCCGCTCGACGGCGAATTTGCCGGCGAAGTGCGGCACGTTGACGTAGACGTCGCTGTGGATCACCGAGAGATAGACGATCCGCTCGATGCCGGCCTCGCGAGCGATGTTGAGCGCGACCAGCGCCTGGGTGAATTCGTCTGATGTGACGGCGTTGAGCAGAAACAGCGTCGAGACGCCAGAGAACGCGCCGCGGAGCGAATCGATGTCGAGCAGGTCGCCTTGGGCGATCTGAACGCCCGCTGGAAAGTTGGCCTTGGCGGGATCGCGGACGAGGGCGCGGACATCGGCGCCGCGCTTGACGAGCTGTTCGACGACGCGGCGGCCGACATTTCCAGTGGCGCCGGTCACGAGGATGGTCATGGGGATCACTCCGGGTTGGTTGTTGGGACACCCGGAAGATATCGATCCACACGCGAGCCAATAGACGCTATATCTGGACAGGTCGTCTCACTGGTGGAACGGATGGATCTGCTTGCGCTCGCCGATTTCAACCTCGTCGCCCGCCACGGCGGCTTCGGCCGTGCCGCCCGCGCCAGCGGTCGTCCCAAGGCAACGCTGTCCCGCCGGGTCGGCGAGCTGGAAGCGAGCCTGGATCTCAGGCTCATCGAGCGCGGCGGACGCGCGCTGAAGCTGACCGAGGAGGGGCGGGCGCTGTTCGAGCGCGCGGGGGCGCTGCTGACCGAGCTCGACGAGACGGTCGCCGCCATTTCCTCCGGCGGCGACAAGCCGCGCGGCCGGTTGCGGATCAGTGCGCCGCTGCTGTTCTCGCAGACCGCGATGGGCAAGCTCGCCGCCGCGTTCGCGCTCCGATATCCCGAGGTCCGGCTGGACGTGACCACCGACGACCGCACCGTCGACATGGTCGAGGAAGGCTATGACCTGGTGATCCGGGTCAATCCCGATCCCGATGAAAGCCTGGTTGGACGCATCTTCCTGCGCGACCGACTGGTGGTCGTGGCGAGCCCAGGCCTGACGCGGCCGGCGGATCACGCCGTCGTTCCAGCGGTCGTGCGCGGCAGCGATCAGAACGCAGTCTGGGAGGTGAAAGCGCCGGCGGCACGATCGCGCATCGCGTTCGCCCCCATCCTTCGCCTGTCGTCGCTGATCATGGTTCGCGATGCGGTCCGCGCGGGCGTCGGCGCTGCGTGCCTGCCGCTGTCGCTCGTCAGCCACGATCTGGCGGCCGGCCGGCTGGCGCATTGGGGCGATCTGGACGCGCCCGCGATTGCGCTATGGACGCTCTATCCGTCACGCCGGCTGCTGAGCGCGCGCGTCTCCGCCTTCCTCGAGCATCTGAAGGAGGCGTTCCCGACGGGAACGCCCGCTGAGCTGGCGGCCTATATCGAAGCGTGAGCCCCGATCACTCCATCCGCTCGCTGAACGTCGCGCGGAACGGATGCGCCGGATAGACGCCGACGATGCGCAGCTCGCGCGAGAAGAACTTCAGCTCCTCCAGCGCGAAGGCCAGCCCCTTGTCGTTGGGATGGCCGTCGACGTCGGCGTAGAACTGCGTCGCGAAGAAGTTGCCGTCGACCATGTAGCTCTCGAGCTTGGTCATGTTGACGCCGTTGGTGGCGAAGCCGCCGAGCGCCTTGTACAGCGCGGCCGGCAGGTTGCGGACGCGGAACACGAAGCTCGTCACCAGCGGCCCGGAATTCTGCTCGGCCCACTGCTCCTGGCGCGCCAGCACGACGAAGCGGGTGGTGTTGTGGGCCTCGTCCTCGATGTCCTCGGCGAGGATGTCGAGGCCGTAGATCTCGGCGGCCAGCCGCGAGGCGATCGCCGCCACGCTCTTGTCGCCGCGCTGCGAGACGTCCCGCGCGCTGCCCGCGGTGTCGCCGGCCACGATCGGCCGGACGCCGAGCTGGCGGATGATGCGGCGGCACTGGCCGAGCGCGTGGACATGGCTCTCGACCGTCTTGATGTCGGCGAGCTTGGTGCCCTTCAGCGCCATCAGCTGGTGGCGCACCGGCAGGAACCATTCGCCGATGATGTAGAGGCCAGAGGCCGGCAGCAGATGGTGGATGTCGGCGACGCGGCCGGCGACCGAGTTCTCGATCGGGATCATGCCGAGATCGGCCTCGCCGGAGGAGATCGCGCTCAGCGCGTCCTCGAAGGTCGCGCAGGGCATGGCCTCGGCGGTCGGATAGGCCTCGGAGATGGCGATGTGGGAATTGGCTCCCGGCTCGCCCTGGAATGCGATTTTCAAGATCTTGCTCATGGTGGGCCTTCTAGCAGCTCGAGCCTTTGTCAATTAAGCCTTGGACAGCAGCCGGCGTGCGGTTTCGAGGTCGGCCGCGGTGTCGACGCCGCGCGGCACGGCGTCGACCACCATCACGTCGATGCGCATGCCGTCCTCCAGCGCCCGCAGCTGTTCCAGCTTCTCCTGCTGCTCCAGCGGCGATGGCGGCAGGCTGACGAAGCGCTCCAGCGCCGCCCGGCGGTAGGCGTAGAGGCCGATGTGATGGTACCTCGGTCCGTCGCCATGCGGCGCCGTGGCCCGGGTGAAATACAGCGCGCGCAGGCGCCGTCCACCGACAGGCGAGCCGACCGCCTTGACGACGTTCGGGTTGAGGCTCTCCTCCTCGGTATGGATCTGCGCGGCAAGGGTCGCGATGTCGACCGCGGGATCCTCCAGCGGCGGCAGCACGTCGCTGATGTTCTGCGGGTCGATGGTCGGGAAATCGCCCTGCAGGTTGACCACGATCTCGGCCTCGCGGGCAGGGTCGAGCTTGCACATGGCCTCGTAGATGCGGTCTGACCCCGAGGGATGATCCGGCCTGGTCATGACCACTTCGCCGCCCGCGGCAGCGACGGCCGCAGCAATCTCCGGCGTGTCCGTTGCCACGGCCACCCGGCCGATTCCCGCCTCCTGCGCGCGCCGGAGCACCTGCACGATCATCGGCTGGCCGGCGATGTCGAGCAGCGGCTTGCCGGGCAGGCGGGTCGAGGCCATGCGGGCCGGGATCAGCACGAGGATTTTGGACTTGGTCATCCGGAAAACGGCAGGTCGGAGCCGGTCGCAACAGCGCGGCCGGGCTTGATGGGGACAGCGAAAGCGGCCCGCTTATACGGGTTGCCAGAGCACGGGCAAACCGATATCTCACTTCTGCCGCAGGGGGAGGCGCGACGGCTCGATTCCGCTCGATGCCTTCACGAGTCCTTTCTCGAATCCTGGGGCGACTCACGGTCGCGGCCCCGCGGCCCCCAAGCAATGAAATCCGCCCTCGGAGCCTGATTCCAAAATGGACTCCTTCGAACTGAACAAAATCCTCGGCGCCGTCCTGGCCGCCTGTCTGGTCGTGCTGGTCACGAGCTTTTCCGCCGGCGCGCTGTTCGCGCCGAAAATGCCGGAGAAGCCGGGTTTCGAGATCGCGGTGAAGGAGGCCGAGGGCGCAGGCAAGGAAGCCGCTGCGCCGGCCGCGGCCGAGCCGATCGAGAAGCTGCTGCAGACCGCCTCGGTCGAGAAGGGCGCCGCCGCTGCCAAGAAGTGCGCGGCCTGCCACACCTTCGACAAGGGCGGCAAGAATGCCGTCGGCCCGAACCTCTACGGCATCGTCGGCGACAAGGTCGGCGAAGGCCGCGGCTTCAAATTCTCGGCAGCGATGGCGGCCAAGGGCGGCACTTGGACGATCGAGGAACTCAACCACTTCATCGCCAATCCGAAGGGTTACATCCCGGGCACCGCGATGGGGTTTGCCGGCATCCAGAAGGACTCGGAGCGCGCCGACGTGCTGGCCTATCTGAACTCGCTGTCGGACAATCCGGCGCCGCTGCCGACCGCAGCCAAGTGATCGGCTGCTGATCCCCAATTTCCGACGGCCGGGCCCCAAGCCCGGCCGTTTTGCTTTGCGGGGCGAATTTCGCCGCATTTGGGACCTTTGGTCGCATCCACCTCGTTCACAACCCGGTATCATGAGGAAAAAGCAAGGTTATTGGTCGAAACCTTGCCGTATATTGGTCCCCTGAATGGAACGGGTTCACGGGCTGGAGCACCCTGGCTGAGGCCGGCGAAACCTGCCCTTGCGAATTGGGTTACGATCGAACGTTGGATCTTTGAGCAGCAGCGGCCACGGCCGACCACCTGCTTCAAGCGGTCTTATTCAGAGGAAGTCTCATTTGACGATTACCCGACGACAGCTCCTGCAGAGCAGCGTCTTCGCTGCGATGACCCCGGCGCTCGGAACCGCCGCCAGCCTCGCCCCGCTCGACGCCGCGCAGGCGCAGGCCGGCGAGCAACTGGTCTGGCGCCACGGCCTGTCGCTGTTCGGCGAGATCAAGTACCCGGCCGACTTCAAGCGCTTCGACTACGTCAATCCCGACGCGCCCAAGGGCGGCACAGCGCGGATGATCTCGCTCGGCACCTTCGATAATTTCAACATCGTCGTGATGTATGTGAAGGGCAACATCGCCGCCGCGGCGGGGCTGGTCTACGAGACCCTGATGACGCGGTCGCAGGACGAGGTCTCGACCGAATACGGCCTGCTCGCCGAGTCGGCGGCGTATCCGGACGACTACTCCTGGGTCATCTACCGCCTGCGCAAGGAAGCGCGCTGGAACGACGGCAAGCCGGTGACGCCCGAGGACGTCATCTTCTCGCTGGACGTCCTGAAGAAGAACAGCCCGCACTATTCGTCCTATTATCGCCATGTCGTGAAGGCCGAGAAGACCGGCGATCTCGAGGTCAAGTTCACCTTCGACGGCCCGGGCAATCGCGAGCTGCCGCACATCGTCGGCGAGCTGCTGGTGCTGCCGAAGCACTGGTGGGAAGGCACCGACGCGCAGGGCCGCAAGCGCGACGTCACCGCGACGACCCTGGAGCCGCCACTCGGGTCGAGCCCGTATCGCGTCAAGGAGTTCGTGCCCGGCCGCTCGATCAAGATGGAGCGCGTCAAGGACTACTGGGGCGCCAGCCTGCCGGTCCAGATCGGCCAGAACAATTTCGACGAGCTGCAGTTCGAATATTTCCGCGACAACATCGTTGCCCTCGAAGCCTTCAAGGCCGACCAGGCCGACTGGATCAACGAGAATTCCGCCAAGCAATGGGCGACGGCCTACGACTTCCCCGCCATCAATGACAAGCGTGTGGTCAAGGACGAATTCCCGATCAGCGATTCCGGCCGCATGCAGGGCTTCGCCTTCAACCTGCGGCGTCCGCAATTCCAGGACGCGCGGCTGCGGCGTGCCTTCAACTACGCCTTCGATTTCGAGGAGATGAACAAGCAGCTGTTCTACGGCCAGTACAAGCGGATCAACAGCTATTTCGAAGGCACCGATCTGGCCTGTTCCGGGCTGCCGCAGGGCCAGGAGCTGCAGATCCTCGAGGAGCTGTGCGACAAGGTGCCGCCGGACGTGTTCACCACGGTCTACCAGGCCCCGGTGGGCGGCAATCCCGAGAACGTTCGCGCCAATCTGCGAGAGGCCACCAGGCTGCTGAAGGACGCCGGCTTCGAGATCAAGGACCGCAAGCTCGTCGATCCCGCCGGCAAGCCGGTCACGGTCGAGCTCCTGGTCCAGGACCCGTCGTCCGAGCGCATCGTGCTGTTCTACAAGCCGTCGCTGGAGCGCCTCGGCGTCGCGGTGACGGTCCGCCAGGTCGACAACGTCCAGTATGAGAACCGGGTGCGCACCTTCGACTACGACATGATCATCGATGTCTGGGGGCAGTCGCTGTCACCCGGCAACGAGCAGCGCGATTTCTGGGGCTCGAAGGCCGCCGACGAGCCCGGCTCGAAGAACACGATTGGCATCAAGAATCCCGCCGTCGACGCGCTGATCGAGAAGATCATCTACGCCAAGGATCGCGCCTCGCTGGAAGCCGCGACGCATGCGCTGGATCGGGTGCTGCTGTGGAATTTCTACGTCGTCCCGCAGTTCACCTATCCGTTTTCGCGCAGCGCGCGCTGGGACCGCTTCAGCCATTTCACGCCATTCCCGAAATATGCGCGGTCCGGCTGGCCGAATCTGTGGTGGTACGATGCCGACAAGGCCGCCAAGGTGAAGCGCTCTTGAGCCGGCTTTCTCATTTGTCGCGGCGCGGCGTGCTCGGGCTTGGGCTCGGCGCGCTCGCGGCGCCGTTGCTCACGCCGGCCAAGGCCGCGGAATTCGGCGCCGAGGCCCACGGCATGTCGGCGTTCGGCGATTTGAAATATCCCGCCGACTTCCGGCAGTTCGACTACGTCAATCCCGATGCGCCGAAGGGCGGGCTGTTCTCGCTGATCCCGTCGGTGCGCGCCTATAACCAGTCCTATCAGACGTTCAACTCCTTCAACGCTTACGTTTTGAAGGGCGAGGGCGCCCAGGGCATGGACATGACGTTCGCGACCTTGATGGTGCGCGCGAGCGACGAGCCGGACGCGGTGTATGGGCTGGTCGCGAAGTCCGTCGCGATATCAGCGGACAAGCTGAGCTATCGTTTCACGCTCCGTCCCGAGGCGTGCTTCCACGACGGCACGAAGATCACGGCACATGACGTCGCCTTCTCGCTGAACACCTTGAAGGAAAAGGGCCACCCGCTGATCGTCGTGCAGCTGCGCGACTTCATCAAGGCCGAGGCGCTCGACGATGCGACCGTCGTGGTGAGCTTCGTCGAGAAGCGCGCGCGCGACGTGCCGCTCTATGTCGTGACCCTGCCGATCTTCTCCAAGGCCTGGTACGCCAACCGCGCCTTCGACGAGAACCCGCTCGACGTGCCGCTCGGCTCCGGCCCGTACAAGGTCGGCAAATACGAGATCAACCGCTATGTCGAGTTCGAGCGCGTCAAGGACTGGTGGGCCGCCGATCTGCCGGTCAGCCGCGGCATGTATAATTTCGACATCGTCCGCTACGAGTTCTATCGCGACCGCGACGTCGCCTTCGAGGGCTTCACCGCCAAGAGCTATCTGTTCCGCGAGGAGTTCACCTCGCGCATCTGGGCGACGCGCTACGATTTCCCGGCGATCAAGGACGGCCGCGTCAAGCGCGAGCTGCTGCCGGACGAGACGCCGTCCGGCGGACAGGGCTGGTTCATCAACACCCGCCGCGACAAGTTCAAGGACCCGCGCGTCCGCCAGGCGCTGACCTACGCGTTCGACTTCGAATGGACCAACAAGACCATCATGTACGGCGCCTATGCGCGCACCGTGTCGCCGTTCCAGAACTCCGACATGGTCGCGGTCGGGCCGCCGTCGCCGGAGGAGCTGAAGCTGCTGGAGCCGTTCCGCGGCCAGGTGCCCGACGATGTCTTTGGCGAGCCCTTTGTCCCTCCCGTCTCCGATGGCTCGGGGCAGGATCGCACGCTGCTGCGCAAGGCCACGCAACTGCTGCAGCAGGCCGGCCTGCCGGTGAAGGACGGCAAGCGGCTGCTACCGAATGGCGAGGTGTTCGCGATCGAGTTCCTGATCGACGAGGTCTCGTTCAAGCCGCATCACGGCACCCTGATCAAGAACCTGCAGACGCTCGGCATCGACGCCGATCTGCGCATCGTCGACGCTGTGCAGTATCGCGCCCGCGTCGAGGATTTCGATTTCGACATCACGGTGCAGCGGTTGTCGATGTCGCCGACCCCCGGCGACAGCCTGCGGCCGTATTTCACCTCGGACGCGGCCAAGACCAAGGGCTCCTACAATCTCGGCGGCATCAGCAATCCCGCGATCGACGCGCTGGTCAACAAGGCGATTTCGGCGGAGACCCGCATCGAGCTGACCTTGGCCTGCCGGGCGCTTGATCGCGTGTTCCGCGCCGGCCACTACTGGATACCGCAATGGTATCGCCAGACCCACCCGATCGCCTATTGGGATCAGTTCAGCCACCCGCCGAAGCCGCCGAAATACGCCTCGGGCGTCGGCGCCCCCGACATCTGGTGGTACGATGCCGCCAAAGCCGCAAAGCTGGAGCAGGCGAAGTAGTTCATGGCCGCCTATATCGCCCGTCGCATCCTGCTGATGCTCCCGACCCTGCTCGGGATCCTCTTCATCTCCTTCGTCGTGGTGCAGTTCGCGCCGGGCGGCCCGGTCGAGCGCGTCATCGCGCAACTGACCGGCGCCGACACCGGCGGCACCTCGCGCATCTCGGGCGGCAGTGGTTCGGATTTCGGCGCGCGGCCGCCGGGACAGGTGGGATCCGGCGGCGAACTGAACTCGAAATATCGCGGTGCGCAGGGGCTCGATCCCGCCTTCATCAAGCAGCTCGAAAAGCAGTTCGGCTTCGACAAGCCGGCGCCGGAGCGGTTCGCGCTGATGGTGTGGAATTTCGCGCGCTTCGATTTCGGCAAGAGCTATTTCCGCGACACGAGCGTGCTGCAGCTCATCAAGGAGAAGCTGCCGGTGTCGATGTCGCTCGGCATCTGGATGACCCTGCTGACCTACCTGATCTCGATCCCGCTGGGGATCCGCAAGGCGGTGCAGGACGGCTCGCGCTTCGACGTCTGGACCTCGGCCGTGATCATCATCGGCTACGCCATTCCGGGCTTCCTGTTCGCGATCCTGCTCATCATCCTGTTCGCTGGCGGCTCGTTTCTCAACATCTTCCCGCTGCGCGGGCTGACGTCGGATGGCTGGTCGGACTTCCCGTGGTACTGGAAGATCATCGACTATTTCTGGCATCTCACTTTGCCGCTGGTATCGATGGCGCTCGGCGCCTTCGCGACCATGACGCTGCTGACCAAGAACTCGTTCCTCGACGAGATCCGCAAGCAATATGTCATGACCGCGCGCGCCAAGGGCTGCAGCGAGAACCAGGTTCTGTACGGCCACGTGTTCCGCAACGCCATGCTGATCGTGATCGCCGGCTTTCCAGGCACCTTCATCAACGCCTTCTTCTCCGGCTCGCTGCTGATCGAGACCATCTTCTCGCTGGATGGGCTCGGCCTGCTCTCGTTCGAGAGCATTCTCAATCGTGATTATCCCGTTGTGTTCGGCAATCTCTTCATCTTTTCGCTGCTCGGCCTCGCGATCAACCTGATCTCGGATCTGACCTACATGTGGATCGATCCGCGGATCGACTTCGAGGCGCGGGAGGTCTGATGACGATCACAGCCACCCCTCCGGTCGAGACCAAGGCGCAGGCCCCGCTCGGCGAGGCCGTGCCGCCGACGCGGCACCGCTTCCGGCCGTCGCCGCTCAATCAGCGCCGCTGGCAGAACTTCAAGGCCAACCGCCGCGGCTACTGGTCGCTGTGGATCTTCCTGTTCCTGTTCGTGGTGTCGCTGTTCGCCGAGCTGATCGCCAATGATCGGCCGTTCCTGATCAAGTTCGACGGCCACCTGTACTTCCCGGCGTTCGTCACCTATCCGGAAACGGCATTCGGTGGCGACTTCGAGACCGCCGCGGACTATCGTGATCCGTATCTGCAGAAGCTGATTGCGGACAAGGGCGGCACGGTGATCTGGCCGCTGGTCCGCTACTCCTACGCCACGCACAATCTCGATCTGCCGACGCCGGCGCCATCGCCGCCGACCTGGATGCTGACGGAGGCACAGTGCAAATCCGTGGTCGAGAAGAAGGGGCTGAAGAGCTGCCGGGATCTCGAATACAACTGGCTCGGCACCGACGACCAGGGCCGCGACGTCGTCGCACGGCTGATCTACGGCTTCCGCATCTCCGTTTTGTTCGGCCTGTCGCTGACGTTCTTCTCCTCGATCATCGGCATCGCCGCCGGCGGCGTGCAGGGTTATTTCGGCGGCTGGGTCGATCTGTTGTTCCAGCGCTTCATCGAGATCTGGAACGCGATTCCCTATCTCTATCTGCTCCTGATCCTGTCGGCGGTGCTGGTGCCCGGCTTCTTCACGCTGCTCGGGATCATGCTGCTGTTCTCTTGGGTCTCGCTGGTCGGCCTGGTGCGCGCTGAATTCCTGCGCGGCCGCAATTTCGAGTACATCCAGGCGGCGCGCGCGCTCGGCGTCTCCAACGCCGTCATCATGGTCCGCCATCTCCTGCCGAACGCGATGGTCGCGACCATGACCTTCCTGCCCTTCATCGTGTCGAGCTCGGTGATGACCCTGACCGCGCTCGACTTCCTCGGCTTTGGCCTGCCGCCGGGATCGCCGTCGCTGGGCGAGATGCTGTCGCAGGCCAAGTCCAACGTGCAGGCGCCGTGGCTCGGTCTCACCGGCTTCTTCTCGGTCGCGATCATGCTGTCGCTCTTGATCTTCATCGGCGAGGCCGTGCGCGACGCGTTCGATCCGCGCAAGACGTTCAGGTGACCGACATGGATGCGATCAGCCAGCCGCTGCTTTCGGTCAGCGATCTCTCGGTGGCCTTCCACCAGCAGGGCCGCCTGTCGACCGCCGTCGACCACGTCTCGTTCGACATCAAGCGCGGCGAGTGCGTCGCCCTGGTCGGCGAGTCCGGCTCGGGCAAGTCGGTCAGCGCGCTGTCGGTGCTGAAGCTGCTGCCCTATCCGGTCGCCTCGCATCCGTCGGGCAGCATCCGCTTCAAGGGCCGCGATCTGCTGCCGCTGTCGGAAGGCGAGATGCGCGGCATCCGGGGCAGCGACATCTCCATCATCTTCCAGGAGCCGATGACCTCGCTCAATCCGCTGCACACGATCGAGCGGCAGATCAGCGAGATTCTGCATCTGCACCGACCGATCTCGAACGGCGCGGCGCGGGCGCGCGTGCTCGAACTGCTGACGCAAGTCGGCATCCCCGAGCCGGAGACGCGGCTCGGCAGCTATCCGCATCAGCTCTCCGGCGGCCAGCGCCAGCGCGTGATGATCGCGATGGCGCTCGCCAACGAGCCCGATCTGCTGATCGCCGACGAGCCGACCACCGCGCTCGACGTCACCGTGCAGGCGCAGATCCTGGCGCTGCTCGCCGACATCCGCGCCCGGCTCGGCATGAGCCTGCTGTTCATCACCCATGACCTCGGCATCGTCCGCCGCATCGCCGATCGTGTCTGCGTCATGAACGGTGGCAAGATCGTCGAGCAGGGTCCGGTCGAGCAGGTGTTCACCGCGCCGTCGCATCCCTACACCAGGGCGCTCCTCGCCGCCGAGCCGAAGCCGGACCCCGCGCCGCCGCGGCCCGACGCACCGGTGGTGATGCAGGCCAAGGATCTCAAGGTCTGGTTTCCGATCAAGCGCGGCCTGTTCCGCTCCACCGTCGGCCACATCAAGGCGGTCGACGGCGTCAGCATCGCCGTGCGCAAGGGCGAGACGCTCGGCGTGGTCGGCGAGTCCGGCTCCGGCAAGACCACGCTGGGGCTGGCGCTGCTGCGGCTGATCTCCTCCGACGGTCCGATCGTGTTCCTTGGCAACGAGATCCAGGGGCTGACCTTCAAGCAGGTGCGCCCGTTCCGCCGCGACATGCAGATCGTCTTTCAGGACCCGTTCGGCGCGCTCAGTCCGCGCATGTCGGTCGGCGACATCATCGCCGAGGGCCTGAGCGTGCATCAGCCTGACCTGTCGGAGGAGCAGTCCGAGGCGAAGGTCGTCAAGGCGCTCACCGATGTCGGGCTCGATCCGGAGACGCGCTTCCGCTATCCGCACGAGTTCTCCGGCGGCCAGCGCCAGCGCATCTCGGTGGCGCGCGCCGTCGTGCTTGAGCCGAGCTTCGTCGTGCTGGACGAGCCGACCTCGGCGCTCGACATGCTGTTCCAGTCGCAGATGGTTGAGCTGTTGCGCGAGCTGCAGCGCAAGCGCGAGCTGACCTACATGTTCATCTCGCACGACCTCCGCGTCGTTGCCGCCCTCGCCAGCCATCTCATCGTGATGCGCCATGGCAAGGTGGTGGAGGAGGGGCCGGCCGCGCAATTGTTCAAGGCGCCGAAGACCGACTACACCCGCGCACTGTTCGCGGCCGCGTTCAGGAACGAGACGGCGGGGAATGGGGCGGCAGCGAGCTAGGGGATGGAGCGCGGTCGGTTCGTTCAGCGCTTTGAGACTGAGCGCCTACTGACTTACTGATGAAGCTGGGTAGGCCGTCCTCGATCGGATTCCGATCAGCGAAGCCGGGCAGAGCCTTGAGTACTGTTCTCAGTGGCGTCCCCTTTGGCCCGTTACTCACCCCCATTGGCGCCCGTGCTGGGGACGGAAATTTGACCGGGGAAGACCGAAGCCTGACGGCTAATCGTCCTCTGCTTCCTGTCCGACCGAGCCGGCCTCGCCGCTTGGCCGCATTGACTTCACGCGGGGGACGAAGACTCTCCAGAACCGATTCATCTTGTCGAGCATCCAAGCATGGAGTTCTAGATATTGCTTCTCGTCCGTAGGATTGATGTCCGAACGAAATAGCGCGATGCGCGAGGCCTTTCTCTGGGGGAGCTCCTGCCAATCGAGCTGTTCCCCAAATTCTGCGTCAATTGTCTGCTTGTCCGCGAGCAAAGTGCGAAAGACGGCCTTCTCTACGTCGTTGTAGACGTACAGCTCGACCCCGATTCTCTCTTTGTCGGTACTGAACGTGACGGTGATCGGGATTCCAGATCGTCCGGTTGGAAAATTGTAATAGTGTCTACTATTGGGGCGTTTGAGCTGAAATGCCGAGCCATTTTTCTTGAGATACTCAGAAAATGAAGACCAGTAGCCCAGACGAACAGCATCACTCTGCGCTCGAACGGCCCCTGCGACTTGGCGGGTTGCTGTCCGCGCCGATCGAGTCCAGTCGTTCGGACTAGCGATTACGTTGAAGCGAGGAGCCGGCGGCGAATTGCCAATACGCCAGAGTTCAACCTCGACCGCAAAGAATGAAAAGTCCTCGGCGGTGTTCGTGTTGAGCCAATCTATTGCAGCGCGATGATCGGGCTGAATCACCTCGGCAATCCAAATTATGGTCTTTGCTCCTTCAATGCCGGCAAGATAGGTCAGGATTTGTCCTAGATGCTTGTGATCTGTTCGCTCGAATTGGTTCTCGATGATCACGCGATGGTCGTCTTGCTCATCTGCGATGCGCGCAAGAATATCCGCCTTGAAGGCGCCAACCCAGTGTTCAACCGCCTCAACCTCCAGTTCGAGGTTTAAGGCTTTGCCAAGGATCGTAATGGCGTCCGGCTGTGCAAGCCACGGCGTGAAGTTATCGTCCTCAGCTGGCCAAGCCTCTCTAACGGGTACATTCTCAAATTTTCCAAGGGGGATGATGGAATTCATCGTCAGTACTCGCCGTTGCGGTGGTGGTCATCAAATGAGCAGAACGGGAATCAGAATGTCGAATACGTATATCGTACTAATTATCCTGCGGGAATACGAGGGGCTGACGGCAGCTTGCTTCAGTGCGAATTTGGGATTCTTTGGAACAGCCGACCGGGTAGGGGAGTTTTTTAAGCCGAGCCGAGCAGCGCGGATGGAAAAACCAGCAAGGTAGAACCTGCTCTTTAGCTCTTTCATGTGTCGCATGATTGCGAATTGATTTGCCCGACGGGCAGCGTCTGCAAATATCTGTCCAGCCCTCGCGGTTAAAATATTCCGGTTTCTTATTTTCGGAATTCGTGCATACTCCGCCCCGTCCTGCCCCACGAGAGGGACGTACGCGTCGTCACAGGCGTCGGGTGCGGGATGCGATGGCCGCTTTGATGCTGCGTGTGCATGTGCGCACGGACGAACGGCATCAGGCGGGCGACGAAGTCGTGTGGTCCTGGCGCCCCGATGCTGGCGTCAAGGTTGCGGGTCGATGAGCCCGTGGCCGACAGGGGCAAGAACGCCGGTCCCTGGGGAGAGCACGTATAAGACGCAGCCCATCGCGCAGGGGAGGCCGGATGTTCGGCCCGTACCTGTGGTGACTACCGCGTGCTTTCTTGCACGCAACCACGGGTGCGCTCGGCACCCGGCCTTCCCTGCGCCCTCTCATTTTTCGAGGGCGGATGAATGTCGCAGAGCTCGGGCCAGTGAGGCCGCGAGAGTGCTGACGCTTGTCGCCATGCTGTTTGAGATGTGAATCCGACGCAACGCTCGCATCGGCGGGCAACGCGCCATTGCACGCGCAGTTGCAGCAATACTGGTGCTCTCGGCACGCTGCTCATGACTGCGCCCTCGCCCCTTGTGGGAGAGGGCATGTTCGGCGGATCTACGTACTCGGTCGGGTGAGGGGTATCTCTCCGCAATCTCACTCGTAGATACAGACCCCTCACCCGACCGCGCTTGCAGCTCTGTCCTACATGCCCTCTCCCACAAGGGGAGAGGGCGCAGTCACTAGCATCGCGACTCGTTGCGCGATCGCGACATATTGATGTGATGAGCTCGTTTCGCCGTCATCAATTCAGCCGCTTGATCGCGAGCACGTCACTGCCGCTCGCCTTGATGCGGGCAATCGCTTCGCCGATCGGCTCGATCTGCGTGGCCATGTGGAACGCGTTGGCGTGCACGATCGTGTCGGCATCGCTGATGATCGCGACGTGGCCTTTCCAGAAGATGAGATCGCCGCGAGCCGGCTTCTCATCGTCAGCGAGCACGCGTCCGAGCGCCGCCAGCTGCATGTCGCTGTCTCGCGGGCATGCCACGCCGGCAGCATTCAAGGACACCTGCACCAGCCCGGAGCAGTCGATGCCGAGGCTGCTCTTGCCGCCCCAGAGGTAGGGCGTGCCGACGAAGCGCTCGGCGATGGCGACGTAGTCCGGCTCGACATGGTCGAGACCGGCGACGTGCTGCTTCGGGATGAACCAGCCCTCGGCCGTCACGACGAAGCTCGCCTCGTCGCGGACCACCGCGATGGTCGATCCCATCAGCAGCGTCTCGACCGGCGGCAGTTTGATGGATGGCCCGGGGAAGGCGAAGCTGCGGAGCGCGCTGATCCGGCGCGTCGGCGCGGCCGAGGGGGCCGCGAGCGACGCCTCCGGCAGCCAGCCGACATAGCCGTCGCTTGCGAGCTGGCCCCACGCCCATCCCTCGCCATCACGATCGTAGATCGTGACGCGCTCGCCCTTCAGCGCCTGCGTCGCCTGCTCGGCGCCGGAATGCGGCTGCAGCCGCAGTGGCGCGATCGGATCGACGACGACGAGGGTCTCGCCGTCGACGAAGCGCGCAGCCGTCACCTGTCCCTGGAGATGCCTGGCCGCGATATCGCCGCGCGCCGGCGTGAGCCTCGGATCAGCCATAGCGCTCGCTCAAGAGCTTGTAGAGCGCGCGCGCGGCCTGGCACTCGCCGCCCTCGGGGCGGCCGGGCTTGGCCGACGGCGTCCAGGCGAAGATGTCGAGATGCAGCCAGCTCCTGGCGTGCTCGACGAAGCGTTGCAGGAACAGCGCGCAGGTGATCGAGCCGGCGAAGCCGCCCGATGGCGCGTTGTTGATGGTCGCGACCTTGGAGTCGAGCCACGAGTCATACGGCGCCCACAGCGGCATCCGCCACAGCGGATCGTTCTCGGCGGCAGCGCAGCGCGCGACATCGGCGGCGAGCGCCTCGTCCTGGGTGTAGAACGGCGGCAGCTCGGGACCGAGCGCGACGCGCGCCGCGCCGGTCAGCGTGCCCATGTCGATCAGCAGGTCCGGCTTGTCCTCGTCGGCCAGCGCCAGCGCATCGGCGAGGATCAGCCGGCCCTCGGCATCGGTGTTGCCGATCTCGACCGTGATGCCCTTGCGCGACGGAAACACGTCCATCGGACGGAAGGCGTTGCCGGCGACCGCGTTCTCGACCGCCGGAATCAGCACGCGCAGATGCAGCTTGAGCCCGGCGTCCATCACCATCTGCGCCAGCGCCAGCACATTGGCGGCGCCGCCCATGTCCTTCTTCATCAGCAGCATGCTGCTCGACGGCTTCAGGTCGAGCCCGCCGGTGTCGAAGCAGACGCCCTTGCCGACCAGCGTGACCTTGGGATGCGATGCGTCGCCCCAAACCAGCTCGATCAGCCGCGGCGCGCGCGTCGAGGCGCGGCCGACGGCGTGGATCAGCGGATGGTTCTGCTGCAGCAGATCGTCTCCGACGATGCTGGTGAAGCGTGCGCCGAAGCGGTCGGCGACCTGCCTCGCGGCGGCCTCGAGCTCCTCGGGTCCCATGTCGTTCGACGGCGTGTTGACGAGGTCGCGCGCCAATGTCGCCGCGTCGGCCAGGCGGCTCAGCTCGGCGGCGTCGACGCCGTCCGGCGGAACGAGGCGGACCTCCGGCGTCTCGGCCTTGCGGTAGCGGCCGAAGCGGTAGCTGCCGAGCGCAAACGCCAGCGCAGCGAGCCTGCTATCATGCGGCGCATTGGCGAAGCGATAGGTGCCGGCGGGCAGCAGGCCGGGCAGGGCGCCCGGCCGGAACAGGTCACGGTGCTTGGCGTCGTCGTCCTCGATGCCGAACAGCACCTGAGCGATGCGCCCGTCCGCGCCGGGCAGCGCCAGATAGCTGCCGGGCTTGGCGGTGTAGACGTTGGCCTCGGCGAAGTTGCGCGCTTCAGCCGACAGGCTCTCCTTGATCCCCGGCCAGCTCGCCTTCGTCACGAAGGTGATCGGGATGGCGGACGTTGTGGAGGCGGTCTCGAACATCGACGGCATGCCTAATGGTTCCCTAACTGGCGCGCTTGAGCCAGACTTCGCAGAGTTTGAAGGCCGCCGCAATCGCGCCGGGCGCCTCGCCCGCAAGCCGACGCAAATGTGACGGCTGCGCCGGGATCGCGCCATTAACCGGCTGTTAGCGTTAACAGTTTATTGCTGGCGCGTTCAATTCGCCCGGTCGAGTCCAAGTGACATGCGTCAACCGCCTTCCATTCCCCGGCTCCTCGCGTCCGTCGCCTTCGCCGCGCTCGTCGCTGCGGGACTCGGCGGCTGCCAGACCATGTCCGACGTCACGGGCTCGCTAGGCAGTCGCGCCGAGCCGCCGCCCGCGACCCCGCAGCGCGCGGTCGAGGTCTATGGCGAGCGCTACCGCGCCAATCCCAAGGATGCGGCCATTGCCGTCGCCTATGGCCAGGCACTGCGCAACAACGGCCAGCGTGAGCAGGCGGTTGCGGTGCTGGAGCAGGCCACGCTCGCCAACGCCGGCAACAAGACCGTGCTCGCGGCCTATGGCCGAGCGCTGGCCGACAACGGCAATTTCAAGCTCGCATTCGACGTGCTGTCGCGCGCGCATTCGCCCGACAATCCCGATTGGAAGCTGCTGTCGGTGCAGGGCACCGCGCTGGACCAGATGGGCCGCCACGAGGAGGCGCGGCGCTATTACGACAGCGCGCTGAAGATCGTGCCCGGCGAGCCCTCGGTGCTCTCCAATCTCGGCCTGTCCTACATGCTGACGCGGGAGCTGCCGAAGGCCGAGGAGGTGCTGCGCCAGGCCTACGGCTCGCAGCGGGCGGACGCACGGGTGCGTCAGAACCTCGCGCTCGTCGTCGGCCTGCAGGGACGCTTCGCGGAGGCCGAGCAGATCGCGCGGGCCGATCTGCCGCCGGACGAGGCCGCCGCCAACGTCGCCTACCTGAAGCAGATGATCCAGGGGCAGAGCCAAAGCAAGGGCAAGGCGCGCAACGCGGCGCCGATGGCCGCGCTCAATCCGCCGGACTGACGACGTGCCTCGCTGATCGCGGGCCTTATCGTGTGGCGCCCGCCAGCAGGCGGCGGCAGGTATCGACGAACGCGTCGGCGCCGGTGACGATGTCGGCATCGGCGGTGTTCTCGGTCCAGTGATGGCTGATGCCGCCGATCGACGGCACGAACAGCATGCCGGCCGGCATGATGGTCGCGAGCACCTGCGCGTCGTGTCCGGCGCCGCTCGGCATCCGCAGCGACTTGCCGGCGGCGAGATCGCGGCTGGCGGCCTCGACCGCATCCTGGAACGTGCCGTCCATCATGGCTGGCGCGCCGGTACGGATGCGCTCGACGGCGACATGGCAGGGACCTGCGTCTGAAGCCTGCGCAGCCATCTCGCGCAGCAGCTCTTCGAGCCGGTCGACCACGGCGGCATTGTCGTCGCGGATCTGGAACAGCATCTCGGCCTGGCCGGGGATGATGCTCGGTGCGCCCGGATCGAGCGTGATGCGTCCCGTGGTCCACACCGTGCGCGGGCCGCAGGCGGCCGGAAAGCGCGCGTCGATCGCGACGCAGAACTTGGCGAGCGCGAGCCCGGCATCCTTGCGCACCGCCATCCGCGTCGTGCCGGCATGGTTCTGCTCGCCGGTGAAGGTGATGCGGTATTGCCAGATGCCGACGATCGAGGTGACGACGCCGATCCTGAGCTCGCCCGCCTCGAGCGTGTCGCCCTGCTCGATATGAGCTTCGAGATAGCCGATATGCCGGCCGGGCTCGGCCTGCAGGCGCGGCCGTCCGGCAAGGCCCATCTCGGCAAGCGCCTCCCGCAGCGTGCGCGGGCTGCTGCGGTCACGGGCAGCATCGATTTCGGCCTCGCTGACGTCGCCGACATAGGAGCGGCTGCCGAGCATGCTGCCGAAATGGCCCTCCTCGTCGCACCAGGAGGCGACCTCCACCGCACCGACAATAGACGGATCGGGATTGAGCACGCGCGCCGCCTCCAGCGCGTAGACGACGCCGAGCGGGCCGTCGAGCCAGCCAGCCTGATTCTGGCTCTCCAGATGCGATCCGGCCAGCAGCTTGGGGCCGGGCTTGGCGCTGGTGCCCAGCACGTTGCCGATGCCGTCGATATCAGGCGTCAGCTGCGCATCGGGCAGGCGCTCGGCGAGCCAAGCGAGCGATTGACGATGGGCGTCGGAGAAGGTCGGCCGGTGCACGCCGGTCTTGTAGGTGCCGAAGGCGCGCAGTGCGTTCAGATCGGCCAGGACGCGGGCGCCGTCGGCGCGGCGGAGCTTGTCGGACATCAGGCGGAGACCTCGATCATGCTCCGCCTAGCTTCCAGGGTAGAGCCCTGACCGCAAGCGAAATTTCTCGCGAGCGGTCTACGTCTACTGCATGGCCGCGACCTTGATGCCGGTCGGTCCCAGAATGACCACGAACAGCACCGGCAGGAAGAACAGGATCATCGGCACCGTCAGCTTCGGCGGCAGCGCCGCGGCCTTCTTCTCGGCCTCGTTCATGCGCATGTCGCGATTTTCCTGCGCCATCACGCGCAGCGATTGCCCGAGCGGGGTGCCGTAGCGCTCCGATTGCTGGAGCGCGAGGCAGACCGACTTCACGCCCTCGAGGCCGGTGCGGCGGGCGAGGTTCTCATAGGCGACCTTGCGGTCCTGCAGATAGGAGAGCTCCGCGGTGGTCAGCGTGAACTCCTCCGACAATGCGATCGACTGGCTCGAGATTTCGATGGCAACCCTGCGGAAGGCGGCTTCGATGGACATGCCGGATTCGATGCAGATCAGCAGCAGGTCGAGCGCGTCGGGAAACGCGCGCTTGATCGACAGCTGGCGCTTGGAGATCGCATTGCTGAGGAACA
This sequence comes from Bradyrhizobium sp. HKCCYLRH3073, assembly GCF_051167995.1. NCBI lineage: Bacteria > Pseudomonadati > Pseudomonadota > Alphaproteobacteria > Hyphomicrobiales > Nitrobacteraceae > Bradyrhizobium > Bradyrhizobium sp. HKCCYLRH3073. The sequence continues at coordinate 492,023 of NZ_JBNPUD010000002.1, forward strand.
GCATCGGCGCCTGCAGGCCGAGATAGGCCATGCCGACGCAGATGCCGATCTTGACCGGCATCGACTTCTGCAGATGCGCGATCACGAAGACGTACAGCACGGACCCGACGAACAGCACCAGCGGCGTCACCAGGCGCGCGAACAGGAAGGTGATGTAGGGCGCCTGGCCGCGGTAGCCCGCCATGATGAGCTTCTCGCGGGCCGCCTCCTGGGCGAGCCATTTGGTGAGGTTGAAATCCTCCACCACGCGAGAGATGAGCTGCTTCGGCGTCTGCCGCAGCGAGACCTTCTCGCCGGCGTTCAACCGCTCGCGCTCGCGCTGCTTGATCCGCTCGCGTTCGCTGGCGACCGCCTTCATGCGCTTGTTCAGGTTCTCGCCTGCGAACAGCGGCATGATCAGCGTATAGACGGTGGCCGTCGCCGCGATGGCGGCGAAGAACATCGTCATGAAGTGCGGGTCGTGCAGCTTGGAGACCAGAATGTCGACCATGGTCCACCTCAGAAATCGAAATTGATCATCTTCTTCATGACCAGGATGCCCATCGACATCCAGATCACGCAGCCGACCAGCATCAGCTGGCCGGTCGGATGGGTCCAGAGCAACGAGATGTACTCGGGCGTGCTCAGATAGACCAGCAGCATCACGATCGGCGGCAGCGATCCGATGATGCCCGCGGACGCCTTGGCCTCCATCGACATCGCCTGGATCTTCTCGCTCATCTTCTTGCGGTCGCGCAGCACCTTCGAGAGGTTGCCGAGCGCCTCGGAGAGATTGCCGCCCGACTTCTGCTGGATCGCGATGACGATGCCGAAGAAGTTGGCTTCGGGAAGCGGCATCCGTTCATAGAGCCGCGCACAAGCCTCGCCGAGCGGCATGCCGATCGCCTGGGTCTCGATGATCCCGAGGAACTCGCTGCGCAAAGGCTCCGGCGCGTCGGCGGCGACGACCTTGATGGATTCGAACAGCGGCAGGCCGGCCTTGATGCCGCGCACGATCACGTCGACGGCGTCCGGCAATGCCGCCAGGAATTTCTTCTCGCGCCGCTTCTTGAGGTAGCCGAGGATCCAGCGCGGCAGACCGAGACCGGCGGCGAAGCCAAGCCCGAGCGCGCCGAGCGGGCCGCCGCCGGCGAAGAAGGCAACGGCGCAGACGACGAAGCCGAGGACACCGGAAACGATCCAGAATTTCTGCACGGTCCAGTCGAGCCCAGCCTGCGAAATCCGCATGTTCAGCGGGACTTTGCTCTGCTTCTGGGCCTTCGCTTCGAGGTCCTTCAGCGAGGATTCGACCTGCTCGCGGCGCGAGCGCTGACTGCGTTCGGCCTGGCGGACCACCGGCTCGGACTTGGCGACGGTGCTACGCCGTTGCTCGGCCTTCCGCTCGCCAGACAGCAGGGGGTAGAGGAACACCCAGGCGATGCCGCCGATCGCGGTGGCGGCGAGGAAGGCAAGGGCGAGAGCCTGCAGCTTCATGGGGTCTCTCCTCAGTCCTTGCTCGCGACTTCGGCGGCGTCGAGCGCAGCCGCAAGCCGCTTCTCTTCGCCGTAGTAGCGCGCGCGCTCCCAGAACCGCGGCCGGCCGATTCCGGTCGAGCGGTGGCGCCCGATGATCTTGCCGTTCGCGTCCTCGCCGATCATGTCGTAGAGGAAGATGTCCTGGGTGATGATGGTGTCGCCTTCCATGCCCATCACCTCGGTGATGTGCGTGATGCGGCGGGAGCCGTCGCGCAGGCGCGCCGCCTGGACGATGACGTCGATCGAGGCGCAGATCATCTCACGGATGGTCCGCGACGGCAGCGAGAAGCCGCCCATTGTGATCATGGATTCGCAGCGGGACAACGCTTCGCGCGGGTTGTTGGCGTGCAGCGTGCCCATCGATCCGTCGTGACCGGTGTTCATGGCCTGCAGCAGGTCGAATGCTTCAGGGCCGCGGACCTCGCCGACGATGATGCGCTCGGGCCGCATACGCAGGCAGTTTCTCACCAGCTCACGCATGGTCACCTGGCCTTCGCCTTCGATGTTGGGCGGGCGGGTTTCGAGGCGAACCACGTGCGGCTGCTGCAGTTGGAGTTCGGCGGCGTCCTCGCAGGTGATGACGCGCTCGTCGTGATCGATGTAGTTGGTCAGACAGTTCAACAACGTGGTCTTGCCCGAACCGGTACCGCCGGAGATCAGCACGTTGCAGCGGACGCGACCGATGATCTGCAGGATCTCCGCGCCCTCCGGCGAAATCGCGCCGAACTTGACCAGCTGATCGAGGGTCAGCTTGTCCTTCTTGAACTTACGAATGGTGAGCGCGGGGCCGTCGATCGCCAGCGGCGGAACGATGGCGTTGACGCGCGAGCCGTCGGCGAGACGCGCGTCGCAGATCGGCGAGGATTCGTCGACGCGGCGGCCGACCTGGCTGACGATGCGCTGGCAGATGTTCAGGAGCTGCTGGTTGTCGCGGAACCGGATGCCCGTGCGCTGGATCTTGCCGTTGACTTCGATGAAGACCGTGCCGGCACCGTTGACCATGATGTCGGCGATGTCGTCGCGCGACAGCAGCGGCTCCAGCGGGCCATAGCCGAGCACGTCGTTGCAGATATCGTCGAGCAGCTCTTCCTGCTCGGCGATCGACATCACGATATTCTTGATCGCGATGATCTCGTTGACGATGTCGCGGATTTCCTCGCGCGCGGATTCGCCGTCGAGCTTGGCCAGCTGAGCGAGATCGATCGCTTCGATCAGCGCTCCGAAGATCGTCGCCTTGACCTGATAGTAACTGTCCGAGCGCCGGGCCTCGACAACCGGTGGCGGCGGCGGCGGAGCCTGCCGGGTCGGAGCCAGAGGTGGCGACGGCACGGCCGGAGCCGCCGCGCGTGGCGCAGCCGGCGCCGGCTCGGGCGCCGGCGCGGCCGGCCTGAGGGCCCTGGTATCGTTGTCCAATCCGCTACGCTTACCAAACACGACTTAGAACTCCACGCGTGCTTACTTCGCCCTCAGCTTGTCCAGCAGAGGCGACAGGAAGGAGCCTTTCGGCTTCTTTGTCTCGCTGCGGCCGGTGAGCCGCTGCGCGATCTGGAGAAACATCTCCGTCGTCCGATGGCTGGGCGACATTTCCGCAATCATCTGGCCGTTGTTGGCGGCCGCGCCGAAGATCTGCGGCTCGAACGGGATCGTTGCGATCGGTGGGCTTTCGATCGCCTTGGCGAACTCGCTCGCATTGATCTCGGGTCGCTTGGGAACGCCGACCTGGTTCAAGCAGTAGAGCGGCATGCGATCGTTCGGCCGGGCGGCCTTGAGGAGATCGAACATGTTCTTGGTGTTGCGCAGCGAGGCGAGATCCGGCGCCGCGACGATCAGGATGTCGTCCGCGGAGATCAGCGCCCGCTTGGTCCAGCCTGCCCATTGATGCGGAACATCGAGCACGATGCAGGGCATCGAGGCCCGCAGCGTGTCGAACACCGCATCGAATGCCTCAGCGCCGAAATCATAGACCCGGTCGAGCGTCGCAGGCGCGGCCAGCAGGCTCAGATGATCGGTGCATTTCGACAACAGCCGGTCCATGAAGGCGATGTCGATCCGGTCCGGTGAGAACACGGCGTCCGCGATGCCCTGCGCAGGATCCTGGTTGTAGTCGAGGCCGGCGGTGCCGAACGCCAAATCAAGATCTGCCACCACGGAGTCCATCGCCAGGTCGCGCGCGATCGCCCAGGCGATGTTATGGGCCAGGGTCGAGGCTCCGACGCCGCCCTTGGCGCCGACGACGGCAATGATGCGCCCGACGGCCTTGGCTTCCGGCGCCGAGAACAGGTTGCAGATCGAGCGGACGACGTCGATCGGCGTCACTGGCGACAGCACATAGTCGCTGACGCCGCGACGAACCAGCTCGCGATACAGCGTGACGTCGTTGACGCGGCCGATCACGACGACGCGCGTGCCGGGGTCGCAAACCGTAGCGAGCTGATCCAGGCCGGCCAGGATGTCGGTGCGTGCATCCGTCTCCAGGATGATGACGTTCGGGGTCGGGGCAGACCGGTAGGCCTCGATCGCGGCCGCCATGCCACCCATCTGAACCTTCAGATGGGCCTTGCCGAGGCGCCGGTCCTCACCGGCGGCCTGAACCGTCGCGGCGGTTTCCACCGTCTCACAGAACGCCTGCACGGACACGCGCGGCGCGGGCGCGATGTGATCGTCGGCCGGCGGCGGCACGACGTCAGGCTGCTCCTCTTGGGTCTGTCGGGCGTAGCTGATCATTTGCCTGTGTCGCTGAGTTTGGCCTTGTCGGCCTCTGGATACGTGATCGCGGTTGATTGTCCCTTGCGATATTTGTCGAATAACGCCGTGCGCCGGGTGGTATAGGACGGCGTTTCGGATCGCGGCTGCACGAGATCCGACGGGTTTGCGACCATTGCCGCCATGTTGCGCTGGTAGGCGCAGCCGTAGTTCCAGTCAGGCTTGTTGTCGAACCAGTTCTTGTTCTTGATCGACGGCCCGAGGTCGTCCGGCCAGAGCCCGCAGGGCCCCGCCGTGGCCGACAGTTTTGGATAGCTCAGCCGGATCGCGGCCATCTGGCGCGGGTCCTTCGGCTGATAGTTGCGTACGGTGATGCCGTGCGGCGGGACTCCGGCGGCCGCCAGCAGGGAGTGGATCTCCCGCATCGAGTCGGCGGCCGCCCGTGCGTTGGGGGTGCCGCTCGGCACGTCGGCGCTGATCGCGCCCGTGCCTTGGCGAATCCAGCTCTGCGCCAGTCCCATCACGTCGGCGCGCTGCTCGGCCGTCAGGCCGCCACGGCCCTGGCCGACGAAGACGACCAGGGAGTCCGGGGCCTCCTGGATCGCGATCGGGTGGCGTAGCCGGTAGTCGTCGGGGATGCTGGCCGTGACGGCCGGATCTCTGCGGAAGTTGCAAGCGCCGAGCAGGACCGCTGCGCCGGCCAGGGCCACGGCAAGTTGCAGTCGGCGGTGTCGAGCGGGGCTGGGTTTCGTGGTCATCGTTGCAGGTCCTTGTCCCGGCTCAGTCCGTGATGAAGCCATAGGTGCCGCGATAGTTGCGGCCGGGTTCGACCCGGCCGGGTACGCCGTAGATGCGGTTGATGCTGCCCAGGAGATCGGCCTGGGGATCGGAGGCGGCCGCAAAGCCGTCGTCTGGGCGGGAGAGATCCTTCTGTGCCACGGCGCGGACGACGAACGGCGTCACCAGAACCATCAGCTCGGTCTGGTTGTTGACGTAGTCGCGGCTGCGGAACAGCGCGCCGAGGACCGGCAGCTGCATCAGGCCCGGCATGCCGCTGATCGCCTGCTTGGTCTGCTGCTGGATCAGGCCGGCCATCGCCATGGCGCCGCCGGAAGGAATCTCCAGCGTGGTCTCGGCGCGGCGGGTCTTGATCGAGGGAACCGTCAACGAGTTGACCGTCGACGCGCTGACGGCTTGCGACAGCGTGATCGAATTCTCGTTTGAGAGCTCGGAGACCTCGGTCATCACCCGCATCGAGATCCGGCCCTCGCTGAGCACGACGGGCGTGAAGTTGAGCGAGATGCCGAACTTCTTGAAGCTGATCTGCGTCGTACAGACATGGGTCGTCGGATCGCAGGAGTAACCGGCGGGAACCGGAAACTCGCCACCGGCGATGAAGGTCGCGGACTCGCCCGAGATGGCGGTCAGATTGGGTTCCGCGAGCGTACGGATCACGCCCGCGTTCTCCATCGCGCGCAGTGTCGCCTGCACCGTCGGGGTCGCTCCGCCTAACGACGCGGTCACGGCGTTGTTGGAGACGAGATTGCTGCCGTAGGCGGTGAACGGATTGGAGTTCGCGTATTTGATAACAGCCGTTCCGTAGTTGAGCTGGCCGGAGAGATCGATGCCGAGCTGCTTGACGACCGAGCGCTGTACCTCGGCGACAGTCACCTTCAGCATGACCTGGTCCCGGCCGCGCACGGTGATCGAGTTGACGACCTTGTCGGCGCCGCCGGCGAGCCGGGCGGCCAGTTCGCCGGCCTGCTGGGCTTCGATCTGGCTCGACGCCGAGCCGGTCAGCACGATGCTGTCGGCGAGGCCCTCGATCTGGATATCGGCATTCGGCAGCAACTGCTTCAGCGCCGCCCGCGCGCCGTTCAGGTCGCGCTTGACCGCGATGTCGTAGGCCGCGATCTGCTGGCCCTGCGCGTCGAAGAAGACGATATTCGTCTGACCGATCGCCGCACCGATGATGTAGGCGCGCTGAGAGGAGCGCACGACGGCATTCGCGATCTTCGGATCGGCAACAAGAACGTCCTTGATATCGCGCGGCAGATCGATGACGACGGACTTGCCGATGCCGAGCGCAAGGAAACGTGCATTGATCTGACCGTCCGCGGCGGCGGCTGCAGTCGCCGGGCGATAGTCTGCCGCGATCACCGGCGCGATCGCCGGATTGAGGGTCAGCGCAGCGGCGGCCGAAAACGACAGCGCGCGGACCAGCAGGGTCCGCATCTTCCGCTGATTTTCGCTGCAGGTCATCTTGGTGGTCCTCTTGCTCACTTCTGCGTCGTCATCGTGCTGGGGATGCCGAAGCGGACGACGGCAACGCTGTCGCTGCGCTTGCGGCTGGTCTCGTCCGTGCGGCGCTCGGCCACGTTGACGTCGGCGATGCTGCGGAGCGCCAGGGACAGCGTTCCGGTTTGACGGGCACGCGCGAGCGTCTCGGCCTGTTCCGGCTTCAGCTCCAGCGTGACCGTCTTGCCGACCACCGTGGTCTGGCCGTCCTTTTCCTTCGGGGCCTGATCGATCGCCAGCACACGGATGTTCGACAGGATGATATCGGAGCTGACGACGTCGCCCGCGTTGGGCTGATCCGGATTGCGTTCGCGCTTGGACAGGATCACGTCGACGCGATCGTTCGGCAGGATGAAGCCGCCGGCGCCTGTTTCCGGCGAAATCTCGGTGGACACGGCGCGCATGCCGGCCGGCAGGATCGCGGCCATGAAGCCCGAGCCGTCGGCCTTGACGAGCTTCTGTTCGCGGATGGGCTCGCCGGCAATGAACGGCGCCCGCGCGATCGTGCCGGTGATCTGCGTCTGTCCTTCGGGCCGCTCGTTGCGGCGGATGAAGCTGGCGCTGGCCGTGGCCGCCGGCCAGCTCTGCCACTGCAGATCTTCGGGCTTGAGGGATTGGCCGAGGGCGATGTCGCCCTTGGCGACGAGAACGTCGACGGTCGGCATCTGCGGCGCGGGCGCGGCGACTTGAGCCGGCCGGTCGTCGGACCCGCTCGCGAGATATGCGGCCACGCCGCCAGCGCCTACAGCGATGGTCAGAACCACAATGCGTGCGGTATTCATACGCTTCACTTTCCACATGACGCCGCGACGTTTCCGCCGCCGTGATGGGAGTTGAGCAGTTATTCGTCAAAGCATGGTTAATGAGGCGTATCTAAATCGCCTTAACACCGCGTTGACACGGTGTGTTCAGAGCAATGCAAGACGCGCAGCGTCGATCGCCTTCACCCAATCGGTCTCCGGATAGACCATCAGAGCGCCCAGGGCGAGCGCGATGCCATAGGGCACGCCGCTCTCCTTGGCGTGCAGGCGTGCAAGCCAGGGTTGCCCCGCCAGCATGTAGGGCAACGGCCATTGCCGGAACTGCATGAGAGCGAGGGTGAGCACGCCGCCGAAGATCGAGGCGTACAACAGATAGTTCATCAGGTGGGCGAAGCCGAACCACAGGGCGGCGGCGGATGCGACCTTGGCGTCACCGCCGCCGATCCAGCCGAATGCAAAGCAGGTGAAAGCAATCACCAGCAGGGTCGCGCCGGCGCCGAGATGCATCAGCATTTCAGCCATGCTCATCCCGCTCAGCGGCGCCAGAACCAGGAAGCCGGCGACGAGCGCCAGGGAGACCCGGTTCGAGATGGTCATCGTGAACAGGTCGCTCGCCGCGGCAAAGGCCATCAGGGCCGGAAACAGCAGAAGGCGCGCGAGATCGAGGGTCATGGGCTCTCAATGGCATCGACGCGGGGCATGGGTGCGCCGCTGCGCCAGAGTCTAGATGCAAGAAATAAATGATCGGGAAACAGCCGGAATGGCCGGCCGGTTGTCGATCTCACCAGACGCTGACGATGCGGGCCGCCAGAGCGAGGATGGACAGGCCGAGGCCGCCGCAGATCCAGCGCAAGGCGACGTCTGCCGGGCTGGGCGAGGGCCGGGACGCGGCTGCGGACAAAACGTGGTTACGCATCACTGAACGCCGCGGAGCTGAAGGTGGAAATGATAAAGGCCCCGGATGTCCGGGGCCTTCTTTGCTCGGCCGTGACGACCGCTTACTTCAGCGAGGTGTTGATCGCGCCGAACTTGGAGCTCAGGCTGGAGCCGAGACCGTTCACCGCGGCAATGATCGCGAGCGAGATGCCGGCGGCGATCAGACCGTATTCGATCGCGGTCGCGCCGGATTCATCCTTCACGAAGCGAGCAAGAAGATTCTTCATAGGTAACTCCATGTACACGTGGCTGGTCGAACAAACTCTGGTCGTTGCGGCGTTCTCAGCACCGTGACCATGCGGCCACCCTAGGGGGCAGGAATTTCGGCGTAGTTAATTCGGTCGCCGAAACCCGGCGACAAATGGCTGTTATTGTGCAGAGTAAACGTAGGATGAAGCGGACCGTGATCATTCTAAATGATCCACGGCACGCGCCGTGCCAATCTCGCTGAAAAGATGAGCGCGAGCTTCCACTGCCGCGCCCAATGTTTCCAGCGCAGGAGCCTGCGCCGCATTCCGCACCATAGGCATATCGTCCCGTCGACCTGGCCGGCGAGCCCTTGGCTCCGCGTCGATCGTGCTGGACCGATCGGCAGCCCAGCTCGGCCGGCCACGAGGTTCACGGCTCCTTAAGCGCCAAGGAGTACCCCTCGGAACAGTTCATGAGATGAGGAATGTGATGTCCGGTCTGCCATGGGAAGTCGCGCTGATGCTCGGCCAGACCATCGAGAAGGTGCTGCCGATCACCTTGGTGCTGGCAGTGGTGTTCTCGGTGCTCAGCCACTTCTGGGCCTGCAATCCCGGCAAGCCGTGGTGGCAGAAGCGCGAGCTCGTCACCGACGTGGTCTACTGGTTCTTCGTGCCGGTTTTCGCGCGGGTGCTCCGCATCGGCTTTCTCGTGCTCGGCGCCAGCGTTCTCTTCAAGATCCGCGACGCCGACGAGTTGATCGCCTTCTATGAGAACGGGCACGGCCCGCTGGCGCAGCTTCCGGAATGGCTGCAGGGGCTGCTCTTTCTCGTGCTCTCCGACTTCATGCTGTACTGGACGCATCGTCTGTTCCATGGCGGCGAGTTCTGGAAATACCACGCGGTCCACCACTCCTCGGAAGATCTGGAGTGGATTTCGGCGGCCCGCTTCCATCCCATCAACCTGATCCTCGGCACGATCGCGGTCGACGTCATCCTCCTGATGGCCGGCATCTCGCCCAATGTCATGATCTGGGTTGGACCGTTCACGACGTTCCATTCGGCCTTCGTCCACGCCAATCTCAACTGGACGCTGGGCCCGCTGAAATATGTCCTCGCCACGCCCGTCTTCCATCGCTGGCACCACACGTCGATGGAGCAGGGCGGCAACACCAATTTCGCCGGCACGTTCCCGATCTGGGACATCCTGTTCGGCACGTTCCGGATGCCGGAGGGGCAGTTGCCCATGGCCTACGGCAAGGATGAGGCGACGATGCCCGGTGAGTTCGGCGGTCAGCTCGCGTTTCCGTTCCGAAGATGACGTGTTCTGCAACCGCCCGAGCTGAGATGGCGGCGTTTGCAGAACGTTCACCAATTGAGCGCAGATTTGCCGCGTCGGGCGCCGTCACCGCTGCGTATCGCTTGAGACGGCTCGTCAAGGTCCCGGGGTTGAGTATGTCGTTCTGTGTATCGCGTCGTCCTTCTGTTTCCTTCGCATTGCGGGCGGCTGTCGCCGCCGTGCTGCTGTGGCCGGCTGCCGCCTCGGCGGAACCCGATCCTGCCATCGCCGTGAATGTCGACCAGGCCAAGCTGGTCAAGTTGCCCGACCGGGTCGCGACCCTCGTCGTCGGCAATCCGATGATCGCCGATGTGACCTTGCAGAGCGGCGGCATCATCGTCGTCACCGGCAAGAGCTACGGTGCCACCAACTTCATTGCGATGGATCGCGGCGGACAGGTGCTGATCGATCGCCAGATCCAGGTCGCCGGACCCACCGACCAGCTCGTCACGGTGTATCGCGGCGTCGATCGTGAGACCTATAGCTGCATGCCGATCTGCCAGCGCCGGGTGACCTTGGGCGACGGCGACAACTACTTCAAATCGGTGCTCGACCAGGCTGGAACGATGTCCAGCACGGCGAGCGGCAACGCGGCAGCGGCGTCGAAGACCAACTGAGCGCTGGCTTGGCCATGCCTGGCCGGGTCGATGGCGACGTCTGACCGCCTCTCCACGCGCGTCCGCACCGACGATGCGGTGAGCCTTGCCGCTGGCGCTGCGGCTCGATAGCCCGATTCGTTTGGTTTCGATGATCGGGTCGGACAGGTGGCGCGCTGCCTCGAAGGGCTGACTGCGAGCCACCCCCAAGCATGCAGGGCGATCGCATATAGTTTTCCCGGGCGGACCTTTCATGGCCTCATGGTTCGAGACGCGTCGCAAGAGCGACGCTCCTCACCATGAGGATCAACAGCTTTGCGGCGGAGAAAGGCCCTCATCCTGAGGAGCCCGCCGAAGGCGGGCGTCTCGAAGGATGGTCGCGAAAAGACTGCGCGCCCAGCCTCTTTCACCATATGCGATCGCCCTGCCCAAGCATGGTTAGCGGGAGGTTGATGCGGCGGGCCATACTGTCCGTATCGTAGGAAACTCTTTCCCAAGGAGTTTCCGCTATTCGTTTCACTCAGGTTGATGTGCCTTTCCAGTCCGGATGACCCCATGCAAGCCTCCGTCTCCTCGACCGCTTCGATGCGCCGGCTGCTGCGCCGCTTCCGGCGCAACAGGCGGGCATCGGCCGCGCTCGAATTCGCGCTGGTCGCGCCGGTCTTCTTTGCGCTGCTGTTCGCGATCATCGAAACGGCGCTGATGTTCTTTGCCGGCCAGGTGCTCGAGACCATCACGCAGGACTCGGCGCGCATGATCCTGACCGGACAGGCGCAACAGGGCTCCTATACGCAGTCGCAATTCGCGAGCTACGTCTGCACCCAGGTTCCCGCGCTGTTCGACTGCAACAAGATCTATATCGACGTGAAGAGCTACTCCTCGTTCGGGAGCGTCTCGATCAGCAACCAGATCGACAACAGCGGCAACTTCGTCAACAACATGACCTACAGTCCGGGCGCCGCCGGAGACATTGTCGTCGTCAGGCTGTTCTATCAGTGGCCGATCTTCGTGACCGGCCTCGGCTACAACATCGCCAACCTGAGCGGCAGCAAGCGGCTGCTGGTGGGTACGGCCGCATTCAAGAACGAGCCGTATTCATAACACGGACCTCGCGAGCTGCTTCTGAGGGACACCAGGAATTCATCATGCCGTTGGGAAGAATGCCGGGTATGTCTTCGCGCCTGCGCCTGTGGCGTCGCATCGACGCCTTCGCTGCCGATTGTCGCGGTGTCGCGGCCACCGAGTTCGCATTCATCGTGCCGCTGATGCTGGTGATGTTCTTCGGCACGGTCGAATTCTGCTCGGCCATCGCCGTCGACCGCAAGGTCACTTTGATGGCGCGCACCCTGTCCGATCTGACGTCGCAGTCGACCACGGTCGGCGACAGCGACATGTCGAACTTCTTCGCCGCCTCGACCGGCATCATGTATCCGTACTCGACCACGCCGGTGAATGCGACGATCACCGAACTCTATGTCGATCCCACCACCATGCAGGCGACGGTGAAGTGGAGTAAGGGGTCGACGCCGCGGACCGTGGGCATGACGGTCGGCGTGCCGGCCGAATTGCTGGTGTCCGGCACCTATCTGATTTTCAGCGAAGTGAACTACCAATACGTTCCGACGATCGGCTACGTCATGGGCAAGACGGGCGTCAATCTCAGCGACGTCGCCTATACCCGGCCGCGGCAGTCGACCTGTGTGATGTATAGCCCGGCGACCTCCTGCTGAGCTGAGCGCCGGACTAATCCTGCGCGGTGCCGGGTCCGCTTGCGCGCGGGCAACAGACCGCGTTCCAGGGCGATCACAATCCGACGGCGAACAGCCGGCAAATAAAAAAGGCCGCACAAGGCGGCCTTTCGTTGTCCAGGTGGGCAATCGTAGGCGATTGCCCTGGCGTCGCTCAATTGGCGGCGCGGAGATTGTCGGCCGACGACTTGCCCGAACGGCGGTCCGCCACGATCTCGTAGGAGATCTTCTGGCCTTCGCGCAGCGTGCCGAGACCAGCGCGCTCGACGGCGCTGATGTGCACGAACACGTCGTTGCCGCCGTCGTCCGGCTGAATGAAGCCATAGCCCTTGGTTGCGTTAAACCACTTCACGGTTCCCATGCTCACGGGGGTAGTTCCCTTCTCAGATACCAAATGCGTAACCCAGTCTCCTGGGCTGGTTAGATCGAATTTTTGGAAGGGTCGTCAGCGTCTGAACCGGCTGTACCGGTAATAGCTAATCTCGTCCGGCCGAAAATCGATTGCGGGATATATTATTGGAAATGCCCGCGCAAAACAATCCTGAGCTGCGCGAGAGTGCATGATTTTTTGACGCGCCGGCTCGATGCCGACGCGCTGAATTGTCGCTGATTGCGCAAGGCTTGATCAATCCGCCGGGCCGGGCGGAACATTGCTCCGCCCAATCCCCCTAGCGCCGACGGAACTGGCCGCCGCGCTGCGCTGCGCCACGCGGAGGACCGCCGGGCGAGCTGGGACGCTCGTCCTTGTGGCGGAAGATCAGCCGGCCCTTTTCGAGGTCGTAGGGCGACATCTCGACGGTCACGCGGTCTCCCGCGAGCGTCTTGATGCGATTCTTTTTCATCTTGCCGGCGGTGTAGGCAACGATCTCGTGCCCCGCGTCGAGTTGTACCCGATAGCGTGCATCGGGAAGGATTTCGGTGACCAGCCCTTCGAACTGGATCAGCTCTTCCTTAGCCATGTCTTTCTCCAGATCGATAGACGTCTAGTTTGGCCGTTGGTTGCGGTTGTGAGCGTGGTTTTTGGGTCTGCCCTCGCGATGCAGGAAAGCAACGCCTTGAATCGACCCGGCCTTGCCGCCGCCTTGCGACGGCCGCTGGGGCTCCTGACGATTGCCTGGCAGAGGCGCCATCTTAGCATTGGAACGACGGCGACGGCGAGGGCCTTTTGCAGCGGTGCCACCCTCGTTGGTCCGCGCGTTCTGCATGCCAGGACGGCCACCGCGCTGAGGCGGTTTGGCCGGTGCTGCAGCTTCGCGGAGGCCGGGCGTGCGGCGATCGTCGCGCGGCAGCGAGATCTTGATCAGCCGTTCGATGTCGCGAAGATAGGACAGCTCGTCCGATCCCGCCACGAGCGAAATCGCAACGCCCTCGGCACCGGCGCGCGCCGTGCGGCCGATCCGGTGGACGTAGGTTTCGGGCACGTTCGGCAGGTCGAAATTGACGACATGGCTGACGCCGTCGACGTCGATGCCGCGCGCCGCGATGTCGGTCGCGACGAGGGTGCGGATCTCGCCGGAGCGGAAGGCGGCCAGAGTGCGCTCGCGGTGATTTTGCGACTTGTTGCCGTGGATCGCCTGGGACGGGATGCCGGCCTTTTCCAGGCTCTTCACGACCTTGTCGGCGCCGTGCTTGGTCCGGGTGAACACCAGCGCGCGGTTGACTGGCTCCTGCTTGAGCAACTGAGCCAGAAGGTTCGGCTTGGCCGAGTGGTCGACGTGGATCACGCGCTGGGCAATGCGCTCGACCGTCGAGGAGACGGGGGTCACCGCGACCCGCGCGGGGTCGCGCAGCATGGCGTCCGCGAGCTCGGCGATGTCCTTAGGCATGGTGGCCGAGAAGAATAGCGTCTGGCGCTTGATCGGCAGCTTGGCCACGATCTTCCGGATGTCGTTGATGAAGCCCATGTCGAGCATGCGGTCGGCTTCGTCGAGCACAAGGAACTCGACATGGGTCAGCTTCAAAGCGTTGCTCTGGACCAGATCGAGCAGCCGGCCAGGGGTGGCAACCAGCACTTCGAGGCCGGGCATCACAGCGCGGACCTGGCGTCCCATCGGCACGCCGCCGATCGCGAGCGCCGAGCTCAGGCGGATGTGCCGGCCGTAGGTGTTGAAGCTGTCGAGGATCTGACCCGACAATTCGCGGGTCGGGCTCAGCACCAGCACGCGTGCCGTCTTCGGCTGCGGCTTGATCCGGTTCTGCAGCAGGCGGTGCAGGATCGGCAGCGCAAACGAGGCCGTCTTGCCGGTTCCCGTCTGGGCGATGCCGATCACGTCGCGGCCTTCGAGCGCGAGCGGGATGGTCTGGGCCTGGATCGGGGTGGGGGTGGTGTAGTTCTCTTCCTTCAGCGCGCGCGTCAGCGCGTCGGCGAGGTTAAAATCCTGGAAGGATGTCAAAAGATTGGGCTTTCCATAAGAGGATAAGGCCCGTGTCGGCAGGCAGCCGGACGCGGGTGGGTGGTTGAGAGACACCCGCGTGTTTGGAGCGCCTAGATTGGATGGGTGAGAATGCAAAGCCAGAAGCTCGGGTCGAGCTAAAGAACACGCGGCTTGCAAAGATCCGGCCGATTCGCCTCGATCTACCAGATATATGGAACAGGTGGACGGCACATGCAAGGCCGCTGCGCAACGGATCGGCTTTCCGGGTGGTGCCCGGCTGCTTTAAATTTAGCCATTCAAAACAAAGTGCACAAATCCTGCGCTACGTGCTATCTGATTAATCATCGAGCTTGCTCAATTCGATAGCAGAAGGCTGCGACCTCGCGCCACGAGAGCGCGAAGTTCCACTTCTGTGTCAATGCCTTACCAGATGTGCACGGCATGGCACACTTCTTGCGATTCTTCCGCCGCAGACCGCCGGCCGCCTTGGCTGCGAAGCACGTCTGCGTCAGGGAGATATTACCTCATGCTTACTCGACTCACTCAGGAATTAACGGCGCCGTTCAGCCGCCGTCGCTGGCTGGCTGCTGCTGCCGGCCTGGCGCTCGGCGCAGCCGGCTTTGGCCCGGCCAAGGCCGCTGACGACACCATCAAGATTGGCGTTCTGCATTCTCTGTCCGGCACCATGGCCATCAGCGAGACCACGCTGAAGGATACGATCTTGTTCCTGATCGACGAACAGAACAAGAAGGGCGGCGTGCTCGGCAAGAAGCTCGAGGCCGTCGTCGTCGACCCCGCTTCGAACTGGCCGCTGTTCGCCGAGAAGGCGCGCGAGCTGATCACCAAGGACAAGGTCGCGGTCGTGTTCGGCTGCTGGACCTCGGTGTCGCGCAAGTCGGTGCTGCCGGTGTTCAAGGAGCTCAACAGCATCCTGTTCTACCCGGTCCAGTACGAGGGCGAGGAGAGCGAGCGCAACGTGTTCTACACCGGTGCGGCGCCGAACCAGCAGGCGATCCCGGCGGTCGACTACCTGATGAAGGAAGAGAAGGTGAAGCGCTGGGTGCTGGCCGGCACCGACTACGTCTATCCGCGCACCACCAACAAGATCCTGGAAGCCTACCTGAAGTCGAAGGGCGTGGCTCAGGACGACATCATGATCAACTACACGCCGTTCGGTCACTCCGACTGGCAGACGATCGTGGCCGACATCAAGAAGTTCGGCTCGGCCGGCAAGAAGACCGCCGTGGTCTCGACCATCAACGGCGACGCCAACGTTCCGTTCTACAAGGAGCTCGGCAACCAGGGCATCAAGGCCAAGGACATCCCGGTGGTCGCGTTCTCGGTGGGTGAGGAAGAGCTCGCCGGCATCGACACCAAGCCGTTGGTCGGCCATCTCGCTGCCTGGAACTATTTCGAGTCGATCAAGACCCCGGCGAACGAGAAGTTCATCAAGGAGTGGCAGGCCTACACCAAGAACCCGAAGCGCGTGACCAACGACCCGATGGAGGCCCACTATATCGGCTTCAACATGTGGGTGAAGGCGGTCGAGAAGGCGAAGTCGACCGATCCGGACAAGGTCATCGACGCGCTCCCGGGCATCGAGGCGCCGAACCTGACCGGCGGCGTGTCGAAGATGCTGCCGAACCACCACATCACCAAGCCGGTGTTCATCGGCGAGATCAAGGGCGATGGCCAGTTCAGCGTCGTCTACAAGACCAAGGATCTCGTCCCGGGCGACGCCTGGTCGAAGGAGCTCGAGGGCTCGAAGGACCTGATCGGCGATTGGGTCGGCAAGAAGTGCGGCAACTTCAACGTCAAGACCAACAAGTGCCTGGGCTCGGGCTCGTGATCCCGACCTGACGCGACCATGACGACAGGAGAAGGCGGCGATGTTGCCGCCTTCTCTTGACCTCCTGAACTCCTGCCGGGGTTGTCCAGTGCCTGCTGTTTTTCTGGCGATCATTCGCCGTCTGCTTGTTTTGCTCGCCCTGATCGCCGTTTCCGTTCCCGCCTTCGCAGCCAGTTTCGAAGAGTCGGTCGCGAAGCTCGCGAACGATGATTTCTCGGACACGGACGAGGCCGTCGGCGAGATCGCGGTGTCGGGCAACCCGCTGGCTTTTCCGATCATCAGCGCGCTCCAGGACGAGCGGCTGATGTTCGATGCCGAAACGAAGAAGGTCTATGTCAAGCAGACCGACGGCAAGATCATCGATGCCGCGACCGGCGCTGCCGTCGACAAGCTTCCGGACAATGCCGCGGCGGTCAGCCTCAACAACCGGCTCCGGCGCAGCGTGGATGCTGCGCTGGGTGGCCTGACGCTGTTGTCGCCGGATACCAACACACGCCTGACCGCCGCCAAATCGGTGTTCAAGTCGCATGAGGAGGCGACGCTGCCGACGGTGGAATCGGCGCTCGCCAAGGAAACCAATCGCGCGGTCAAGCAGGCGTTGACCGAGGCGCGGGCTGCCATCCTCCTGTTCAAGTCCGACGCGAGCGAGGTGGACAAGCTTGAAGCGGTCGCCACCATCAGGTCGCGCGGCGACCAGGAGGCGCTTGCGCTGCTGACCGAGATCAGCGGCGGCGACCAGCCGGCCACTGTCACCAAGGCTGCTGCCAGCGCGATCTCATCGATCCAGAGTTCGCTCGCAATCTGGTCCGGCGTGCAGAACGCCTGGTACGGCCTGTCGCTCGGCTCGGTGCTGCTGCTCGCCGCCATCGGCCTCGCCATCACCTTCGGGGTGATGGGCGTCATCAACATGGCCCATGGCGAGATGGTGATGCTCGGCGCCTACACCACCTTTGTCGTGCAGGAGGTCATCCGCACGCGGTACCCGGCGCTGTTCGACTATTCGCTGCTGATTGCCGTCCCGCTCGCCTTCCTGGTCGCCGGCGCGATCGGCGTGCTGATCGAGCGCACCATCATTCGCTTCCTCTACGGGCGTCCGTTGGAAACCTTGCTCGCGACTTGGGGCCTGTCGCTGATCCTGCAGCAGGCGGTGCGCACGGCGTTCGGTCCGACCAACCGCGAGGTCGGCAATCCCTCCTGGATGAGCGGTGCGTTCGAGCTCGGCCAGATCACCATCACCTACAACCGGCTCTGGATCCTCTGCTTCACGATGGCCGTGTTCGCCATCCTGCTGGCGATGCTGCGCTACACTGCGCTTGGTCTGGAGATGCGCGCGGTGACACAGAACCGGCGCATGGCGGCCTCGATGGGCATCGCGACCTCGCGGGTCGATGCGCTCACCTTCGGGCTCGGCTCAGGCATTGCCGGCATCGCCGGCGTGGCGCTGTCGCAGATCGACAATGTCAGCCCGAACCTCGGCCAGAGCTACATCATCGATTCCTTCATGGTCGTGGTGTTCGGCGGCGTCGGCAATCTCTGGGGCACGCTGGTCGGCGCCTTCACGCTGGGCATCGCCAACAAGTTCCTGGAGCCGGTCGCCGGCGCCGTGCTCGGCAAGATCGCGATCCTGGTGCTGATCATCCTGTTCATTCAGAAGCGCCCGCGCGGCTTGTTCGCGCTCAAGGGCCGGGCGGTGGAAGCATGATGCCGCACGTCCTCACCCGGTCGCTCGATCGCGCCGCAACCATCTTCGTGCTCGTGGTCGCCGCCTGCGGCGTGCTGATCCCGCTGTCCAACCTGCTGCTGCCGGCCGGCTCGGCCTTGCAGGTGCCGACCTATCTGGTCGCGCTGTGGGGCAAATATGTCTGCTACGCGATCCTGGCGCTCTCGATCGACCTGATCTGGGGCTATTGCGGCATTCTCTCGCTTGGCCATGGCGCGTTCTTCGCGCTCGGCGGCTACGCGATGGGCATGTATCTGATGCGCCAGATCGGCACCCGGGGCGTCTATGGCAACCCGATCCTGCCGGACTTCATGGTGTTCCTGAACTATTCCAAGCTGCCCTGGTACT
Organism: Bradyrhizobium sp. HKCCYLRH3073; assembly: GCF_051167995.1. Taxonomy (NCBI): domain Bacteria; kingdom Pseudomonadati; phylum Pseudomonadota; class Alphaproteobacteria; order Hyphomicrobiales; family Nitrobacteraceae; genus Bradyrhizobium; species Bradyrhizobium sp. HKCCYLRH3073. The sequence continues at coordinate 510,395 of NZ_JBNPUD010000002.1, forward strand.
GGCACGGCTTCGACATGTTCTGGTTTGCAGCTTTGATGGTGCTCGTGGTGCCCGGCCTGCTCGCCTTCTGCTTCGGCTGGCTCGCCTTCCGCTCGCGCGTCACCGGCGTGTATCTGTCGATCATCACCCAGGCGATGACCTACGCGCTGCTGCTCGCCTTCTTCCGCAATGATTTCGGCTTCGGCGGCAACAACGGCCTGACCGACTTCAAGGACATTCTCGGCTTCAACGTCCAGGCGGAAGGCACCCGCGCCGCGCTGTTCGCGCTGAGCTGCCTTGCGCTCATTCTGGCGTTCCTGATCTGCCGGGCGGTCGTGTCATCGAAGCTCGGCAAGGTGCTGATAGCGATCCGCGACGCCGAGTCGCGGACGCGCTTCCTCGGCTACCGCGTCGAGTCCTACAAGCTGTTCGTGTTCACGCTGTCGGCCTGCATGGCCGGCGTCGCCGGCGCGCTCTACGTCCCGCAGGTCGGCATCATCAACCCCTCCGAGTTCGCGCCCGGCAATTCGATCGAGGCCGTGATCTGGGTCGCGGTCGGCGGCCGCGGCACGCTGGTCGGGGCTGCGCTTGGCGCCGTCGTCGTGAACTACGCCAAGACCTTCTTCACTTCGGGCGTGCTGGCGCCCTACTGGCTGTTCATGCTCGGCGCATTGTTCGTGCTCGTCACTCTGCTGTTGCCCAAAGGCATTATCGGCACCTTCAATTCCTGGTGGGATCAGCTCGGCAGCAGGAGGCTGAACGCCGAGAGCGCCGCCCGCGAGGACGGCGTCACCGAACCCAAGATGGCGGAGTGAGCGCATGAACGTGATGGACACCCGCGCGACGTCGTCGCTACTCTATCTCGACGGCGTGCACGTCTCGTTCGACGGCTTCCACGCCATCAACAATCTTTCGCTGACGCTCGAGCCCGGCGAGATGCGCGCCATCATCGGCCCGAACGGTGCCGGCAAGACCACGATGATGGACATCATCACCGGCAAGACCAAGCCCGACGAGGGCACGGTGCTGTTCGACGGCAAGACCGACCTGACCCGGCTCGACGAAACGCGGATCGCCGAGCTCGGCATCGGCCGCAAGTTCCAGAAACCGACGGTGTTCGAGAGCCAGTCGGTCGAGGACAATCTGCTGCTTGCGCTCAATGTCGACCACAGCGTCAAGGGCACGCTGTTCTGGCGCGGCTCGAGGGGCGAGGCCGAGCAGATCGACCGGGTGCTCGAGACGGTGCGGCTCAAGGATGCCCGACGCAAGCTCGCCGGCAGCCTCTCGCACGGCCAGAAGCAGTGGCTGGAGATCGGCATGCTCCTGGCACAGGACCCGAAGCTGCTGCTGGTCGACGAGCCGGTCGCCGGCATGACCGACGTCGAGACGCATCAGACGGCTGAGCTGCTCAAAGAGATCAACAAGGATCATACCGTCATGGTCGTCGAGCATGACATGACTTTCGTTCGCGAGCTCGGCGTCAAGGTCACTTGCCTGCACGAAGGCACGGTGCTGGCCGAGGGCACCATCGATCAGGTGTCGTCGAACGATCGGGTGATCGAAGTGTATCTGGGACGCTAGGCGATGTTGGACGTCAAGGACATCAACCTCTATTACGGCGCCGCCCAGGCGCTGCGCGGCGTCTCGATCGCGGCGGAGCCCGGCAAGGTCACCTGCGTGCTCGGCCGTAACGGTGTCGGCAAGACGTCGCTGCTGCGGGCGCTGGTCGGGCAGTATCCGCTGGCATCGGGCAGCATCACCTTCGATGGCGCCGATATCACCCACCTGAAGCCGTATGAGCGGGCGCGCAAGGGCATCGGCTTCGTGCCGCAGGGCCGCGAGATCTTCCCGCTGCTGACGGTCGAGGAGAATCTCAAGACCGGCTTCGGACCGCTCAAGCGCGCCGATCGCAGCATCCCGGACGACGTGTTCTCACTGTTTCCGGTGCTGGAATCGATGCTCGGCCGCCGCGGCGGCGACCTTTCCGGCGGCCAGCAGCAGCAGCTTGCGATCGGCCGGGCGATGGTGATGCGGCCAAAACTCCTGCTTCTCGACGAGCCGACCGAGGGCATCCAGCCGTCGATCATCAAGGACATCGGCCGGGCGATTTCGTACCTCCGCAATCTCGGCAACATCGCCATCGTCCTGGTCGAGCAATATCTCGACTTTGCCTGCGAACTCGGCGACAACTTCGCCGTCATGGATCGCGGCGCGGTGAAGTTCACCTGCACCCGCGCCAATCTCGACCAGGCCGAGATCAGCCGCCAGATGGCGCTGTGATCATCACGTAGCTTCTCGACGCGGTCTCGCCCGCGTCTGGTCCCAGGGGAGGGGATCGATGCGGGCCGATCCCGCCAACGCCGCTGCCGACATCTTCGAGGCCAACCGCGCCCGCGGCGCGGTGCGCTTCGACGTGCGGCTGCAGGACGGCGTGACGCGGCGCCATCACCTGCATGAATCCGGCTCGCTGCGCGTCCGCTTTCCCTCGCCCGAGGACGACGGTCTGTCGGCGATGTTCGTCAACACCGCGGGCGGAATCGCCGGCGGCGACCATTTCGGGATCGAGGTCGCGGCCGGCGAAGGCAGCCGAGTCACGCTGTCGAGCGCCGCGGCCGAGAAGGTCTATCGCGCGCCGGGCAAGCCAGCCGAGCTCGATATCGCGCTGACGGCTCATGCCGGCGCGCACATCTCGTGGCTGCCGCAGGAGACCATCCTGTTCGACCGCGCCCGCATTCATCGCCGCATCGACGTCGACCTCGCCGACACCGCCTCGCTATTGTTGTGCGAGATCGTCGTGTTCGGCCGCACGGCCATGGGCGAGCGCATGCGCGAGGGCGAGTTCGTCGATCGCTGGCGGCTCAAGCGCGGCGGCAAGCTGGTGTTCGCCGAGACGGTCCGCCTCGACGGCGACATCGGCGACAAGCTGGCGCAGCCCGCGATCGCCAAGGGCGCCGCGGCCATCGGGACTGCGCTGATCGTGCCCGGCGACGCCGCGCTGGTGGAGCGCATCAGGGAGAGCCTGCCGGCGTTTCGGGGCGAGGCCGGACTGTCCGCCTGGAATGGATTTGCAATGGCGCGCTTCTGTGCCCAAGATGCCGCGAGCCTGCGCGCCGACATGATGGCGGTGCTCGGCTGCGCATCGGCCGGACCGCTGCCGCGGCTGTGGCTCAACTAGACGTTTACCAACTGACGATCATTAGAAGACGATCACCAGAGAGTCCGCATGAACCTGTCTCCCCGCGAAAAGGACAAGCTCCTGATCTCGATGGCCGCCATCGTGGCCCGCCGCAGGCTCGAGCGCGGCGTCAAGCTGAACCATCCCGAAGCGGTCGCGATCATCTCCGACTTCATTCTGGAAGGCGCGCGTGACGGCCGCACCGTGGCCGAGCTGATGCAGGCCGGCGCCCAGGTCCTGACCCGCGATCAGGTGATGCCGGGCATCCCCGAGATGATCCACGACATCCAGGTCGAGGCGACGTTTCCGGACGGCACCAAGCTGGTCACGGTGCACGAGCCGATCCGGTGAGGCGAGCCCGACTCTTTCGGTCGTCATGCCCGGGCTTGACCCGGGCATCCATGCGCCTTGCTCCAAACGGTGAGACGTGGATGGCCGGGTCAAGCCCGGTTATGACGCAGTTGACATAGGCGAGGTAACACATGATCCCCGGCGAATTTTTCATCCAGGACGGCGAGATCGAGCTCAATGCCGGCCGCAAGACCGTGACTCTGTCGGTCGCCAACACCGGCGACCGGCCGATCCAGGTCGGCTCGCACTACCATTTCTTCGAGACCAATCCGGCGCTGAAGTTCGACCGCAAGAAGGCCAGGGGCATGCGCCTCGACATCGCAGCCGGCACGGCGGTGCGCTTCGAGCCCGGCCAGACCCGCGAGGTGCAACTGGTCGCGCTCGGCGGCAAGCGCACGGTCTACGGCTTCCGCGGCGACGTGATGGGCAAGCTGTAGACGATGCTGACCGGATTGCGCCTCGTCTCCGAAGCGGCCGAGCTGGCGGCGCGCCGTCATGCCGGCCAGCAGCGCAAGGGCCGCGACGAGGAGCCGTACATCAATCATCTCGCTGAGGTCGCCAACATCCTCGCGGTCGCCTGCAACGGCGAGGACGCCGAGCTCGTCGCGGCCGGCTGGCTCCACGACAGCATCGAGGACACCGACACCAGCCACGACGAGCTGATGCAGCGTTTCGGCTCGCGCGTCGCCGGGCTGGTCGAGGAGGTCACCGACGACATGACCCTGCCGAAGAGCGAGCGGCGCGCGGTCCAGGTCATCGCGGCTCCCGGCAAGTCTGATGGCGCCAAGCAGATCAAGATCGCCGACAAGATCAGCAACATCCGCGCCCGCATTGTGTTCGAGCCGGATCTCGAGCAGCAGCTCGAACTGATGGAGTATCTTGGCTGGGCCGAGCAGGTCGTCGCAGGCTGCCGCGGTGTGAATGTGGCGCTGGACGCGCTGTTCGACGAGACCGTTGCGAACGCGCGGGGGACGCTGTGAGCGGACCGTCGGCGTTGCGAGAACAAGACAAGCAGAGCTAATTGGGGGCCAACGATGTCCGTCAAGATCAAGCGTTCCGTCTACGCCGACATGTTCGGTCCCACGACCGGCGACAAGGTCCGGCTCGCCGACACGGACCTGATCATCGAGGTCGAGAAGGACTTCACCGTCTATGGCGAGGAGGTGAAGTTCGGCGGCGGCAAGGTCATCCGCGACGGCATGGGCCAGTCGCAGGCGACCAACAAGCAGGGCGCCGCCGACACCGTCATCACCAATGCGCTCATCGTGGACCACTGGGGCGTCGTCAAGGCCGACGTCGCGATCAAGGACGGCATGATCTCGGCGATCGGCAAGGCCGGCAATCCCGACATCCAGCCCGGCGTGACCATCGTGATCGGCCCGGGCACCGACGTGATCGCGGGCGAGGGCAAGATCCTCACCGCCGGCGGCTTCGACAGCCACATCCACTTCATCTGCCCGCAGCAGATCGAGCATGCGCTGATGAGTGGCGTCACCTCGCTGCTCGGCGGCGGCACCGGTCCGTCGCACGGCACCTTCGCGACGACCTGCACGCCCGGCCCATGGCACATCGGCCGGATGATGCAGTCGTTCGACGCCTTTCCGGTGAACCTCGGCATTTCCGGCAAGGGCAGCGCCTCGCGCCCGGCCGCGCTGGTCGAGATGATCAAGGCCGGCGCCTGCGCGCTCAAGCTGCACGAGGATTGGGGCACGACGCCGGCGGCGATCGACAATTGCTTGTCAGTGGCTGACGACTACGACGTCCAGGTGATGCTGCACTCGGACACGCTCAACGAATCCGGCTTCGTCGAGGACACGATCAAGGCCTTCAAGGGCCGCACGATCCACGCCTTCCACACCGAAGGCGCCGGCGGTGGCCACGCGCCTGATATCATCAAGGTTGCGGGCCTGAAGAACGTGCTGCCGTCGTCGACCAATCCGACGCGGCCGTTCACGCGCAACACGATCGATGAGCATCTGGACATGCTGATGGTGTGTCACCATCTCGATCCGTCGATCGCCGAGGATCTCGCCTTTGCCGAAAGCCGCATCCGCAAGGAGACGATCGCGGCCGAGGACATCCTGCACGATCTCGGCGCGCTCTCGATGATGTCATCGGATTCTCAGGCGATGGGCCGGCTCGGCGAGGTCATCATCCGCACATGGCAGACCGCCGACAAGATGAAGAAGCAGCGCGGCGCGCTGCCGCAGGACAAGGGCCAGGACAACGACAATTTTCGCGTCAAGCGCTACATCGCCAAGTACACGATCAACCCGGCGATTGCGCATGGCGTGTCGAAGCTGATCGGCTCGGTCGAGAAGGGCAAGCTCGCCGATCTCGTGCTGTGGTCGCCCGCCTTCTTCGGCGTCAAGCCCGACTGCGTCATCAAGGGCGGCACCATCGTCGCAGCTCCGATGGGCGATCCCAACGCCTCGATCCCGACGCCGCAGCCGGTGCATTACCAGCCGATGTTCGGCGCGTTCGGCAAGTCGCTGACGGCCTCCTCGGTGATCTTCACTTCGAAGGCTGCCGTCACCGGCGGGCTCGCGCGCAAGCTCGGCCTGTCCAAGAAGCTCTACGCCGTGCAGAACACCCGCGGCAGGATCTCGAAGAAGAGCATGATCCACAACGACGCGACGCCGAAGATCGAGGTCGATCCGGAGACCTATGAGGTCCGCGCCGATGGCGAGCTCCTGACCTGCGAGCCGGCCGAGGTGCTGCCCATGGCGCAGCGCTACTTCATGTTCTAAGCTCCGCCCGGTACCCAGAACCAGAAACGTACCGGGAGGATTGCTGCGTGATCTATGTCGTTGCCACCTTGACCATCAAGCCCGAAACCCGTGCGGAATTCATTGCCGCAGCGACTGCCTGCATTGCGGGGACCCGCAAAGAACCCGGCAATATCGCTTATGATTTGCATGAGAGCGTCACCGACCCGAGCAGGATGGTCTTCGTCGAGCAGTGGGAGAACGCCGAGGCCTTGGTGCCGCACCGCGCGACCGAGCACATGAAGACGTTCGGGCGCGTCGCGGTCAAATGCATGGCGGCCCCGCCGAAGATCGAGATCATTACGCCTGAGAAGGTCGATGTCCGCTGAGCGGAATAAGAGTGAGCGGAATAAGAGAATGAGAGTTTCAGCATGATCCGCGCGACACGCGTGCTCGGGCAGCATCGTTGGAAAGAGGCCGCCGCCGATTCCGTCCTGCTCGATTTCGATGACCGGCACCGGCGGCGGCTGGTGATGACCGGAACGCGTGGGCTGGAGTTTCTGTTGGACCTCGAGCACGCCACCGCCTTGCGCGGTGGCGATGCCCTGGTGCTGGAGGACGGCCGGCTGATCGAGGTCGTGGCGGCGGCCGAGCCGCTGCTCGAGATCCGGGCTTCCGATCCGCATCATCTGGTGCGGCTCGCCTGGCATCTCGGCAACCGGCACCTGCCGACGCAGCTCATGCCCAAGAGCCTGCGCATTCGCCGCGACCACGTGATCGAGGCCATGGTCAAGGGCCTCGGCGCGCGCGTGATCGAGATCGAGGCGCCGTTCGATCCGGAGGGCGGTGCTTACGCCGAGCCCAGCCATGCGCATGGCCATGATGATCATGATCACCACGGCCACGATCATCATCACGATCATGCCGGGCACGATCACGCGCATCACGACCACGGCCATGCACATGATCATCACGTGCATGACGAGCACTGCGGCCATGACCATCACGATCACGGTCATTCCCATGCTCATGAGCACAAGTGAGGAGGGGGCTCGGCCGGCTGCGATCAGCGCCGCGGATCCGGCTGCGCTGTATCGGCTGCTGACATGGCTGTCGCCGGCGTTTCCGATTGGCGGATTCTCCTATTCGAGCGGCATCGAATGGGCGGTCGAGGCGGGCGACATCGGCGATGCGGCGGCGCTGCGCGGCTGGCTCGCGACGATGCTGACGAACGGTTCCGGCTTCTGCGACGCGGCTTTCCTCGCGCACGCGTATCGCGCGGTTGAGCTCGACGATATGGCAAGCCTCCGCGAGGTGGCCGAGCTTGCCGCCGCTTTCGTACCGTCGCGCGAGCGTCAGCTCGAAACCACGGCGCAGGGCCGTGCCTTCATCGAGATCGCGCGGTCCGCCTGGAACTGCGCAGGCCTCGACGAGGCGGTGGCACGATGTGCGAGCATCGTCTATCCGGTCGCCGTGGGGCTGGTCGGCGTTGTTCACGGCGTTCCTCTGGGACCCCTGCTGCACGGCTTCCTGCACGCCCTGACGTCGAACTGGATTTCCGCCGGCAGTCGTCTCGTACCGTTGGGGCAGACCGACAGCCAGCGCGTGCTTGCCGCGTTGGAACCTGTCGTTGCCGCGACGGCGGACCGCGCTCTGCTCGCCTCGCTCGACGACATCGGCGGCGCAACATTTCGCGCCGATCTCGCAAGCCTTCATCACGAGACGCAATACACAAGGCTGTTTCGGTCGTGATGAAGCGGGGCAACGGCTGCTCCGATCACGGCCCCGCGCGGTCGCGCGCACGACAGAAGGGTAAATGACATGGCATCGTCTCACGGTCCGCTCCGCGTTGGCGTCGGTGGCCCGGTCGGGTCCGGCAAGACTGCGCTGATGGATCTCCTGTGCAAATCGATGCGGGAGCGCTACGACATCGCCGCGATCACCAACGACATCTACACCAAATGGGACGCGGAGTTTCTCGTTCGCTCGGGATCGCTCACCCCGGATCGTATCGCCGGCGTGGAGACCGGCGGCTGCCCGCACACTGCGATCCGCGAGGACGCTTCCATGAACCTCGCCGCAGTGGCCGACATGCGGGCCAAGTTTCCCGGACTCGACTTGGTGTTGATCGAGTCGGGCGGCGACAACCTCGCGGCAACGTTCTCTCCGGAACTCGCCGATATCACGATCTACGTCATCGACGTCGCGGCGGGCGACAAGATCCCGTCGAAGGGCGGACCGGGTATCACCCGCTCCGACCTTCTGGTGATCAACAAGATTGACTTGGCACCCCATGTGGGCGCTTCTCTGGAGAAGATGGAGACGGATGCCAAGCGCATGCGCGGCGCACGGCCCTTCGTCATGACCAATCTGAAGAAGAGCCAGGGGCTTGACCGGATCATCGGCTTCATCGAAGCCAAGGGCGGTCTGAAGCCGTCGGCCTGAGCGCCGGGACTGATCTGCGTCGCAGCGTTCTTCGTTGCTCGATGCGTCTGCTGCAATGACAGACGCAAAAAAGCCTCATCCGGCCGGAACAACTTGAGCCCTCGGGTGTTTCCTCGACCCGGGGTGCGCCTTGCCCAAGGCGTCTCGGCGCCGATCCACCGGTATCCTGGGATCGCTATCCACGGATCGCTCCGATCACTTCCGATCGCCCCGAGGTGCGTCCTTGAGTTGCAGGCCCGGTTATTGGATGACTCGTCTCCTCCTTCGCCAACCCTTTACTTCAGAGTAAACGAGTGCTCCGGCTGGGTGTCATCATCGGTTTGATCGCGCTGGTCGGGACGGCGCTGTCCGGCTTGGCCGCCTATCGCGTACACGACCAGGAGCTGGCGCTCGATCGCATTGCGCTCGCCCGTGCCATCGACGTCCATGCCAGCCTCGTCCAGGACCGGCTGACCGAACGTGAGCTGCTGGCCCGGGTGGCCTCCGGGCTGTTCCGCGCTCCCTCGGTGATCAAGGCCAATATGCTGGAGCCGCTGCGATCGTCGATCTACGCGTTCAAGACCGACTTCGTGGTGGCATCGTGGATCGCGCGGCTGCGGCCGGATGAGCTCTCCATCGCGCAAACCGAGCTGCGCCAGGCTGGCTTCCCGAATCCAACCATTCGCAATTTCGACGACACGCCGCTGGGGCCGAACGTCGATCGTCCGTTGGACGTTCTGATGGATCTCGAGCCACGCAATGCCGAGACCTCCAGGCTTCCCGGCATCGCACTCGACCGGCAGCCGATCGTCGGACCGATGCTTGCGCGCGCCATGGCCGAGGGCAAGCCGGTCGCTTCCGACCCCACCCCGCTGGTGCGGAGCGACGGTCCGATCGGGATCGTGCTGGCAGCCCCGGTCGTCCCGCAAGGTGCCACTGCGCCGGCGGGCTTCGTGACGTTTTCCTACGAGATCGGGCCGCTGCTGCTCACCAATGACGATCTGTCGTTGTTCTCGGTGGCGTTGAAGGATCCGCGCAACGCCTCGGACGAGCTGGTTGCCAATGATCAGGGCGCGGTGACGAGCCGGACCCGGGGGCCGGACGATCCTGCTCCGTCGTCGACCCGCACCGTCGCCTTCGGCAATCACGACTGGTCGCTGGTCTATTACGCCAAGAGCAATGCGGTCCGGCGTGCGCAACAGACCGCGGCGATCGTCGGCGTCATCGGGATGGCGCTGACCGGTATCATCTGCGGCCTGTTCGGCTACGTCGCCTACAATAATCTGCGCCTGAGTCGCGAAATCCAGGTGCGGATCGGCTTCGAGCGCCGACTGACGGCGGTCATCGACGAGCTGAACCACCGGGTCAAGAACATCCTGGCGGTGATCCAGTCCATTGTGACGCGCACGCTGCGTCATGGCAGCGACATCGATGTCGCGCGCGAGCTGCTGATCGGGCGGATCCATGCGATGTCGAACGTCGTCACGCTGCTCAGCGAGAGTCAATGGCAGGGCGTGCAATTGCGCGGACTGTTCGAAGCTCGCGCCATCCCGCATGCCGACAGGATTGCGGTCAACGGACCCGACATCACCGTGAGCGCGCGTGCCGCGCAGAGCCTGTCGCTGCTGTTCTTTGAACTCGCCTCGCACTCGGACGAAGGCCTCTCGCTGGTGGGAAAGCACCCGCACATCACCGCCAAATGGGAGGTGACTGGCGAGGAGCCGAATGCCGTCTTCCACTTCCGTTGGGAGGAATTGAACACCAGTGAAGCAACGCGGCGGCCGGACAGCGATTTCGGACTGATCCTGCTCGATCGCGTTGCGCCGGAGGCGCTCGGCGGCACGTCAAAGCGCTTCTTCACCGAGGCGAGCTATGTCTATGAGCTGAGCGCGCCGATGGAGACGGTCATCGACATGACCGAGCGCGATCGGACCGAGCAGTTCTCCGCACCACTGCATCCGGCGCGATAGCCGCAGCGCTGGTCGGCGAACAGGCTGCCGGGGCGTACGATCCCGGGCACAAGAGATCAACAACAAGAAGAGGCGGCTCGCTGAGGAGCCGCCTCTTTGCTGGTTCGTTTGCGACGGCTTGGCTTATCAGCCGCCGCTGCCGCCGATCACCGCCCGCACGGTCTCGTCCGGGCCGAAATCCTCGGCGCCTTCGACGTAGAGCAGCGCTGCCAGCTTCGAGCGCGCGCGGTTCACGCGGCTCTTGATGGTGCCCACCGCGCAGCCGCAGATCGCTGCCGCATCCTCGTAGGAAAAGCCCGATGCACCGACCAGGATCAGTGCCTCGCGCTGGTCCTGAGGCAGCTTCTCGAGCGCCGCGCGGAACTCCTCGAACTCGAGATGCGCGCCCTGCGAGGGATGTGTCTTGAGCGTCTTGGCGTAGTTGCCTTCGGCATCTTCCACTTCGCGCCGACGTTTGCGGTAGTCGGATCGGAACAGGTTGCGCAGGATCGTGAACAGCCAGGCAGGCAGATTCGATCCCGGTTGAAACGAGTCGATGTTGGCCAGCGCCCGGAGCAGAGTTTCCTGCACGAGGTCGTCGGCACGATCGCTGTTACCACTCAAGGAAATCGCAAATGCGCGAAGGCTGGGGACGGCCGCGAGGATATCGTCCCGCAAGGAATCAGTGAGAGGCATTCACTCCCTCCCGTCGGTTTGGTCGTTGGATCCCCCGCCGTTCTCCACGTGGGACTGTGCTGCCGGCGCATCAAGCTTCCGCACCAGATCCGCGAAGCGGTCCGGCACTCCCTGACGGACGACGTCGTCGTACATCGCGCGGAGTTGATGACCGATTCTGGATTGAATTTCCGCGTTCAGTCCGCCGGGCTTGCGCGGTGCCGCATTCTTGCTGGCTTGAGACTTTACATCTTTCATGACCTTTTCCACGTTTCCCCGAGAGTTAAGTCCCTGAAGCTTCAAGAATTATTCTCGCCACCGAGAGGGTCTGTCGGGAACTAATGCGACGGGGCGATAAAAGTTCCACGCGTTTGGGGAACTTTTCGTCGCTTCAGGCGTAATCAGCGCATTATGGAACCCGGGCGGAAGCCCAGATGACCGAATGGAGTGGGGATGAGCCGATCACAGCTTGTTGCTGAACATTTGCCGCTGTTGCGCCGGTATGCGAGGGCCCTCACCGGCAGCCAGGGTTCCGGAGACGCCTATGTCGGAGCGATGCTCGAGGCCCTGATTCAGGATCCGGCGCTGCTGGACGAGCGCTATGGACCGCGGGCGGCCCTGTTCCGCCTGTTCACGCAGATCTGGAATTCGGTGGCGCTCAACGACGACGCAGAAGTGGCGACCCTGCCGATGCCGCCGGAACGGCGGCTCTCGAATATCACCCCCTTACCACGCCAGGCCTTCCTGCTGCTCTCGCTCGAGGGTTTTCCCGAGGAGGAAGTGGCCTTCATCCTCGACATCGACGTCGCTGAAACCCGCCGGCTGGCGGATGCTGCCGGACGGGAGCTCGCCGCCGAAATCGCTACCGATGTGCTGATCATCGAGGACGAGACCTTTATCGCGATGGACCTCGAGAGCCTCGTCAAGAATCTCGGCCACAACGTCATCGGCGTGGCCCGCACTCATGCCGATGCGGTGGCTCTCGCAAAGAACAAGAAGCCCGGTCTGATCCTGGCTGATATTCAGCTCGCCGATGGTTCGTCCGGCCTGGACGCTGTCAACGAGCTGCTGCGCACCTTCGAGGTACCGGTGGTCTTCATCACCGCCTATCCGGAGCGCTTCCTCACCGGTGAGCGGCCCGAGCCGGCGTTCCTGATCTCCAAGCCGTTCCAGCCGGCCATGGTGTCGGCGGTGGCGAGCCAGGCGCTGTTCTTCCAGCGCAATTCGCGCAACCGGATGCCGAAGCCGGCAGCCTGATCAGGCCACGCGTGCACGATCCTGTTCCGGCGCGTTCCTCGTGGAGCGCGCCGGCTTCTTTTGCAGCATCGAATTGCGAGATCAGCAGCCGCGGCACACCCCGCCGAGTCGTGCCTTCAGGACCGCGTCACTCGGATCGATGTCCGTCTGCAAGATTTGCGACGTCCGCCGGGGCGCGAAAACGATCGGCACGAGAAACGTCAGATCCCCATCCGCCAGCTCCGGCGGAGGTGGGGCGAATGGCTGGGCGCGCCGGACCATGGCGAGCGCCTCCTGGTCAAGCGCGGGATCGCCGGTCGTTTCCGCCAGCACCGCCGAGATGAGATGACCCTCGCGGTCGATGTGGAACAGGACCTTGGCCGTCCCGCCCTCATCCGAAGCCCGCAGTGGATAACGGCGCTGAATCTTCAATTGTGCGACGAGATTCTTGATCCAGGTATCCTTGGCGCTCTCAGCCGCTCCCATCGCGGGAAACAGGCACAGGAGAGCCAGCGCCAGCCCAAGCCCCTTCCGCACGCCATCCAACGAGCTCAGCATCTCCGCCCCCATGCGCGGACGATGAACGTGGCCGCGCCACTGCCACATATACCTCAGGGGAAAGCGGATAAAGCGCCGGGAATGTCGGGCTGGGATCCGATCGAGCAGATGGATCAGAAAAGAATGCGGGGCACCGCCGGCATCACCACGGCGGTGCCCCGCGTCGCCGGTCAATGGGGCAGGGGGAATAACCGGCTGCCAAGATGACGCGCGACCCAAAAAGTCGTTCCGCGTGAGATCGAATTTTTTGACGCCACGAATTTGAAGAATGTCGCCGCAGTTTACACACGGTTAAGTGATTTGCCCGACCGAGAACCCAGTTCCTGCGACTTACGTTGGTATGCCGATCGCCTTGCGGCGAGGGGAGCAGAGACATGTCGCAGACCAGGAAGGTTATCGTTTTGGGTTCGCTTGCGGCTTCCGCAATGCTCGTGGGTGCAATGCAACTGGCCTCCGGCCATGATCTTGGCGCCAACCTGCCGCTCCAGAACTCCGCCCGCGAGACGATCGTCGCGACCGCGAACGACGTGAACCGGGCCGCCAAGTCTGACCGCGCGCAACAAAGCGGTACTGTGGCGCCGTCACAAACTGTGTCGATCAAGCTGGCAGCCTTCGCGGAGACGTCCTTCCTGGTGCGGCTTCCCGTCAACCCCGCCGCTGTGAGCGCGGGCTCGTTGCCGTCGCCGCAGGGATCGCAGCTCATCACCACCGGCAACGAGCGGCAGGGCGTCAAGCATCCGGTGGCGTGCGAGCCGTCGGTGTCGGTGCTGACGGAGATCGCCAAGCGCCTGCAACCGGGACGGTGTGTGACTTAGTTGATAGCAGCTTGCACCCGATCCGCCGCCTAAGCACTCGATCAACGCCTTGGATCCTCACTCTGCGGGCGTTTGCTCCTCCGCCGCTGGGCGGCTGACCATGAATCCGAGCGCCAGACCGCCGACGGCCAGAATGGGAATCAGCCGCTTGATGCCGATCATGCGGACGACCTGCAAGCCGCTGGCCAGCAGCATCGGGTCTGCAAAAGCCGATTGGACTGCCGACCGCGCCGTTTCCGCGCTTCGCGCGGCACGGCTCTCGATCGCGCGCTTGCGCGCCATGTAGCTGATCGCGGCGATCAACGTCACCACGAAGAAGATGGCGGCACCGGTGAGGCACGCGGCCACGAGCCCGTATCGATCCAGGACGGCGACGAAAGCGGCGGCGCACAGAAAGCTCGTGGTTACGAACAGTCCGACCGCTGCAGCGATTGCGAGCGACGTGAGCCTAACGGCATGCCCGGTCGATTCCTGGAAGTCCGCAATCAGGCGCTGCAGCATGTCATTCCCTCCCGATCTCATTCATCTGCGCAACAGACTCAAATCGGCGCCGAAGACGCGGCGCCGAAACGAGACAAGCCTCTGGATTTCAGGGGCCAAATCCTCAGCGTCTCCAGGCGGCGCCGATGAGAAATCCAAGTCCGAGCGCGAGACCCACGGTGGCGAGCGGACGCTGCGAGATCACGTCCTCGAGGCGCTCCTCCAGCGAGTTCGCGGCCTCCTGGGCCGCACCAAACATGGCCGTGCCGCGCTCGGACATGTCGTCGAACGTCTGGTCCACGTTCTCGCGCGCCTGTCGATAGCCGCTGCGGGCCTGCTTGCTCGCCTGCCCGGCGAAAGCATTCAGCGCGTCGGTGATCTGTTCGGTGAGAGCTGCGATATCGTTTTTCACGGCGTGGACATCCTTCTGCAGGCGTTCGTAGTTCGCTTTGTCGACGAGATCTTTCAGGGCGGTCTCACCGTCAGTCGGTGGCATGGCAAGCTCCCGGAGCAAGGTGATTGCGTCTGCTCGACAAACGCGGGGTCTCAGCCGAAGTTCCGACGCTGGAAACCGAATTAGTCCGCCGGCAGTTGCGGCGTATCGTCCGGCAGCAGATGCTCCTTGACGATGAGGGCGACGATCAGCAGCGGCGAGGCGAGGAAGGCTCCCATCGGGCCCCACAGCCAGGTCCAGAATGCCAGCGCAATGAACACCGCGAGTGCGTTGAGCGCGAGCCGCCTGCCGATGATGGTCGGCGTGACGAAATGGCCTTCCATGAAGGTGATCACGGCGAAGATGGCGGGCGCGACCATGCCGGCGCTCAGGGTCGGGAATGCGACCGCGCCGACCAGGACGAGCACCGCAAACATTGCGATCGGGCCGATGATGGGGATGAAGTTCAGCGTCGCTGCGAGCGCGCCGAGCCCGGCGGGGTTTGGCATGCCGGCGATGGCGCAGGCGAGGCCTGCGGCGATGCCGACCCCGGTGTTGATGAGCGTGACCGTCAGCAGATAGTTGCCGAGGTGCAGTTCGAGCTCGTTCAGGATGCGCAGCGTCCGAAGCCGGGCCTCATGATCACCGAAGGTCATGATCAAGGTGCGCCGCAGGTCCCGCCAGCTCGCGATGAACAGCACCAGCGTGGCGAAGAACAGCAGGAATTCCGTGAAGGTCGGCGACAGGAATTCGATCGTCGGCTGAACCCAATCGAACTTGGGCAGCTCCAGGCTGGTCGAGGCCTGCCCGCTTCCACCGCCGATCGCCGCCTGCATTTCGTGCCACAGCGCCAGCGGCCGATCGAAGACGTGCAGCTTGGCCTTGAGCGTCGTGGCGAGCTCGGGAAGGCGATTGGTCCAGTCGAGGACCGGCGCCGAGATCAGGCCGATGATGAAGGCCAGTCCCGCGGCAACGGCGATCACGATCAGCACGGCGCCGACGCCGCGCGGCACGTGGTGGCGTTCGAGAAAGTTGGCGGCCGGCGACAGCATGGTGCCGACCACGAACGCCATCACGATCGGCAGAAAGAACCCGCGGGCGACGTAGAGAACGCCGGTGACACAGATCGCGGTAAGAATCACGAGCGCGATGGCGACGACTTCGGCCCGCCTGATCACAGGAGGAAGCTCGTGGCGGCTTTCATCCAGCGCCGCGCCTTCGCTCCCGCTCGCGAGCAGCCGCTCGGTGGGAAGTACTCGCACCATAGGTCCCCCCCGATCGGGTCGTTCGTGCACAGTTCGCGTGATGACGTTCTTCTTTCCCCTAACTGGCGAGACGGCGCCGGGTTCCGTCGCGAGAACGTGACAGCCTCTACGCTTGACTGACGCAGGGCGACCACAGCGGAGCCGGAACTGCGGCGAGCCGTTCGGCGTTTGGAAGGCAATCACGCATCGCACCGCGATGCTCGTCTGACAGGGGCACTCCATGACACAGCTCGTTTCCGGCCATCGCAACCTTTCGCGGCGGACCGCTTCGCTGATCGTCGGCGTCGCGGTTCTTCTCGTCGCGGGTCCCGCCGCGTCTCACGCGCAGAGCCTCGGCTATGCGCCGGTCGAGCAGCAGCAGGCCTTCCCGCCCGACCAGGCGACTGCACCCGCCGTGGAGCAGGACGAGGACAGCCAGCTTCCGGACCGGCTGCGTCGCACGATCGTCAATCTGGATACGCGGGAAGCGCCGGGGACGATCATCATCGATACCGCCAATACCTACCTGTACTACGTGCTCGGCGGCGGTCGCGCGCTGCGCTATGGCGTTGGCGTCGGGCGCGAGGGCTTCACCTGGTCGGGTGTGCAGACGGTGACCCGCAAGGCGGAATGGCCGGACTGGCATCCGCCGGCGCAGATGATCGCGCGCCAGCCCTATCTGCCGCGTTTCATGGCTGGCGGTCCCGGCAATCCGCTCGGCGCGCGGGCCATGTATCTCGGCTCCAGCGAGTATCGCATCCACGGCACCAACGATCCGACCACGATCGGCAAGTTCGTGTCCTCGGGCTGCATCCGCCTGACCAATGAGGACGTGAGCGACCTGTTCAGCCGCGTGCAGGTGGGGACGAAGGTCGTCGTGCTGCCCAAGGCCGCATCGCTGCAGGCGCGCGCGAATTTCGACCGGGCGCCGCGCGTGACCTCGCTGCCGTCGGGGCGTCAGGCGATGTCGCTGCCGGTCTCGGCCATCAACTGATCTGGGAGTGGGACGATGAAAGGTCGACGTGCACTCGCCGCGATCGCAGTGGCAACCATGGCAACCGCGGGTGCGTTGGCGGCGCCGACCTCGGCGGGGGCGCAGGATTTCTTCTCCGCGCTGTTCGGCGGCTTCAACGCGCCGCAACGCCAGGCGCCCTATATCCGGATGCCGTTCGCCGACGAGGCGCCTCCGGCGCCACGGCCGGCCCCGCGGGGCGATGTCAGCTATCGCGGCGGCAGCAGCAGCGTCGCCTGGTGCGTCCGCACCTGCGACGGCCGCTACTTCCCGCTCGGAGCCACCGGCGACCAGAGCAAGGAAGCTGCTTGCAACAGCTTCTGCCCGGCGTCCAAGACTGAGGTGGTCTACGGCAGCTCGATCGACGCCGCCGAGACGGATGGCGGCAAGCCATATTCGGCGCTGCCCAACGCCTTCAAGTATCGCACCGAGATCGTCGACGGCTGCACCTGCAACGGCAAGGACCAATTCGGCCTTGCCAAGGTGTCGATCGACAACGATCCGACCCTGCGCAAGGGGGACGTCGTCGCGAGCGACGACGGCCTCAAGGTCGCCAACCGGACCGGCAGCGGCAAGCGTGCCGAGCTGAACTTCTCGCCGGCGCCCGCGGCACTGCGCGCGAAGTACGAGCGCGCGCCGGTGATGGCGTCCGACTGATCCCGCGAGGCCGTCAGGCCGCGCGGATCTTGCCGAGGAAGTCCGTGACCTGATGACCGAGGTTCCTGCTCTGGCTCTCCAGCGTCTCTGAGGCATTGCGCACGTTGTCGGCGGCCGCCGCAGCCGCATCGGCGTCCGACTTCACGCCGGTGATGTTGTCGGAGACGTGCTTGGTGCCGTCGGCCGCGAACTGGGTGCTGCGCGAGATTTCCTGCGTCGCCGCCCCTTGCTCCTGCACCGCCGCGGCGATCGCGGTCGCCACCTCGTTGACCTCGCCGATGATGCCGCCGATGCGCTTGATCGCGTCGATCGCGTCATTGGCGACACGCTGGATGTCGGCGATCTGCTCGGAGATATCGTCGGTCGCCTTTGCGGTCTGGCTCGCCAGCGTCTTCACCTCGGAGGCGACGACGGCGAAACCCTTGCCGGCCTCGCCGGCGCGCGCCGCCTCGATGGTGGCGTTCAGCGCCAGCAGATTGGTCTGCGAGGCGATGCTGTTGATCAGCCCGACCACCTCGCCGATCCGGTTTGCCGACTGCGCCAGCCCCTGCACGGTGCCGTCGGTCATGCGGGCCTGCTCCACCGCGCGGCTGGCGATCCCGGCCGCATGCGACGCCTGCTTGCTGATGTCGGCGATCGAGGCGTTCAATTCCTCCGCGGCGGAGGCCACCGTCTGCACGCTCATCGAGGCATCGCTGGAGGCCTTCGAGGCCTCCTCGGCGCGGGCGTTGGTCTGCCGCGATACGTTGGTCAGGCCGGCGGACGTCGCCTGCATGTCGGTGGAGGCGCGGCCAAGCTGCTCGAGCGAATCGCGCACCAGCCCCTCGAACTCGCTCACATAGCTTTCGATCGCCCGCTGGCGCGCAACCGTCGTTTCGTTGCGTTGGCGCTCCTGGGCTTCGATCGCGAGCTTGTCCTTGGCCTGCTGCTTGAACGTCTCGAGCGCGCCCGCCAGTGCACCGATCTCGTCCTGGCGCTGCATGTAGCCCGTCTCGACGCTGAGGTCGCCGCCCGCAACCGCCAGCATGGCATCGCGCATTCTGTTGAGCGGCTGGATCACCCGGCGGCTCACCAGCATCAGCGCGGCGCCGCCGATCCCGGTCGCCGCGATGAGGAGGCAGAGTTCGATGCCGAGGGTCCGCATGGCGGCCGCATGCTGCTCCTCGATATAGGTCCTTGCGGTTTCAAGCGCGGTCTCGGCGACCGCAACCGCGGCATTGAGGCGCCCGACCGTGAACGGGCTCCATTTGTTGGCGACCATCTCCGGCGTCTCGCCGCTCGCGACCGCGTTGACGAGGCGATCCCTCAACGCGGTGTATTCCGCGTCGAAATAGGCCTTGCGCGTGGCCTCCAGCGCCGCCGTCATCGCGGTCGGCCATTTTGCGCCGGTGGTCGCCAGTTCGAGCGCCTTCCATGCGGCCTCGGCGCCGCCGACCGCCTTGGTATAGTTCAGCCGCGCCTCGGGCGTGATCTTGCCTGCGGCGAGCCCGTTCGAAACCAGGAAGGAGGCGTCGCCGGCGGTGTTGCGCAGCAGCCATGCGATCTGCTTGATCTGCAGCAGCTGATCGATGGTCGGGTCCGCATGGTTGACCTCGGCGGCGAGAATGGCCTGGATCTTCTCCAGCGTCTCCAGCAGCCTGTCCTCGGTCTGCATGTATTCCTTGCCGAGCGCCAATCGGCGCGACGCCTTCGGCTTGGCGACCTCCAGCCAGAATTCCTTCTGCTGATCGCTCAGCGTCGCCAGCAATTGCTGGAATTGCGAGAGCAGCGCCCCCTTGTCGGCAAACGCGATGCCCGGAAGGATGCCGAGCGCGCGGCCCATGGACGGCATGGCAACGTCACGCAGGCCGCGGACGTACCGCTCAGTCTCCGGTTCGACCTTCTCGTCCACGGTCACCATGCGGTTCGAGGTGGAGCGGTCAGCCCGCAGCTTGTCCATCGCCTTGAACATGCTTTCGGAGGCATCGACGATGGAGGTGATGCGCGCAGTGAGCTTGAGCTGCTGCCACGAAAAATAGGCCCGCGAGGCGAACAGGCCGACAAACAGGCATGCCGTCACAAGGATGATAGCCTTCAACGTCGTGGAAATGGTCAGGCGGTTCAGCATGTTGATCTCCGATTCACCGTATCTGACCGCAAACCGGTAAAAATCTGGATGAGGGGTGGCTCCGTGGAACTACGGAGGCGGCCCAGAGGGCTCACGGTTCCGGGTGCGGAACTACCAGCCCGCAAGCGGGTTAGCTGACCAACGCCAGCGCATCTTTCTCGCCAAGGGGCTCGTCATGCTGATCAGTGCACTCGTCACCTTTCTCGTCGTCATCCTCATTCTCTATTTGATCAACCTGCTGCCGATCGACGGCCGCGCCAAGCAGATCTGCCGGGTCATCGTCATCGTGCTCGGTGTGATCTCGCTGCTCCGCTTCATCGCGGTGATATGATACGGCATCATGTTACCTCCGACTGATCAAAAAAAGCCCCGGCGGATGGCCGGGGCTTTTCGCATCAGGCGTTTGCCTTCGCCTCACGGCGCCGCGCCGTGAGGATGTATTCGGTGTAGCCGTTCGGTTGGGTGCGGCCTTCGAACACGAGGTCGCAGGCCGCCTTGAACGCCACGCCGTCGAACGACGGCGCCATCGGCTGATAGAGCGCATCGCCGGCATTCTGCTTGTCGACCACGACGGCCATGCGCTTCAGCGAGTCCATCACCTGCTCCTTGCTGACCACGCCGTGGTGCAGCCAGTTCGCGAGATGCTGGCTGGAGATGCGCAACGTCGCGCGGTCCTCCATCAGGCCGACATCGTGGATGTCCGGCACCTTGGAGCAGCCGACGCCCTGGTCGATCCAGCGCACGACGTAGCCGAGAATGCCCTGGCAGTTGTTGTCGATCTCCTGGCGGACGTCGTCCGGCGCCCAGTTCGAGTTCGACACAGGGATGGTGAGGATGTCGCCGAGCTTGGCGCGCGGGCCACCCTTGGTGAGCTCGGCCTGGCGGGCGTGCACGTTGACCTGATGATAATGCAGGGCGTGCAGGGTCGCCGCGGTCGGCGACGGCACCCAGGCGGTGGTGGCGCCGGCCTGCGGGTGGCCGATCTTCTGCGCCAGCATGTCCGCCATCTTGTCCGGCGCGGCCCACATGCCCTTGCCGATCTGGGCGTGGCCGGGGAGACCGTCGATCAGGCCCATGTCGACGTTCCAGTCCTCATAGGCCTTGATCCAGGGCTGCGCCTTCATCTCGTTCTTGCGGATCATCGGACCCGCTTCCATCGAGGTGTGGATCTCGTCGCCGGTGCGGTCGAGGAAGCCGGTGTTGATGAAGACGATGCGCTTCGACGCCTGCTGGATGCAGGCCTTGAGGTTGACCGTGGTCCGGCGCTCCTCGTCCATGATGCCGACCTTCATGCTGTTCTCCGGCAGGCCGAGCATCTTCTCGACGCGCGCGAACAGCTCGACCGTCAGCGCGACCTCGTCCGGGCCGTGCATCTTCGGCTTGACGATGTAGATCGAGCCGGTGCGGCTGTTCTTGACCTTGGAGAGACCCTTGAGGTCATGCATCGCGAGCAGGCCGGTGACGGCGGCGTCGAGAATGCCCTCCGGCACCTCCTTGCCCTCGGAGTCGAGCACGGCGTCGGTGAACATGTGGTGCCCGCAGTTGCGGATCAGCAGCAGGCTGCGGCCGTGCAGGGTGAGCGTGCCGCCGGTCGGCGTGGTGTAGCTGCGGTCGCTGTTCAGGGCGCGCGTCAGCGTCTTGCCACCCTTCTCGAAATCGGCCGACAGCGTGCCGTTCATCAGGCCGAGCGTGTTGCGGTAGACCAGCACCTTGTCCTCGGCGTCGACGGCGGCGACCGAGTCCTCCATGTCGAGGATGGTCGAGACCGCGGCTTCCAGGATCATGTCGGAGACCCCCGCCGGATCGTCCTTGCCGATGACATGGCTGCGGTCGATCACGACCTCGACGTGCAGGCCGTTGTTGGCGAGCAGGATCACGGACGGCGTCTCCGCCGAGCCCTGATAGCCGGCGAACTGCGCGGCGTCCTTCAGCGCGGTGGCGTTGCCGCTCTTCAGCTTGGCCGAGAGCTGACCGGCAATGACGCTGTAGGCGGTGACGTCGGTGTGGCTGCCGGTGGCGAGCGGCGCGGCCGTATCGAGGAAGGCCTTGGCCTTGGCGATCACCTTGTCGCCGCGGGCCTTGTTGTAGCCCTTGCCCGCTTCGCTCGGGTCATGCGGGATGGCGTCGGTGCCGTAGAACGCGTCGTACAGCGAGCCCCAGCGCGCATTCGCCGCGTTCAGCGCGTAGCGGGCGTTGGTCAGCGGCACCACCAGCTGCGGTCCGCAGATCTTGCCGATCTCCTCGTCGATATTGGCGGTCTCGACCTTGTGGGTCGCCGGCTCGGGCAGCAGGTAGCCGATCTCCTGCAAAAACGCCGTGTAGGCGCCGAGGTCGAACGCCTTGCCCTTGTTGGCGAGGTGCCAGGCGTCGATCTTGTCCTGCAGGGCGTCGCGGACCGCGAGCAGTTCGCGGTTTTTAGGGCCGAGATCGCGCAGGATCGCGGCCACGCCGGCCCAGAACGCGTCCGGATCGATCCCGGTCTTCGGCGCGGCCTCCTTGGCGATGAAGTCGAACAGAACGGGGGCGATCTTCAGTCCATGGGCGTCGATACGGGTCATGATGAGACGTTTCTCTCGAATAGGGCGACGTTGCGCGCGAATTGGGCATGCTGAATGGCCGCCTCGAAGGCGGCGTGTGCAGTGCATTTAGCGCCAAAGCGGAGGTCACGAAAGGGGGGAGGGGTATCGCAGTTGGTCGGGGGAGGGCGTCGGTTCCGAGATCGGGGGCGAGGGGCCGATCCTGTCGATCCGGTGTTGCGGAAGTCCGCGGCATTTGCTCCGGCCTCCGCCGTCATTGCGAGGAGCGAAGCGACGAAGCAATCCAGACTGTCGCTGCGGAGATGGTCTGGATTGCTTCGCTTCGCTCGCAACGACGCCTGAGGTTGCATCTCGCTGCTCATTTGGATCGTGCGCTTGCGAACAGTCGCCAACGTTCTCGCGGCGCCTGTTGGCGTCCGAGCTTTGCCAGTTGAACGCCTCTGCTAACGAGAGGCGCAGGGAAGGCCGGGTGCAGGCTGCACCCATGGCCCGCCTGCAGAAAAAAATGCAGGCGGCAGTCACCACAGGTACGAGCCGGACATCCGGCCTTCCCTGCGCGATGGTCTTACGGTTGCTCCGTGGTCTCCCCGGTGCGCCGGGCTTTCTGGTCACCGTTGCCCGCGCGACGCGTCGGCGTCGCAGCTTGCGTGGCATCAGCGTCGGGATGCCAGGACCCCACGGCTTGGCCGTGCGCCTCGGAACTGTCCGCCAGCATGATCGCTCACGCCGCAGCCCAAGGCGCCCACCGCATCCCGCACCCGACGTCCGTGACGGTCGCGAACTGTCCCTCGTGTGGGACGGGATGCAGAGAGATAAACATCAATTCTGAAAAAAAGAAAGAAGAAAATTTTTGCGCTTGGGACTGGACAGGGCAAATCAGGTTGATGCGGTTCGAGAATTCGGCTTTTCGGCGCAGGCAGATTTTGCGGACTTCGGGGCATGGCAAGCTGGCGAGCTAGTGCCGACCGAGCTTCCATCTGGTCTCGCCTGTTGGCTTTGTGAGAACCTTCGAATATGACGTCCGCGCCGGCAGAGTGTTCGCACAACGGAGTCCACGTCGATGGCTCGCCTGAAAGATCGATACGAACTCAATGCGCTGCTGCCGGAAGATGCACGTCGTGCGGAGCTCCTGACACTGATTGATCGCCTCTGTCCGGGAGGATCAATCCATCATGTGCTGTGGCATATCCCCGAGCAGGCTGAAGACGTCTATACCATCCTTGTCGATGATCATTCTGTCGTGAGCTTCGATGTGCCGCGCGGGCGTGATCCGATGATTCTGACAGAAGTCAGAATTCAGAGCTTAAAGGAATTTCGCCATGAGATCGGCCAGGGCAAGGACCGGATCAGATTGGATCGCGCCGCTGAACAGGCGAGGAAGCTGCTCGGATCGACCTCCGCACCGCGCTCGTGAGCGCGGGTGCTCTGTAGGCGTGGTCCGGAAGCGGGCTTGGCCGCTCCTCAGGTCGATGGCGGCGTCCGGAATTGACTTGCTAGCGACTCCCCTCCGTGCTCCCAAATGCCAGCATTCGTGACCGTCAGACGGGCCGCTGCGTCGATCCGGGCCGTCCGTGCTATGCCTGCTCAGAGCCGGGGATACCCGACCGCGCGAGTTCTAGCAGCTCGAACAGCGCAACGGGCGCTCGCGCAGCAAATTTGGTGAAGTGAGGTGAGGAAAGCATCTTCAGCATTTCGGTGTCTTGTCCCGCGGCGCTATCATGGGTGATGGAGCGACTGAGTTCCCATCCCGTTGGGGTGCAGTTGACATCGAGGAGCCACCAGCGGGCAGTGCCGTCCACAAGATCGGCTTCAACATAGACTTCGAACGCGCAAAAGGGTTGATCCTCATAACGAAACGCATCCTTGTACTCGCGGAGATCGCAGCCGTGCCTGACCTCAGCGACTGATGGACGCTGGCGAAGATCGTGTGCCAGCTTCGCCATTTCGCGGTTGATGCTCGCGAGCAATGTCATCAAGGTCTTCGCCTGCGATGACACGGCATCAGCAGCCACGTGCGATGATTGGCTCATTTGGCCTCCCCTGTTGGACGTCAGGGCTTGCTTGCTCTGGCACTGTGGTCACGCGCCGCCTTTGGTGTCGCTTTGTCAGTCCAGCGATGTCGCAAGACTCCTCAGTCTTCCATGATGATGTAGCGCAATGCCTGGCACGACGTGATTCAATCCTATCAGAAATCGTCCGCCCATGATCCTGCGCTAATGCGCGGAACGCCCTGAGGGTCGACGGTTTGACCAGGGTCGATAGCCTTGTTCCGCAATAGGGGCAGACTTGGATTTGGAACGCGGCGGTCAGGCTCACATCTCCGGCGGTGCCGTGCGGCCTTCCGGCGAGACGGCGATCGATGTCGCTTCATTGGGCCAGCGCTTCTGTCTCGCGGCATCGACGAGTGTGGCGATCGTCAGCGGCAACTGGGGGCGGCGCAGGCGAAGAACGGTCAGGACAAGCCGGGTCAGCGACAGGCCCTCCGGTCCAAAGTGGCTGTCAAATTCGAAGCCGGACAGGTCGACCTCGAAGGCGCGCTGAAACGCGCGCATAAGAGGCGCTATGCGCGCCATGCCGAGGCATTCATCCCGCTATTGACCATGAATGACGTAGATGATCCGCCCGTCTTGAGCAGAAAGGTGCAGTTCGGCCACGCCTCCAAGGCAATTCGGCGCCCCGCCGCAAAGAGTACCTTCCACGATCCACGTGCCACCTTGGCGTCGTGCCGTCAGCGGCTCTTCACGTTGGATCGCCTCGGCTCCATAGATCGGGATCAGAACTGCGCGAGCGATCGCGATCGCCGTGTCGGCATCAGCAACGAACTCCTTTGGAGGGAAGAATGTCGTCTGCGCTGACAGAGAAGAGATATTCAGCATGAGTGCCGCAGCGATCAGCCTTGTCGTGCCGGCTTTCATAGTTTGGCTCGCTTGTAAGATTGCTCTGATGATCCGCTATATCGCGCGTGATGCGCGCTTCGTCTACCATCTGGTTGCTCGGTTTGAAGCGGTGGGCACACGGCGCCTGCCGGCGCCGCCTTGTCCCCCTACGACACAAGGCAGCGCTTGAGCGGGCCGACGTGACCTGGCCGAAATTCAAGCCACATCGAGGGCGGCTCGCCGCGGGGCTTTTTCGGTCCGCCTAGTAGACGAGACCGGCTTTGTCCCGTCCTGCCCTCAACTCACGCCCTTGACGGCGCCAAGCGGAATTCGACGACGTCTTCGGCGCCGGACAGGTCGCGCGCCATCTGCGCGGTTTCGAACCGGCCGGCGGCCTGTAGCACCAGCTCGAAATGGAATTGGCGCTTCGTCTCGCTGTATTCGTAGCACCAGTCCAGCACGTCGAAGCCATAAGCCCGCATGCATTCGCGCAATTCGGCCTCGCTCGGCTGCAGGCCGTGGCGATAGACGACCGACAGCGACAGCGTGGTCTGGTGCGGCAGCCATTGCTCGACCGCGCCGAGCAGGGTCATCGCGGCCAGAGACAAGGCCGTAGCGCACAGCGCGGTGCCGTAGAGGCCGATGCCGATGATGATGCCGATCGCCGACGTCATCCAGATCGAGGCGGCGGTCGACACGCCGCGGATGGTGAAGCCGTCCTTGATGATGACGCCAGCGCCGAGGAAGCCGATGCCGGTCATCAGGCCCTGGATCACGCGTGTCGGATCGGACACGGTCGGCGACACCGCGATGCCGCCATACCAGCTGCCGGGAAAACCGTTGATCGCCGTCAGCAAGGTCGATGCGACGCAGACCAGCGCATAGGTCCGCATGCCGGCCGCGCGTCCGTGATAGGTGCGCTCGTAGCCCAGCAACAGGCCGACGGCCGCAGCACCCATCAGGTGCAGCAGCAGAATTCCGTTCGTCTCCAGCTCCGCCCTCGACCAATAGGCCGCCAGATGCTCCATCATGCGCCTCGACAGCGTTGCTGCGCGTGCCGTGAACTGTGCGGATCAAGTGCTAATTTCTGCTTGCCGATGCGGCGGTCGCGCCGTGGGCAAGCGACCGTCCACGCACGAACCGGCGCATTCCTCCGTAGTTCTTCGGGCAGGATGCGCACAGCGCCTGACGCGCCGACGCGCCGTCGTTCGATGGAGGCAGCAGGTTCTCACATTCGCCGCGCCGGCTGTTCTCGACGCACGCCGGCATCGCGTCCGCCGATGGCGGTCAGGCCGGCGCACTGAAGCCGCTCAATCCCGCCTGCGCCGATTCATTGCCCCTGCACAGTCCCACTTCGGACGTAAAAGCTATCGATAACGATTTGCATCTAGCGGATGTTGGGGGAGACGGGCGATGTCGTTCACGGGCCTGCGGTCTGTCGTCTTGTGTCTTGGCCTGCTTGCCCTGCCGGCGCTTGCGGCGGACAAATCCGTAGCGCCCTATCTCGCGGCAGCTCCGCAAAAGCCGACCTTGCTGCAAATGCTGGCTTCAGTGTTGAAGCCGAAATCGGCGCACGCGGCGCCGTCCGAGCACAGGCCGAGAATCCGCCACGCCACCGCGGCGGTGAGGAAGAAGCCGAAGGCGCCGTCAGCACCTGCTGTGACCGAGGCGCCGGCCGAGCCCACCACGGTCGGTGCGGCCGTGGCGGCACCTGCCCAGCTCTCCGAAGCCGAGCTCGCCGCCAAGGGGCTGGAGCTGTTCAACGACGCAAGCCTTTCCGGCGGCGGCAAGGCATCATGCGCCACCTGCCACTTCTCGACCGGGCACACCAACAACAAGACCTATGTCGGCCTCGACGTGGTCGCCGACGGCGATCCCAACGGCCGCAATACGCCGACGCTGTGGGGTGTCGGCGAGCGTGCGGTGTTCGGCTGGGCCGGCCAGGCGCCGACCCTGGAGGACAGCATCCGCGGCATCATCGTCAACCGCATGAAGGGGCCGGAGCCGTCGCCGGAGACCTTGGCGGCGCTGGTCGCCTATGTGCGCACGCTGAACTATCCGGCCAACTGGCAGGTCAAGGAAGACGGCACGCCGCGGGAGGATGCCAGCGCGGCCGTCAGGCGCGGCTATGAACTCTATATCGGCGACGGCGGCTGCGGCACCTGTCACCAGCTGCCGAGCTTCGACAAGAAGAGCAAGGACGACATCGGCACCGGCGGCAAGTTCAAGGTGCCGACCCTGCATGCGGCCGCGTCGACCGCGCCGTATTTCCATGACGGCCGCACGGCTTCGCTGCGCGACGCCGTCAAGCTGATGTGGGAGTTCTATGCCAAGAAGATGGAGACGCGGCTGCCGACCGAGGCCGAACTCGACGATCTCACCGCCTATGTCGGCGCGCTCTGACGCGCCGGACACAAGCGGCATGAGATCTTAGATGTTGGCGCCGAGATCGGCGATGTCGTCGAACAGCACTCCCGTTCGCGACAGCAGCGCCTCGAGCTCGTCGGTCGCATCGGCGATCCCGCGCGTCGCGGTGTCGATGACGAGCTCCGCATCGAGCGGCGGCTCGTAGTCGGTGCCGATGCCGGTGAAGTTCTGCAAGGCGCCGGCGCGGGCCTTGGCGTAGTGGCCCTTGGGGTCGCGGCTCTCGCAGATCTCGGCGGCGGTGGCGACGTAGACCTCACGGAACAGGTCGCCGGCCACGCGGCGCGCAGCCGCGCGGTCCTCGCGCGCCGGCGACACCGCGGCGACGATCGCGATGTGGCCGTTGCGGGCGAGATGGGTCGCGACCTCGGCGAGGCGGCGGATGTTCTCGGCGCGGTCCTCCGGCGTGAAGCCGAGATCCTTGTTGAGGCCGGCGCGCACGGTGTCGCCATCGAGCAGCACGGGCGCGCCGCCGCGGCTGAACAGCCGCCGCTCCAGCGCACGCGCCAAGGTCGACTTGCCGGCGCCGGGCAGGCCGGTCATCCAGACCACCGCGCCCTTGTGGCGATAGCGGTCGGCGCGCTCCTGCGGCTGCAGGGCCGATTCCACCGGCATGATGTCGACCGGCGCGGCGCGCTTGCCGGCTGCGATCGACAGCACCAGTCCGCCGCCGGCGATGCGGCCCTGCACCTCGATGACGAGGCGGCCGGTGCGCGCATTCTCGGTGTAGGGATCGACGGCGACCGGCTGGGTCAGCGCGATCTCGATCTCGCCGACATGGTTGCGCGCGATCGACGCGTTCTGCTCGTTGGACAGCGAGCCCGGATCGACGGCTTTCTCGATCGCGACCACGCTGCCGCGCGCCTCGCGGGTGCCGAGCCGGACCAGGATGTTGTCGCCCTTGGCGAGCGGCTGGTCGTGCAGCCAGAAGATGCGGGCGTGCAGCCGGCGCGCCGCCTGCGGCTCGCGGCCGACATGGGCGATGACGTCGCCGCGCTCGATGAACAGCTCGCGGTCGAGGGTGATGCCGACCGAGCGGCCTGCGCCTTGCGGCGTGGTCACGGGGGTCTGCGGCCAGCCCTCGACGGTCTTGATCTTGGCGATCTTGCCGGCCGGCATGATCACGATCTCGTCGCCGGCGCGCAATTCCCCGGCCTCGACGCGGCCGGCGACGATGCGGCGATCGTCGAACTTGTAGATCGCCTGCACCGGCAGGCGCAGCGGCAGGCTCGACAGCGGCTTGGCCGGCTCCAGCCCATCGAGCGCCTCGACCACGGTCGGGCCGTCGTACCAGCCGATCCGCGACGTTAGCGCGGCGACGCCATCACCGTCGCGCGCGGAAATCGGGATCACGGCGACCGGCTTGACGCCGAGGCCTTCGAGATGCGCCGAGATCTCGGCTTTGATCGCATCGAAGCGGTCCTCGCCGAAATCGACACGGTCCATCTTGTTGACGACGACCGCCACCTGCTTCACGCCGAGCAGATGCAGCAGATAGCCGTGGCGGCGGGTCTGGTCGCGCACGCCCTCGAGCGCGTCGATGATCAGCACCGCGCCGTCGGCCTGCGCGGCGCCGGTGATCATGTTGCGCAGGAATTCGGCGTGGCCGGGCGCGTCGATCAGCACGACCTCGCGCGCATTGGTGCGGAAGCGGATCTGCGTGGTGTCGATGGTGATGCCCTGGTCGCGCTCGGTCTGCAGCGCGTCGAGCAGGAACGACCATTCGAACGGCATGCCGCGGCGGGCCGAGACGGCCTGCAGCATTTCGAGCTTGCCCTCGGGCAGGCTGCCGGTCTCGTGCAGCAGGCGTCCGACCAGGGTCGACTTGCCGTGATCGACATGGCCGACGATCACGATGCGGACCTGGGGACGGGTGGTGCCGTTCGGTGTGGCGGGAGCGGCGGCCGGGACTCTCATGTTCATTGCCTCAGGCTCCGCTCACAGATAGCCGGCGACGCGCAGCCGCTCGAAGGCGTCCTCGGTCTCGTGGTCGAGCGCGCGTCCGGCGCGCTCGGGCACCTTGGTGCTTTCGAGTTCGGCGAGAATCTCGGGGATGTTCGAGGCGTTGGACGCGACGGGGAAGGTGATGTCCTGGTCGCCGAGCGAGCGATAGCGCTTGCCGTTCTTCGACAGGTACAGCGGGATGATCGGGATGTTCTCCCGCGCCGTGTAGGCCCAGATGTCGGCCTCGGTCCAATGCAGGATCGGATGGATGCGCAAGTGGGCGCCCTGCGGCGGCGAGGCGTTGAAGTGATCCCAGAATTCCGGCGGCTGGTCGCGCACGTCCCAATGGCCTTCGGCGCCGCGCGGCGAGAACACGCGCTCCTTGGCGCGCGTCGCCTCTTCGTCACGGCGGATGCCGGCGATCAGGCCATCGAAGCCGTGCTTGGCGAGCGCCATCTTCAGGCCTTCGGTCTTGCGCGCAGCCGAGCGCGCCGCGGGCGGCAAGGTCGGATCGACCGCATCGATCGGCGGGCACGGCTCGATCTTCAGGTCCAGGCCCCATTCCTTCGCGTAGGTGTCGCGGAAGGCGTACATCTCCGGAAACTTCTTGGCCGTATCGACATGCATGGCCGGAAACGGCACGCGGCCGAAGAACGCCTTGCGCGCCAGCCAGATCATCACGTTGGAATCTTTTCCCAGCGACCACAGCAGCGCCAGCTTCTTCAGCCGTGCAAAGGCCTCGCGAAGGATGTAGATGCTCTGCGCCTCCAGCTCATCGAGATGGTCCATCGTCGGCGCGGCGTTGAGGACGCGCGGCATGGAAGATGCTTGCTCGATCTCGGAGGAGGGCAACCGATCTCTGGAAACGTCGTTGGTGAGAATGTGCATGCTATCAGCCATCGCCTGCCTGGGAGAAAATTCTATGGCGAAGCCAAGGAATAATTTTCTCTTTACGTCGTAGGCGAGACACTTATATAGAAAATAATTCCAGTCAACCCCGAAGTGCCGAAGCTGAAGAACGCAATGCAATATCTGCCGGTGTTTCTCGACCTGAAGACCGGCCCCGTGCTGCTGATCGGCGCGGGCGAGCTCGTGCGCGCCAAGCTTCGCGTGTTGCTGTCCGCGGGCGCGCGGATTCGTTGGTTCGCCACCGACGGCGACTTCGATCTCGCGGGTCTGCGCGATGAGCACGGCCAGATCGAGCGCGCCGAAGGCGACCCGCTGAGCGCCGATCTCACGAGTGTCATCGCCGTGCTGTGCGCAGGCGCCGGCGACATCGGCGTGGCGATGTCGGCGCGGGCACGCAGCGTCGGTCTGCCCGTCAACGTGATGGACGACCTCGCGCATTCCAGCTTCATCTTCCCGGCGATCGTCGATCGCGGCGATGTCGTCGTGGCGATCGGCACCGGCGGCTCGTCGCCCGTCGTGGCACGCCGCGTGCGCGAGCGCATCGAGGCGCTGCTGCCGGCGCGGATCGGCGAGCTCGCGGGCTTCATCGGCGACTTCCGCAAGACCATCAATCCGCTGATTG
Source organism: Bradyrhizobium sp. HKCCYLRH3073 (assembly GCF_051167995.1). Classification (NCBI taxonomy): domain Bacteria; kingdom Pseudomonadati; phylum Pseudomonadota; class Alphaproteobacteria; order Hyphomicrobiales; family Nitrobacteraceae; genus Bradyrhizobium; species Bradyrhizobium sp. HKCCYLRH3073. The sequence continues at coordinate 541,510 of NZ_JBNPUD010000002.1, forward strand.
CGGAGATGCCGCTGCGCCGCCGCTTCTGGGAGCGCATCGTCGACGGCCCGATCGGCGCGCTGGTGCTGGCGGGGCGCAAGCAGGAGGCCGAGGCGGCGCTGCACGGCATTGCCGATCCCAGTGCTTTTGCGGGCGCCGATCATGCCGGCCGCAGCAACGGGCATGTGACCCTGGTCGGCGCCGGTCCGGGCGATCCCGATCTTCTGACCATCAAGGCGCTGCGGGCGCTGCAGGACGCCGACGTCGTGTACTACGACGAGCTCGTCACACCCGAGATTCTCGACCGCATTCGCCGCGATGCTTCGCGCGTGCCGGTCGGCCGCAGGGTCGGCAAGCCCGGCATCGGCCAGGATGCCGTCAACAAGCTCTTGATCGAGGCGGCGCGCGAGGGCAAGCGCGCGGTCCGGCTGAAGGGCGGCGATTGCTTCGTGTTCGGCCGTGGCGGCGAGGAGGTCGACGCGCTGCGCAAGGCGGGCGTGTCCTACACCATCGTGCCCGGCATCACCGCCGGCCTCGGCGCCGCCGCGCAGTTCGAGGTGCCCTTGACCTTCCGCAGCAAAGCGCTGCGCATCACCTTCCTCACCGCGCACAAGGAGCGCGATGCCGAGGCGGTCGACTGGTCTGCGCTGACCGACACCAAGATGACCGTCGTCGTCTATATGGGCATGACCGCGGCGCCGGCGGTGCGCGCGGGGCTCCTCGCCGCCGGCCGCTCGCCGCAGACGCCGGTCGGCGTGTTCGCCAAGGTGACGCGCCCCGATGCGCAGGCCGCGGTCGGCATGCTCGATCAGTTGCCGGATCTCGTCGGCCAAATCGATGGCGGCCCGGCCATCCTCATCATCGGCGACGTCGTGGCGCACTCCGCGCCGTGGCGTCAGCAGACCCTCAGTGGCGTGATCGCACAACTCCTGGAACCCGTCTGAATGACCTCCCCGCTGCAACAGAAGATCAAGATCGCCGGTCCCTCGATCATCACCGCGAACCGGACCTGGGACGGCGCGGTGATCTACCGCACCGGCGCCAAGAGCTGGTCGGATGAGCTCTCCGATGCGGCCATCGTGCGCACCGCCGACGAGGCGCGCGCCCTGCTGACCGAAGCGGTGGCCGACGATCTCGGTGCGATCGGTCCCTACATCGCCCCGGTCGAGGTGAGCGCCGACGGTTCGGTCAAGCCCGGCAACATGCGCGAACACATCCGGCTGACGGGCGCCTCCATCGCGCTCCCGGCTCAAGCCTGAAGGCCCTGTCATGTATGCTTATGACGAAATCGACCGCACTTTGGTCAACGAGCGCGTCGCCGAATTCCGCGACCAGGTGAAGCGGCGCCTCTCGGGCGAATTGTCCGAGGACGAGTTCAAGATGCTGCGGCTGCAGAACGGCGTCTATCTGCAGCTGCACGCCTACATGTACCGTGTCGCCATCCCCTATGGCACGCTGGCGTCGAACCAGCTGCGCAGGCTGGCGCATGTCGCGCGGCGCTACGATCGCGGCTATGGCCACTTCACGACGCGGCAGAACATCCAGTTCAACTGGATCAAGCTCGCCGAGCTGCCGGATGCGATGGCCGATCTGGCGGAAGTGGGCATCCAGTCGATGCAGACCTCCGGCAACAACATGCGCAACGTGACCTCCGACCAATGGGCCGGCGTCGCGCCGGGCGAGATCGAGGATCCCAGGATCTGGGCCGAGCTGCTGCGCCAGTTCACGACGCTTCATCCGGAATTCTCATTCCTGCCGCGCAAGTTCAAGATCGCGATCACGGCGTCCGAGCACGACCGCGCCGCGATCAAGATCCACGACATCGGCCTGCGGCTTCTGAAGAACGAGCAGGGCGAGACCGGCTTCGAGGTGCTGGTCGGCGGCGGCCTGGGACGCTCGCCCTTCATCGCCAAGACGGTCAAGCCGTTCGTGCACGGCCATGACATCCTGAGCTATGTCGAGGCGATCCTGCGCGTCTACAACCAGTACGGCCGCCGCGACAACATCTACAAGGCGCGCATCAAGATCCTGGTCCATGAGCTCGGCATCGAGAAGTTCGCGGCCGAGGTCGAGGAGGAGTGGCAGCAGATCCGTGACGGCGTGCTCAAGCTGGACGACGGCATCGTCGAGGACATCCGCTCGCGCTTCTTCTATCCGGCCTATGAGACGCAGCCAGCAATGCCGGACGAGCTCAGGCAGGCCGCGCATGATCAGAAGTTCGAGGCCTGGCGCAAGAACTCGGTGGTCTCGCACAAGGTGCAGGGTTATGCGATCGTCACCGTGTCGCTGAAGCCGATCGGCAAGCCGCCGGGCGATGCGACCGCCGACCAGATGGATGCGCTGGCCGACATCGCCGACAAATACTCGTTCGGCGAGATCCGCGTCGGCCATGAGCAGAACCTGGCGCTGCCGCATGTCCGCAAGCGTGATCTGCCGGCGGTGTGGAAGGCGCTCGAGGCGATCGGGCTCGCCATCCCCAACGTCAATCTCGTCTCCGACATCATCGCTTGCCCTGGGCTCGACTACTGCTCGCTGGCGAACGCCCGCTCGATTCCGATCGCGCAGGAGATCACGCGGCGCTTCGCCAACCACGACACGGCGAACCTGATCGGCCGGCTGCACATCAACATCTCCGGCTGCATCAATGCCTGCGGCCACCACCATGTCGGCCATATCGGCATCCTCGGCGTCGAGAAGAACAACGAGGAATTCTATCAGATCACGATCGGCGGCCGTGCCGACGAGGGCGCCGCGCTCGGCACCCTGATCGGACCCGCGGTGCCCTATGCCGAAGTGGCCGATGTCGTCGAGGACATCGTCGAAGCCTATCTTGCGCTGCGCGCGCACCCTGAGGAGCTGTTCGTCGACACGGTGAAGCGGCTCGGGGTCGAACCATTCAGGGAGCGGGTTTATGCCACTCGTTAAGGGCGGACACATCATCGCGGACGCGTTCGTCCGCATCACCGACGATGCCGAGCTGCCGGCAGAGGGTGCGATCCTCGTCCCGGAGACGCGCTTCCTCGCCGGCCCCGACGCGCTGGTCAGCCGCGCCCTCGGCAAGCTCGGCGTGATCTGGCCGAACAATCGCGATGTCGACGATCTCGTGCCATACCTCGATCGCCTTGCGCTGGTCGCGCTGGTGTTTCCGAGCTTCCGCGACGGCCGCGCCTATACCCAGGCGCGCCTGCTGCGCGAGCGCTATGGCTATCGCGGCGAGCTGCGCGCGACGGGCCAAGTGCTGCGCGACCAGTTCGTGTTCATGCTGCGCGCCGGCTTCGACGCCTTCGAGGTCAAGAAGCAGGCCGACGCCGAGGCCTTCACCGAGACCGTGAAGCGCTATTCGGTGTTCTACCAGCCGGCCGGCGACGGCCGGATCTCCGCGCTGCATCAGCGCCTGCAACTGCGCCATTCGGAGAGTGCCGGGCTGTGAGCACGCTGGCTGCATCGCCTTCCGTTGCGGAGATCCCAGTCGCGGCGCTCGACGCCGCGTTGCGCACCGCTGCGCCGCAGGAGATCATTGCTGCCGCTCTCGGGGCGATCGGGCGCGAGCGGCTCGCCGTGGTGTCGTCGTTCGGCACGGAGTCGGCGGCGCTGCTGAAGGTCACGGCCGATGTCGATCCGGCGATTCCGGTGATCTTCCTCGACACCGGGCACATGTTCGCAGAGACGCTCGCCTATCGCGACCAGCTGATCGAGCTCCTCGGCCTGCGCGACGTGCGCTCGATCAAGCCGGATGCCGCAGCACTGAAGCGCGAGGACGCCGACAACGAGCTGTGGTTCTCCGACCCCGACGCCTGCTGCCGGATCCGCAAAGTCGAGCCGCTGGCGCGCGCGCTGGCGCCGTTTACGGCCTGGATCAATGGCCGCAAGCGTTTCCAGGGCGGCCTGCGTGCCGCGATTCAAGTCGTCGAGCAGGACGGCGCCCGGGCGAAGTTCAACCCGTTCGCCAATGTCACCCGCGAAGACATCGCGGACATCTATCGCTCCGCGAACCTGCCGCAGCATCCGCTCATGGCCGCCGGCTTCCGTTCGATCGGCTGCATGCCCTGCACCAGCCGCTCCGACACCGGCGAGGACGACCGCGCCGGACGCTGGCGGGGCCGCGGCAAGACGGAATGCGGCATCCACACGGTGGTGACGTCGTCGAGCTAAGAGACACCACAGGATTTCAGGACCGTCGGTAACACTTGTTCGCCGTTGTCGGCCCGGATCACAAAGGTGAAGTTGGTCACAGTGTCCGCCCATATGATCTTGTCGGCGGTCGCGCTGAGATCTGCAGAGTCAGGCGGCGCGAGATCCCAGAGCATCAATCCGGTGCCTGCGAAAGACGAGGCCTTCAGCCCCTCAACCTTGAACAGCATGACGCCGTCCTTCGCCGTCTTGCCGGGCAGATAGGTCGCAGACGCTTTCAGCGTGCGCTGCTTGGCATCCTGCAATTCCGCGGGCCTGTCCTTGAGATTGCGGAGAGGCGGAGGGACAGCACCATCGCGGTCGACGATATAGAGCGCTATGGATTGATCGAGGCAGCGCAGCATTCCCGGATATTTCTTCGTCTTTAGCCGAACGTCGATCCGGGCAACCGGGCCGCCGTCGATCTCGCCGACCCGGAAGCCGGTCCGATCGTCGGCCCGGGCGACCGTGGACATCACCAGCAGAGCGGGGAAAGCGGGCAACACGATTGTCATGATGGCCAGCTTCAGCCAGCGTGCGAGTGCGCTCCCGTCGATCACGTCCCTCGTTGCCACCGCTCTGTTCTCCTGCTGAGGTTGCCGGCTATTTTGCGAACATAAAGTGAACAATGTCAAGCCTCGCCCTGTTGCAATCTTTTCGAGATCGCGCCCTATCGTGGTCACCAGCGCGCCGATGACGGCAATGTGTCGCGGCAAAGAATGCCAATCCCGTTGCGCGGCGCTTCATAGCAAAATGCCCATGTCCTGCCGGAAACAAGAAAATCCGCTTTCGTTGACTCTGACGTGCACATCCGGCGATCTGGCGTGCGCGCCTGCAACATCGCGAGGCCTGGAAATGGAGTGCTCGAATGATGCGGCGTGTTCTGGCTGTGGTCGCGGGACTGGCATGGGCAGGCTCGGCCTATGCGGCCGACATCACCCTGCTCAACGTCTCCTACGACCCGACCCGTGAGCTCTATGTCGAGTTCAACAAGGCATTTTCGGCCGCCTACCAGAAGGAGACCGGCAAGAGCGTCGAGGTCAAGCAGTCGCATGGCGGCTCCGGCGCGCAGGCCCGCAGCGTCATCGACGGGCTGCAGGCCGATGTCGTGACTCTGGCGCTTGCCTATGACATCGACGCGATCGCCGGCAGGGGGCTGCTCGACAAGGAGTGGCAGAAGCGGCTGCCGCAGAATGCATCGCCCTACACCTCGACCATCGTTTTCCTGGTGCGCAAAGGCAATCCCAAGGGCATCAAGGACTGGGACGATCTGCTCAAGAAGGGCGTCGACGTCATCACGCCCAATCCGAAGACATCCGGCGGCGCGCGCTGGAACTACCTGGCCGCCTGGGGCTATGCGCTGAAGAAGTTCGGCTCGGCCGACAAGGCCAAGCAGTTCGTCGGCGACCTCTATCAGCACGTCCCTGTGCTCGATACCGGCGCCCGCGGCGCCACCGTGACCTTCGTGGAGCGCGGGGTCGGCGACGTTCTGCTTGCCTGGGAGAACGAGGCGCATCTGGCCCTGCGTGAGTTCGGCAAGGACAAGTTCGAGATCGTCGCGCCGCAGCTCTCCATCCTGGCCGAACCGCCAGTTGCGGTGGTCGACTCGGTGGCCGACAAGAAGGGCACGCGAAGTGTGGCTGAATCCTACCTGAAATACTGGTATACAAAGGAAGGTCAGGAAATTGCCGCACGCAACTCCTACCGTCCGCGCGATCCTGAGGTCGCGAAGAAGCATGAGGCTGACTTTGCCAAGGTCGAGCTGTTCACCATCGACGAGGTGTTCGGCGGCTGGACCAAGGCTCAGAAGGAACACTTTGCGGAAGGCGGGATCTTCGATCAAATCTACAAGAATTGATCGAATCATAGGGAACGAGTTGGTGACCGCCGGTCTGCTACGGCCTCGACGGCAAGGCAGAAAAAACGAAGGCAGTGAGCTGGTGTTGCGGCGATCTGCGACATTGCGCGTGAGACGCTGTCCCCGGTCTCGATCGACAAGACGAGACGGGGGGCCGCGGGCGGACACCGACTATCGACACTGATCATCAACGGACCAGGCCTTTTTTTGAACGTACTTGCACCACGCCGCAGCACCTTGCCGGGCTTTGGTCTCACCATGGGACTGACGCTGACCTGGCTGTCGCTGATCGTTCTGATTCCTCTGGCGGGACTGTTCGTCCGCTCGACTGATCTCAGCCTCGACCAGTTCTGGGGCATCGTCACCAGCCGGCGCACCTTGAGCGCGCTCAAGATCTCGTTCGGGCTCGCCTTCGCCGCGGCCTGCGTGAACCTGGTGATGGGCACCATCGTCGTGTGGGCGCTGGTGCGCTACCGCTTTCCGGGGCGCCGCCTGTTCGACGCGATCGTCGACGTTCCCTTTGCGCTGCCGACCGCTGTGGCGGGCGTGGCGCTGACGGCGCTGTTCACCCAGAAGGGCTGGCTCGGCGCGCCGCTCGCCGCAATGGGCATCAAGGTGGCGTTCACGCCGCTCGGCATCTTCGTTGCGATGATCTTCATCGGCATCCCCTTTGTCGTCCGCACCGTGCAGCCGGTGCTGATCGATCTCGATCCGGAGATCGAGGAGGCGGCGGCGAGCCTCGGCGCCGGGCGCTGGCAGATCGTGGCCCGCGTGATCCTGCCGAGCTTGACGCCGGCGCTGCTCACTGGCTTCGCACTCGCCTTTGCGCGCGCGGTCGGCGAGTACGGATCGGTGATCTTCATCGCCGGCAATCTGCCGAACGTCTCCGAGATCGCGCCGCTGCTGATCGTGATCCGGCTGTCCGAATTCCGCTACGCCGATGCCACCGCGATCGCGGTGGTGATGCTCGTCGTGGCGTTCCTGATCATCTTTGCCGTGAACCGGTTGCAGCGCTGGGCGCAGAGCCGGGCGCCCTTGAACTAGGACCCGACATGAGCGTGGAGATGACCCTGCAGGCGCCGTCCGTGGCATCGTCCGCGACCAGCCGGCGCGTCGCGCAGGCCGGCCGACCCGATCCGCGTACCGAGCCGCGCCTGGTCCGCATCGTCATCACGACGCTGGCATTGGCGTTCCTGTCGGTGTTCGTGGTGCTGCCGCTGATCGTCGTGTTCGTGGAAGCGTTCGGCAAGGGCATCGCGGCCTATTTCAGCGCGCTCGCCGATGCCGAGGCGTGGGACGCGATCCGCCTCACCCTGCTGGTGGCGCTGGTCTCGGTCGGGACCAATCTCGTGTTCGGCCTGTGCGCCGCCTGGGCGATCGCCAAGTTCGACTTCCCGGGCAAGACGTTCCTGATCACCCTGATCGATCTGCCGTTCTCGGTGAGCCCGGTGATCTCGGGCCTCGTGTTCGTGCTGTTGTTCGGCGCGCAGGGTTTCTTCGGTCCATGGATGCAGCGCCATGGCCTGCAGATCCTGTTCGCCTTTCCCGGCATCGCGCTCGCGACCGTGTTCGTGACGTTCCCGTTCGTCGCTCGCGCGCTGATTCCGCTGATGCAGGAGCAGGGCACGCAGGAAGAGGAGGCGGCGGTCTCGCTCGGCGCGTCCGGCCTGCAGACCTTCTTCCGCGTCACCTTACCGAACATCAAATGGGGCGTGCTGTACGGCGTGCTTCTCTGCAACGCACGTGCGATGGGCGAGTTCGGCGCCGTCTCGGTCGTGTCCGGCCACATCCGCGGCGAGACCAACACGATGCCGCTGCTGGTCGAGATCCTCTACAACGAATACCAGATGGTCGCCTCGTTCGCGATCGCCTCGCTGCTGGCGATGCTCGCGCTGATCACGCTGGTCGTCAAAACCGTCCTCGAACGGCAACTCGATGAGGGAGGTCCGCGTGACCATTGAAGTCAGGGGTGTCGTCAAGACGTTCGGCACCTTCAAGGCGCTCGACGGCGTCGATCTCAAGGTCGCTGACGGCGAATTGCTGGCGCTGCTCGGACCGTCCGGATCGGGCAAGACGACCCTGCTGCGCATCATCGCGGGGCTGGAATGGCCCGACTCCGGCGAGATCCTGTTCGACGGAGAGAGCGCGCTCGATCGCGGCGCGCGCGAGCGCCACGTCGGCTTCGTGTTTCAGCACTACGCGCTGTTCCGGCACATGAACGTGTTCGAGAACGTCGCCTTCGGCCTGCGCGTGCAGCCGCGCCGCATCCGCAAGAGCGAGGCCGAGATCCGCGCGCGCGTGAAGGAGCTGCTCGATCTCGTCCAGCTCGACTGGCTCGCCGACCGCTATCCGAGCCAGCTCTCCGGCGGCCAGCGCCAGCGCATCGCATTGGCGCGCGCGCTCGCGATCGAGCCGCGCATCCTCCTGCTCGACGAGCCGTTCGGCGCGCTCGATGCCAAGGTACGCAAGGAGCTGCGGCAATGGCTGCGCACCCTGCATCACTCCATCAACGTCACCTCGATCTTCGTCACCCACGACCAGGAGGAGGCGCTCGAGGTCGCGCACCGCGTGGTGGTGATGGACAAGGGCCGCATCGAGCAGGTCGGCTCGCCGAGCGACGTCTATGACGCGCCGGCGACCGCCTTCGTCCACGGCTTCATCGGCGAGTCGATCATGCTGCCGGTGGAGATCACCGGCGGCGCCGTGCATCTGAACGGACGGCCGCTGGACATTGCTGCGCCTGGCGATGCCGCGGGCGCGTCCACTCTGTTCGTGCGTCGTCACGACATGCTGATCGGTCCGGCTGACAGCGGCACGCTGCATGGTGCCGTGACCCACGTCCGCAGCTTCGGCCCGGTGCAGCGCGCCGAGATCGCGCTGACGGAGGGATCCACCATCGAGATCGACGCGCCACGCGACCGCGACCTCCGCATCGGCGAACGGGTCGGATTGAAGCCACGGCACTATCGGATTTTTGCGGGCGGGTGACGACACGCTGAGCTCAGCCCCCGACTATAGGTAGTTGGTCCAAGACAGTCGGCCAAACAGGAAGCCCGGCAACGTCCTAATTGGCGCAGCTGCGCGCCGTAGCCTCCGCTGTCGTCCCGGCGAACGCCGGGACCCATACCGGGTGATGTCGCGGCTAGAAACGGCTGGTCGTCCCGCCTGCCTCGAACCACTCCCTGGGGTTATGGGTCCCGGCGCGGAGGCCGGGACGACACCGGCTTTGGGGCGCCTTGCTCGTCACACGATTGGCAGGGCTAAAGAGGCTTTGTCCCACCCGGCAGGCTTGACCGCGCCGCTCTTATGGTCAACGAACCGTAACCGGCCGGAATGGCCGCAATTGTACCGACGGAACTTACCGCCGATTCACCTTTCAGCCACGGTTGATGTGCAACAACCCGCCTCTCGTATCGGCATAGGGACTGGTTCATTGAAGCATCGGGCACTCGCTTTCTCCTTGGCATTCCTGCTCGCCGGCTGCGCGGCCGAGACGCCGGTCGTGCAGGCGCCGACGATGTATGCCGACATGGCGGTCGCAGGCGCCAAGCTCGATGCTGTCGCTGCCGCGACGATGATCTCGCAATACCGCCAGAACAACGGGCTCGGCACGGTCGAGGTCGATCCCGAGCTGATGCGGCTGGCGGAGTCGCAGTCGCAGGCGATGGCCGACAAGAACAAGCTCGATCATGACGTGCGCGCCCCGCTGGCCAAGCGGCTGAACGGCGCGGGCTACGACGCCACCGTCGCGGTCGAGAACGTGTCGGCCGGCTATCACACGCTGGCGGAAGCGTTTTCCGGCTGGCGCGACTCGCCGCCCCACCGCGCCAACATGCTCAAGAGCGGTGTCACAAAAATAGGCATCGCCGCGAGCTATGCTCCGAACACCAAGTACAAGGTGTTCTGGACCATGATCCTCGCCGCGCCGGACGGCAAGAAGCCGTCATAACGGGCAGGCCCGCTCCGGGCCTGTGCAGCGGAGGCTCGCTCGACGCCGACACGCGTCCCGGTGCAGGGTGCTATCCCTGGGGGTGGATTGACGTCACCGCGAAGTGACGCCACGGTGGCGCCTTGCTTTGCTAATGACCGCAGTGATGACGCAACATCCATTTCCCCCGCTGCCTGCAACTCCAGCCGAATCGCAACGCGTGCTCGTCCTGCAGGGCGGTGGCGCGCTTGGCTCCTATCAGGCCGGCGCCTATCAGGCGCTGTGCCATTTTGATTTCGAACCGGAATGGGTTGCCGGTATCTCGATCGGCGCCATCAATGCCGCGATCATCGCCGGCAACGACCGCGAGAAACGCATCGGCCGTCTCAAGGAATTCTGGGAGATGGTGTCGTCGCCGGTGCCGTGGAAGCCGCTGCTCAATGGTGATCATCACCGCTCGGCCTTCAACGAAGTCAGCGCCGGGCTGATCGCGGCCTTCGGCGTGCCCGGCTTCTTCACGCCGCGCTTTCCGCCGGCGCCGCTGTGGCCGTCGGGCACGCCGCAGTCGGTCAGCTATTACGACACCGCGCCGCTGAAGCGGACCCTGGAGCGGCTGGTGGATTTCGACCGCATCAACGATCTGAAGACGCGGCTCTCCGTCGGCGCCGTCGGCGTCACCACCGGCAATTTCACCTATTTCGACAATGTCGAATTCAGCAAGCGGGGCAAGCGGATCGGGCCCGAGCACATCATGGCGTCGGGCGCGCTGCCGCCCGGCTTCCCGCCGGTCGAGATCGATGGCGAGCACTATTGGGATGGCGGCATCGCCTCCAACACGCCGCTCGACTACGTGCTCGACATGGAGACCGATCGCGATCTCCTGATCTTCCAGGTCGATCTGTTCTCCGCGCGCGGCGATCTGCCGCGAACGCTGCTGGAGGCCGCGGAGCGCGAGAAGGACATTCGCTATTCCAGCCGGACGCGGATGAACACCGACAAGAACCGCATGATCCACAACACGCGCAAGGCGCTGCGCGAGCTCTACGCCCGGCTGCCGGACGAGCTGCGCAACGATCCGTCGCTCGAGATCCTGTGCAAGGCGGCGCAGGAGAACACGGTGACGGTGGTGCACCTGATCTATCGCAGCAAGAGCTACGAGAGCTCATCGAAGGACTACGACTTCTCCCATGTCGCGATGGTCGAGCATTGGGAGGCGGGCGTGCGCGACGTCCACCAGTCGATGCGCCACAAGGACTGGCTGCAGCGGCCGCAGTCCGGCGAGACCATGGTCACCTACGATCTCACGCAGGACGGCAGTCCCGCTGCCGCCAAGAAGGAGTGAAGCAATGACGACGAACCTGAAGGGCAAGACCGCGGTCGTGACCGGCTCGACCAGCGGCATCGGGCTGGCCTATGCACGCGCCTTCGCCTCCGCCGGCGCCAACATCGTGCTCAACGGCTTCGGCGCGCCTGCCGATATCGAGAAGGAGCGGGCGGCGATCGAGAGCGACTACAAGGTCAAGGCCGTGCACTCGCCGGCGGACATGAGCAAGCCGGCCGAGATCGCCGGCATGATCGCGCTCGGCGAGACCACGTTCGGCGCGGTCGACATCCTCGTCAACAATGCCGGCATCCAGTTCGTCTCGCCGGTCGAGGACTTCCCGCCGGAGAAGTGGGAGCAGATCATCGCGATCAACCTCTCCTCGGCGTTCTACGGCATCCGCGCCGCGGTGCCCGGCATGAAGAAGCGCGGCTGGGGCCGCATCATCAACACGGCGTCCGCGCACTCGCTGGTCGCCTCGCCGTTCAAGTCGGCCTATGTCTCGGCCAAGCACGGCATTGCCGGCCTGACCAAGACCGTGGCGCTCGAGCTCGCGACCTTCAAGATCACCTGCAACTGCATCTCGCCGGGCTATGTGTGGACGCCGCTGGTCGAGAAGCAGATTCCGGACACGATGAAAGCGCGCAACCTCACCAAGGAGCAGGTCATCAACGACGTGCTGCTGGCGGCGCAGCCGACCAAGGAGTTCGTGACATCCGAGCAGGTCGCGGCGCTGGCGCTGTTCCTGTGCGGTGACGATGCGGCTCAGATCACCGGCACCAATCTGTCGATCGACGGCGGCTGGACCGCGGCTTGATCGCCGCGCAAGCGCCGGACAAAGCGCCAGTTTCGCGCCGAGGCGGGTTTCGCTTCGGCGCGGTCCGTTCTACAAGCGTGCTTCTCTTGGACGCACGCCCACGGACCTCACCTTGCTGACCACCATCATCGGCCTCGGCGCCGCCACCTGCACCACATGCTCGTTCCTGCCGCAGGTCATCAAGGCCTGGCGCTCGCGCTCGACCCATGACATCTCGATGGGCATGTTCGTGCTGCAGACCACCGGCAACTCGATGTGGCTGCTGTACGGCGCGCTGATCAGCGATCTGCCGCTGGTCGTCGCCAACGCCATCACGCTCGGCCTGGTGGCGGCGATCCTCGGCTTGAAGCTGCGCTACGGCTAGCGGGACGCCAGCCGATCAGCTACGGCGCGCGAAGACGTTCGGTGTGGTGGAGGCGACGCTCTGGCCCGGAGGCAGCACGACCACGGTCGAGCCGAGCTGGACGTGGGTGTAGAGGTCGGCGACGTCGGTGTTGGTCATGCGGATGCAGCCCGACGAGATCGCCTGGCCGATATATTCGGGCTGGTTGGTGCCGTGGATGCGGTACAGGGTGTCCTTGTTGCCCTCGTACAGATAGATCGCGCGGGCGCCAAGCGGATTCGCCGGGCCGCCGGCGACGCGCTTGGGATACGGCCCGAGGCGCGCCTGGATGTCGGCGGTCGGAACCCAGTCCGGCCATTCGGCGAGCTTGCCGACCGTGGCGACGCCGGAGAATGCCATCGCCTCCTCGCCGACGGCGACGCCGTAGCGGATCGCTTTGCGGTCCGGCAGGACGTAGTACAGGAAGCGCGCATCGGTATCGACGACGATCGTGCCCGGCTGCTCCTGCCTTGTGTAGTCGACGATGTGCCGCTGGAACTGTTGCGGGATCTGCGCCTCGGCATAAGGCGCGCGCGACAGCAACTGGCGGTCGCGCGGCGTCAACGCCGCGTCCGACGTCGGCGACAGCGTCGCTTCCATGCAGCCGGCCAGCATCACGGTTCCGGCCAGCGAGAGTGCGACCCCCAGTCTCGACATCTCATTCTCCCCCAGCGCGCGATCAAATCATGTGCCTGGAGGATCGCGCCAATATCAAGGCGTTGCACCCAACACTTGCGTGATCGTCGCGCGCGGCGCGCTGCGCTCGCAGTTCCGACAAGACGAGGACAAGATGACGCAACAGATGCGTCAACATGGTTTCCTCAAGATGCCTTGCCGAAGGCGAGGACATGCAGCCCCAACCGCTGCTTGACGATCCGGAACAGCAGCACGGTCTCGAAGGCCAGCGACAGCGAGGTCGCCGCCGCGGCGCCGTGGCCGCCGAACTGCGGCACCAGCAGAATGCAGAGCACGAGGTTCATGACGAAGGCCGCCGCATAGGCCATGGCGCAGGCGCGCTGCTGGCCCAGCATGTTCAAGAGCCGCTCGACCGGCCCGATCGCGGCGCGCACGACGAGGCCGATCGCGGCGATGAACATGATGTCGTAGCCGGCGGTGAACTGCGCGCCGAACAGAAACAGCAGCGGCTTGCCGAGCGCGAGCAGCACCAGCGTCGCCGCGAGCGACGGCCAGAACGTCCACTTGATGGCATGCGCGACATAGGCCGACAGCCGCACCTTGTCGCCGAGCGCGTGATATTCGGCGAAGCGATGCGCCGTCGTCGCCGACATCGCGTAGTGGATGAACGACACCAGCGCGAGCGTCTTCACCACCGCGAAATAGATGCCGACCTCCTCGGAAGAGCGGAACTGCTGCAGCACCAGCACGTCGGTGTAGGACAGCAGCAGATAGAAGCTCTCGACCAGGAGGATCGGCAGCGAGATCGCGAGCCAGCCGCGCAGATCATATTGCTTCGGTCCCGGTTCGATGTGGAGGCGGAGCCTGTCGTTCAGCACCAGCATCTGGCCGAGCATCGCGAGCCACACCGCGGCCGCGCTCGCGGCCATCGCCGCGGTGGCGCCGAGATCGAGACCGAGCACGACGGCGCCGGCGGTGAAGCCGATGATCAGCGTCTGGCGGATGATGAATTGCGGCATCAGCCCGAGCGTCATCCAGTCGTGCGAGCGGGCGATGCCGTCCTGGGTGTTGGCGACGACGAAGGCGGGCAGGGTGAGACAGCCGATATAGAGCGGCATGCGCTCGCCGGCGTCGATCCAGGGCGACAGCAGCGCGACCAGGCCGGCGAGCAGCAGCGCGGCAGCCGTGGAGGTCGCCAAGGTCAGCCAGCGTCCGCCGGAGAGGAAGCCGCGCAGCAGCGCCTGCTGGCCCGAGGTGCGGTAGTCCGGAATGATCTTCTGCGCCGAGGAGGCGATGCCGACATCGAGCATGCTGCCGAGCAGCAGCACCCAGGTCCAGACATAGACGTAGGTGCCGTAGTCCGAGCCGCCCATCCAGCGCGCGAGCAGGATCTGGCTGAGATAGGCGAGGCCGGCGCTGAGCACGCGGATCAGGAAGATGGTGCCGGCCAGGCGGCGCGTCAGCGATGCCTCGCCGCTGCCGCCGAGCGCGGCCAAGCGCGCCTTCAGGCGGGCCGCGAGGCCGGTCGATGCGGGGGCGTTGCGGGCATCCATCACGGCCACGGCGGGGTCCGGCTCCACGGCCGCGCGGATGGCGGCGATGGTCCTCCCTATCAACGCAACGTTAAGATTGAGTTGGACCGGCGCCGCGTCGGTCGCGCGGCGCACCAGCCGTCACGGCAGAGTGAAATTGAACTCGTAGGACTTGTCGGGGCCGACCAGCGTGAATTTCAGCGCCGCGCCGTCCGGCTTCACGCCCGGCGGAACGCCGTCGAGCTCGAAGGCGAAGCGCTTGATGCCCGGCATGCCGCTGTCGCGCACGGTCGGGATCGGCAGCGCCCAGTCGGGCGTCGGACCCTCGACATAGAGCTGGACGCTGCGCGGATCGGCGACGGCGACGTCGACGACGACGTCCTTCTGGCCGTCGCGCTTGACGTCGCGGATCGTCAAGGGATTGGCATCGCCGACAGTGGCCGGCTTCGGCACCGTGTCGAGGGCCGCCGAGAGCGTCGTATCTTCGGTGCTGGCGACGCTGGTGAAGGCGAGCTCGGCCTTTGCCTCGACGGGAATGCATATCTTCTCGCAAACCGCGTAGCTGATGTCGGCGCGCAGGGTCATCGGCTTGTCGGGGTTCTTGGCGACGATGCGCAGCGGCAGCACGACCTGATCATGATAGCCGAGCGAGTGTCCACCGGCGCCGTCATCGAACTTTGTCGGCGCGGGCCACAGAACCGTCACCGCTTCGACGTTCTCCGACTTGGAAAAGTCGAACCGTGGCGGCACGCCGGAATCGCCGGGCGTCCGCCAATAGGTCTTCCATCCCGGCTGCAGCGCAAGGGCGATGCCGCCCAGCATGACCGGACCGCTGCGCGAGCCCGCGAGCAGGCGCACCGCGGAGTGGCTGTCGCGCTGCCAGGGCGAGGAATCCTGCGCCTGCGCGCCGAACGCAAGGCAGGATGATACGACGGTCGCGACCAGCAGTGTGGCAGAGTGGTGAGGAACCAAGGCGGACATGAGACGTCTTTAGAGTGCGGTTCGGGCGCAAACCATTGAAATGCTTGTGAGCAGATTTCCTCGCGAGGACCTGAACCTTGATTGACAGATGCGCATCCCAATATCAGGATATCGGTGATCATGAGAGTCCTTGCGGATGAATCCTGAGGCAAAAAGGCTGGGCGACATTCGCCGCAAAGTGACGGGGATCGGGGATCACACCTCTCACGGTGGTTACCTCGACGGCCAGCTGCTGGTTGCAATGCCCGTGATGGGCGATTCCCGGTTCGAGCGCTCGGTGATCTATCTCTGCGCGCACTCGGCCGAGGGCGCCATGGGTATCATGGTGAACCGGCCGGCGGGCAGCATCGACTTCCCTCAGCTCCTGATGCAACTGAATATCATCGAGAAGAGCGATCAGATCAGCCTGCCCGACAGCGCCGAGACGATGAAGGTGCTGAGCGGCGGCCCTGTCGATACCGGCCGCGGCTTCGTGCTGCATTCGAGCGACTACTTCATCGCCAACGCGACCTTGAAGATCAACGACGGCGTCTGCCTGACGACGACCATCGACATCCTCAAGGCGATCGCCAAGGGCGACGGTCCAAAGCACGCGATCCTCGCGCTCGGCTATGCCGGCTGGCGCGCCGGCCAGCTGGAGGAAGAGATCCAGGACAATGGCTGGCTGCATTGCGACGCCGATCCTGAGCTGATCTTCGGCGACAATGTCGACGCCAAATACGATCTCGCGCTGCGCAAGATCGGCATCGATCCCGGCATGCTGTCCAACGCCGCCGGGCATGCATAGGCGTTATCGTCCGGTTGGAGTCCCAGCCGCTCGCTCGGATCATATAAAAATCTGATGGGGCGTTCTGCCTCCACCGTCATTGCGAGCGCAGCGAAGCAATCCAGGGCCGCGGGCGGATTCTGGATTGCTTCGTCGCTCCGCTCCTCGCAATGACGATGTGTCCAGGCCGCTGAAGCCAACTCTACTCCGCCGCCTGCTGCGCGACCGTCGGTTCGGTGCCGGCCACCGTGGCGCGGCGCATGTCGCGCGGTTGCGACTGATCGTAGCGGCGCACGCGGTGCATGGTCTGGCGATTGTCCCACATGATCAGGTCGTGCGGCGCCCATTTGTGCGCATAGACGAACTCGGGCTGCGTGGCATGCTCGGTGAGGTCGCGCAGCAGCAGCCGGCCCTCCGGCATGCTCATGCCGATGACGGCGCCGGCATGCGATGACAGATAGAGCGACTTGCGGCCATGGGCAGGATGAGTGCGGACAAGCCGCTGCCTGACCGGCTTGAACATCTCCTTCTCCTCGTCCGTGTAGTCGAGGAAGCCGAGCGCGCCGCGCGAATACATCAGCGAATGTTCGCAGACGAGATCCTCGATCTCGTCCCTGGTCTCCTGGTCGAGCGCGTCATAGGCGGCGCGCATGTCGGCGAATTCGGTGTTGCCGCCCTTCGGGTTCACGATGCGCGCGGAGAGAATCGAGTATTTCGCTGGGATCGGCCGGAACGAGCTGTCGGAGTGCCACAGGCAGTTGCCGAGATTGAACAGATGCGTGCGATGGTCCGGTGGCAGCGGCTTGCCATCCTTGCCGAGATTGGAGACGTCGTTGAGGCCAGTGGTTAGGCGGTAGTCTTCCTTCTTGGTGACGGTGCCGCCGCGCGCCTGCTCGCGCTCGCCGAAGCTGAGCGCAAAGCCGAGCTGCTGCGCGTCGGTGAGGTCCTGATCATGAAATACGAGAACGGCGTAGTGATCGATCGCGGCCTGCAGCTGCGCGACGTCGTCCCCGGCGAGAGGCTTGCGCAGATCGATACCGGACACTTCGCCGACGAAATGCGGGTGCAGCTGTCGGATGGCGATTGCCATGGTGTCCTCCTCGCGTCCTCATGAGGGCGGACTCCTGTCCGCTTCTTCTGATGGAGGCTACGCCGGCGATGTGCGAAGTCAACGCAAGGCGCGGAGCGCCGCGTGCACGGCTGTCATGCCGGGGCGGCAGACATCACGCATTGCGGGCCATCAGCCCGCCATCCACCGGGATCACCGCTCCGGTGAGGAACGAGGCGGCCGGCAGGCTCAGGCTCAAGGTCATGTGCGCCACTTCTTCGGGGTCACCATAGCGGCCAAGCGCGGTGCGGCGCCGCGCATAGACCGCCTTTTGCTCGTCCGGAATGCGCGCGGTCATGGCGGTCGTGATCGGTCCCGGACAGATGCAGTTGACGGTGATGCCATCGCGGCCGAGCTCGACCGCGAGCGCGCGCGTCAATCCGGTCACCCCGGCCTTTGCAGCCGAATAGGCGCTGTGCAGCGCAGTTGCGCCGAGCGCCTCGGTCGAGGCGATGTTGACGATGCGCGGGCTGTTCGAGCGGCGCAGATGTGGCAGCGCGGCACGGATGACGCGCTGCTGCGCCGTCAGCATGATGGCAAGCCCTCTGGCCCAGGCCTCGTCGTAGGCTTCGTCGTCGATCGCGACGCGCACCGAGATGCCGGCATTGTTGACGACGATGTCGAGTCCGCCGAAATGCGCGGCAGCGTCGCCGACGACGGCGCTGATGGCGTCGCGGTCGGCGAGGTCGAGCCTCCAGCCACGCGCCGTTCCGCCGCCGGCCAGGATATCCGCCGCCACGGCGCGGGCCCCGTCCTCATCGACATCGGTGACTGCGACCCTGGCGCCTTCATCGGCGAACACGCGCGCGGTCGCGCGCCCCATCCCCGACGCTGCGCCGGTGATCAGGACGATCAATCCCTTGACCGAGCGGCTGAGTTGCCTGTGCTGGTGCATATTTGCGGCTCACGGAAAAATGCGCATCGCATGCTCGCCGTCGGGATTATCACTGATCGGACGCATTCGATAGGCACCGATCCAGCATGGCCGAATTCTCGTTGCTGACGACGCGGAACAACAAACCGGAGTGATCATGGTGCTCTCCACGACCTTCATGCGCTTGGCATTGGTGATGGGACTCGTTGCGACCGCGGCTGCGCGAGCCGAGAGCATCAACGCCGGCGATCGCAAGGCAAGCGCGGTGCGGCCGTTCGAGGCGCGCGCCGTCGCCGAGTTCGATACGCCCTGGGCCATCGCCTTCCTGCCCGACGGGCGGATGCTGATCACGGAGAAGCCCGGCCGGATCTTTCTCGTCACGCAGGATGGGAAGAAGATCCAGATCGGCAACGTGCCTGCGGTCGCGGCGCGCGGACAGAACGGCCTCCTCGACATCGCGGTGTCGCCGAGCTTCGCGACGAGCTCGCAGATCTATCTCACCTACACCGAGCCGGGCAGCGAGGGCAGCCGGCTCGTGCTGACCCGCGCCGTGCTGTCGCTCGCGAACGACAACGCCGCGCTGACCGACCCCGTCGTCATTTGGCGCCAGACGCCGGCCGGCGGCGGCGGCCAGCCCGGCGGCATCATCGCGTTCGATCCGTCGGGAACGCATCTGTTCCTGACCATCGGCGACCGCATGCAGCCGAACAGCGCGCAGGATCCACGGCAGGCGCGCGGAAAAGTGCTCAGGCTCAATCTCGACGGCGCGACTCCGTCGGACAATCCCATGGCCGAGGACAAGGGCGTGCCGGCCCAGACGTGGACCAGCGGCCACCGCAATCCGTACGGGCTCGCCTTCGCATCAGATGGCAAGCTCTGGCTGCACGAGATGGGACCGCGCGGCGGCGACGAGCTGAACCTGATCGAGCCGGGCAAGAACTACGGCTGGCCGCTGGTGTCCAACGGCGACAACTACGACGGCACGCCGATCCCGCGGCATGCGACGCGGCCCGACCTCGCGCCGCCGCCGCTGTATTGGGATCCCGTGATCGCGCCGGCCGGCCTCGTCTTCTATGATGGTCCGATGTTTCCGCAATGGAAGGGATCGGCATTGATTGGAGGCTTGCGGGCGCAGGCGCTGGTCCGCGTTGCCTTCCGGCCCGATGGTCAGCCTGACGAGGCCGAGCGCTGGGACATGGGCGAGCGTATCCGAGATGTCGCCGTGGCGCCGGATGGCGCTGTCTGGGTGATCGAGGACGATTCGCCCGGCCGCCTGCTGCGGCTGACGCCGATGAATTAGCTGCGCAGCAGCATTGATGCGAAAGGTGCCGATGCCGGTGTCGCCACAGCCGCGATGCCGTTGACAGGGCCTGCGCCGATCCCCACACCATCCGACAAACAACAATGGAAGGAGTGGGGAGATGAACGCACTCGATTTCACGGGACGTTCGGTGCTGGTGATCGGCGGATCGAGCGGCATCGGCAACGGCATCGCGCAGGCGTTTCGCGCGCAGGGCGCGCGCGTCGACATCAGCGGCACGCGGGCGAGCGCCGCCGATTATGCCGAAGGAGAGGGCTCCGATCTCGCAGGGGTGAACTACCATCAGCTCGATGTGAGCGATCCCGGCGCGATCGAAAGCTTCGCGCCGCGGCTCGATCGGCTCGATGTGCTGGTGCTGGCGCAGGGCGCGGTGTTGTACCGCCGCGGCGAATTCGCCATGGAGGGCTTCCGCAAGGTGGTCGAGGTCAACCTCATCAGCCTGATGGCCTGTGCGACGAAATTTCACGGCCTGCTGCGCGATGCCAGGGGCGCGCTCATCACCGTCTCGTCGACTGCGGCCTATCATTCGACCATGGGCAATCCGGCCTACAACGCCTCGAAGACCGGCGCGATGGGATTGACGCGAACCCTGGCTGAGGCGTGGGCGGAAGACGGCATCCGCGTCAACGGGATCGCGCCCGGGCTCGTCGACACCAAGATGACCAAAGTGACGACCGCCAATCCGAAGCGCCTCGAGGGCGCGCTGCAGCGCATCCCGCTGCGGCGGCTGGGGACGCCGCAGGACATGGCCGGTGCGGCGCTGTTCCTGGCCTCGCCACTGTCGTCCTACATCATCGGCCAGACCCTCGTCGTCGACGGCGGCCTGATTTTGTAGTCGTTCGGAACCTGCGCCGCGCTGGCCGGTTAGCAGGCCAGCAATCCCGCACAGTGCAGAGAAGGAGAGCGGCAATGGATCAGGATCGGCTGACCGGTACGGCCAAGGATGTCGCAGGCAAGATCGAGGGCGGCGTCGGCGAGATGTTGGGCGACAAGAGCACGCAGGCCTCGGGCCGTGCACGCGAGGCCGCGGGCGTCGTGCAGAACATGTATGGCCAGGCCAAGGACGCGGCGCGCGAGGCCGGCGATGCGGCGATGGATTTCGCCAAGGATAAATTCGGTAACGGCTCCGAGACGCTGCGTGACGGCACGCAGGCCCTGACCAAGCGGGTTCAGGACAATCCGATGGGCGCGCTCCTGGTCGCCGGCGGCATCGGCTTCCTGCTGGCGATGCTGATGCGCTCGCCGAGTCGGCCGCAGCCGCCGCAGCGCTGGCGCTACTGAATCCGTAAGTCCCCCTGACGATCAGATGACAATCGGCCCGCATTCGCCGCGAATGCGGGCCGATCTTGTTGTGGGCATTTCGTTTCGGACGATCGCGTCGATCACCCCTGGCGCTCAGGCGCGGCCACGATCAGCGTCCCTGGGACTCCAGCGCTGCCGCCGAGCGGCCGACCGATGCTGGCGGCCGCGGCGGCACGTTCGGATTGCGCGCGGCAGGGGGCCGTGCCGGCTGCTGCGGCGCGCCGAAGCCGAAGAATTCACGGACGCCCTGACCTGGCTGATTCGGCTGCTGTGCCTGGGCTGGCGGCTGCTGGCCGGGGGCCGTCGGCGCGGTCAGCCGCTTCTGTCTCGGTGGCGCCGGTGTCGGCGCGGCCGGCGTTGCTTCCGCCGGCGTGGTCGCTGCCATCGGCGCTTCGGGCCGGGTCAGCTCCTTCGGCGGCTCCTTGGCCTGTTCGCGGCCGACCTCGCGGCGGGGCCAGACGAAATCGTCGGCGCGGCCGGCCGGCGGGCTCAGGGCCTCGCCCTTGACCAGGGTTCGGGCCGCCAGCGCGTCGACCGCCGCAGGTCGGGAGCCGGGGCCGCCCAGCAACTGGTCGGTGCCGACGGATGACGCCACCAGCGGCAGGATCGGGCCGGCGACCGGCCGCGGCGCCGGCTGGCCGGGCACGGCATTGGCGTCCGGCGTCGCCGGCTCGTTTGGCAGCTCGAGCGGCGCAGAACGGGCCGCGAGCAGCCGGTTGATCTCTCGCTCGGCATAGTGGGCGAGCTTGCGCGCGCCCGGCTTGGTGAAATAGACGCCGTCATAGGAGCGCAACTGGCGGATCTGGCCCTCGAAGTCCGGGCCCTTCTGCAGGAAGCGGCCGGACTCGTCGACGAAGCCGTCCCAGACATCGACATAGGTGATGCCGGCCTTGCCGGCGGCATCGCGATACAGCGAGTCGAGGAACAGCGTGTCCGCGGTGCCCTTGGGACCGCGAACCGCGGGCAGGCCGACCCAGAGCACGGGCACGCCCTTGCTCTTGGCGATCGCGATCATCTCCTCGATCTTCTTCGCATACAGCTCGACCCAGCGCTCGTCCCGGAACTCATAGAGGCCGCCCGGCGAGCGGGCGGCCTTCTCCGGTGCCGCGACCGCGGGCGTGTCGTTGTCGACCTCGTCCTGCGGCAGATCGGTATCGGCAGCCTTGTCGTCGGGCTTGGCCGCAGTGTCGGCCTTGCCGTCCGGCTTGGCTTCGCCCGGCTTGGCCTCACCGGGCTTTGTCTCGCCGGGCTTGGCCTTGGCATCCTTCTTGGCCTTGTCGCCCTTCTTGTCGTCCGGCTTCTCGGTCTTCTCCACCGCAGGCTCGCGCAGCGAGATGCGGTCGTTGAGGCCGAGCATGATGACGATGGCGTCGGCGCGCTCGGTCGCCAGGATGCCCTTGGCGGCGGCGGCCCAGTCGGCCGGCTCGCCCCTGGGCTGGTACTTGATGAGGCCCGACGTGGTCCTGATCCTGCGGGTCACGCCCATGTCGGGCTGCTCGGCATAGGCCTCTTCCAGGCCATAGGCGAGCCAGTCGGCCATGGCGTCGCCCAGCACCAGCACGTAGCGGTCCGGCGCGCCGTCACGCTTTTCCGGCGGCGGCGCCTTGGAATAGTCCTGGATCACCCGCTTGGGCTGTTGCTGCGGGAACGGAGCGAAGAAGTCGCCGCCGAACCAGCCTCCGCCACCTCCACCGCCGCGCGGGGCCGGGCGGGGCGAAGCGAACGGGTTGAAGTTGAAGAACTGGGCCGAGGCGGGGCCGGCGATGCCGACGAGCATGGCGATGACGACCGCCAGCACGACCAGCGGGCCGGGCTCGTTCAACAGCTTGAGGATGGACTTCAGCTTTGACATGCGCACCCGTCGCGCGGCGTGATCGTGACGATCCATATAATAGGACGCGAATCAGGCCGCAAACGGGCATTCACCGGATGGTGTTGACGGCGCCGGTAATCACCCCAGAAGGTTACCGGCAGGGCAGATTGGGCTGCGATCAGCGCGCCCGCAGCCGTTCGAGCACGTCCGAGGTGGCAAATCCGTCCGCCGGCGCCCCGATCGAGGCCTGGAAGTTCCGCAGCGCCTCGCGCGTCTGGCCACCGAACTGGCCGTCCGGCGTTCCGCGGTAAAATCCGCGCTCGGCGAGCAATTGCTGCAGCTCGAGCCGTTCGCCGCGCGACAGCGTTCGCTCCTCGCGCGGCCAGGCCTGAACGAACGGCGGCGCGCCGCGCAGGCGGTCAGCGAAGTGTCCGATCGCCAGCGCGTAGGCTTCCGCAGGGTTGTATTTCATGATGACGCGGAAGTTCTGCAGCATCAGGAAGCCGGGGCCCTGGGCGCCGGCCGGCGCCAGCAGATAGGCCTTTTCGGCGCTAGCCGGGAACGGCTGACCATTGGCCCGTCGCAGGCCGAGCTGTTCCCACTGGCGGAAGCTCATGCTCTTGGCGCGGTCGGCGAGCATGTAGTTGAAGCCCTGGGGCACCACGACCTCGTAGCCCCAGCTCTGGCCGCTCTGCCAGCCGTCCTTCTTCAGATTGTTGGCGGTCGAGGCGATCAGGTCGGCCGGATTGTCGACGACGTCGCGGCGGCCGTCACCATCGGCATCGACGGCGAAGCGCTTGAACGCGGTCGGCATGAACTGGGTCGGGCCGAAGGCGCCTGCCCAGGAGCCGCGCAGCTGCTCGGGGCGCAGATCGCCGCGATTGAGGATTTCCAGGGCGGAGAGGAACTCATCCTTGAAATAGGCCTGGCGGCGGCCGATGCAGGCGAGCGTCGCGGTCGACTGCAGCACGCTGCGGTCACCGATCTGGGTCGAGTAGTTGGACTCGATGCCCCAGATCGAAGCGACGATGTAACGGTCGACGCCGTAGGCGCGCTCGGCCGCATCGAACTGCGGCTTGTACTTCGCCAGCACCTCGCGGCCCTTCGCCAGCCGGTTGTCGTTCACCAGGATGTCGAGATAGTCCCAGATCGATTTGGTGAATTCGGGCTGCGCGTCGAGCAGGTCCATGATGCGCAGGTCCGGCGACAGGCCGGCGGTAAAGCGCTGGAAATTGTCCTGCGTGATGTTGCGCCTTGCGGCATCTGGCCACATGCCGGCGACGCAATTGTCGAAATTGCCGGCGGCCTCGCGGATCGCCGCCGCCGTCATCAGCGGATGGCCGGAGGCGCCGTCCTCGCCGCTCCACGGCTGCGGCCCGCCGGCGGCAGGGGGCTGGTTGGGGGCGGGGTTGCCCTTGGTCAAGGTGCCCGTGAACAGGCCGTCGAGAAAGTTCAGCGGCCCGCCGCCGGATTGCGCGACAGCGGAACCGGACACCACCGTCAACGCCGTGACCAGAACCGCCGCGCCGGCACCCGCCTTCAGAGCTGTCAGCATCACGTTCCGTCGCATCATGTCTCGATCCAGATCGCATGGAAGATCGGCCTCCACGAGGCCCGGTCCTGCTTAACGGGAGATTAACAAGGTTAACGATTTCCGCAGCGAAATTTAGCCGTTCGGTCCATGTCGAGCGGAACACCGGACCAACATCCGCCTTTGTTCTCGGCTGCAAACGAGCTACCTAAAATGCGATCGATTTCGCATTCATATCGCCACAAGGTCTAGTCATCCCCATGAAGATCCGCAAAGCCGTTTTTCCGGTCGCCGGTCTCGGCACCCGCGTCCTTCCCGCCACCAAGGCGATGCCGAAGGAAATGCTGACGATCGTCGACAAGCCGCTCATCCAATACGTCTTCGATGAAGCCAAGGAGGCGGGCATCGAGCATTTCGTGTTCGTGACCGGGCGAAACAAGACCGCGATCGAGGATCATTTCGACCGCATGTACGAGCTCGACGCGACGCTCGCGGCGCGCGGCAAGAAGACCGAGATGGAAATCCTGGCGCGCGACCAGCCGGAGGCTGGAGCCGTCAGCTTCACCCGCCAGCAGGCCCCGCTCGGGCTCGGCCATGCCGTGTGGTGCGCGCGCGACATCGTCGGCGACGAGCCGTTCGCGGTGGTGCTGCCGGACGAACTGGTGCTGAACGCGCCGGGGTGCCTGGCGCAGATGATCGCCGCCGCGAACAAGCTGCCCGAGAAGAGCAATGTGCTCGCGGTGCAGGAGGTGCCGGCCGACCAGACCCATCAATACGGCATCTGCGGCGTCGGCAAGCGTGACGGCAAGATCTTCGAGGTCGACGGCATGGTCGAGAAGCCGGCCAAGGGCACCGCGCCGTCGAACTTCTCGATCACCGGCCGCTACATCCTGCAGCCGGAGATCTTCAAGATCCTGGCGACGCAGGAGCGCGGCGCCGGCGGCGAGATCCAGCTCACCGACGCGATGATCGGGTTGTCCAAGACGCAGAAATTCTACGGCGTGGATTTCGACGGCGAGCGGCACGATTGCGGCTCGAAGTCCGGCTTCCTGAAGGCCAACATCGCCTTCGCCATGGCGCGGCCCGACCTGCGCGATGGCCTGCGCGAGGACATGAAGCGCTATCTCGACGGCAAGGGCTGAGGCCAAGCCGACGAGAAATGCCGCGCCTTCGAGACAGTTGGTGGCATCACGCCGCCAGCGAGGCCGCGGGTGACGGGTTATGCACCGCTGCGCTGGCGCAGCGGTTGCGGCCCGCGGCCTTGGCCATGTAGAGGGCGCGGTCGGCGGCATTGAGCAGGCCGGTCCAATCCGTGTCGCGCGACGGCGTGACACTGGCGGCACCGATGCTGATCGAGGTGGTGCACGCCTCTCCCGCCCACAGCTTGACCTTGCTGCGGATCGTCTCCGCGACGCGCAGCGCATCCGCTTCCGAGGTCCCCGGCAGCAGCACCGCGAACTCCTCGCCGCCATAGCGCGCGGCGCAATCGCCGGCGCGCCGCACCGAATCGGAAATGCACACGGCAATGCCGACCAGCACCTGGTCGCCGGCCTGGTGCCCGTGGGTGTCGTTGTAGCTCTTGAAGTGATCGGCATCGATCATCAAGAGCCCCAGCGGCGCGCCGGCGCGCTGCGCCCGCCGCCATTCGAGCTCGATGGTCTCGTCGAACTTGCGCCGATTCTTCAGGCCGGTCAGTGGATCCGTGGTGGCAAGCTGCTCCAGCCTGGATTCGACCTTCGCCCTGAGCTGAATCTCGCGCGCGGCGACCTGCGTCGCGGCCAGGACGAACACGATCAGCGCCAGCATCATCGCGCCGATCTGCGCAGCTTCGTTGCGCCAATAGGCGAAGACGCTGTCCCACGACTTGCTGGCGATCACGACCAGCGGCTCGGTGCCGTTGCGCCAGACCAGGAGCCGCGGCAGATCGTCGAGCGCGCCATGGCTGCTCGACCAGCCGGCCGGCTCGGTGAGCGCGCGGGTCACGGCCGGCGCCCGCGCCAGGTTGCGTCCGATCGCGGCAGGATCGAATGGCGCGCCGACGATGACGGTGCCGTCGCGCCGGAGCACGGTGATGTTGTCGCCCGTTCCGAGCGTGAGCCGCGCGAACAGGTCGCGGAAATAGCCGAGGCGGATCGAGCCGGCGACGACGCCGGCGAAGCGTCCGTCCGGCGTCGAGATGCGGCGACTGAGAACGATGGAATATTGGCCATGATGCTGGGCGGGCCGCCCGACATAGAGCCCGGTGTCGGGCCCGTCGCGATGCACCTGGAAGAAATCGGCGTCGCTGCGGTCCTCCGGCAGCGGGTCGAGCGTCGACGATTCGAGCGACAGCCGTCCGCGGGCATCGAACACCTGGATGGTGCCGAAATTCTTCGCGGTGGACGAACGGTCGAACAGGATCAATTGGCGGACCGGCTTGCTGACCTCGTTGATTTCGGGCAGCAACATGTTGCTGGCCACGGCCCGCAGCGAGAGATCGTAGAGCTCGACGTTGCGGCTGATGTCGGCGCCGATGCTTGCGGCCATGTTCTCCAGCGCCTGCCGGGCGCGGACCTCCTCGCTCCGGCGCAGGTCGATCATGACGCTGGCGCAGATGGCGGAGAAACCGATGATGGTCGAGATGGACCAGGTGATCAGCGTGCGCGCCGAGAGCCGCCAAGGCTGCGTCGCCCGGCCCGTTCGGCGTGTCCAGCGCATCGGTTCGTCCCGTCCCCGTGAAACCCCGTCCGTAGACTGACGGATCAGGCCGAAGTAACGCATGTTAGGTTAACGAGCCGTTGCGTTCGCCGCGCCTGTCGTCAAGGCGGCCGCACACGCGCTGGTATGAGGGAGTCGAGACTTGCCGGACTATGATGCGCTTCGAGACTATCTCAAGCGGCAGACCCGCCCCGAACTGGTGCTCAGCCTCGAGGAGATCGAGGAGCTGATCGGCGACGGCCTGCCGCGCGCCGCGCAGCGCGCCTCGTGGTGGGACAGCCTGCGGAGTCCGCAGGAGAAGATGCCGCAGCGCGAGGCCTGCCTGGCGGCAGGCTATGTCGCGACCCGGCTGCCCGATGGCAAGGGCGTCCGCTTCCGCAAGCTGAAGCCGGAGCGCTGAGCTGCATCAGTGTCCGCGCAATTGGCCTACATCCTGCTTTCCGGGCGGTGCTGCAGTGTGGTTGAGCTTTCAGAGCGCGATCGAGCCCGCATTGTGACCGAGGATCTGGAGAGACGGACATGAACGAGCAGGACCTGCGCCACGAGATCGCCGCGGTCAAGGACGGGCGGCTATCGCGCCGTGACTTCGTGCAGCGGATGCTGGCGGCCGGACTGACGGCGCCGCTGGCCGGCATGATGCTGGCGCATTCGGGAGTGGCAATGGCGGCGCAGGAATTCCCCTACAAGCCGACCAAGGCGGGTGGCGGCGGCGCGCTGAAGCTCCTGTTCTGGCAGGCGCCAACCCTGCTCAATCCGCATTTTGCCA
Organism: Bradyrhizobium sp. HKCCYLRH3073; assembly: GCF_051167995.1. Classification (NCBI taxonomy): domain Bacteria; kingdom Pseudomonadati; phylum Pseudomonadota; class Alphaproteobacteria; order Hyphomicrobiales; family Nitrobacteraceae; genus Bradyrhizobium; species Bradyrhizobium sp. HKCCYLRH3073. The sequence goes on from NZ_JBNPUD010000002.1 coordinate 569,292, forward strand.
TCGGCTCCAAGGATCAGGAATCCGCGCGCGCCTTCTACGAGCCGCTGGCCGGCTGGGACGCCGACGGCAATCTCGTCCCGGTGCTGGCGAGCGAGATTCCCAGCGTGGCCAACGGCACCGTCGCGGCCGACGGCACCTGGGTCATCTGGAAGCTCAAGCAGGGCGTGAAGTGGCACGACGGCCAGCCGTTCACTGCGGACGATGTGATCTTCAACTGGCAATATGCCACCAATACCGAGACGTCCGCAGTCACCATCGGCGACTACAGGGACCTCAAGACGATCGAGAAGTTTGACGACCACACCGTTCGCCTCGTGTTCAGCCGGCCGACGCCGCAATGGTTCACGCCGTTCGTCGGCGGCCGGGGTGCCATCATTCCGAAGCATCTGTTCAGCGACTACATCGGCGCCAAGTCGCGCGAGGCGCCGAACAATCTCAAGCCGGTCGGAACCGGTGCCTATCTGTTCGTCGACTTCAAGCCGGGCGACATCCTGACCGGCAGGCTCAATCCCGACTACCACGTTCCGAACCGGCCGCATTTCGACACGCTCGAGATCAAGGGCGGCGGCGACGCGGTATCGGCGGCACGCGCCGTGCTGCAGACCGGCGAATATGACTACGCCTGGAATCTGCAGGTCGAGGACGAGATCCTCGTCAAGCTGGAGACCGGCGGGACCGGGGTCGCCGAGATCGTGCCGACCGGCAATCTCGAATTCATCCTGCTCAATGCCACCGATCCCAATGTCGAGGTCGACGGCGAGCGGTCGAGCCTCAAGACCAAGCACCCGCTGTTCTCGGACCCGGCGGTGCGCGAGGCCATCAACCTCCTGATCGATCGCGCATCGATCCAGAAATTCGTCTATGGCCGCGGCGGCATCGCCACGGCGAACTGCGTCAACAATCCCGCGCGCTATCGCTCGCCCAACACGCGCTTCGAGTTCAACATCGACAAGGCGAACGAGATCCTGGAGAACGCCGGCTGGAAGAAGGGGACGAGCGGGATTCGGGAGAAGGACGGCAAGCCGCTGAAGCTCGTCTTCCAGACCTCCACCAACGGGCCGCGGCAAAAGAACCAGGCGATCGTCAAACAGGCCTGCCAGAAGGCCGGCATCGAGCTCGAGCTGAAGTCGGTGGTGGGTTCGGTGTTCTTCTCCAGCGACGTCGCCAATCCCGACACCTACACGCACTTCTATTGCGACATGGAAATGCTGATGATCACGATGTCGTCGCCCGAGCCGCAGGCCTTCATGACTCAGTACGTGTCGTGGGAAGTGGCGAGCAAGGCCAACAAATGGCAGGGTCGCAACATCTCGCGCTGGCAGAGCAAGGAGTATGACGATCTCTACAACGAGCTCACGCGCGAGCTCGATCCGGTGAAGCGTGCGGCGCTCTACATCAAGCTCAACGACACGGTCTGCGCCGGTCGTCACGTGCTGCCGGAGCTCAATCGTCCGCGCGTCAGCGGCATCCGCAAGGGTCTGCAAACCCATTCCTCGGGGTGGGACAACGACCTCTGGCAGCTGCCCAACTGGTATCGCGAGAGCTGAGCACTCCTTACGGCGTCCCGGTGCGGGGCGACCGTCGTTGACGACGTAGTTCCATTTTCCGGGATGCCCTGGCAGTCATTCTTCCCGCATCTGCGAAGTGCGACAATCGATCCATTCTTTATTGCGGAATTGGCCCGGATTCTGCTTTGACAGTCGCTTCGAAGGCTGATCCAATTTTGTGCAGTTCCCGATCGATGCATGACGGGGACGCGTTTTTTGGCATTCAGCACCACCTTGGAGTCGATGAATGAACGAGCGTGACCTCCGTAGCCAGATCGCTGATGTCAAAGCAGGACGCCTGTCACGGCGCGAATTTGTGCAGCGGATGATTGCCGTGGGGCTGACCGCGCCGATGGCCGGCGCGATGCTCGCCCATTCCGGCGTTGCGATGGCCGCCGAGCCGATCGCATACAAGCCGACCAAGGCCGGCGGCGGCGGCCCGCTCAAGCTGCTGTTCTGGCAGGCGCCGACTTTGCTCAACCCGCACTTCGCCAACGGCACCAAGGATCAGGAGGCCTGCCGGCTGTTCTACGAGCCGCTCGCCGGCTGGGACGCCGACGGCAATCTCGTGCCGATTCTCGCGGCCGAGATTCCGAGCAAGGAGAACGGCCTGCTCGGCGCCGACGGCCTGTCGGTCACCTGGAAGCTGAAGCAGGGCGTGAAATGGCACGACGGCAAGCCGTTCACCGCAGACGACGTGATCTTCAACTGGGAATATTCCGTCAATCCCGACACCGCTGCGGTTTCGATCGGCAGCTACCGGGGTATCAAATCGGCAGAGAAGATCGACGACCATACTGTCAAGCTGACGTTCAAGCAGCCGACGCCGTTCTGGGCGGATGCCTTCGTCGCAGCCTACGGTCCGGTGATTCCGAAGCATCTGTTCGCCGACTATATCGGCGGCAAGTCGCGTGAGGCGCCGGCAAATCTGAAGCCGGTGGGCACCGGCCCGTACGTCTACGTCGATTTCAAGCCCGGCGATTCCATCTCCGCCAAGCGCAACCCCGATTATCATCAGGAAAACCGGCCCTATTTCGACACGGTCGAGGTCAAGGGCGGCGGCGACGCGGTGTCGGCGGCACGCGCGGTGCTGCAGACCGGTGAATACGACTACGCCTACAATCTCCAGGTCGAGGACGAGATCCTGACCAAGCTGGAGGCCGGCGGCCAGGGCAAGGCGCAGCTCACGGTGACCGGTCACATTGAATATATCGCGCTCAACGTCACCGATCCCTGGACCGAGGTCGACGGCGAGCGCGCGAGCATCAAGACCAAGCATCCGGTGTTCTCCGATCCGGCCGTGCGCAAGGCGATCAACCTGTTGATCGATCGCGCCTCGGTGCAGAAGTTCATCTACGGGCGCGCTGGCGTCGCGACGCCGAACTTCCTCAACAATCCCGAGCGCTTCCGCTCGCCGAACAACAAGTTCGAGTTCAACATCGACAAGGCCAATCAGATCCTGGAGGAGGCGGGCTGGAAGAAGAACTCGTCCGGCATTCGCGAAAAGGATGGCAAGCCGATCAAGCTGGTATTCCAGACGTCGATCAACGCGCCGCGCCAGAAGAACCAGGCGATCATCAAGCAGGCTTTTCAGAAGGCGGGCATCGAGGTCGAGCTGAAATCGGTCGTCGCGTCGGTGTTCTTCTCCTCCGACGCGGCCAATCCCGACACCTACACCCATTTCTACTGCGACATGGAGATGTACCAGACCACCATGCCGCAGGCGGATCCGCAGTTCTTCATGAACCAGTTCACCTCGTGGGAGGTCTCGAACAAGGAGAACAAGTGGCAGGGCCGCAATGTCTCGCGCTGGCAGAACAAGGAATATGACGAGACCTACAAGCAGGCCTCGAGCGAGCTCGACCCGGTCAAGCGCGCGGCGCTGTTCATCAAGCTCAACGATCTCGTCGTTCAGGACAATTACATCCTGCCCGAGATCAATCGCCGCAACTGCATCGGGTTGAAGAACGGGATGGTCGCCAACAAGAGCGGTTGGGACAACGATCTCTGGCAGATCGCCAACTGGTATCGCGAGACCTGATTGCGCCACCAGCATGATTAGACATCTGAGAGGCTGAGCGATGGGAAACTACCTCCTCAGGCGCCTCATCGTCGCGGTGCCGAGCCTGCTCGGCATCAGCGTCATCCTGTTCGTGCTGCTGGCGCTCGCACCGGGCGATCCGTTCGGCGAGCTCGCGAGCAATCCGAACATTCCCCCGGAGGTCCGCGAGGCCCTGCGCGTCAAGTTCGGCATGGATGACCCGATCATGGTGCGCTACTTCCACTGGCTGATTGCGATGATGCATGGCGACTGGGGCTTCTCCTTCGCCAGCCGCGTCAACGTCGACACACTGATCCTGCAGCGCATTCCGGCTACGCTCTACGTGGTCGGAACCGCTCAGCTCCTCGCGCTGATCGTGGCGATTCCGGTCGGCGTGCTTGCAGCACGCCGGCCCTATTCGATCTTCGACCAGATCGCCAACACCTTCGCCTTCATCGGCTTCTCGCTGCCGACCTTTTTTACCGGGCTGCTGCTGATCCTGATCTTCAGCGTCAATCTCGGCTGGCTGCCATTCGTCTATCGTGCCGACATCCAGGCCACGGGCTGGATGTGGTGGTGGGAAAACTTCAAGCAGGCGGTGATGCCGGTTACCGTGCTCGGCCTCTACCAGGCCGCGTCGTATACGCGCTACGTGCGTTCGGCCGTGCTCGACGTCATCAAGCTCGATTACGTCACGACGGCGCGCTCCAAGGGGCTCGACGAGAGCAAGGTCATTGTCAAGCACGTGGTGCGCAACGCGCTGATTCCGGTGGTGACGCTGGTGGCGCTGCAGATGCCGACTGTGTTCGGCGGCGCCATCGTTACCGAGCAGATATTCCGCATTCCCGGCATCGGCTCGCTCCTGATCAGCGCGATCCTCGCGAACGATACGCCCGTCATCATGGCGGTGACCTTCGTGTTCGCCTGCCTCGTCGTCCTATTCAACCTTATCGCCGATATCCTGTATGGCTGGCTTGACCCACGCATCTCCTTCCGTTGAGACGCCGCTCGCGCCGGCTTCGACGAAGCGCCGATTCTCGCCCGGACGAGATGCGGTCAGGCGCTTCCTGCGTCACCGCCTCGCGGCCGTCAGTATTGTCGTGCTGGCGCTGCTGGCGCTTGCGATCGTCGTTGGCCCGTGGATCTGGCGCGTGCCGATCAACGAGATCGATTTCACCGCGCGGCTCGCGGCGCCGTCCTGGGACCATCCGTTTGGCACCGATGATCTCGGGCAGGATCTGCTGGCGCGCATGATCTATGGCGGCCGCATCTCGCTCGCCGTCGGCTTTGCGGCAATGGCGGTCGGCCTGTTCGTCGGCGTGGTCATCGGCGCCATTGCCGGCAACTCCAAGGGGCCGGTCGATGCCGCGCTGATGTGGCTGACCGACCTGTTCCTGTCGCTGCCGCAGCTGCCGCTGCTGCTGCTCGTGATCTATCTGTTCCGCGACCTGCTGAAGGGCCTCGTCGGGCCGGAGGGCGGCACCTTCGTCCTGATCGTGCTCGTGATCGGCGGCTTCCGCTGGATGCCGGTGGCGCGGCTGGTGCGCGCGCAGTTCCTGTCGCTGCGCGAGAAGGAGTTCGTCGAGGCGGCGCGCGCGCTCGGCGCCTCCAACGCCCGTCTCGTCGTCCGCCACATCCTGCCGAACGCGCTGGGACCCGTGATCGTCGCCGGCACCATCGACGTCGCGGCGGCGATCATCGCGGAATCGACGTTGTCGTTCCTCGGTCTCGGCTTCCCGCCGGACATTCCGACCTGGGGCCGGCTGCTGTTCGACGCCAAGGACTATCTCGACATCGCGCCGCATTGGGCGCTGTTCGCCGGCGGCGCGATCTTCCTCACGGTCATCGCGATCAACTTCATCGGCGATGGCCTGCGCGATGCGCTCGATCCGCGGAAGGTGATGTGATGGACGCGCGCGTGGCTCCGCTGCTCGAGATCAAGGGGCTGAAGACCTATTTCAACACCGACGAGGGCGAGGTCCAGGCCGTCGACGGCGTCGACATCTCGATCGGCAGCGGCGAGACCCTGTGCGTGGTCGGCGAGTCCGGCTCCGGCAAGACCGTCACCGCGATGTCGGTGCTGAAGCTGATCGCGATGCCGCCCGGCCGCATCGCCGGCGGCCAGATCCTGTGGCAGGGTCGTGACCTGGTGTCGCTCGGCTCGTCCGAGATGAACAAGATCCGCGCCAGCGAGATCGCGATCGTGTTCCAGGAGCCGATGACCTCGCTCAACCCGGTCTACACCGTCGGCGATCAGATCGCGGAGGTGATCCGGCTGCATCAGGGCCTGTCCAAGAAGGCGGCGATGGATCGGGCGGCGGAGATGCTGGCGCTGGTGCAGATCCCCAATCCGAAAGCCCGCGTGCACGATTATCCGCATCACTTCTCCGGCGGCATGCGCCAGCGGGTGATGATCGCGATGGCGCTGTCGTGCAACCCGAAGCTCCTGATCGCCGACGAGCCGACCACCGCGCTCGACGTCACGATCCAGGCGCAGATCCTCGATCTGCTGCTCGACATGAAGGAGCGGCTCGGCATGTCGATCATGCTGATCACCCACGCGATGGGCGTCGTCGCCGAGGTCGCCCAGCGCGTCGTGGTGATGTATGCCGGCCGGGTGGCCGAGGAGGCGCCGGTCGATCGTCTGTTCGCCAATCCGCGCCATCCCTACACGCAGGGCCTGATCCGCTCGATCCCGCGCATCGATCTCGACGCGGTCAGGAAGAGCCGGCTGGAGAGCATTCCCGGCAGCGTGCCGAAGCTGGTCAATCCGCCGGAGGGCTGCCGCTTCGCCTCGCGCTGCCGCTTCGCCATTCCCGATTGCAGGACCGCGCAGCCTCTGCTGCGCGAGATCGAGCCCGGCCACAAGGTGGCGTGCATCCGCGCCGAAGAGACGTTACTGTGATGACCGAAGCTGCGATTGCCACGCCCGCCGCACCCGCGCCTCTGCTCAGCGTACGCAACCTGACCAAGGCGTTCCCGATCCGGGGTGGGCTCTTGAAGCGCCAGATCGGCAGCGTGCGCGCGGTGGACGGCGTCAACTTCCACATCGAGCCGAGCGAGACCTTCGGCCTCGTCGGCGAGTCCGGCTGCGGCAAGTCGACCACCGGGCGCTGCGTGCTCAGGCTGATCGAGCCGAGCTCGGGCGAGCTGAATTTCGAAGGCAAGGACGTCATCGCGCTGTCCGGCGAAGGCCTGCGCGCGCTCCGCCGCGACATCCAGATCATCTTCCAGGACCCCTATGCCTCGCTCAACCCGCGCATGACCATCGGCGCCATCATCGGCGAGGCGCTGACGATCCACGGGCTGGCGACTTCACGCCAGCAATACGAGGCGCGCATCGTTCATCTCTTGGAGACCGTCGGCCTGCAGGCCGATCACATGACGCGCTATCCGCACGAGTTCTCCGGCGGCCAGCGCCAGCGCATCGGCATTGCGCGTGCGATCGCGGTCGAGCCCAAGCTGATCATCTGCGACGAGCCGGTGTCGGCGCTCGACGTTTCGATCCAGGCCCAGGTCATCAACCTGCTCGAGGACCTGCAGCAGAAGTTCGGCATCGCCTATCTGTTCGTCGCGCACGACCTCTCGGTCGTCGAGCACATCAGCCGCCGCGTCGCGGTGATGTATCTCGGCCGCATCGTCGAGACCGCGCCGTCACGCCAGCTCTATTCGGCGCCGAAACATCCCTACACGGAAGCGCTGTTGTCGGCAGTGCCGATTCCGGACCCGAGCATCAAGCGCAAGCGCGTGCGGCTCAAGGGCGAGGTGCCGAGCCCGATCAATCCACCATCGGGCTGTCACTTTCACACCCGCTGCCCGATCGCCAAGGACGTCTGCAGCAAGGAAGTGCCGCCATTGAAGGCGAGCGCCGAGGGGCATCTCGTCGCCTGCCATTTCCGTTGAGGCGGAGGTCGGCGCGCTACGCCGCCTGACGGTCCGAGACCAGCGCCGTCAGCCGCGCCGATTGCTCCGGGTTCAGTGCGAACTGCACCAGCGCGGTGCGGTCGCCGACGCGGGTCACGGTCCCCGGCAGATCGGACACCATGCCGGTGATGGCAAGCGTCACCGACGTGTTCATCGTCAGACGAACCGGAACGGCTTCGAGCAGGGCGCCGCCGAGCGAGAGGTTGCGCACGGTGACGGGGATCGCTTCGCCGTTCACCTGCAGCGTGCCCGGGCGATTGATGTTGAGCCGCGTCGACAGCCGGCGATCGACGTCGGCCGTCGAGGTCCGGATCACCCGCACCAGCTCGGTGCGCAGTCGCTGTACCTTGTCGGCGACAACGGTCGAGCCGTCGCGGATGTCGGTCGAGCGCCGGCCGGCCTCGCTGGCCTCGCGCGAGACCTCGGCGATCTGGCTCGCGACCTCGCGCGCGGCGGCGGACGTCTCTTCGACCGTGCGCGAAATCTCGATGGTCACACCGTTCTGCGCCTGGATCGCATCGGCAATGCCGGAGGATACGGCTTCGACGTTGCGGATGACTTCGCCGATCGCCCCGATCGAGGTCACCGAGGCGCGCGTCGAGTCCTGAATCTCGGCAATCTGCTGCGCGATCTCGCTGGTCGCCTTGGCGGTCTGCTCGGCGAGCGATTTGACCTCGGAGGCGACGACCGCAAAGCCACGGCCGGCATCGCCGGCCCGGGCGGCCTCGATGGTGGCGTTCAGCGCCAGCAGATTGGTCTGGCCGGCGATCTCGCTGATCAGACTGGTCACGGCGCCGACCTTGTCGGCGGCCTCCGACAGCTTCGCGATGGTGGCCTGGGCATCGGACGAGGCGGCGACGGCCTTGCGCGTGAGCTCGCGCGACGAGCTGACCTGGCTGGAGATCTGCGAGATCGAGGCGGCGAGCTGGGCGGACGCCTTGGCGACCGTCTGGGTGGTAGCGAGAGCCTGCTCGGCCGCTGCCGCAACGCTGCTCGAGTTGCGCTCCAGCGTCAGCGCACTGTCGGTCATCGACTTGGCATTGTCGGCCATGTGGCCGGTGCCCTGCGCGACCTCGCCGACCGCGTTGCTGGCGGCCTGCTCGACGGCTTCGGCCATCTCCTGCAGCGCCCTGGTCTTGATGCGCTCGGCGACCTGGCGCTGCTCGTCTTCGAGCATCGCGGTCTGCCGCGCCTTCTCCTCGGTCTTCTGCCTGAACTGCTCGATCGAGCGCGCCATGTCGCCGAGCTCGTCGCTGCGGTTCTGACCCGGCAGCTTGATGTCGAAGTTTCCGTTGCCGAGCTCGGTCAGCGCGCCGCTCATCGCGGCCAGCGCCGATGACATCCGCCGCGCGATGATCAGCGTGATCGATCCGATGATCAGCATCACCAGCATGGCGGCAATGAACACGCTGCGCTTGCTCTCCCACATCTGGGCTTCGAGATCGTCGACATAGACACCGGTGCCGATGATCCAGCCCCAGGGCTCGAAGCCGGCGACATAGGACATCTTCGGCTGCGGCGCATCCTTGCCGGGCTTCGGCCACATGTAGTCGACGACGCCGGCGCCCTGACGCTTGACGACATCGACCATTTCGACGAACAGCCGCTTGCCGGTCGGGTCCTTGTTGTCAGCGAGGTTCTGGCCATTCAGCTCCGGCTTGATCGGATGCATGACCATCTTCGGACCCATGTCGTTGATCCAGAAATAGTCGCCGCTGCCGTAGCGCAGCTTGCCGATCCGCTCGGCCGCCTTCTTCTGCGCGACCTCGGGCGCCACCTTGTCGCGCGCGATCGCGTCATATTCCTCGCGGGCGATGCTGACTGCCGTCTGTGCCAGATGGCTCAGCTCGCTCTGCCGCTGATCCTTGAGAGCGGTCTCGAGGTTCTGGCTCTGCGTTGCGGCGAGCCCGACCAGTCCACAGAATGACAGGCCGATGATCGCGTAGATGCGGAGGGCGAGAGAGAAACGCGGCTTGGCCATGGGGCGGTCCGGACAAATGAGGGAGCTAGATGCAAGCCATTTTAAGGATTCGCAGTTGATGCCCGGTTAAGTGTGACTGGTAGCTAATTGCCGTATTCGCGAGGCGTTTCCGTAATTATACGTGCGACATTTTGTGAGTGAGTCGAGTAGTCGTGTAGTTCCGGATCAGGACATGTCGGGCCTGATCAGCTCGGTCGCGGTTTCATCCTTCAGTCGTGCGACCAGATCGGCGCGGCGGCTGAGCACCGCGCGCTGGTTGATATAGCCCTTGTCGGTGATCTCGCCGGCATCGAGCAAGGGCGGCTCCGCCATCAACAGCGCACGGCTCGCATAGCGCGACGAGCCGACCGCCTCAGTGCGAAGCCTGGCCAATCCTCGCGCGATGGCGGTGCGCACCGACGGATGCGCCAGAACGTCGCTGGCCGGGACCGTCTCGGCCAGCCCAGCAGCGCTGCGGCACGCTGCGATGTTGGGCACGACGAGAAAGTGCACCTCGTCGGTGCCGTGGCCGGCGATCACGATATCCTGCGCCAATGGTGCCAGCGCCGCGATGCCGGCGACGCGTAGCGCGCCGACGTTCACCCATGTCCCGGAGCTGAGCTTGAAATCCTCGGTGATGCGGCCGTCGAAGAACAGGCCGCGCTCCGGATGCTCGGGATCGGCGAGCTTCACGGCGTCGCCGATCTTGTAGAAGCCCTCCTCGTCGAAAGCCGCGGCCGTGAGCTCGGGCGCCTTCCAATAGCCCGGCATCACGTTCGGCCCGCGCACGCGGACTTCGAGCTTCTCGCCGGTCGGCACCAGCTTGAGCTCGGTGCCGGGGATGGGCACGCCGATGTTGCCGGCGCGCTCGGCGAAGAAGTGGCAGTCGGTCGCGAGCGGCGATGTCTCGGTGGCGCCCCACGCCGACACCAGCGGTGCAGGACGGCCGATCGTGGCCCGGCTCATCTCATTGAGCGCATCCCACAGATTTTGCGGCAGGGCCGCGGCCGCATAGAGGATGCACCTGACGCCGGAGAAAAATCTGCGGCGCAGATCGTCATCGGCCCTGAGTGCGGCGACCAGCATGTCGAAGCCGCGCGGCACGTTGAAATAGATCGTCGGCACCAGGCTGCGCAGATTGGCGAGCGACGTCTCGAACAGGCCGGGCGCCGGCTTGCCGCTGTCGATGTAGATCGACCCGCCGTGGCTCAGCACCAGGTTGAAATTGTGGTTGGCGCCGAAGGTGTGACTCCATGGCAGCCAGTCGACGATGACGGGGCCGCCCTCGACCTCGCGCAGGAACGTCCATAGCTGCGCCTTGGCCTGCTGGCTCATGGTCAGCATCCGGTGCGTGTTGATCACCGCTTTCGGCTGCCCGGTCGAGCCCGAGGTGAACAGCAGCTTGGCCACCGTGTCCGGCGTGACCGCGGCGAAGGCGCGGTCGACCTCGGCGCCTGGCTTCGTCGCGAGCAGGGTCTGCAGCGGCACCGCGCTCGTTCCATCGCCATCGCCGGCGATGATCGTTGCCCGATGCAGGCCGTCGACGGCCGCGAGCGCGCGCGCGAACGGCTCGCGCTGCGCGACGAAGATGGCGCCTGGATCGAGCAGACGGATCATCGCACGCAGCTTTTCGTGATCCGTCGACATCAGCGAATAGGCCGGCGAGATCGCGCAGACGGGGACACCGACATGTTGCGCGGCGAGCGCCAGCACGGCATGGGCGATGCTGTTGTCGGAGAGGATCGCGAGCGGACGCTCGGGACCCTGGCCCTGGGCGAGCATCCAGGCCGCGGCGGCGCGGACCTGCATCAATGTTTCGCCGTAGGTGAGCCAGGTCCAGTTGTCGCCACGGCGTTCGGCCAGGAACGTGCGATCCGGGAAATGGCGGCCCCAATGCTCGAGCCATTCGCCGGTGCAGCGCGCGGCCGGCTGCAGCGGCATGCGCGAGCGCAGGATGATCGTGCCGTCGTCGCGCCTGACAGCCTCGATCGACGGCTCGGCGAACATCGCAGGCTCGGAGGCGCGGCGTTCTGCATCAGCCATGGCGTGTCTCCGGGCTGCGGGAGGTGATCGCGGAAGCCGCAATACGGGAGGAGGCGGGGAGGGAGGATGCCGCGCGGCAGGCGCCGCGATCGGGTGCCATCTGCCGCCGCATTGCGGTCGCAATGCAGGCAGCCGTCGTCGTCTTTGACGGCATGCGTTTCCCTCCCATGGTGTAGTCGTTGAGCGCGAGACTAACAGAATGGTTGTACTTTGCAATTATTGTGGATGTGACCAATTGGGGCGGCTTGCCCTGGCGACGGCATCGGTCTAGGCAGGGATGCTTCATGTCAGCGAGCCAGCATGCCCAAGAGCGCGAGCGCCGGAGCGCAGCGAGACGCAACCAGCCGGGAGTCCGGGATCGGTCTCGGTGAGCTCGAGAACCATCTCGGCTATTTCGTCCGCCGCCTGCAGCACTGGATCTTCCGCGACGTCAACGCCGCGCTCGCAACGATCGACCTCGACGTCATCCTCTATTCGATCCTGGAGACGATCGCCGCCAATCCCGGCGCCGCGCAGATCGCGATCGCCGGCGCGCTGGGCATCGAGCGCGCGCGCATGGTCGCGCTGCTCGACGACCTGCAGCAGGCCGGCCTGGTCGTGCGCGAACGCTCCGCGCACGACCGCAGGGCCCATGCGCTCGGCCTGACGCCGCGTGGCCGCCTGATCCTGAAGAAGGCCAATGCACTCGTCGCCGCGCACGAGAAGCGGGTGGCACGCCGGCTCGGTGCCGACAATTATCGCCGCGCGCTCACCGCGCTGTCGCAGTTCGAGACGGACTAGGCTCGTCGCGAACGGGCCATGTCGCGAGCCTTCTGCCCCGCAAGCACGCATTGGTCATCACTCACACGGCACCCTTTACGCGGTACCGTGGTAACTCTACCTCAAACGAGGCAAAAGGAAAGATGCATCCTGAGGCTGTTGCCATCATGGATGCATTGCGGCCCTCAGCTCGCCGCTTCCAGCCGCTCTTCGGTCAGCAGCCGCATCGCGGCATCGGCATCCATCGGCTCGCCGAAGGCGTAGCCCTGGGCGTATTCGCAGCCGAGCTGGTAGAGCTCGACGGCATCGGAGTCGGTCTCCGCGCCTTCGGCCACCACGTCCATGCCGAGGTCGTGCGCCAGCGCGATGATCGATTTGAGGATCACGGGACGGGTGCCGCGCGCCGTGGTGCGCACGAACGACTGATCGATCTTCAAGGTATCGAACGGGAAGCGCTGCAGATAGGCCAGCGACGAATGGCCGGTGCCGAAATCGTCGATCGACAGGCCGACGCCGAGCTCGCGGATGCGCGCCAGCATCTGCGCGGCGTGCTCGGGGTTTTCCATCACGAGCGATTCCGTCAGCTCGATCTTGAGCGAGCCGCGCGCCACCGACGAGCGCGCCAGCACCGAGCGGATGTCGTGGATCAGGTCGTGGCGGAGCAGCTGGCGCGAGGAGACGTTGACGCTGGCGAAGATCGGCTCGCGCAGCCGCGTTGCGCGCTGCCACACCGAGAGCTGCCGCGCGGTCTGGTCGAGCACGAAGGTGCCGAGATCGACGATCAGGCCGATCTCCTCGGCGATGGTGATGAACTCGATCGGCGACATCCGGCCGAGCTTGGGGTGATCCCAGCGCGCGAGCGCCTCGAAGCCGGCGACCGAGCGATCCTCCAGCCGCACGATCGGCTGGTACAGGATCGTGATCTCCTGGCGCTCGATCGAGCGGCGCAGCTCGCTCTCCAGCGTCAGGCGGTCGTTCTTGCGCGCGCGCATCGCCGGCTTGTAGACGTCGATGCGGTCGCCGCCGATGCGCTTGGAGTGATACATCGCAAGCTCGGCATCCTTGATGATGTCCTCCGACAGCTGCGTCTGCGGATCGGACAGTGCGAGCCCGATCGAGGCGGTCAGGAAGATCTCGCGCTCGTTGAAGGCGATCGGCGCGCGGATGGTCTTGCGGATGGTCTCGGCGAACGCGGTGATGCGGGCGGGGTCCTGCTCCGACAAGAGGATCAGGCCGAACTGATCGCCGGCCAGCCGCGCCAGCGTGTCCTGGGGCTTGAGGATGCGCGACAGCCGCCGCGCCAGGGTCAGCAGGATGGAATCGCCGACCGCGATGCCGACGGAGTCGTTGACCTGCTTGAAGCGGTCGAGGTCGATCACCATCAGGGTCGGCCGCATGGCCGGCATCGACTTGGCGAAATTGGCGACGGCGGCAAGACGATCGATGAACAGCTTGCGGTTGGGCAGGCCGGTCAGGTTGTCGTGCACGCTGTCGTGGAGCAGGCGCTCCTCGGCATTCTTGAACTCCGTGACGTCGGTCAGCGTGCCGACGACGCGCGAGACCTCGCCGTCCGAGCCGACCACGGGCCGCGCCTTCAGCGCGAACCACATGAAATGGCCGTCGGGGGTGCGCAATCGGAAGTCCTGCACCAGGCGGCCGCGGCGCTGGTCGAGGACACTGTCGAGCGCGGCGCGGAAGCGGTCCTGGTCGAGCGGATGCAGCACCTCGAGCCATTTGGCCGCGGGGCCTTCGAGCGTGCCGCGCTTGAGGCCGAGCAGGCTCTCGGTCTCCGGGCTGGTGAACACCTTGTCGGCGGAGACGTCCCAGTCCCAGATCAAATCGCCGGAGCCGGCCAGCGCCAGCGCGCGGCGTTCGACGTCGGAGACGATGCCGGTGGTGGCGCCGCCGCCGGCGAAGGCATGCTGCATCACCGTGAAGCCGATCAGCATCACGATCAGCACGAGGCCGCCAAGCAGAGCCGGACCGACGATGTCGTTGGTGACCTGGCCCGCGACCGTCATGCCGGCGGCGGCGACCCACACCGTGAGCAGGAACCAGGTCGGTATCAGCAGCACCGCGCGGTCGAAGCCGTGGCTGGAGAGATAGACGATCAGCGCAAAGCCGAGCACGGCGATCAGCAGCAGCGACATGCGCGCGATGCCCGAGGCCACCGCCGGGTCGAACAGCGCCACTGCGACCAGCGACCCTAAGAAGAACAGCCAGCCCAGCGTGATGTGCGAGTAGCGAACGTGCCATCGCGACAGGTTGAGATAGGCGAACAGGAACACCAGCAGGGTCGCGGCGAGGATCGCCTCGCCGGCCGCGCGCCAGACGCGCTCGGCATTGTTCGACATGTCCAGGACCTTGCCCCAGAAGCCGAAATCGACGCCGATATAGACCAGCACCGCCCAGGCCAGCGCCGCGGCCGCCGGAAACATGATGCTGCCCTTGACCACGAACAGGATCGTGAGAACGAGGGCGAGAAGTCCGGAGATGCCGATCACGATGCCCTGGTACAGCGTGAACGAGTTGACCTTGTCCTTGTAGGCCTCGGGCTCCCACAGATAGAGCTGCGGCAGCTTGTCGGTGCGCAGCTCGGCCACGAAGGTGACGACCGAGCCGGGATCGAGGGTGACGCGGAAGACGTCGGCGGTCGGGCTCTCCTGCCGCTCCGGCAGGTCGCCGACCGAGGGCGTGATGGTGGCGATGCGCGACAGGCCGAGATCGGGCCACAACACGCCGGAGCCGACCACGCGGTAGTGCGGTGCCACGATCAGGCGGTCGAGCTGGTCGTCGGTGTTGTTGGCCAGCGCGAACACGATCCAGTTCTGGCCGCCCTCGCGGGCCCGCACCTCGATGCGGCGGACGATGCCGTCGGTGCCGGGCGCGGTCGAGACCTGGATGCGGTCGTTCTCGCTGCGCTGATGATCGAGGATGCCCGTGAGGTCGATCGCAGGCGCGTCGCTGCGAACGCTGACGGCGTCAACGGCCTGAGCGGGGGCAGCGGCACCACACATCACGAGGCCCAGCGCCGCCAACGACGCGAGGCACCTGATCAGACGCAATGTCAAATCTCCGCGTTCGACACCAATCCAAAGCGAAACAAGCCAAATCGAAAGAGGTCGTCGCCGGGCTAATTGGAGCCGTTCCAGGCACGGTTCAGATGTGCGCGATCATTGGCACGAAAGCGAGGAGAATCAAAGAGTTTCCAAACACGCTCTGTTTAGACTGCGCCTAGATTTCCAACACAATTTTGCCAATATGTTGGCTGGTCTCCATGCGTGCATGCGCTTTCGCGGCGTCCACGAGGGGAAAGGTCGAGTCCATCAGCGGCTTGATGCGGCCCTCGCGCAGGAACGGCATCACCTTGGCCTCGATCGCCGCCACCATCGCCGCCTTGTCGGCGTTGCTGCGCGGGCGCAGCGTGGATCCGGTATGGGTCAGGCGCTTCACCATCAGCTTGACGAAATTGACTGACGCCTTGGGGCTGGCGAGGAAGGCGATCTGGACGATACGGCCATCGATCGCCGCGGCGTCGTAGTTGCGCTCGATGTAGTCGCCGCCGACCATGTCCAGGATGACGTCGGCACCCTTGCCGCCAGTCGCCTCCTTGACCACGGCGACGAAGTCCTCCGTCTTGTAGTTGATGGCTCTGATGGCGCCGAGCTTGACGCAGGCGTCGGCCTTGTCCTGCGAGCCGACGGTGACCAGCACCTTGGCGCCGAATGCCGTGGCGAGCTGGATCGCCATGGTGCCGATGCCCGAAGAGCCGCCATGGATCAGCAGGGTCTCACCCGCCTGCAGACCGCCGCGCTCGAATACGTTGTGCCAGACCGTCATCAGGGTCTCGGGCAGGGCGCCGGCCTCCAGAATGGAGAGTGAGGAGGGGACCGCCATCGCCTGCGCGTCTTGTGCGATGCAATATTGCGCATAGCCGCCGCCGGCGACCAGGGACATCACGGTGTCGCCGAGCTTGTGCCGGACCGCGCCCTCGCCGAGCGCCACGACCTCCCCGGCCACTTCCAGCCCGGGCAGGTCGCTGG
Organism: Bradyrhizobium sp. HKCCYLRH3073; assembly: GCF_051167995.1. Classification (NCBI taxonomy): domain Bacteria; kingdom Pseudomonadati; phylum Pseudomonadota; class Alphaproteobacteria; order Hyphomicrobiales; family Nitrobacteraceae; genus Bradyrhizobium; species Bradyrhizobium sp. HKCCYLRH3073. The sequence goes on from NZ_JBNPUD010000002.1 coordinate 585,609, forward strand.
CGCCTGGCGGCGGCGGGTAGCTGCCGGAGCGCTGGGCGACGTCGGGACGGTTAACGCCGGCGGCCTTCACCTTGATCAGGATCTCGCCGGGGCCCGGCTTGGGGAGGTGCCGGGTTTCCGGCTTGAGCACCTCGGGTCCGCCCGGCTGGCTGATGGCGACCACGGTCATTTGCGCGGGCAGCTGTTCCATGAGAAATCCTTCGGCGAGGGCTGAAAGCGATGCTGCCGCGTGCTTAAGCCAGCCGGGGCATGGCTGGCAACCGGGAGGAGGGTGAGATGGCCAACGAGGACGACGACCGGCCGCGCAAGGCCGTTTCGCACGAGATCGGGCAGGATCTGTCGATGCTGTCGGTCGAGGAACTGACCAGCCGGGTGGCGCTGCTCCGCGCCGAGATCGAGCGCATCGAGCAGGCGGTGGCGAAAAAGCGCGCCTCGCGTGATGCCGCCGCCAGCATCTTCAAGTCGTGAGCCTCGCGGCCGTGGAAACACGGTCGGCCAGTGGCCGACATGGCTAACGAAGATTGAAAAATTTTCGCCATTTACGGTTGATTAAGCTTTCGCGTTTACAACCGGAACCGTCCTCGTTTGGACACCGAGTGGCTCCTGTCCACTCTGTTTGACGCCTCCCTGTTATCAACTTCAAAGCCGCCGGAAACGGCGGCTCTTTTTTTGCGCGCTCACCGAGCCGGGCGAACCGGGCGGTCGCCCGTGGCGCGCTCGTCCATCCGCAGGCGGGCGATCGTGGAACGATCGTCGTACCTGCTCATTGCGCCCGTGCCGGTCTTCGGTCGCCAGCCGGCCACGCGCGAAAATCCTGTGCGCAGCGGCAGGCGTGACGATCCTGGTTCGACGACTGCAAACTATTGCCGTGATCATGGTTGCTAGTTGAGCTGATCGTGCGACTCGGCCGCGATCGGCCGTGTGGCAGTCGCAAGTGGTACGAGGGCACGGCATGGCCCACGCCGTGGAAACCATAAAAGGCGTTGCTGCTGGACTCTCGAAACCGGCCGCGCAATGATTTGTTCATCATACCGGCGCCGTTGCCGGGTTGCGTAAACAGTCGCGTTTAAGAGGCGTTAACCATGTCGGACCGTTTGCTGAGCGATGGCGCTCTGGTTCAGTTCAACGAGCGGCTCACCAATTCTGCTGCATTCGGCGCGCTGTTCCGGGAAGGCATGGATCTGGTCGAGGAGACCGCCGCCTATCTCGATGGCGACGGCCGCAACGAGGCCAAGGCGCTCGACCGCGCCGTCAGCCTGACCTACGCCACCGAGAGCATGCGCCTCACCACCCGCCTGATGCAGCTGGCGTCCTGGCTGCTCCTGCACCGTGCGGTGAAGGAGGGCGAGATGACCCTGAGCCAGGCCAACCGCGAGAAGACCAAGGTCAAGCTGACCGCCGCAGATCCCGGGCCGGATGATCTGCTGGAGAAGCTGCCGCAGCAGCTGCAGAGTCTGATCTCGCGCTCGATGAGCCTTCAGGTGCGGGTCCGCCGGCTCGACTCGACCATTCATTCCCCGCCGCCGGACCAGAGCGCGATCGGCAATCCGCTGGTCCCGCATCTCAATCGGCTGAAGGCTGCGTTCGAGCAGTAGGCCGCGGCATCGGGCGGCCCTGCCGGGCCGCTCGCCTCACCCGGAGGTCTCGTTGCGTCCAGCCCAGAAACAAAAACGCCCCCGTGTCCGGGGGCGTTTTGCTGTGAGCTGTCCATGGGCGCAGGCCAGGATGGCCGGTGCCGAGGGCCCAGGAAGGATCAATCCTTCTTGAGGAAGCCCTGGAACTTCTTCTGGAAGCGCGAGACGCGGCCGCCGCGATCCATGATCTGCTGGGTGCCGCCGGTCCAGGCCGGGTGCGACTTGGGGTCGATGTCGAGGTTGAGCTTGTCGCCCTCTTTGCCCCAGGTCGAGCGGGTCTGGTACTCGGTGCCATCGGTCATCACGACCGTAATCGTATGATAATTCGGGTGAATGTCGGCTTTCATGGCTGATCCTGCGGCACGATGCGAGGACATGATGCGGCGCGGCCGCGCCTGATCCTGTCGTCACTGAAGGGGGACAATTGGCCGGCTCTATAGCCCAAGGTTCTGCCCAAAACAAGCCAAGGTCGCGGTTGAACACCTTGGTACGTTTCCGGATTTGCCAAGCCCGGCCCGGCAGGCCTATCAGGACGGCAGATCGGTATTTGGAAGAATTCTCAGGTGGCCCATGAGCGCAGTGGAACGGCTTGACGAACGGCAGGGCGCTGCCCCAGGGCAGGATCCGGTCGGAGATGCCGTTGCGGCCGTCGAGGCATTGGCGGAGCCGGCAAGCCCTGTGCGGCGCTCGAAGCTGCGCCCGCTGCTGGCGCTGTCTCCCTATGTCCTGCGCTATCGCGGCCGCGCCTTCCTGGCGCTGATCGCGCTGACGGTGGCGGCCCTGACCACCTTGCTGGTGCCGATCGCGGTCCGCCGGATGATCGATTTCGGCTTCACGCCGAAGGGCATCGAGCTGATCAACAGCTATTTCAGCGTCATGATCGCCGTCGTGGCGGTGCTCGCGTTGGCAAGCGCCGCCCGCTACTACCTCGTCATGACGATCGGCGAGCGCATCGTCGCCGATCTCCGGCGCGACGTGTTCGCGCATCTGATGTCGCTGTCACCGTCCTTCTTCGATTCCGCCCGCTCCGGCGAGCTGGTGTCGCGGCTCACCGCCGACACCACCCAGATCAAATCGGCGGCGGGCGCCTCCGTGTCGATCGCGCTGCGCAATCTGCTGCTGTTCATCGGCGCCACCGCGATGATGGTGATCACGAGCCCGAAGCTGTCCGGCTTCGTGCTGCTGGCGATCCCGCTGATCGTGCTGCCGCTGGTGGCGTTCGGGCGCTGGGTCCGGCGGCTGTCGCGCAACGCCCAGGACACGCTCGCCGACGCCTCGGCCTATGCGTCCGAGCTGATCGGTTCGATCAGGACCGTGCAGGCCTATACCAGCGAGAAGCTCGCTGCGGCGCGTTTCGGCGGCGAGGTCGAGCAGGCCTACGAGGCGGCGCGGGTCTCGACCCAGGCGCGCGGCGTGCTCACCGCGATCATCATTTTCATCGTCTTCTCCAGCGTGGTCGCGATCCTCTGGGTCGGCTCGCACGACGTGTTGACCGGCGCGATCAGCGCCGGCCGGCTCGGTCAGTTCGTGCTCTACGCGGCCTTTGCCGCCGCCGGTCTCGGCCAGCTCTCGGAGGTCTGGGGCGAAGTGTCGGCGGCGTCCGGCGCGGCCGAGCGGCTGTTCGAGCTGTTGCATGTGCAGCCGGAGATCACGGCGCCCGCGCAGCCCCGCCCGATGCCGGAGCCGGCGCGCGGCGACCTCGGCTTCGACCACGTCAGCTTCGCCTATCCGAGCCGCCCCGACGTCCGCGTCCTCGATGACGTCTCGTTTGCGATCCGCGCCGGCGAGAAGGTCGCGATCGTCGGCCCCTCCGGCGCCGGCAAGAGCACGCTGTTCCATCTTCTGCTGCGCTTCTACGATCCCGCTTCCGGCTCGATCTCGTTCGACGGCGTGCCGGTGCGCGCGGCCGATCCGCGCAAGATGCGCGAGCGCATCGCGCTGGTGCCGCAGGAATCCGTGGTGTTCGCGACAAGCGCGCGCGAGAACATCCGCTTCGGCCGGCCCGAGGCGACCGACGCCGAGGTCGAGCGTGCCGCCGATCTCGCTCATGCCAGCGAATTCATTCGCCGCCTGCCGAACGGCTTCGACGCGGCGCTGGGCGAGCGCGGCGTCACGCTGTCCGGCGGTCAGCGCCAGCGCATCGCCATCGCGCGCGCCATCCTGCGCGATGCGCCGCTGCTGCTGCTGGACGAGGCGACATCGGCGCTCGACGCCGAGAGCGAGACGCTGGTGCAGACCGCGCTCGAGGGGCTGATGAAGGACCGCACCACCCTGGTGATCGCGCATCGCCTCGCGACGGTGCTGTCCTGCGACCGCATCCTGGTCATGGATCGCGGCCGCATCGTCGAGCAGGGCACCCACACGTCGCTGGTTGCGGCCAACGGCCTCTATGCGCGGCTGGCGCGGTTGCAGTTCGAGGGCGTGTAGTTTCGGCAACACCGTGGATGAGCGGCAACACTCTCGGAATTCTTGTTCCCGACCCTGCAACCTTTCTCCCGCTTTATACGTTCCCTGCCGGAACAGATGGCGCGCCGTCCTGCTGCGCGCCCAACCGCACAGGAGCAACGCGCATGCCTTATCGCCGTGGCAGTTTTGCCCTCACCCCGCCCTCGTTCGTCATCTTCGCGATCGCCCTGGTACTCGCGCTTGTCGCGATGCTCGCACACTACATGCATGCCTCGGTGCCGCTGCTGTCGGCAGCACACGCCTTCGATGCACTCGCGATTGCCTTCGTCGTGCTGACCATCGGTGTGCTGTTCCGCGGCGTGTAGTTGCAGCTCGCCGCATACTCGGTGTCGCCCCTGCGAAGCAGGGGCCCATAACCACAGGCAGATGTTTGGCTGGCAAATGCCCGTCACCGCCATTGTTCGCAACACATCTGCTGCGGAGTATGGGTCCCGGATCTGCCCTCGCTTCGCTCGGTTGTCCGGGACGACAGCAGAGCATGCGGCTGCGAGGCCGAGTGTCGGCAACTAAGGCGTCCACGCCATCCGCAGCACCGGGCGGCCCGAGGTCAGGTTGACGTCCTCGCCGGCTTCAACAAAGCCACAGCGCTTGTAGAAGCTGATTGCTCGCGCGTTATCCTTGTTGACCAGCAGCGTGATGCCTCCAGGGGATCGCTCCTTGGCAGCGTCCACTAATTGCGTCGCGAGCGGTGAGCCCCAATACCGCGGCGAGACCACCAGCTGATCGAGATAGCCCGTTGCATCGATCGTGACGAATCCGGCAAGTGCACCTTCCGCCTCACCGACGATCACCTCCGCCTTCGGCACCAGCTCATTGCGCCAGCGCTCACGCCACCACGCAGCGCGCGCGGCAAAATCGATGGCGGGATAGGCGAGCTGCCACGTCTCCTGCCACAGCGCGATCGCGGCGTCCTCGTCCTCGGCGCGATAGGGGCGGAGGGTGGAGTTCGACGTCACCGCTCCGTCAGCTTCAGCTCGATACGCCGGTTGCGGCGGAACGCTTCCTCGGTGTTCGCAGGATCGAGCGGCTGGAATTCGGCGAAGCCCGCCGCGACCAGGCGCTGGGCCGGTACGCCGAGCGAGATCAGATATTGCACCACCGAGATGGCGCGCGCCGAGGACAATTCCCAGTTCGACTTGAACACCGGGCTGTTGATCGGACGAACGTCGGTGTGGCCGTCGACCCGCAGCACCCAGGAGATCTCTGCGGGGATCTGCTTGTCGAGGTCGACCAGCGCGGTCGCCACCGAGTTCAGCTCCTGCTGGCCCTCGGGCAGCAGGGTGGCCTGTCCGGTGTCGAAGAACACCTCCGACTGGAACACGAAGCGGTCGCCGACGACGCGGATGTCGGGACGGTTGCCGAGGATGGCGCGCAGCCGGCCGAAGAACTCCGAGCGGTACCGGGTCAGCTCCTGCACCCGCTGTGCCAGCGCGACGTTGAGGCGCGAGCCGAGATCGGCGATGCGGCTCTGCGATTCCTTGTCGCGCTTCTCCGAGGCATCGAGCGCATCCTCGAGCGCGGCGAGCTGGCGGCGCAGTGCGCTGATCTGCTGGTTGAGCACCTCGATCTGGGCCAGCGCCCGCGCCGTGACCTGCTTCTCGGAGTCGAGCGCCCGGTTGAGCTCGTTGGCGCGGCCGGCGGCATTGCTGCCGGCATTGGCGAGCCCGTCATAGAGGCCCTTGACGCGGTCGCGCTCGGCCTCGGCGTTCGCGAGCCCGGCGCGCAGCTGCGCAACCTGGTCGTCCAGCGAGAGCTTGCCGAGCTTCTCCAGGGACAGCATCTCGTTGAGCTGCGCGATCTTGGCGTTGAGCTGCTCCAGCGCCTTGTCCTTGCCGGTGACCTCCTGCGACAGGAAGAACTGCACCACCAGGAACACGGTCAGCAGGAACACGATCGACAGCACCAGCGTCGACAGCGCGTCAACGAAGCCCGGCCAGTAGTTGAGGCCGGAATCTCCGCGGCGGGTACGGGCAAGCGCCATTCAGCGTCTCCTAGCTCGTCTAGTAGTTCGGCCTGGGCCGGCCGACGGAGCAGCTCAACTCTTCTCCGTCTGCCGCGCCAGCCGCTCCAGCAGCCGCTTGATCTCGCGGTTCTGCTCGCCCTGGCCGTCGGCCCATTCGCGGATCATCTGCTGCTCGGTGCGCATGTGCCCGACCAGGCCCTGGATCGCCTCGGCGAGGTTGGCCATCGCCGCGGTGGCGCCGCGGTTGGAGCCTTCTTCCATGGCGGTGCGCAGCCGCTCGATGGCAACCGAGAGGTCGGCACCGGTGTCGCCGCTGCCGCCATATTCCCGCACGGTGCCGGCGAGCCAGTCCTCCAGGTCGGTATAGAAGCGGTTCTGCGCCTGGCTCGATTGCAGGTCGAGGAAGCCGAGGATAAGCGAGCCGGCGAGGCCGAACAGCGAGGACGAGAACGAGATGCCCATGCCGCCCAGCGGCGCGGCAAGGCCGCCCTTCAGCGTGTCGAACAGCGCACCGGCGTCGCCGCCGACCTTCAGCCCTTCGATCACCTTGCCGACCGAGCCGACCGTCTCGATCAGGCCCCAGAACGTGCCGAGCAGGCCCAGGAACACCAGGAGGCCGGTCATGTAGCGCGAGATGTCGCGGGCCTCGTCGAGCCGGGTGGCGATCGAGTCGAGCAGATGGCGCATGGTCTGCTGCGAGATCGACATCCGCCCCGAGCGCTCGCGGCCGAGGATGGCCGCCATCGGCGCCAGCAGGACCGGGTGGCGAGGCACCGCCAGGCCGGGATCGGCGATGCGGAAATTGTTGACCCAGGACACTTCCGGATAGAGCCGGACCACCTGTCGGAACGACAGGATGACGCCGATCAGCAGCACGGCCCCGATCAGGGCGTTGAGGCCGGGATTGGCGAAGAACGCCATGACGATCTGCTTGTAGAGCACGACGCCGACCAGGGCGCACAGCACCAGGAAGACCAGCATCCGCACCAGGAAGATCCGGGGCGTGGACAGCTTGGTCCGTTCGACGTCCATCGCGGAGCGGGAGGGGGAGCCTTGAGGCATTGTCGATGACATCCGTTGCGGGGACCGGTCCCTGAAATCCACTATGGCACAGCAGCAGCGGGAAAAAAGCCGCGATCGGCGCAATCCCGTCCCCTGCGCGGAACTATGGCTGAAACCGGCGGGCATCCGCGGCGTAGTTAGTCCCGTGGCTCATATCTAGCGGGAACGCCCTGGCTTTGTCATGACCGTCGTTGAATATCTGCAAGCGCTGCTGGCGATGGCCGTGGCGATGTCGGTGCTGATGGGGCTCGCCTGGGTCGTGCAGCAGCGCAGCGGCAACTCCGGCTGGGTCGACACCATCTGGACGTTTTCCGTCGGGCTGGTCGGCGCCGTCGGCGCGATCTGGCCCGCCGGCGGTGCCGCCCCCAACGCGCGGCAATGGCTGGTCGCGGTGCTGGTGGCGGTCTGGGCGCTGCGGCTCGGCAGCCATGTCGCGGTGCGCAGCCGCGGCATCTCCGACGACCCGCGCTATGCGGAGTTTGCCCGGCAATGGGGCGCGGCCGCACCGCGAAAGATGTTCCTGTTCCTGCAGCAGCAGGCCTGGGGCTCGATCCCGCTGGTGTTCGCGATGTTCGTCGCCGCCCATGCGCCGGCCGCCGAGCTGCGGCTGCAGGACTATCTCGGCATCCTCGTGCTGTTCGCAGGGATCGCCGGCGAGGGCGTCGCCGACGCTCAGCTCAAGGCGTTCCGTGCCGATCCCGCCAACAAGGGCAAGGTGTGCGACGTCGGCCTGTGGCGCTGGTCGCGCCATCCCAACTATTTCTTCGAATGGGTGTGCTGGCTGTCCTACCCGGTCATCGCGCTGTCGTTCGACCACCCGTGGGGCTTCGCCAGCCTGCTCGCGCCGCTGTTCATGTACTGGATCCTGGTCCACGTCACCGGCATCCCGCCGCTGGAGCAGCAGATGCTGCGCTCGCGCGGCGAACGCTACCGGGCCTACCAGGCGCGCACCAGCGCGTTCTTTCCCCTGCCGCCAAATCACTTTGCGAAGTAACGGAGCCACCGCATGAGCTTCATCTCGACCATCATCGGCGCCGCCGAGCGTGTGCCGCTGCCCGATGCCGTCATCCGCTCGGCGATCTCCGAATTGTGCGCGCGCACGGCGGCGCGGCTCGGCGGGGCCGATGCGATGGGTGACGCAGAGTTCGCCCGCCTGCTGACGACGCGGCCGATCGCCGAGCATACCGACGCGGCGAACAGCCAGCACTACGAGGTGCCGGCGGCGTTCTTCGCCCGCGTGCTAGGGCCGAACCGCAAATATTCCTGCTGCTTCTACAAGGAGCCGGTCTCGACCCTGCAGGAGGCGGAGGAGGAGGCGCTGCGCCAGACGGTGGCCAATGCCGATCTGCAGGACGGCCAGAGCATTCTGGAACTCGGCTGCGGCTGGGGCTCGCTGTCGCTGTTCATGGCCCGGCAGTTCCCGCGTGCGAAGATCACGGCGGTCTCCAACTCACATTCGCAGCGCCGCGCCATCGAGGAGATGGCGGCCGCGCGCGGCCTGCTCAATTTGCGGGTCGTCACCGCCGACATGAACGGGTTCGCTCCCGACGCGCGGTTCGATCGCATCGTCTCGGTGGAGATGTTCGAGCACATGATGAACTGGCGCGAGCTGCTGTCGCGGGTCCGGGCATGGCTCCTGCCGGATGGCCGGCTGTTCATGCACATCTTCACCCATCGCACCGCATCCTACCTGTTCGACCGCAACGATCGCGAGGATTGGATCGCGCAGCACTTCTTCACCGGCGGCATCATGCCGAGCCACGGGCTGATCCGGCAGTACGACGATCTGTTCGCGGTCGAGAAGGAATGGCGTTGGAGCGGCGCGCATTATCAGCGCACGGCGCGGGACTGGCTCGCCAATTTCGACGCCGACCGCGACCGCATCCTGCAGGTGCTGCAGCCCGTCTATGGCGACGACGCGACGCTGTGGATGCGCCGCTGGCGCTGGTTCTTCCTCGCCACCGCGGGTCTGTTCGGCCATGACGAAGGCCGCGAATGGGGCGTCAGCCATTACCGTCTGCGGCCGGCCAACTAATTTGTTCGCTGCGGCGGGATGCCGCAGCGCCGTCATGGGATTCGCGTTTCGCTCTGCGGAACCTGCCTGGAACTTGTTGCCACAAAGCGCTCACAATCAGGTGAGTCGCGAAAAAGCTAAATCTATCAGCTACGTAGTTCGTGTGACATCAAGCCGCCCAGGTTCCGCGTTGCGTCGCAGCAGCTGTTTTCTATGTTGCACGCGAGGCGAGCGCCAGAATGGCGCCATGACTGGGTCATCCGGTCGACTGGTTTTCATCATCATCGAGGGGGCTCCTCCACTCATGTCTCGTTTTCGCGCGTCGCTGGTCAGCAGTGCATTGATGCTCGCGGCCGCCGCGCCGCTGCTGGCCGGCTGCAACGACCCCATCCAGGCTCAGGCCTCCGCCAATGAGCAGATCGTCATCCCCGAGGTCGGCATCGTGACCGTCGAGCAGAAGGCGCGCGCGATCGTGCGCGAGCTGCCCGGCCGCATCGCGCCGACCCGCGTCTCCGACGTGCGCCCGCGCGTCTCCGGCATCGTCGTCGAGCGGCTGTTCCGTCAGGGCAGCGAGGTCAAGGCGGGTGATCCGCTCTATCGGATCGATCCGCGACCCTTCGAGGTCGAGATCCTGTCGAGCCGTGCGGCGCTGGCCAAGGCCGAAGCGGTGCATGAGCGCGCCGTGCAGCAGGCGAACCGCATCGCGCAGCTGTTCAAGGAGCGCGCGGCGCCAGCCGTCGAGAACGAGAAGGCGATCTCGTCGGAACGTGAGGCTGCGGCCGATATCGAGGCCCGCAAGGCCGATCTCGCGCGCGCCCAGCTCAATCTCGACTACGCGACCGTGCGCGCGCCGATCGACGGTATCGTCGGTGCGGCCCAGGTGAGCGAAGGCGCCATCGCGGTCCAGAACGAGACCTCGCTGGTCACGATCCAGCAGCTCGACCCGATCTATGCCGACTTCACCCAGTCTGTGAGCGAGCTGAACCGCCTGCGCCGCGCGTTCGAGTCCGGCGATCTCGACCAGATCTCGCCCGACGCGATCAAGGTCCGTCTCGTGCTCGACGACGGCACGCCGTACTCGATCCCGGGCAAGCTGCTATTCTCCGACGCCAAGGTCGATGCCGCCACTGGTCAGGTCACCCTGCGCGGCGAGTTCGCCAATCCCAAGCGCGAGCTGCTGCCGGGCATGTATGTCCGCGTCCGCATCGAGCAGGGCATCGACAGCGACTCCGTCGGCGTGCCGCAGCAGGCGGTGCAGCGCAATGCGGCCGGCGGCTCCGAGGTCTACGTCATCCGCGACGACAACCGCGCGATCGCGAGGCCGATCCGCACCGGTCCGATCCAGGACGGCCTCGTGCTGATCACCGACGGTCTGCGCGCCGGCGACAAGGTCGTGGTCGACGGCTTCCAGAAGTTTGCCGCCGGCGACAGGGTCGCGCCGCAGGTCTGGACCGAGGTCAGCGCCGCGACGCAGCTCGAATCGAAGTCGACGTCGCGGTAATTCGCCATGCCGAGCTTCTTCATCGACAGGCCGATCTTCGCCTGGGTGGTCGCGCTGTTCATCTGCCTGATCGGCGCGATCGCGATCCCGCTGCTGGCGGTGGCGCAATATCCGATCATCGCGCCGCCCTCGATCTCGATCTCGACCAGCTATCCCGGCGCGTCGCCCGAGAACCTCTACAACAGCGTGACGCGGCTGATCGAGGAGGAGCTCAACGGCGCCTCCGGCATTCTCAACTTCGAATCCACCAGCGACTCGCTCGGCCAGGTCGAGATCACCGCCAACTTCGTGCCGGGCACGTCGACCAACGACGCCTCGGTCGAGGTGCAGAACCGCCTCAAGCGTGTCGAGGCGCGGCTGCCGCGCGCCGTCATCCAGCAGGGCATCCTGGTCGAGGAAGCCTCCGCCGCGGTGCTGCAAATCATCACCCTGCAGTCGACCGACGGCAGCCTCGACGAGGTCGGCCTCGGCGACTTCATGATCCGCAACGTGCTCGGCGAAATCCGGCGCATCCCCGGCGTCGGCCGTGCCACGCTGTATTCGACCGAGCGCTCGCTGCGCGTCTGGCTCGATCCCGCCAAGCTGATCGGCTACGGCCTGACCGCCGACGACGTCACCAAGGCGATCGGCGCGCAGAACGCCCAGGTCGCCTCCGGCAGCATCGGCGCCGAGCCCGCGACGACCTCGCAGCGCACCTCGGCGCTGGTGCTGGTCAAGGGCCAGCTCGATTCACCCGACGAGTTCAGCGCGATCATCCTGCGCGCCAACCCCGACGGCTCGACGGTGCGGCTGCGCGACGTCGCGCGCGTCGAGATCGGCGGCCTCAGCTATCAGTTCAACACCCGCCTCAACGGCAAGCCGACCGCCGGTCTCTCGGTGCTGCTGTCGCCGACCGGCAATGCGCTGGCGACCGCTGGTGCGGTCGAGGCCAAGATGAAGGAGCTGTCGCGCTTCTTCCCCTCCAACATCACCTATGAGATTCCCTACGACATCACGCCGGTGGTGAAGGCCTCGATCAAGCGGGTGCTGATGACCCTGGTCGAAGCCGTCGTGCTGGTGTTCGTGGTGATGTTCCTGTTCCTGCAGAACATCCGCTACACCATCATTCCGACCATCGTGGTGCCCGTGGCGCTGCTCGGCACCTGCGCCACCTTGATGCTGGTCGGCTACTCCATCAACATGCTGACGATGTTCGGCATGGTGCTCGCGGTCGGCATCCTCGTCGACGACGCCATCGTCGTGGTCGAGAACGTCGAGCGCATCATGACCGAGGAGGGGCTGTCGCCGAAGGAGGCGACGCGCAAGGCGATGGGCCAGATCACCGGCGCCATCATCGGCATCACGCTGGTGCTGATGGCGGTGTTCGTGCCGATGGCGTTCTTCCCCGGCTCGGTCGGCATCATCTACCGGCAGTTCTCGGTTACCATGGTGGCGGCGATCGGCTTCTCGGCGCTGCTGGCGCTGTCGCTGACGCCGGCGCTGTGCGCGACCCTGCTCAAGCCGGTCACGGCCGGTCACGGTCACGCGAAGAAAGGCCTGTTCGGCTGGTTCAACCGCTTCATGGACAACAGCCGCAACCGCTACACCGGCGTGGTCGGCGGCGCGCTGAAGCGCACCGGCCGGCTGATGCTGATCTATGCGATCTTCCTGGTCGGGCTGACCTTCGCCTTCATCCAGTTGCCCGGCGGCTTCCTGCCGGTCGACGACCAGGGCTTCATCACGACGGACGTGCAGACGCCGGCGGACTCGTCCTACGCGCGGACGCAGGCCGCGGTGGAGGCGGTCGAGAAGTATCTCGCCAAGCGCGCGGGGATCGAGGACGTCACCTTCCTGACCGGCTTCAGCTATGCCGGCCAGGGCGTCAACACCGCGCAGGCCTTCATCTCGCTGAAGGACTGGTCGGAGCGCGGCAAGCATGACAGCGCCGCGGCACTGGTCGCCGACATCAACCGCGATCTCGCCGGCTTGCGCGACGCCAAGATCACCGCGCTGCAGCCGCCGCCGATCGACAATCTCGGCAACTCCTCCGGCTTCAGCTTCCGCCTGCAGGACCGCGGCCAGAAGGGCTATGCCGCGCTGACCGCGGCCGCCGACCAGCTGATCGCCGAGGCCAATGCCAGCCAGGTGCTGCAGAAGGTCTTCATCGAAGGCCTGCCGCAGGGTCCCCAGGTCAATCTGATGATCGACCGCGAGAAGGCCGGTGCCTTCGGCGTCACCTTCGAGGACATCAACAACACGATCTCGACCAATCTCGGCTCGACCTACGTCAACGATTTCCCCAACCGCGGCCGCATGCAGCGCGTCGTGGTGCAGGCCGACCGCATCAGCCGCATGAACGCGGACGACATCCTCAACTACAGCGTCAAGAACGCCAAGGGACAATTGGTGCCGTTCTCGTCGTTCGCGACCATCCAATGGGCCAAGGGACCGACCCAGATCGCCGGCTTCAACTACTATCCGGCGATCCGCATCTCCGGCGAGGCCAAGCCGGGCTACACCTCGGGCGATGCGCTCAAGGAGATGGAGCGGCTCGCTGGCAAGTTGCCGCGCGGCTTCGGCTATGAATGGACCGGACAGTCGCTGCAGGAGAAGCTGTCGGGCTCGCAGGCGCCGCTGCTGCTCGGTCTCTCGGCGCTGGTCGTGTTCCTGTGTCTCGCTGCGCTCTACGAGAGCTGGACGATCCCGCTCGCGGTGCTCCTGACCGTGCCGCTCGGCATCCTCGGCGCCGTCGTCGCCGCCAATCTGCGCGGCCTGTCGAACGACGTGTACTTCACGGTGGCGCTGATCACCATCATCGGCCTCGCCGCAAAGGACGCGATCCTGATCATCGAGTTCGCCAAGGATCTGCGCGCCCACGGCAAGCCGCTGGTCGCGGCGACGATCGAGGCCTGCTCCTTGCGTTTCCGCCCGATCATCATGACCGGCCTTGCCTTCGTCTGCGGCGTGCTGCCGATGTCGATGGCGACGGGCGCCGGCGGTGCCAGCCAGCAGGCGCTCGGCACCAACGTGATGGGCGGCATGATCGCGGTGGTGATCCTGGCGCTGCTGATGGTGCCGGTGTTCTTCGTATCCGTGCAGCGCGTGCTCGCGGGCGATCGGGAGAAGACGGAGCCCGCGGCGGGGCGCGAGGTGTACGGGCCGCCGGCGCCGGCGAAGCCGTAGGCGATCGAATTACCTCGCTCGATCAAGCGAGCCGCAATCTCGCCAAGCCGTCGGTGCGCTCCCCTCCCCCTTGCGGGGAGGGGTTGGGGGTGGGGGTCCACCAGTCCCGCTCAATGTGATGAAATCTACTCCCATCCACGACGCGGCTCATTTGCTTGAGCGAGAAACGCAAGCCGCTTGCTCATTCGTGGGCGCCCGAAGATATGTTCCCTTATCGGCGTTCGGAGTTCGCGGACCCCCACCCCCGACCCCTCCCCGCAAGGGGGAGGGGAGAGCACCGCCGGCGCTGGGACATGATGCTGCAATCCCCGCGACTGGAGTTTCTTGGTCCGTCCGTGTATGCTGCGACGACACGTGACGGGTACGGCATGTCGATGGTCTCTCGCAAATCTGTTCTCGCGTTGGTGTTCGCTGCTCTCGGCGCCTCAGCCGCCCACGCCCAATCCGGTCCCGTCAAATATTGGCTGCCGGGCTGGCCGGTCGGCTTCAGCGACTCCGGCAGCCTCGACGCCTACGGTGACTTTCCAAGCTTCACGGGCAGCGGCAAGGACAGCGGCTTCTTCGCGCGGAGCTACAGCGTGACGAACAATTGGGCGGCGTTGTCGGGCGTCGGCCTGAGCTCGAACCTCGTCAACCGTTACGGCGGGCTCGGGTCGTACACGACCGAGGGCGCGCAATACGGCTACACCTTCAAGAGCGGCGTCAGCTTCTATGGCGGCTTCGAGACGCTGAAATACAATCCCGGCCTCGGTGGCCCGTTCGCGACATTCGACGGGCGATCGACCTCGACGCCGGCCTACGCGATCAATGGCGGCGTCGAGTTCAAGCCGACCTCCAATGTCAGCCTGTCGCTCGGCTTCAGCTATGCCGGGCAGTCGTCCGATCGCGTCGACAGCGACATCAACTCTCCGGCGCTGCCAGGTGCCACGCCGCAGGCATTCACCAGCGGACGGCGATACTAGGCGCGGCCAGCCTCACCCTCGGTGTCGTCCCGGACAAGCGCGCGTCACGCGCGCGCCGATCCGGGACCCATAACCCCAGGGAGACGTGTGAGGCATTCTGGTCGACCCATCTTGCTCGATCAAAACGGCCGGTGGCTATGGGTCCCGGCTCAAGGCCGGGACGACACCGCGTGTGAGGCGAGCGGTTTGGCAAACCGTAAGAAGGCGGCCGGTGGCCGCGCAGAATCAAAGCTACGCCGCCGCTTTCAGCACCTTCACCAGCTCGCGGTGGATGACCTCGTTGCCGCACACCACGTGCCCGGTCGCCAGCGCGTCCTCCTTGCCGTCGATGCCGGACACGGTGCCGCCGGCCTCGCGCACCAGGATCATACCGGCGGCGATGTCCCAGGGCTGCAGGTCGCGCTCCCAATAGGCGTCGAAACGGCCGGCGGCGACGAAGGCGAGGTCGAGCGAGGCGGCGCCGAAGCGGCGGAGCCCTGCGACCTTGACCTGCAGCGAGGTCATCTCGCGCAGGAACAGCTGGTGATCGCCGCGGCCGATATGCGGCAGGCCGCAGGCGATGACGCATTCATGCAGCTGTTTGCGCGCGGCGACGCGCAGCCGCTGGTCGTTGAGGAACGCGCCCTTGCCGCGCTCGGCGATGTAGAGCTCGTCGTTGGCGGGATTGTAGACCACGCCGGCGATCACGGTGTCCTCGCGCTGCAGCGCGATCGAGATCGCGAATTGCGGGATGCCGTGCAGGAAGTTGGTGGTGCCGTCGAGCGGGTCGACGATCCAGGTGTGCGACTTGTCGCTGCCTTCGCGCTTGCCGCCCTCCTCGCCGAGGAAGCCGTAGCCGGGCCGGGCCTTGGAGAGATCCTCGTAGAGCATCTCCTCGGCCTTCTTGTCGGCGCGGGAGACGAAATTGGCCGGCCCCTTCAGCGACACCTGCAGGTGCTCGATCTCGCCGAGATCGCGCTTGAGGTTGCGGCCGGCGCGGCGCGCGGCCTTGACCATGACGTTGATGAGGGCGGAATGGATCATGAGCTCGATGCGCTGGGCTGACCGCACCTCGCGGTGCGCGCCTTCCCCGGAAGCGGACGAAGGCGGGTGAAATGGCTGGCTGTGGGTGCCCTGCCGGGGCGGCCGCGTCAAGGCCGGATCAGCGGCCGATCACTTGATGGTGCCCAGCCAGTGCTTGGCGGCCTGTTCGCCCTTGGCGCGGTCTTCGGGGGGCATGTCGGCGAATTTCTCGTCGAGCTTGGGATCGCCCTTGCCGGCGGTCTTGGCCACCAGGTGCCATTTGTAGGCCTCGACCTTGTCCATCGGGGTGGCGATTCCATACAGCAGCACCCACGCCAGCCGGTTCTGGGCGACCGGGCTGTTCTGCCGCGCGGCCCGGCGCAGCAGCGCGATGGCCGCGGGCTGGTCCTTCGGCACGCCGGTGCCGTTGAACAGCGCGATGGCGTATTCGACCTCGGCGTCGATATTGTCGGCGATCGCGGCCGCCTTCAGCAATTGCGCGGCCTTTTCGAGGTCTTTCGGCACGCCGGTTCCTTCCTTGTAGAAGGTCGCCAGCGCGTATTGCGCCTCGGCATTGCCGGCATCCGCAGCCAGGCGCAGCAGCTCGGCCGAGCGCCTGAGGTCCTGCGGCAAGGTCTGGCCGTCGAGATAGAGCAGCGCGAGATTGTAGGCCGCCTTGGGCTCGCCGAGCTTGGCGGCGGAGGCCAGCAGCTTGACCGCCTCGAGCTTGTCGACAGGGCCGCCGCGCCCGGCCAGCCGCATCATCGCCAGCGCGAACATCGCCTCGCGGTCGCCGGCCTCGGCGGCCCGCTTGTACCAGATCGCCGCCTTTTCGTAATCGCGGCGGATGCCCTGGGCGTTTTCGTAGAGCTGGCCGAGCATCGCCATGGCCTTGGGATCGCCGGCCTGCGCCCGCGGCGTGGCGAGATCGAACGCGGTCTTGTACTGGCCGCGCTGATAGGCGCCGTAGACCAGGTCGACATTGGGATCATTGGTGGCGGGCGGTGGCGTCGCGGCCGGCGCTGGAGCGGCCGGCTTGGCCGACGGGGCGGGGGCCGGCTTCTTTGCCGCGGACGTTGCCGGCGGCTTGGCCTTCTCGGCCGCCTTCTCCGCCGGCCGTTCGACCGGCTTGGGCTTTTCCGCCGGGGCCGGCTGCAGGGCCGGCGGCGTCAACGAGATCTGCGCGCGTGCGCCCGGCATCGCCATGGCGAGCGCAGCAACGACACATGTCAGGCGCAGGATCGTCATCGGCCGCCGTTCAGCTCTGTCCTGGCGCGTCGGCTGGCGCGGCCGCATGGGCGCTGCGGATCGCGGTGCTGATCTCAGCAAGCGCCGCGGCCGGGCCGCGGGCGTCGTTCCAGACGAGGTCGTCGACCAGCACGAAATCGGCTCCCGCCGCGACGAAGTCCGCGGCCTCCTTGAGCGAGATCGCATAGCCGACGCAGGGCGGCTCGAACAGCTCCGCCCACCAGGCGAGGCGCTCGTTGACGGCATCCGGCGAGGGCCGCCGTCCCTGCGCATCGCGCTCGCCGAACAGCACATAGTCGGCGCCGAGCTCGCCGGCGCGCATCGAATCATGGCGTGTGGACAGGCCGCCGCAGCCGGCGATGCGGTCCGGCTTCAGGCCGGGCAGCGCCTCCTCCAGCGCGGCGATGCCGGTCAGGTGCGCGCCATCGGCGCCGGCGCGGGCGACGATGTCGGGATGGCCGTCGATCAGCAGCGCTGCGCCGGCGCCCTGGATCGCCGGCGCCAGCGTCTTGACCATCGTGATCATGCTGCGCGGATCGCTGTCCTTCAGCCGCACCAGCACCGCAGCGATGTCGGCGCTGGCGAGGATCTCGGGCAGGCCGGCGGCCAGCGCCGCCGCATCGGTCACGACCGGCGTTGCCAGATAGAGGCGCGGCGCGGGCCGCGCGGATGTCGTCTTGCCGGACACTAGGCGGCCTCTTTCTCGAGCGCTGCGGTCCACTGGCCGCGGCTGGCAAGCGCGTTCATGCGGGCGCGGTGGGTGAAGGCGCGCTGGCCGGCGGGGATGTTCGCCGCCCTGCCTGCCCATGCCTGCTGCGGCGCCGCCTGCAGCGCGCGGCCGTAGGAGAAGGTCAGCTTCCAGGGCAGCGGTCCGAGCCGGTTCATCGCGTCGAGATGCGCGGTCGCGCTCTCGTCGGATTGTCCGCCGGACAGGAAGGCGATGCCGGGCACCGCCGCAGGCACGCATTCCTTCAACAGTTGGACGGTCCTTTCGGCGACCTCCTGCACCCCGGCCTGGTCCGGCGACTGCTTGCCCGCGACCGCCATGTTGGGCTTCAGGATCATGCCTTCCAACGCGACGCGCTGGATGCGCAATTCACGAAACACCTCGTTCAGCACGCGGCGCGTGACGTCGAAGCAGCGACCGATGTCATGATCGCCGTCCATCAGCACCTCCGGTTCGACAATCGGCACGATGTTCGCTGCCTGGCACAGGGCGGCATAGCGGCCGAGCGCATGCGCGTTGACATGGATCGCTGTCATCGAAGGGATGTTGTCCTTGTCGATATCGATCACGGCCCGCCATTTGGCGAAGCGCGCACCCAGCGCGTAGTACGTCGCCAGCCGATCCGCAAGCCTGTCGAGGCCGACCGTGACCCGCTCGCCGGGGCAGCCGGACAGCGGCTGTGTTCCCTCATCGACCTTGATGCCGGGAATGGCGCCGGCCGCTTCGATCAGCTTCACCAGCGGGGTGCCGTCGGCGGCATGCTGCCGGATGGTTTCGTCATAGAGGATGACGCCGGAGATGAACGACATGCCCTCGCTGCGAAACAGCATCTCGCGATAGTCGCGGCGGTTCTGTTCGGTCGATTCGACCTTGATGGCATCGAAGCGCTTCTTGATCGTCCCGGTGGATTCATCGGCGGCGAGGATGCCCTTGCCCGGTGCAACCATGGCAAGGGCCGTGGTGTTCAGTGCGGAGAGATTCATGCTTGGCTCCAGACGCACCTGCCCTGCCCATCAAAATAGACGGTTCTCGGGCGGATGCCGAGCAAACATTGGCCGCCGGTGAGGCGGACTCTCGAAGAGGTGAAGGGGAGGTTGCTGATCGGAGCAAGCGATCACGTCACCGGTGGTCGGCTTCCCTCCCCCTTGCGGGGAGGGGTTTGGGGGGGGGGCCACACGCACTGAACTCAGTGAGTTACGCGTTGAGATCGTAAGTGGTGAACGCTGTCGCGCGCACGCGTTCGGCCACTTCAATCGCAAGCGCGATGGTCGATATGCGCCTTCGATCTCATCACTGATAGTACGCCCCGGACCCACCCGACCCCTCCCCGCAAGGGGGAGGGGAGCTTACCGCCGTTGCGGCGGCT
Organism: Bradyrhizobium sp. HKCCYLRH3073; assembly: GCF_051167995.1. NCBI lineage: Bacteria > Pseudomonadati > Pseudomonadota > Alphaproteobacteria > Hyphomicrobiales > Nitrobacteraceae > Bradyrhizobium > Bradyrhizobium sp. HKCCYLRH3073. The sequence goes on from NZ_JBNPUD010000002.1 coordinate 604,716, forward strand.
GCTGGGGTCGAGAAGCTCAACGCAGCGCGGCGGCAGCTGCCTCACGCCACCTTCGGAGCCAGCTCGCCCTTGGCGTAGCGCTTGGCCATCTCGGCCGTGGTCAGCACGCGCTTGATCTTGGAGGCCTGGCCGGCGGTGTTGAACTCCTGCAGGCGCTGCTTGCACAGCTTGGCCATCGCCTCCATCGCCGGCTTCAGGTACTTGCGCGGATCGAATTCCTCCGGGTGCTCCGACAGAACTTTCCGGATCTGGCCGGTCATCGCCATGCGGTTGTCGGTGTCGATGTTGATCTTGCGCACGCCGTTCTTGATGCCGCGCTGAATCTCGCTGACCGGCACGCCCCAGGTCGGCTTCATCCTGCCGCCATAGGCGTTGATGATCTCCTGCAGGTCCTGCGGCACCGAGGACGAGCCGTGCATCACGAGATGCGTGTTCGGCAGCTTGCGATGGATCTCCTCGATCACGTTCATGGCGAGGATGTCGCCGTCGGGCTTGCGCGTGAATTTGTAGGCGCCGTGCGAGGTGCCCATCGCGATCGCGAGCGCGTCGACCTGGGTCTCACGCACGAACTTCACGGCCTCGTCCGGGTTGGTCAGCAGCTGGTCGTGCGACAGCTTGCCTTCGGCACCGTGGCCGTCCTCCTTGTCGCCCATGCCGGTCTCGAGCGAGCCGAGCACGCCGAGCTCACCCTCGACCGAGATGCCGCCGAGATGCGCCATGGTGGCGACCGTCTTGGTGACGCCGACATTGTAGTCCCAGTCAGCCGGCGTCTTGCCGTCGGCCTTCAGTGATCCGTCCATCATCACCGAGGTGAAGCCGGACTGGATCGCGGTCATGCAGGTGTCGGGACCGTTGCCATGGTCGAGATGCACGCACACCGGAATGTGCGGATAGATCTCGGTGACCGCGTCCATCATGTGCTTGAGCATGACGTCGTTGGCATAGGAGCGGGCGCCGCGCGAGGCCTGGATGATCACCGGAGCGTCGACCGCATTGGCCGCCTCCATGATCGCCAGTGCCTGCTCCATGTTGTTGATGTTGAAGGCCGGGACGCCGTAGTCATTTTCCGCCGCGTGGTCGAGCAATTGACGCAACGTGATACGAGCCATGGCTGGAACTCCCTGATTAAGAATTGGACCGTGCGGCAGGATGCGCACGTGTCGAAACTGCTGCACCGTGCATAACGCGGTGGTCGGGAGATTCCAAGGGTTGCGGGCGACGCAGGCCACCAGACCGCGCTATCAGCGGCCATTCATAGGTTATCAGCCAAATCCGTCGCAACGGACAGCACGTAAGAGCTGGCTCAGCTCTTCCTGGCTTCGAGAGCCGCGATGCGCTCTTCGACCTCGGTGACACGCTCGTCGAAGTCGCTGGCGGCCGCGCGCATCATGACCAGCATGCCGGCGGAATCACGCCGCTGCTTGCGGATCAAGGTTTCCAAGCTATCGAGCCGCGTCTCGGTCGATTGTCTGAACTGTCCAAACTCCGATCGGAACGCAGCAATGCTCTCCTGAATCTTGATCAGGATCGAGTGCACGGCGTCTGTCGGAGTGTCAGCCATGAATGGAACATAACAGAAACATCCATGGCCGACAAGCTCTGAGGATCAGGCCTTCAGCACTTCCACGCCCGGCAGCGGCTTGCCTTCCATCCATTCCAGGAAGGCGCCGCCGGCGGTCGAGACGTAGCTGAAGTCGGCGGCCACGCCGGCCTGGTTGAGGGCCGCGACGGTATCGCCGCCGCCGGCCACCGAGACCAGCTTCTTGGTCTTGGTGCGTTCCGCTGCGTGCTTGGCGGCGACCATCGTGCCGCGGTCGAACGGCGTCAGCTCGAAGGCGCCGAGCGGACCGTTCCAGACCAGCGTCGCGGCATCGTCGATCGCGGCATGGATGCGTGCGGTCGATTGCGGGCCGACATCGAGGATCATGCTGTCCGGCGGGATCGCGTCGAGGCCATAGGCGAAGGACGGCGAGTTGGCTGCGAAGTGATAGGAGACGGTCGCGTCCACCGGCAGGATGATGGCGCAGTTCGAGGCTTCCGCCTTCTCCATGATCCTGAGCGCGGTCGCTGCCAGATCCTTCTCGGCCAGGGACTTGCCGATCTGCACGCCCTGGGCATGCAGGAAGGTGTTGGCCATGCCGCCGCCGATCACCAGCGCATCGACCTTGGTGACGAGGTTCTCCAACAGGTCGATCTTGGTCGAGACCTTGGCGCCGCCGACGATCGCGATCACCGGCTTGGCCGGGCGGCCCAGCGCCTTGTCGAGCGCGTCGAGCTCGGCCTGCATGGTGCGGCCGGCATAGGCCGGCAGCTTGTGGCCGAGGCCCTCGGTCGAGGCATGGGCGCGGTGCGCTGCGGAGAAGGCGTCGTTGACCCAGATGTCGCCGAGCTTGGCGAGCTCGGCCACGAAGGCCGGATCGTTCTTCTCTTCCTCTTTGTGGAAGCGCGTGTTCTCCAGGCACAGCACGTCGCCGTCCTTCATTGCGGCGATGGCGGTCGCCGCCGGCTCGCCGATGCAGTCGTCGGCAAAGGCGACCGGGCGCTTGATCACTTGCGAGAGCGCGGCGGCGACCGGCTTCAGCGAGTCCTTGGCGTCGCGGCCCTTCGGCCGGCCGAAATGCGCGAGCAGGATGACCTTGCCGCCCTTGGTGGCGAGCTCATTGATGGTCGGCGCGACGCGCTCCAGGCGCGTGGCGTCGGTGACGTGGCCATTCTCCATGGGCACGTTGAGATCGACGCGCAGCAGCACGCGCTTGCCCTTGGGATCGACGTCGTCGAGGGTGCGGAATTGTTTCATGCGGTGCCTCCCAGGCGTCATGCCCGGCCTTGTGCCGGGCATCCACGTCGTCCTTCTATGGGCGTAAAACGTGGATGGCCGGGACAAGCCCGGCCATGACAGTCAATTTTGTTAGAGCAGCTTGCCCATCGCGACGGCGGTGTCGGCCATGCGATTGGAGAAGCCCCACTCGTTGTCGTACCAGGACATCACGCGCACGAGGTTGCCGTTCATGACCTTGGTCTGGTCCATGTGGAACGTCGACGAGTGCGGGTCGTGGTTGAAGTCGATCGAGACGTTGGGCGAATTGGTGTAACCGAGCACGCCCTTGAGCTCCTGCTCGGCGGCGCGCTTGATCGCCTCGTTGATCTCCTTCGGCTCGGTGTTGCGCTTGGCGACGATCTTGAGATCGACCACCGAGACATTCGGCGTCGGCACGCGGATCGCGACGCCGTCGAGCTTGCCCTTCAGCTCCGGCAGCACCAGGCCGATCGCCTTGGCGGCGCCGGTCGAGGTCGGGATCATCGACATCGCCGCCGCGCGGCCGCGATAGAGATCCTTGTGCATGGTGTCGAGCGTCGGCTGGTCGCCGGTGTAGGCGTGGATCGTGGTCATGAAGCCGGTCTCGATGCCGACCGTATCGTTCAGCACCTTGGCGACCGGCGCCAGGCAGTTGGTGGTGCAGGAGCCGTTGGAGACGACCAGATGATCCTTGGTCAGCGTGGTGTGGTTGACGCCGTAGACGATGGTGGCGTCGGCGCCGTCGGCCGGGGCCGATACCAGCACGCGCTTGGCGCCGGCGGTCAGGTGCGCGGAGGCCTTGTCCTTGGAGGTGAAGATGCCGGTGCATTCCAGCGCGATGTCGACGCCGAGATCCTTCCACGGCAGCTTCGACGGATCACGCTCGGCGGTGACCTTGATCTTGCCCTGGCCGATATCGATCGTGTCGCCGTCGACGGTCACGGTGTGCGGGAAGCGGCCATGCACGCTGTCGAAGCGCAGCAGGTGGGCGTTGGTCTCGACCGGGCCGAGATCGTTGATGCCGACCACCACGATGTCCTTGCGGCCCGATTCCGCGATGGCGCGCAGAACGTTGCGGCCGATGCGGCCAAACCCGTTGATCCCGACCCGGACTGCCATTTTCGTCTCCTTCAATGACGTTTATCGTTCAATGACGTTTCTCGTCCCTCGTAGCCGGCCCCTGGCAAGGGCTCTACGAGGGTTTGGACCTGTTGACGCCCGGTTCTGCCGGGCGGGAGCGGACGATATGGCCCTTTCGTAGTCCCTTTTTTGCGCTCGCTCAACCGTCGCGAATCAGGGATCCGCCAGCGCGGCTGTCCGGTCGCTCAGACGTGATGGACGGCCGCGCGGGGGACCGAAGGCCTTACGCCAGCCGCTGTACGGCGGCCTCGACAGCCGCCTCGGCGGTGATGCCGAAATGCTTGTAGAGCTCCTTGGCCGGGCCGCTCTCGCCGAACGAATGCATGCCGATGAAGATGCCATCCTGGCCGATGACCGCGTCCCAGCCCCAGCGCACCGCGGCCTCGATGGCGATCTTGACCGGCGCCTTGCCGATGATCGCGGCCCGGGTCTCGGCCGGCTGCTCCAGCAGCAGCTCGAGCGACGGCACCGAGACGACGCGGGCTGGGATGCCACGCTCGGCGAGCTGCTTCTGCGCGGCGACCGCGATCTCGACCTCCGAGCCGGTGGCGAACAGCGACACCTTGGCGTCGCCTTGCGCCGCGACCAGCTCATAGCCGCCGCGGCCGCAGGGATTGTCCGCCGGCGCGGACGTGCGCAGTTGCGGCAGGTTCTGCCGCGTCAGCGCCAGCACGGTCGGGCCGTTGGTGCGGTTCAGCGCCAGCTCCCAGCACTCGGCGGTCTCGACCGCGTCGGCCGGGCGGAAGACGCGCATGTTCGGCATCGCGCGCAGCGCGGCGAGATGCTCGACCGGCTGATGCGTCGGGCCGTCCTCGCCGAGGCCGATGGAGTCGTGGGTCAGCACATAGACGACGCCGGCGCCCATCAGCGCCGACAGGCGCATTGCGCCACGGGCATAATCGGAGAACACCAGGAAGGTGGCGCCGTTCGGCGCGAAGCCGCCATGCAGGAAGATGCCGTTCATGCACGCCGCCATGCCGTGCTCACGGATGCCGTAATGGATGAAGCGGCCCTTCGGCGTCTTGGCCGAGAACGAGGTCGCGGACTTCGCCTTGTTGTTATTGGAGCCGGTGAGGTCGGCCGAGCCCGCCACGAACTCGAACGGCATCGCTGCGGCGATCACCTCGATCGCGGCCTCCGAGGACTTGCGGGTGGCGACGTTGAGCGGGGTCTCCAGCAGCGCCTTCTTGTGGTCCTTCAGCGCCTTCGCCAGCGACGCCGGGCGCTCGTGGCGCAGCCGGCGCTCGAACTCGGCGCGCTTGCGCGGGCCCATCTCGCCGAGCCGGGTCTCCCACTCCGTGCGCGCAGCCGCGCCGCGGCGGCCGGCCTCGCGCCAGGCGGCGAGCACGTCGTCGGGCACCGAGAACGGCTCCAAGGAGATGCCGAGCTTCTCCTTGGCGCCCTTCAGCTCTTCTGCTCCCAGCGCCTCGCCATGCACCTTGGAGGTGCCGGCCTTGGTCGGCGCGCCATAGCCGATCGTGGTCTTGCAGGCGATCAGCGACGGCTTGGAGGACTTCTGCGCCCGCGCGATCGCGGCGGCAATCGCCTCGGGATCATGGCCGTCGATCAGCTCGGCGGCCCAGCCGGCCGACTTGAAGCGCTTCACCTGGTCGACCGAGTCGGCGATCGACAGCGGGCCGTCGATCGAGATGCCGTTATCGTCCCACAGCACGATCAGCTTGTTGAGCTTCCAGTGCCCGGCCATCGCGATCGCTTCCTGGGAGATGCCCTCCATCAGGTCGCCGTCGGAGGCCAGCACGTAGGTGTGGTGGTCGACGATCTTCTTGCCGTATTCCGCCTGCAGCATCTTCTCGGCCAGCGCCATGCCGACCGCGGTGGAGATGCCCTGACCGAGCGGGCCGGTGGTGGTCTCGATGCCCTTGGTGCGGAAATTCTCCGGATGGCCGGGGGTCAGCGAATCGACCTGGCGGAAGCGCTTGATCTGGTCGAGCGTCATCTCCTCGTTGCCGGTCAGATACAGCAGCGCGTAGAGCAGCATCGAGCCGTGGCCGGCCGACAGCACGAAGCGGTCGCGGTCCGGCCAGGCGGGCGCCGCGGCATCGAATTTCAGCACGCGGGTGAACAGCACGGTGGCGACGTCGGCGGCGCCCATCGGCAGGCCGGGATGGCCCGATTTCGCCTTTTCGACGGCATCCATTGCGAGCGCGCGGATGGCGTTGGCCATGCGGGAATGATCGACCTGCGTCATGCTGGAATCCGTCCAAACGTGAAATGCTGATGACAGGGACGCCGCCGGTATTGCTGGCGGGCCGGGATTTTGCGGGCTGATTAGCACCTCGGTTCCGGGAATCAAAGGCAATGCAACGTCCCGGACGTCCCAAAAGTTGCTTAGTAGTGCATAGTTTCGGCCGAGCGTTGCGCTTGGCTCGCCCAGCACGTAAGATTTTGCCCGTAACCGCTTGCCGGACAGCGCTTTTGTCGCGTCCCGCTTGCTCCGAGGGCCTCGCATCCGCGCCATGAACGATCACCCTGCCAATCTTGCCGGCCAGGTGGAACCCGGCGCCGCCGATCTCGAGGCGGCGACGCGGCGACTGATGACGGCACTCGACGCGCTGGAGAGCGCGGTCGAGCGGCGGCGTGAGGCGGATCGTGACGAGGACGAGCTGGCGACGCGCATCCAGGCGCTCGGCGCCGACCGCTCGCGTCTCGCCGACGAGCTCGACGGCTCCCTGATGAAGACGCGCCGGCTCGAGCGCACCAATCGCGAGATCGCCGAACGTCTGGACACCGCGATCGGCACCATCCGCGCCGTGCTCGCTGGCGGCGACGGGCAGGGCGCCGCTGAAGACGATGAGGACGAGGAATGAGCCACATCAACGTCACCATCAACGGCCGCCAATATCGCATGGCGTGCGAGGAGGGCCAGGAGCTCAGGCTGCTGAAGCTCGCGGAGAGTCTGGAATCGCGCATCACGAATCTGCGCGGCAAGTTCGGCGAGATCGGCGACGCCCGCCTGACCGTGATGGCTGCGCTCACCGTGTGCGATGAGCTGATCGACGCCAATCAGCGCGTGCAGATGCTGGAGCAGGAGCTGGAAGGCCTGCGCAACGTGCGCAACCAGGCGAGCGACCGCGCCCGCGCCACGCAAGTCGCGGTGGCCAAGGCGCTGAACGCCGCCGCCGAGCGCATCGAGCGCACCACGCAGGTGCTCAACCGGACCATCGGTGGCGGGGTGGCGATCGGATAGGCGGAACTAACAAGTCAGTCCTAGTGCAGTCAACGTGGACCGCCTCATTTCGCGGTGCTTATGAGTGTGCCCTCGCCCCTTGTGGGAGAGGGCATGTATGACAGTGCGGCGAGCGCGGTTGGGTGAGGGGTCTCTCGCGGCGAGCGTTGTTCGTGGAGAGAAACCCCTCACCCAACCGCGTGCGTGGATAGGCCGGCGATGCCCTCTCCCACAAGGGGCGAGGGCGCTGTATCTGAGAGCACGCTCTTCCTTCGCAGCCTCACTCACGCTCGCGCGAGTTGCGCCTCGATGGCGGCCTTGTCGATCACCGACCATACTTCCGCGATCCTGCCGTCGCGGAATGCGTAGAACACGTTCTCCGTGAAGGCGACCCGCCGGCCGTTGACCGGCAGCCCGAGGAACGCGCCACGCGGCGTGCAGTCGAACTCCAGCCGGCTTGCGACGCGAGGCGGCTCTGACAGCAGCAGGCCGATGTTGAAGCGAAGGTCGGGGATATCGGCGAAGTTTCCCACCAGCATATCGCGATAGCCGTTGAGCCCGAGCTGCCGGCCGTTGTGAACGACGTGGTCGTGCACGAAATCGCCGAGCACCGGCCAAGCCTGCGCATTCAGGCACACGATGTAGGCGCGATAGTGATTGGCGAGCTCGGGTCCGGTCATGGCGCTGCGTCCGTTCGAGACGAGAGCAGGCAACCTCTCGCAGCGGCAACGGTTCCGAACAGGGATCAAAGACCTTCTATGATCAATGCGATGGTTTCCAACGGCAATGCCGCACCTACTGCGCCGATGACCAGACCGACGAGGCCGAGGACGACGGCACCGATCCAGCCGCCCGAATGAAAGCCGACGGTTGCACCGACGAAGGCTCCCGTCGCAAGCGTACAGATGGCCCAGAGCGTGTGAAGGATGAGTCCGATCGTCCTCAGCATGCGTGATATCGCCTGTCAGCGGTCTCACCCGTCCCCTTCCGATGGGTCGCGCGGATACGCCATTGTGCGGCAGCGAAGCCGATCACGTCATCGCGATGTGTTCGTGTTGCGAGCGCTTGTCGTTCTTTCCCATGTCCTCTACCCATTGGTCAGGCGGAGCGATCGAATCCCGCGAGACAAGCGGGATCATCCGCGCATCAGGGAGGTGCCCATGAAGACGCTGCTCAAGGCGGCCGTAGCCACAGCCTTCACCATGATCATCACGCAGCTCGCCGCCGCGCCCCTGCCGGAGGCCAAGCCCGACGAGGTCGGCTTCTCGCAAGCTGGCCTGGCGCGCATGGATGATTTCTTCGCCCGCGAGATCGCGGCCAAGCGCGTCCCCGGCGCGGTGGTGGCGATCGCGCGTGACGGCAAGCTCGTGCACTACAAGGCCTACGGCCAGCTCGATCCGGTGAAGGGCACGCCGATGCCGCTCGACGCGATCTTCGCCCTGGCCTCGATGACCAAGCCGATGACCGCGGTGGCGGGGCTGACGCTGATGGAGCAGGGGCGACTGCCGTTGCAGGCCAGGCTCGCCGACTACTATCCGGCCTTCGCCGACATGAAGGTCGGCGTTACCCAGGAGAACGGCGCGCTGCTGCTGGTGCCGCAGGCCCGCCCGATCCTGATCCACGATCTCTACCGCCACACTTCGGGCCTGATGTATGGCGGCCGGCCGGACAGCTCGAGCCCGGTGGCGCGGCTCTATCCCGACGGCACCGCGCCCGCGATCGAGGGCGACACCCAGGCCTTCATCGAGCGCATCACCAAGCTGCCGCTGGCGCACCAGCCCGGCACGCAGTTCGAATACGGCTTCTCCATCGACGTGCTCGGCGCGGTGATCGAGAAGGTCAGCGAGCAGCGGCTCGGCGAATATCTTTCAGCCAATGTCTGGAAGCCGCTCGGCATGGTCGACGCGACCTTCGCGCCAACCGACGCACAACGCCCGCGGCTGGCGCATCCGTTTCCGAACAATCCGCTGACTGGCAAGCCGCAGGCGATCAAGCTGCTGGATACGTCGACGAAGTCGGACTGCGGCGGCGCCTGCTCCTTCGCCACCATCGGCGACTACGTCCGCTTCGGCCAGATGCTGCTCAATGGCGGCGAGCTCGATGGCGCGCGCATCCTGAGTCCGAAGACGGTGCACCACATGACCTCCAACCATCTCGGGCCGGAAATCAAGAACACCGTCGCCAATGTCGAGCCGCATCGCGCCGGCTTCAGCTTCGGGCTCGGCGTCGCGGTGCGCGTCAGCGAGGGCCTCTCAGCCGTGCCCGGCAATCCCGGCGAGTTCAGCTGGAACGGCGCCTATGGCACGCAGTTCTTCTGCGACCCGAAGGAGCGCCTCGTCGTGGTGGTCGGCACCGCGGCGCCCGGCGACCTGCGCAAATATTATCGCGAGCAGGTGCAGGACATCGTGTACGGCGCGATGGTGAGGTAAGATAGCGCATGCTGACAATCCATCATCTGGGGAAGTCCCAATCCGAGCGCATCGTCTGGCTCTGCGAGGAGCTGGCGATCCCATACGAGCTGAAATGCTACACGCGCGACGCCAGGACGGTCCTGGCGCCCGCGGAGTACAAGGCGCTGCACCCGATCGGCGCCGCGCCGGTCATTACCGACGGCGATCTGGTGCTCGCCGAATCCGGCGCCGTTGTCGACTACATCATCTCCAAATACGGCCAGGGCCGGCTGCGGCCAGGCCCCGATGATCCGAACTTCGCGCCATTCCTCTACTGGTTCCACTTCGCCAACGGCACCTTGCAGGCGGCGATGGGCCGGCTGATGATCCTCAACCGTCTCGATCTGCCCGACGACAATCCCATGCTCGGCGCGATGCGGGCGCGGGTCGATCGCGCCTTCGCGGCCGTCGAGGCGCGCTGCGGCGAGGCGGACTATCTGGCGGGGGCGGCGCTCACCACCGCCGACATCATGACCGTGTTCTCGCTGACGACGATGCGCTACTTCCTGCCTTACGATCTCAGCCCCTTCCCCAACATCCGCGCCTATCTGTCACGCATCGCCGCCCGCCCGGCCTATCAGCGGGCGATGGAGAAGGGCGATCCGGGGATGAAGTTGTTGTTGAGTTGATTGCAAGCAAGTTTGCGCGATCGCTCACGCGGCTGGCTCGGTGTACCTCGCCCCGCTTGCGGGGAGAGGTCGGATTGCATCGTCAGATGCAATCCGGGTCAGGGGGTACAGGTCTCACCAAGGACGCTCCCTGCGCGTCTGCCCCAACTCACACTTCCCGTGTGGCGGCCGCTCACCCCAACCCTCTCCCCGTAAGAACGGGGAGAGGGAGCCGACTGCCCGAGCCGCTATTGGCGGTCCCCCTCATCTCTGCCGCTTGCGGCTCCAGTCCAGGAACGAGCGATACAGCTCCTCCTTCTCCGCCTTCGAGGTCGGCGCCTTGGCCTGCGATTCGAGAAACGCCTCGAAGCGGTCCTGTTGCGAGAGACCGCCGGTCGCGGCGGGCGCCAGGCCGACATTGGCCTCCTTCTTCATCCGTTCCAGCACGGCGTCGACATACGGATAGCGCTGCCAGCCCGGCACCTGGGCCTCGAGATTGAGATCCTTCCAGCCCGGATGGAACGGCGGCTGCTGCAGCCGCGCGAGGTTGGTGAACAGCGTGTCGACGAAGCGGTTGACGCGGTCGGCGCGGTCGCTGCCCGGCTTCCAGTTGTAGACGGCCAGCACCGACGGCACGGCGATGGTTTCCACGGCGGTGTCAGGTGCGACCAGCCCTGGATAGGTGTCGGCCTTGATGCTGGTCGGATAGTAGAAATCCGAGAATTGCTGCGTGTACGGCACCGGCACGAAGTGGAATCCGGGATCCGCCTTCTTGCCGCTGAACAGCTCGCCGGGCTTGGAGGCGACATAGACCATCGCGGCGATCTCGCCCTTGTGCAGCTTCTCCAGCGCGACAGGGCCACCGACCGCGACCGGCTCGATGTCGATGCCGAGGCGCCGGAAGATCAGCGGGCCGGTGTGGGCGGCGGCGACGCCCGCCGTGCCCACCGCGACCTTCTGGCCCTTCAGGTCCTGCAGCGTCTTGAACTCGTCGCGCGCATAGATGTGCACGTCGGAGATGAAGAAGCGCAGCACGTAGCGGATGCGGTCGTTGATGTTGGAAAGACCGGCCTGCCTGGCGTAGAAGTCGAAGGCGTCGGCATAGGTGATCGCGACGTCGACGCCGCGCAGATAGAGCAGGTCGGCGATGTTCGAGGTGGTGCCGCGCGTCACCATCGGGATCAGGCGCATGTTGTCGCCATCGTCCATCGTCCGCGCCATCTCGCTGGCGAAGCGCACGAAGCCGCCGTCGGGCAGGCCCGCGGCCAGGCCGACGGTCCATTGGTTCATGCGCGTCTTGATGGCGGCTTCGTCCGAGGCGCTCCGCGGCTCGCGGGACTCTGAGACCCGAGGCTCGACGGCCCGCCGTTCCGACGCGCGCGCAGGCTTGATCGAGAGCGGAGCGGCGGACTGCTCTTGCGCGCGCACCGCGCCGACGGGGGTGAGCAAGGCAGCCGAAAGCGTTGCCAGCGCCAGCAGCGCCGGCCGGGCGAGTACTCTGTGCATGTGACTAGTCCCCGATCGCGTCTGCTCGCCATTCCCCCGAGCAGACTGATGACACAGATCAATCCAAGATCGTATCTCAATGAGCCCTAAACCTGGCAGTTTTGGGGCAAGAACTACTTAAGGTTTCAGGTAGCTCCAGCCGCTCTCCTGCAATTCCATCAGCCTCACTGCGCCCGAGGGCACCAGGCTCGCTTCGGCGACGATCGCAATCGGATGTCCTTCGCGTTTCTCCATGCCGCGCTTGGTGATGTTGCAGGCGGAGAATTTGATCTTGGCGGGAAAGCTCAGCTCGGCGATCTGCTTGAGCCGGTCCTTCACCGGCGAGGTATCCTCGCGCAGCATGTTCAGCCCGGGTCCATAGGTGACGAGCTCGATCTCGACCTCCTCGCCCTTCTCCTTGAACGTCTCCATGATGTTGGTGGCGTTGTTGAGCGCCAGATTCATGATCGCCGGATCGTTCTGATCGACCTGGATCGCGACGCGATGAATCTTGACCTCGGCGGCGAGGCCCGCTCCAGCCGACGCAATCAGCAGCGCGCACGCGGCCGTGACAGTTGTGAGATTGAAGCGCATGCCAGGACTCCAACGTACGATACGGGGCATTCGGATGTGGGCATGATCTGCCACAACCTCGGCTTCCAGTCGATGGGCCTGAATCGTGGCAAGACTATGCGCTGCCGGCGCGGCGCTGCCGCGGGAGCGCCGTCATCGCCACGGCGTCATTGCGAGCGCCGTGGCGAAGCAATCCAGGCTGCAACTGCGGAGAGATCCTGAATTGCCTCGGCGCAAAGCGCGCGAGGCCGGGACGACGGCGGAATGTTAGGGCGGCGGCACGTGAGCAGATGCACGCGGTGAACTGCACGACGGGCAAGCCGCGCATGTCGATCATGCGCAAACTGCCCGTCGCGTTACGATGTCGCAGGCTACGTCGCTTGCCGTGTCGGGCAAATCAGGCGGATGCTTCCGCTCGTCCTGCTGCCGCATGAGGGGCGTGTCGCGACCGTCACGAGACGTTGGCAGTGGGATGCGATGGGCGTGGATTGCCGCAGCGTGAGTTGATCGCGCGGACGAACGGCGATGCACGTACGGTCAAGTCGCGTGGTCCTGACACCCCGATGCTGGTGTTACCTTTGCGACGACGCTTGAGGCGTCGCGCAGAGCATGGTGGCCAACAAGCCCGGCGCACCAGGGAGATCGCGAAGCAGCCGTTCCAACCGTCGCGCAGGGAAGGCCGGGCGTGTCCGGCTGCACCTGTGGTACCTGCCGCATGCATTTTTTGAGCAGGCGGGCCACGGGCGTCAGCCGACGCCCGGCCTTCCCTGTGCCCTCTGTTCACGGAGGGCGACCGAAGTTCAACAGCTCGGACGCTACGCGCCGCGAGGAGTCGAAGCCATGGCCGACGCCGAATCCACCGTGATCTGCACTGGAATGAAAGGCCCCGCGGCAATCGGCTCAGCAGGGATCAGCCCGGCTGCCGCCACCTCACCGCTGTCGTCGCCCGCGAAAGCGGGCGATCCAGTACGCCGCGGCCTCTCGGCTGAGCCACTGCCGTCACGGCGGACTGGGTCGCCCGGTCAAGCCGGGCGACGACACCGAGGATGGGCGACGGCGTCCCGTCCCAATCCGTCGGCACCGCTGGCAAAATCACCCCGCCATGGTTACATTGCGCCGGCGAGGCTGCGACGCGCGTCCGGAACCAACATATCCCCGGGGCCTTATCGATCCTTTAGGGAACTGTCCCTGGCCAGGTCCGTGGACCTGGACATATGGTGCCCACCTACTTTCGTAGGGAACTCCGGGATCGAGCGTTTCAACGGCGATTGCGGCTTCGCGCTTGTCTCTCTCCTCTTTGTATCTCTCCTCTGCCCCTTCGATTGCCGACCTGCTGCGTTTCTGAGAACGTTGGAGTGCCCGCGTCCGCGCGCTCTTGACGGAGGTCCCGCCGCATGCCGATGAAGGCCGTCCAGCACACCAAGCAGCAGCTGCGGGCTGCAGCCCTGGCCGCGCGCGATGCGCTGAGCGACGAGGCGCGCAGCGCCGCGGCGGAGGCCATCGCGGTGCGAGGGCTGCCCTTCGCGCTGGAGCCGGGCCAGGTGGTCTCGGGCTATGCGCCGATTCGCAACGAGCTCGATCCGGTGCCGCTGATGCGCGTGCTGGCGACGAAGGGCGCGCGGCTGGCGCTGCCGGTCATCCTGGCGCGCGGCCATTCGCTCTCTTTCCGGGCGTGGTCGCCGGGCGATCGGCTGACATTGGGCTCGCTCGGCATCCCCGAGCCGTCGCCGGTCGCGGCCGAGCTGGTGCCGGACGTGATGCTGGTCCCGCTCGCCGCCTTCGACCGCACCGGCCACCGCATCGGCTATGGCGGCGGCTACTACGACTACACCTTCTCGCACTTGCGGAAGACACATCATCTCATCGGCGTCGGGCTCGGCTTTGCCGTGCAGGAAACCGAGGCCATCCCGGCCTTGGCCCACGACGCGGCGCTGGATTATGTGCTAACCGAGCGCGAGACCTTGGATTTCCGGAGCAATTGAATTGCGAATTCTCTTCGTCGGCGACGTCGTCGGCCGGGCCGGCCGCAGCGCCGTCTCGGACCACCTTCCAGGCTTGATCCGCGATTGGGCGCTCGATCTCGTCATCGTCAATGGCGAGAACGCGGCCGGCGGGTTCGGCATCACCGAGGCGATCTATCAGGAGCTGGTCGATGCCGGCGCCGACGCGGTCACGCTCGGCAACCACTCCTGGGATCAGCGCGAGGCGCTGGTGTTCATCGAGCGCGCGCCGCGGCTGGTGCGTCCCGCGAACTATCCGGCGGGCACGCCCGGCCGTGGTGCCGCGCTGATCGATGCCAAGAATGGCGCCCGCGCGCTGGTGGTCAACGTGCTCGGCCGCGTGTTCATGACGCCGTTCGATGATCCGTTCGCGGCACTGGGGCGCGAGCTCGGCGCCTGCCCGCTGCGCGAGGCGGCGGATGCTGTTGTGGTCGACGTGCATTGCGAGGCCTCCAGCGAGAAGCAGGGCATGGGCTATTTCTGCGACGGCCGCGCCAGCCTCGTCGTTGGCACCCATACGCATGTGCCAACGGCCGATCACCAGATCCTGCCCGGCGGCACCGCCTACATGACCGATGCCGGCATGACCGGCGATTACGATTCCATCATCGGCATGCAGAAGGACGAGCCGTTGCGGCGCTTCCAGTCGGGCATCCCGTCGGCGCGGTTCGAGCCGGCGACGGGCGAGGCGACGTTGAGCGGGGTGGCGGTCGAGACCGACAACGGCACCGGGCTTGCGACCAAGGTCGCGCCGGTGCGGATCGGCGGCCGGCTGTCGCAGACGAGGCCGGCGTTCTGGGGAGGATGAGAGCCTGCGTCAGGCCTTGAGGCGAAAGCCCATCCGGAACGCGCCCCAATGCCGCCCCTTGATGACGATCGGCGCGGACAGGTCCTTCATCAGCACGAACTGCCCGCCGCCCATGTCGCGGCGGTAGGTCTGGAGCAGAAACGGCTTGTTGCTGGCGGCGGCGACCTTCTTCACCGCGCGGTCGTCGAACAGCCGGCGGTTGCGGCAGTTGGCGTTGTTCCAGACCGGATCGGGCCCCTGCGGCCTGCGGTAGTTCGGATTGTGCGTCGGCAGATAGCCGCCGCGCGCCCAGGCGACGCAGAACACGATGCGCGGGTCGCTGCCCTGGATCGGGTCCTGGATCGCGGGCAGCACGCGGTCGGTGAACTCGACGTAGCGCGTCATGTACTGCTTGGGATTGGTGCCGGGAATCTCGCGATAGGTCTCGTCCATCAGGTCGGCGAGCGTGATCTCGCCGCGATCGATCGCCGCCTCGAAGGTCGCCGAGATCTGCCGGGCGGTCTCGACGACGGTCTTGATCAGCGGCGCGTCCGTGGTCTGCACGCCGCTTTCGGCGATCAGCCCGATCAGCGCCTCGGAATGATCGAGCAGCTTGGCGATGCGGCTGTCGGCCTGTTTGAGCTCGACCGAGGACTGGTCGACGCCCTTGGCGAGCTCGTTGAGCTCGCTGATCACGGCGTCGCAATGCGCGAGGTTGGAGGTCGCGGCCTTCGCCACGCCGTCGATCTCCTGGCCGACGCTGGTGAAGCCGTCCTGGACGCGGACGATGATGCCGCCGATCTGCTGGGCGCCTTCACCCGCTGTCTTGGCGCGCGACGAGGCCTGGCCGCTCTCGCCGAGCAGGCTCTTCACCTGCGAGTCGAGCCCACGCAGGGTATCGCCGATCTCCTGGGTGGCTTGGCGGGTCGCCTCGGCGAGCGACTTCACCTCGCTCGCGACGACGGCAAAGCCGCGGCCGGCGCTGCCGGCGCGCGCGGCCTCGATGGTGGCGTTCAGCGCCAGCAGGTTGGTCTGCTTGGCGATCGCCTCGATCGCCACCGAGACCTTGGCGACCTGCGACAGCGCATCGCCGACCGAGCCGAGCCGCTGCTCGATGCGCTCGACGGACTCGACCAGTTCGGCGATGTGCCGCACCGCGGTGTCGACCACGTTGCGCGACTGGGTGATGTCGCCGACCGCGGCGGTCGTGGCCGATTGCACCGCCTGCGAGGCGGTGGCGATGTCGTGATTGGCCGCGACCATGGTCTTGGCTGTGGCCTGCAGATGCCCGAACCGCTGCGACTGGTAGCTGACGCGGTTGGCGACCTCCTGGACGTTGCCGGCGACGTCGGCGAGCTCGACGCCGAGGCCCCCGATGCGGTCGGCGATCTCGTCGATCAGCCGCTCGGCGCCGGTGCGCGCGTCGTGACTTTCCAGAATGGCGCGTTGCGCGACCGACATGTCCAGACTCCCGGGCTTGATAGGATCAGAAAATCGCCGCTTGGCTCACAATTTATAGGCGGTGCGGAAGCCGCCCCAGTGCCGGCCGCGGACGCGGATCGGTACGTCGATTTCGCGCATCATGATGGTGTTGCCGTTGCCCATGTCGCGCGCGTAGCTCTGGATCAGATAGGGCCGCTGGTTGCGCCCGGCCGCGAGCCCGGCCGGATCGTTGAAGATGCGGCGGTTGCGGCTGTTGGCGGTATTGAAGGCGACATCGCCCGGCCGCTGCGGATGCGAATAGATCTTGTTGTGCACCGGCAGATAGCCGTTGCGGTCGATCGCGACGCAGAACGCCAAGCGCTGATCCTTGGCCAGGAAGGCCTCCTGGAACGCAGGCAGCGCGCGCTCGGCCCAGTCGAGGATCCGGCTGCGATGCTGCTGCGGATTGGTGCCGGGGATCTCGACATAGTTGGTGTCGAACATGTCCTCGATCGTGACCTCGCCGCGCGCGACGGCGCTCTCGAACATCCGGTTCAGCTCGGTGCCGGCTTCCATGGCGCGGGTGACGAACTCGTTGTTCTCCTCGTGCAGCGCCCAGAGCTTGTCCTCGATCTTCTCGCGCAGTTCGGCACTTGGCGCATCGAACCGCGCCTGGGCGCCGGCCTTGACCTGCTCGGTGACGCGCAGGCGGCACGGACCGACGTCCTCCAGCACGGCGTCGAGACGCTCGTTCACGGGCAGGCGGCTGGCATCTGGGCCGGTGATCAGAAGGCCGTCGTTGGAAATCTCATAGACCGGCGCATCGATCGTACGTGCGCCCGACTTGATCGCGAGCTTGAGGTGACAGGGCAGACGCTCGCTGCCGCTGCGCACGGGCCGATCGCCCTGCCGCAGCAGCACGGCGCAGCGCGCCTTCAGCTTCTGGGCGTACATGGTCACGGCGCGCCCGGCGTTCGTGACGCGCTCGCCATAGCTCTCGGCCTGCTGGGTGGCGCTGCCGATGTCGGCGGCGCTGTCGACCACCGAGGATATGAACTGCGAGGCCTGGGCCGCATTGTTCGACATCTCGCCGGTGGTCTGGTTCTGTTCGGCGACGGCGCCGTTGACGTTGGTGAAGACGGGGCGGATCGCCTCGATCGCCTGGGCGATGCGGTGGACGGCGTCGGCCGAGCCGGCGGCGTCCTTCTGCAGTGCCTCGATCTTGCGCGTGATCTCCTCGGTCGCGTTCTGGGTCTGCACGGCGAGGGCCTTGACCTCGGTCGCGACCACCGCGAAGCCGCGGCCGGCCTCGCCGGCGCGGGCGGCCTCGATGGTTGAGTTGAGCGCGAGCAGGGTGGTCTGGCGCGCGATCTGGGAGATCAGGTTGACGACGTTGCCGATCGCCGCCGAGGATTCGCGCAGGCGGTCGACGTTGGCCTGGGCTTCCGTGGCGGCGGCGCTGGCCTGGTCGGCGAGCTGGCCGGCGTCCTGGACCTGGGCACGGATACCGTGGGCGGACTGGGTCACCTTCTCCGCGGCGTGGGCGAACGTCGCCGCCGTTCCTTGCGCGGCGCTGCTGCGCCCGCTCAGCGCATCGGCGCGCTGGCGAATGTCCGTCAGCGTCCCCGCCGTCGCCTCGGCGCCGCTGGCGACCGCATCGGCGGCGCGCTCGAGCTGACGAATCATGCCGCCGAGTTCCAGCTCCAGCAGGTCGAGGATGGCCTTGGCCGAATCGGCATCCGACGACGTCGGCGGCTCCGGCGCGGCCACCGGCTTCGGTTCGGCCACCGGATCGGGCGCAGAGGGTCGTCTTGCAAGGAAACCAAACGCCATGGGGTGGGCCCCGGTGCGGGTGAAACGGTGCAGAGGGGCGGGATCGTTGCACTTGACTGTGAAGCCATGGTTAACATTGGCTTATGCTGCAGGGCACCCGGCCGGCTTCCCGAAGGGGGCAGCCACCGCAGAATCCACCTCAAATCTTTGATTTTGCCGATTCCCGGCCTATAAGGCCGCGCTTCCCTCATTGATCCCCTACGATTGCAAGAGACCTCGCATGGCCGGCCATTCCCAATTCAAGAACATCATGCATCGCAAGGGCCGGCAGGATGCGATGAAGTCCAAGCTGTTCGGCAAGCTGGCGCGCGAAATCACCGTCGCCGCCAAGCTCGGCACGCCCGACCCGGCGATGAACCCGCGGCTGCGCGCCGCCGTGGTCGCCGCCCGGGCCGAGAACATGCCCAAGGACAATATCGAGCGGGCCATCAAGAAGGCGCTCGGCGGCGAGGGCGACAATTATGCCGAGATCCGCTACGAGGGCTATGGCCCGGGCGGCGTCGCCGTCATCGTCGAGGCGCTGACCGACAACCGCAACCGCGCCGCCTCCGACATTCGCTCCTATTTCACCAAGTCCGGCGGCAATCTCGGCGAAACGGGTTCGGTCTCGTTCATGTTCGACCGCGTCGGGATCATCGAGTTCGACCGCAGCGTCGCCTCTGACGACGCGGTGCTGGACGCCGCGATCGAGGCCGGCGCGGATGACGTGATCTCGGGCGAGGGCGGCCACGAGGTCTATGCCTCGCCGGACAGTTTCCACGAGGTCGCCAAGAACCTCGAGGCCAAGTTCGGCGAGCCGCGCAAGGCGGCGTTGACCTGGAAGCCGCAGAACACGGTGGCGGTCGACGACGAGACCGGCGAGAAGCTGTTGAAGCTGATGGACCTCCTGAACGAGCACGACGACGTCCAGAACGTCTACGCCAATTTCGAGATTTCGGACGCGCTGATGGCGAAGATGGGCGGTTGACGGACGCTTGACCACGTCATTCGTGCGTTCCGTTTATGTTTCCATCGGTGCGGCGCAAGGCTATCTCTGAACCCATGAAAGCCCAGCCGATTCGCGCAGCCGTCCGCATCATCGGGATCGATCCCGGCCTCCGCCGCACCGGCTGGGGCGTGATCGAGAGCGAGGGCAACCGACTGATCTATGTTGGCTGCGGCTCGGTCGAGCCGCCCGACGACCTGCCGCTGGCCAGCCGGCTGCTGGCGATCCACGAGGGGCTGGCGAAGGTGCTCGCCGACTTCCAGCCGTTGGAAGCCGCGGTCGAGCAGACCTTCGTCAACAAGGACGGCGTCGCCACCCTGAAGCTCGGCCAGGCTCGCGGCATCGCGATGCTGGCGCCAGCGATGTTCGGAATTTCGGTCGCCGAATACGCCCCCAACCAGGTCAAGAAGACCGTGGTCGGCGCCGGGCACGCCGACAAGGGCCAGATCGCGGTGATGCTGAAGATCCTGCTGCCGAAGGCCGAGCCGCCGTCGGCCGACGCGGCGGACGCGCTCGCGATTGCGATCACCCATGCCCATCACCGCCAGGGCCAGGCGCTGCGCATGAAGGTGGCCGGGCTATGATCGGCAAGCTGAAGGGGCTGATCGACTCGTATGCCGAGGACTTCGTCATCCTCGATGTCGGCGGCGTCGGCTACCAGGTGCACTGCTCGGCGCGCACCTTGCAGGCCTTGCCGTCGCCCGGTGAAGCCGCCACATTGTCGATCGAGACCTATGTGCGCGAGGACCAGATCAAGCTGTTCGGTTTTCGCTCGGATGTCGAACGGGAATGGTTTCGCCTTTTGCAGACCGTGCAGGGCGTCGGCGCCAAGGTCGCGCTCGCCGTCCTCGGCACTCTGCCGCCGGCCGATCTCGCCAACGCCATTGCGCTGCGCGACAAGGCCGCGGTGGCGCGCACGCCGGGCGTCGGTCCGAAGGTCGCCGAGCGCATCGTGACCGAGCTGAAGGACAAGGCGCCGGCGTTCGCCGATGTCGATCCCGGCGTGGTGCGGCTGTCCGGCGCCATCGAGGAGTCCCGCGCGCCGCAGCCGATTGCGGACGCGATTTCGGCGCTCATCAATCTCGGCTACGGCCAGCCGCAGGCGGCCGCCGCCATCGCCGCCGCCTCGCGTACGGCCGGCGACAAGGCCGAGACCGCCCAACTCATCCGCCTCGGCCTCAAGGAGCTGGCGAAGTAGGTCGCCGCACCGGGCGAGCAGAAGGACAACGATCTTCACCATGGTGAGCAAGAAGGACAAGGAGCTGATCGAGGCGGCCGCATCAGCGGTGAAGAGCCGCTATCGCAACGATTGGCAGGAGGTCGGCGCAGCCATGCGCACGCGCGACGGCCGCATCATCACGGGCGTCAACATCGATGCCTATCTCGGCCGCAACGCCGTCTGCGCCGAGGCCATCGCGATCGGCCGCGCCATCACGGAGCACGGCGACCACGGCATCGAGACCATCGTCGCGGTGCGCCATCCCAAGCCCGGCGAGCCCGGCGAGGTCGCCGTGGTCTCGCCCTGCGGCACCTGCCGCGAGCTGATCCACGACTATGATGCCAAGGCGCGCGTCATCGTGCCGTCGAACGGCAAGGGGCCTGCGGCGGTGACCATCGGCGAGCTGCTGCCGAACAAGTACAGGCGCGGCAACGAATGAAGCCGCCTGCGCGCATGGTCAGTCCGGAGCGGCGCTCCGATGATGTCGGCGACACCGCGCTGCGTCCGCAGCAGCTGTCGGAGTTCGTCGGCCAGCAGCAGGCGCGCGCCAATCTGTCGATCTTCATCGAGGCGGCGCGCAAGCGCGGCGAGGCGCTCGACCATGTGCTGTTCGTCGGGCCGCCCGGCCTCGGCAAGACGACCTTGGCGCAGATCGTGGCGCGCGAGCTAGGTGTCGGCTTCCGCGCTACCTCGGGTCCGGTCATCGCCAAGGCCGGCGATCTCGCGGCGCTGCTGACCAATCTCGAAGAGCGCGACGTGCTGTTCATCGACGAGATCCATCGTCTCAGCCCGGCGGTCGAGGAGGTGCTCTATCCCGCGATGGAGGACTTCCAGCTCGACCTCATCATCGGCGAGGGACCGGCCGCGCGGTCGGTGAAGATCGATCTGTCGAAGTTCACCCTGGTCGGCGCCACTACCCGCGCGGGCCTGCTGACCAATCCGTTGCGTGACCGCTTCGGCATCCCGATCCGCCTGAACTTCTACACCGTCGAGGAGCTCGAAGGCATCGTCACGCGCGGTGCCCGCGTGCTCGGGGTCGGCATGACCGCGGACGGCGCCAACGAGATCGCGCGGCGCGCCCGCGGCACCCCGCGCATCGCCGGCCGGCTGCTGCGCCGTGTGCGTGACTTCGCCTCGGCGGCAAACGCGGACGCGATCGATCGCGCCATCGCCGATCACGCGCTGAGCGCGCTGGAGGTCGATGCCGCCGGGCTGGACGCGATGGACCGGCGCTATCTCTCGACCATCGCGCTGAACTACGGCGGCGGCCCGGTCGGCGTCGAGACCATGGCGGCGGCGCTGTCGGAGCCGCGCGACGCGATCGAGGACATCATCGAGCCCTATCTGATCCAATGCGGCTATCTGCAGCGCACGCCGCGCGGCCGGCTGCTGACCACGCACGCATTCAAGCATCTCGGCCTGGCCGAGCCGAACCGCGATCCCAGCCAGTTCGGCCTGTTCGGCAATGAGGACGATGATTAACGAAACTGCTGACAATCTGCACAGACGCACCCGAAATCGGTTGCAATGATCAGGGAGAAGGGAGCCGCTGCGAGGAGTTTATCGATGCTGTCACGCCGTCGCTTTCTGTCATTCTCAGGCGGTCTTGCCGCGACCGGTTTTTCGACTGCGACCTATGGCGTCGGCGTCGAGCCGCTCCGTCTCGGCGTCACCGACTATCACGTCCATACGCACAACTGGCCCGCTGGGCTGAGACTGAAGATCGCGGCCATCGCCGATATCCATGCCTGCGATCCTTGGATGTCGCTGGTGCATATCGACGGGATTGTCCAGCGTGCCAACGCGCTGCAGCCGGATCTGATCGTCCTGCTCGGCGACTACGTCGCCGGTCATCGTCATCACATCGGACGCATCGACGCCGCCGCCTGGGCGCCGGTGCTCGGCGGCCTGAAGGCGCCGCTGGGCGTGCACGCCATCCTGGGCAATCATGATTATTGGGATGATCGAACCGTGCAGCGCGACGGCCGCGGCGCGCCGTATGCCCAGAAGGCGCTCGAGGCCGCCGGCATTCCCGTCTACGAGAACGACGTCGTGCGTCTCACGAAGAACGGCCATGCCTTCTGGCTTGCCGGCCTCGGCGATCAGTTGGCCTACATGCCGGCGCGCCGCTTCCGGCCGATGCCGCGGATCGGCATCGATGATCTCGCAGGGACGCTGCGCAAGGTGACGGACAGCGCCCCGGTCATTCTGCTGGCGCACGAGCCCGACGTCGCGCTTCGGGTGCCGCCGCGCGTGGCGCTGCAACTGTCGGGGCATACGCATGGTGGCCAGATCCGCCTGCTCGGCTGGTCGCCGGCCGTTCCCGCGCGCAATGGCGTCAATCTGGCCTACGGCCACATCCGCACCCAATGCGACGTGATCGTCTCCGGCGGCCTCGGCTGCAGCATCATGCCAGTCCGGATCGGCATGCCGCCGGAAATCGTGCTGGTCACCGTCGGCAGGGAACCCGTCGAGGTGACGTCCTAGCCTGCTCTTGCGCTGGCCGTTGAACTGGGCGAAACGATCGCCATTTCCGGCTATCGAGGGCGTCCCTTGACCCATCACCATCTCGACGGCGAGATCCGCGACGGCCGTCACCACATGCAGGTCCGCGTCTACTACGAGGACACGGATTTCTCAGGCATCGTCTACCACGCCAACTACCTTCGTTTCATGGAGCGCGGCCGTACCAATCACCTGAGGCTGATGGGCGCCGAGCAGCACGCGCTGTTCGCGGAGGCGGCAAGCGAAGCCCCGGGTTTCGCCTTCGTGGTGCGCTCGATGACGCTCGACTTCCTGCGGCCAGCCCGTATGGACGACGTGCTCGACGTCGTCACCTGGCCCGTGGCGGTGAAGGGGGCGTCGATCACGCTGGCGCAGGAGGTCAGGCGCGGCGAGGAGGTGCTCGTCAAGGCCGACGTGAGAGTCGCGTTCATCAGCGGCGGCAGGGCGCAGCCGATACCGAAAGCGCTGCGCGACCTGATGAAGGCGGACATCGCCTAAAGACGTGCTAACGGCGGGGCGGGCGGAGGGATGAAGATGCGCCTGCCGGCGATCGCGACCTCGCCGCCGTCCAGTCGGCCGCGCCATTTGCGCCGCGAACGCGGCGACAGCTCCGAGAATAGGCTCTTTCAGCCGAAGGCGGCTGCGACGGAGGGACGTGGCGGCCAACGTCGCTGCCATTGGCATGCTCGCAGTGCTTGCCGCGCCCGTCGCATCGCGCTGAGTCGGACGGGCGTGATCGGAGTTGCCTAGCCCGTCCAGCACTGTCCTCCGCGGAGCAACGTGCGGGACGGACACGCGGCGCCTACGGGCAGAACCAGGCCGGTCCGATCTGCATGCAGCCCCGGCGGTGATGGTCGTGCGGGCGGAAGCGATAGCGGTGCCAGCCGGCAGGAGGACCGTGACGCCGTCCGTCGTGGCCGCGATAGCCGTGACGTCTTTGCTCGTGCTGCCAGCGACCGTCTCCGTTGCCGTGATCCCGCTGCGCAAGGCGCATCGGAGAAGCAGCCGCTTCGCCCTCATCTGCCGCGACGGCCATCGGCGCCGCCGAGGCTCCGACGGAGCTGACGAGAAGGATGGCGGAGAGTGCAACGATGGTTGCTCGCATCAGGGGCTCCAATTCATTGTCGAGGCTGGGTTGCGCCGGTTGAAGGACGCGGGTCGGCTTGGCTGCACGGCAACGCCGCGCCGGCTTTGCGGATTTCGTTCCCGCGAGTGTCGGCAACGTATGGCCACGGGGCGCGTTCCCCACGGATCGCCGCGAGAGGCGCGTCAAACTGCCCCTGCGCGGGCCGGGGTCCAGCGCTGCTGCGCGCATGTGCGGGGATGGACGTGACTGTGCTGAACTGCGACGCGAGGCGGCGGATCACGCTGCGCTGATCCGCCAGACGGACTGCCGCTCAATCAGACCGAGGCCGGGGGGCACTCGCGCGTTGAAACCGTCAGTATCGCCCGCCGCTGCGCTCTTGTTGCTTGATCCAATCCGACAAGGTCCGGGGCGACGATCCTTGTCCGGGGCGCGATGGCTTCGCGGTGGCAGTCCTGTTGCTCCGGTTCGTCGTCTCGGTCGGCCCGCGCGGGCGCGTCGCGGCATGGGCGCCCGAGACGCCTCTCGGGGCCGTTGCGAGCTTCTCCGCTTCCTCCTTCTCCAGCCGCAGCTTGCGCAGCCGCTCCATCTTCTCGCGCTCCGGATCGACCGGCGGCGGTGGCAGCTCGCGCTGGCGGGCTTCCTCGGCGGAGATCAGCAGACCCATGATGGCGCTTTCGCCGAGGGCCTTGCAGGCTTCGAGGCGGTGCAGACCTTCGACCAGGACAAAATGGTCCTTGTCGCGGCGGACGAGGATCGGCTCGCGCTGGCCGGCCTCCAAAATGCTTTCGGCCAGCGCGTCGACCGCGTCCTGCCTCAGCGCCTTGCGCTTCTTGTCGGGGACGTGGATCCTGTCGATGGGGAAGCTTTCCGGTGCGGACACAGTCGAAACTCCGTCGTGGGCGCGCCGTCCGGCGTCAGGGTCGGAGGGGGCACGATCCCCCGATCCGCACCGCGGAGGGAGGCAGACCGGACACGCGCGACTACAATAGAGACATTCGCCATCTCGCCGCAAGGAGCGGGTGACGGGGCGTAATGGCTCCTGTCAGACGGCAAGGTGGATCATGCGGTGAGGGGCGCCCATCGGCCGCGCTCGAAAGTCGCTCGCGCGTCAATTCATGCTGCTATGCTGCATCCCTCATACAAGGAGGACGCCGCTCATGACGACACGTACACTCGTTGCCGCGCTGGCCGGGATTGCCCTCGCGTTGCCGGCCGCTGCCCTCGCACAGGAGCCGCCGGTCGAGGAGCAGCTCGTCAATGCGATGAACAAGGTGTTCGGCGTGCACGCCGGCTTTCGCGCCAATCACGCCAAGGGCGTCGTCGTCGAGGGCAAGTTCAAGCCGTCGGCCGAGGCGGCGACCTTGAGCAAGGCGTCGCTGTTCAGCGGCGGCGAGGTTCCGGTCACGGTGCGGTTCTCGGACTCCACTGGCGTGCCGAACCTGCCGGACGGCTCCGGCGATGCCAATCCGCACGGCATGGCGGTGAAGTTTCATCTCGCCGACGGCAGCGACATGGACCTCGTGATCAACTCGCTGAAATTCTTCCCTGTCTCGACCGGTGCGGAGTTGCGGGATTTGTTCCTGGCGATCGCGGACTCCGGGCCGAGTGCGGCCAAGCCGACCAGGCTCGAGCAGTTCATCGGCAGCCACCCGTCGGTGCCGGCGGCGCTCGGCACCATCGCGACGCCGGACAGTCTTGCCGACGAGGCCTATTTCGGCGTCAACGCCTTCGTCCTCGTCAACAAGGCCGGCGAGAAGCAGGCGGTGCGCTGGCAGATGCTGCCGGAGAAGGTCGTGCATCTCGACAAGGAGGACGCGGCGAAACGGGCGCCGGACTTCCTGATGGCCGAGCTGCCGGCGCGGCTGAAGCAGGGGCCGGTGACGTTCCGCTTCATGGCGCAGCTCGCCGCGGCCGGCGACGACACCAAGGATCCGGCAAAGCCGTGGCCTGACGATCGCAAGCTGGTCGAGCTCGGCGTGCTGACGATCGACAAGGCGGTCGAAGACAGTGACGCCGCGCAGAAGAAGCTGCTGTTCCTGCCGGGCCAGCTCACCGACGGCATCGAGGCCTCCGACGATCCGATGATCGACATCCGCAACGGCGCCTATGCCATCTCGTTCTCGCGGCGCAATCCGTGATGCCGATGGCATGACACGAAATCTGCCGCGCGCCGCCGCGCTACATCCGGCCGCAATCATGGATGTTTTGCGGCGCGCTGCTCCGATCAATTGCCGCGACGTCGACGAGGGTCCGCCCCATTCGGTGCGATTGCGGCGGCCTTTGCCGCTTTCTCTTCCGATCGATGACGTCGCGCGGGCTGCGCAATAGCGGCGAAACCAAGGGCAGGACTTGTCGACGCGCATGGATAGCCGAGCGTCGGCGCGTCGACGGCGAAGGCGACCGCACAGACCAAGTGCCGCCCTCTTCGCTGTAGTGCAATCGGAGCGTGTGGTTGATGTGAAGGCCGACGATCGCGAGGTGCGCGCGATCAGGACGCATGCCGCCGAGCGCGCTCTGCGCTTGCTGTGAGTTCGGTGCGGACGTTCGTCTACTACGAACTCATGAGCCGCTGCGGCATCGCGTGTCGCGCCGTTTGTCGCAATCGTGTCGCGCGCTGCTTCATTTTGCCAGAATCCTGCATCTTGCGTGCAACAGTCAAAGCCGAATTTCGATCGCGTCGGCGTCGCGATCTGCATTCCTTCCGAATGACATTTTTCAATTCAGTTCGCGACACAATCTCACCCTCCTGATGCGGCCGCCGTTTGTTGCGGCACGTGTTCAGGAGTTGTGAGTTCGATGCGTCGCGTATTTGGCGTATGCCTTTGCCTATCTACTTTCGCAGGAAGTACGACATCGGTCTGGGCGACTGATCTCGCCTTGCCTCCCCCGCTCCCGCCGCCCGACGTCTTCGCCTACAGGTGGAGTGGCTGCCATGCCGGCGCGAACGCCGGGATGGCCTGGTCGCGTCAGCAGCAGACGTGGAGCCAGGTCGCCAATGCCGCCGCCGCGCCGGTTCAGCCCGTGCAGCAGCCCGTCGGCAACGCAAACAACCCGCCGGTGGTCAAGCCGCCTGTGGTTGCAAACCCCGCGCCGAACCCGCCGCCGCCGAACAACCCCGGCGGGAACAACGGCGGATGGAAGCCGCCGCCGCATAAGCCGCCGGGCAAGCCTCCGATCTGCGAGCGCAACGACAAGGGCTGGTGGCAGCCCGGCAAGCAGTATCATGGCGACAAGGATCACGGCTGGCCGAACGACAAGCCGTCCTACAAGCCCGATCACGACGGTGGTCATCATTGGCCACAGGTTGGATCGAAAGGCGGCGACAACAAGTCTTCCTGGCCGTCGGCTCCATCCACGAACAAGGACGACAATTACAACGACGTCAAATATGGCAGCGGCTGGTTCGACAAGCCTCACGACGACGACCATGGCAAGTCGAGCGGCTGGTCGCAGCTGCATTCGAGCGGTTACTCCGACCGATCGGCTTGGCTGCACCGTGATCGGCAGGACGATCACGACAAGCCGGCTTCCGGCTGGGGTGGGAAGAAGGACGACGGCACCGACAAGCCGCTTGGTTTCGGCTGGTCGAAGCAGCCGATGAAGAGCGAGCGTGACAGCTACGCCTGGATGAAGCCGGATGACCGGAACGACGACAAGCATGGCGGCTACGGCTGGGGCGGCAAGCCGCACGACAATGACGACGGCAAGGGCGGCTATGGCGACAAGCAGCCCGACAAGGATCATTGGCAGCAGCAGGGCGGCAATTACCATCATGGCGGATGGCCGCATCATCCGGACAAGCCCTGGCCGCCGAAGAATCCGCCGCCGAACAATGGCGGCGGTCAACCGAACCCGCCGCCCCAGGGCAACAATGGCAATCCGCCGGCGCAGAATCCGCCGCCGGTGGCCGGCGGCGGCAACGTGGCGCCGCTGCCCGTCGCGGCCGTGCAGATTCCGACCGCCATCTCCAGCAATGGCAGCGACGTCGTCGGCGGCCTGCAGCTCGGTTGCGACTACCAGATGGACCGCTTCGTCGTCGGCATCCAGGCGATGGCCGATCTCGGCATCATCAACGCGTCGAGCCAGCTCGGACCGGCGCTGACGATGAACACGCGAACCAGCAACCTCTACACCGCCACGGTGCGTGCAGGCTATCTCGTGACGCCTGAGATCCTGGCCTATGTGCGCGGTGGCGCGGCGTGGACACGGACCAATGTTTCGGTCGTCAACACCGCCACCGGACAGTCCGCCAGCGTGGCGTTCAACCGCAGCGGCTGGACGGTCGGCGCCGGCGTCGAGTGGATGTTCGCGCGCAACTGGTCGGCCTTCGCCGAGTATGATTACGCCGATTTCGGCACGGTGACCGGCACGCTGCCGGGCGCCGCCGCGATCACCGGCGGGCCGAACGTCGTCAGCCAGAAGACCCAGCTCCACACGGCGATGATCGGCGTCAACTACCGCTTCGAGATGCTGTCGCGCGGCGGCCGCTGAGATCAGCGGCGGACGCATCGCATCCAACACGATAAAGGCCGCCTGGATCATCCAGGCGGCCTTTTCGCTTTTGTCGGCCGGCGTTCAGCTGGCGCGCACCGAGGTCAGGAACTTGCCGACCTCCTCCCTCAGTCGGCCGCTGTCGCGCGACAGCAGCTTGGCCGCGGACAGCACCTCGGATGACGCGGTCCCGGTGTTGCTGGCGCCGCGCTGCACGTCGGTGATGTTCGACGAGACCTGCTGCGTGCCCTGGGCCGCCTGCTGGACGTTGCGCGAGATCTCCTGCGTCGCCGCGCCCTGTTGCTCGACGGCGGCGGCGATGGTGGCCGAGATCTCCGACAGCCTTTCGATGGTCTCGCTGATCTCGCGGATCGCGCCGACGGACTCCTGAGTGGCGGTCTGGATGCCCGCGATCTGCTGGCCGATGTCCCCGGTCGCCTTCGCGGTCTGCTCGGCGAGCGCCTTGACCTCGGTGGCGACCACGGCGAAGCCGCGTCCGGCATCGCCCGCCCGCGCCGCCTCGATGGTGGCGTTGAGGGCGAGCAGGTTGGTCTGGCCGGCGATGCTGTTGATGAGCTCGACGACGTCGCCGATGCGCGCCGCCGCCTTCGAGAGCTCGCCGACCCGTCCGGTGGTGGAGCGTGCCTGCGTCACGGCTTCGTTGGCCATGCGCGCGGATTGCTGCACCTGGCGGCTGATCTCGGTCACCGAGGAGGCCATCTCCTCGGTGGCGGACGCCACGGACTGCACGTTGGTCGACGCTTGTTCCGAGGCGACAGCGACCGTGGTCGCGAGCGACTGCGCCCGCTCCGCGGTCGCGCTCAACGATCCGGCCGACGTCTCCAGCGTGCCCGAGGCGGCCGACACGGTTTCGACGATGCCGCCGACCGACGCCTCGAACTGATCCGCCATCGCGTTCATCGCGTGGCGCCGCTGGGCGTCGGCGGCCGCCTGGTCCTCGGCGCGCTGCGCGATGCTCTGCTTCAGGTCGCCCTGCATCGCCTTCAGGGAGGTGGCGAGGGCGCCGACCTCATCCGCCTGCTCGATGGTCAGGGTCTGGTTGAAGTCGCCTTTGGCGATGCCATTGGCGAATACGGCGCAATCCCGGATCGGACGGGCAATGCCCCGTGCCGCGACCCAGATGAGGAAGATCGCAAGCGCCGTGATCACCGCTCCGACCCCGAGCTGCCACAGCGTGTTGCTGGTCGAACGGCCGCTGAGCGAGGCGTCGAGCTGCCGTGCCGAGGCGAGTACCACATCGCGCGGGATCGAGATCACGACCGACCAGGGCGTGTCGGTGACACCGAATGTGATCGGGGCGTAGATGTCGACATTGGGATTGCTGGGCTCGTCGAGGACGGTGCCCTTGCCGGTGCGGACGATGGCGGCGCTGTCGGTCCAGCGCGAGTCGGCCTCGGCGGCGGGCCTGCCGATGACGTTCTGATTGGCGCTGTCGGCGACGACGAGGCCGGTGTCGTTCAGGATCACGACCTTGCCCTTGCCGTCGAACAGGGAGGTGTTGATCTTGACCGCCAGCCTCTGCACGAAGTCCAGATTGTAGTCGGCGCCCGCAACGCCGCGGAATTTGCCGTCGATCATGACGGGCACCGACATCGTGGCCAGGAACACCGGCTTGCCCTGGACGATGTAGGGCAGCGGCCCGAGAATGTTCTCCTTCCCGGTGGTGCTCGGGTTGATGTACCAGGCGCCCTTCACGAGGCCATTCTGATGGCGCTCGCTGCTGTCGTACTCGACCAGCGGCTGGACGGCGATCGCGCCGCCGGCGCTTCGCGTCCAGTAAGGGAGAAAGCGGCCGGTGTGATCGGAGCCCATCTCCTTGTTGGCCTTGAAGGTGCTATCGTTGCCGTCGAGCGCATCGGGCTCCCAGGCCGAGTAGGTGCCGTTGAAGGCGGGATTGAGCTCCAGGACACGCCGCAGCACGGCGTTGAGCTGCGCGCGGCGTGCGCTCGCGGCGGTCCCGGTCTTGGCATCGGCCAGAACCGCAAAGGACTGCGCCAGCGTGCGCGCCGCGTCGAACCCGACCTCCAGCTCGGCCTTGATGACGTTGGCCTCGGTGGAGGCCCGATTCATCAGGCTCTCCTTGGTCTGGCGATCGACCAGCTGCATGACCTCGTGGTTGACGTACTGGTTCATGCTCTGCGTCGAGAACAGGCCGTAGCCGATCAGGATGACGCAGGTGAGCGCGAGGCAGAAGCCGGCGATCAAGGCGATCTTGGTCTGGATGGAGCGTATTGCCGCAAAGGATAAGCGCATGGTTCCCTCTCATATTGCTTCGCGAGACCGGCAATGACGTTCGTCGGTGCGAAGCGCGTGCGGGAACCATCCGCAACGGGGATTAACGCGTTTTGAGAAACTGGATTCGTGCGGGGGCTGCCGGTCCCATTCGGGCGAGAGAGTGTCGCAGCCTTGCGACACCCCCGTAGTCATCCGGGGCCTCTGTGCCGGTGCGACTGCCCTCACCGACGGAGGAGGGGCGCTCTCGCTGCGCTTCCCCGGACACCGCTCGGTGCAGTCGTGCGCCGTCCGGTGACAAGTCGCGCACACCGCGGACAACGCGGTCTCGTTCGTCCAAGTGACCTGTTTCGTCGGGAAGCGCCTTGCACCGCCTGGTGCCCTCGGGGGCCGCGGCCGCCGTTGCGGCGCCTGTCATGGCCGATGCGAAGGGAGCTGCCGTCGAACGAGCCGCGTCCCTGCGTCGTCCAGATCGTCTGCTCGCCGCCGGTCACCGCGGTGGCAGCGGCGATGCGGGGGACTTCGGTCGACATGTGCTCCTGGTCATGAGCCGGAATTCTTCGGCGGACAGACGTTGCCCGGCCCGACATCCGGCTCCGCCGAAGAGTGATGCTGCATGATCTTTCCGTTGTGAAAGATGTAGGTGTAGCGTGCGCGTAGCAGGATCGGGGTGGGCTGCCCGTTCAGCGCGAACTCGTAGAGCCCGCTTGCAAATGTGTAGTCGCAGCCGCCGATCTCCGCCTTGTTCGGATCGACCGTGACTCTTGGCTTCTTCTTGAGGAAATCTACGAAATACTTCCTGATGTCTGCTTCATTGGTCAAGGGACCGTTGGCGCAGGTTGGCAGCAGGACCGCGTCTTTGGGAGCATAGGTCCTGAGAACCGGCGCCGGATCCGTTGACGAGGAGTTGTTCAACGCCTCCGCCCAGTTCGCCACGAGGCGGCGGACCTGATCGGTTTGGCATTGAAGCCGGCCCTTCCGCGACCAGCCCTCGGACGGAAAGGCGAGAAGGAGGAGGGCAGCAGATCCAAGCAGGGCGATGTGTTTCATGACGTGGCCTCGTCGCGGCATTCGTGGCAGGCTCGGTCGGGCAACGGTGCCCGCCTTGGCCTTTCATTCGACGGATCGTGTGATGGCTCGAATGAGGACGCGGACGGGCATTCGCGAGGGGCGTCTCAACTCACTCCACGTGCACGATCAAGCAAGGTCGGACGCCGATGATGCAATGGCGATGGTCAGACTAGCGGGGCGAAGGTTTTCACGTAAAGATAGCAAATATTAATTGATGCATCTCTTGAGTGTGTCGGACATCAGCCTTGGATAGAGCAGGGGACGTCGGGAGCACCGCAGCAGGGCCATCTTCGTGCGTATTCTGGTGGCGACCGGCTTCATCACCGTTCCTTGACGCGCGTCAAGGAGCGGTGCTGTATTTGCTCCAATATGCCGCCAAGTCGGGCTGCGCGTGGAACGCAGGGCCTGGGGGAGAGAGCCGGGAGGACGGACATGGGGCGTTCGCCCGGGAATGCCCATTCGGGTCGCGTGCTCGACGCCCTCGCCAAGGGCGATGCGAAGCCTGACGACAGGCCGGGAAACAGAGCTGACAGCAAAGCAGACAAGACCACGCCGGCGGTCTCGGCGCTGGCGGCATCATGG
The DNA here is from genome assembly GCF_051167995.1 of Bradyrhizobium sp. HKCCYLRH3073. Taxonomy (NCBI): domain Bacteria; kingdom Pseudomonadati; phylum Pseudomonadota; class Alphaproteobacteria; order Hyphomicrobiales; family Nitrobacteraceae; genus Bradyrhizobium; species Bradyrhizobium sp. HKCCYLRH3073. The sequence goes on from NZ_JBNPUD010000002.1 coordinate 637,191, forward strand.
CGCCGCTCCGGCCATCTGCATGCGCTCGATCCTGCCACCCCGAAGCTGCCGGCCCGGCTGACGGCCGCCGAGATCGCTGATGCGCGCGCTCGGCTCGGGCGGCTGCTCGCGATCGCGCAAGCGAGCCTCGACCGGCTGTTCCTGGCGGTCGGGGGCGTCGGCTGCTCGGTGCTGCTGGCCGATGCCGAGGGCACCGTGCTCGAGCGCCGCGGCGCGCGCGGCGACGACGCCACCTTCGAATCCTGGGGCCTGTGGACCGGCGCGGTGTGGAGCGAGCGGCACGAGGGCACCAACGCGATCGGCACCTGCCTGGTCGAGAAGCGGCCGCTGACCATCGACCGCGACCAGCACTACCTGTCGCGCAACGCGCGCCTGTTCTGTACCACGGCGCCGATCTTCGACGAGCATGGCCAGCTCAAGGCCGCGCTCGACGTCTCCTCCTGCCGTGCCGATCTGACCGAAGGCTTCAGTCGGCTGATCGCGACCACCGTCGCGGATGCCGCGCGGCTGATCGAGGCGGAGAATTTCCGCCAGGCCTTTCCACACGCCCGCATCGTGCTGACGCCGGACAGCGAGCGCGAGATCAACTCGCTGCTGGCGGTCGATCGCAACGACCTCGTCATCGGTGCCACACGGGCGGCGCGGCGGGCGCTCAACCTGTCTCCGTCCGCGCTGGCGCGCCCGGTGCCGGCCGGCGACCTGATCAAGGACACGACCACCGGTGGCGACGACATCGACGCCGCCGAGCGCGCGGTGCTGAAGCGCGCGCTGGCGCGCGCCGGCGGCAACGTCTCGAAGGCGGCGAAGGAGCTCGACATGTCGCGCGCCACCCTGCACCGGAAGATGAAGCGGCTCGGGCTCGAGCGATGAACGCGCCGCGACTGTCGAATCGCAGCCAACATGTCGCAGAACTGCGACACTTGTCCGGACGCGCTCGTTTCAGCCTCTGGTCTGTCGTGCCGGTTTGATCGAGCCTCCCTGCAACGCCGTGTGCATCGGCGTGAATGGGAGAGAGAGATGACCAAGGTTGACGTCAATGCGGCGCTCAAGCCGCCTTTCGCTGCGCGTTACGACAACTTCATCGGCGGCGCCTGGAAGGCCCCCAACGCCGGCAAATATTTCGACAACATTTCGCCGATCACCGGCCAGCCGGTGTGCCAGATCGCGCGCTCCGATGCGTCCGACATCGAGGCCGCGCTCGACGCCGCGCATGCCGCCAAGGACGGCTGGGCCCGTACCAGCGTGACCGAACGCGCGATGGTCCTCAACAGGATCGCCGACCGCATGGAGGCCAATCTCGACAAGCTCGCGCTCGCCGAGACCTGGGACAACGGCAAGCCGATCCGCGAGACCACCGCCGCCGACATCCCGCTCGCCATCGATCACTTCCGTTATTTCGCCGGCGTGATCCGCGCCCAGGAAGGCTCGATCGCCGAGATCGACCACGACACCATCGCCTATCACTTCCACGAGCCGCTCGGTGTCGTCGGCCAGATCATTCCGTGGAATTTCCCGATCCTGATGGCGGCGTGGAAGCTCGCGCCGGCGCTCGCCGCCGGCAATTGCGTCGTGCTCAAGCCGGCCGAGCAGACGCCGGCCTCGATCCTGGTGCTGATGGAAATCGTCGGCGACCTGCTGCCGCCGGGTGTGCTCAACGTCGTCAACGGCTTCGGCCTCGAAGCCGGCAAGCCGCTGGCGTCGTCGAACCGCATCGCCAAGATCGCCTTCACCGGCGAGACCTCGACGGGGCGCCTGATCATGCAATACGCCTCGCAGAACCTGATCCCGGTGACGCTGGAGCTCGGCGGCAAGTCGCCGAACATCTTCTTCAAGGACGTCTGCGCCGAAGATGACGACTTTCTCGACAAGGCGATCGAAGGCTTCGTGATGTTCGCGCTCAACCAGGGCGAGGTCTGCACCTGCCCGAGCCGCGCGCTCATTCACGAGTCGATCTACGAGCGCTTCATGGAGCGCGCGCTGCAGCGCGTCGGGGCGATCGTGCAGGGCAGCCCGCTCGATCCGGCGACGATGATCGGCGCGCAGGCCTCCTCCGAGCAGATGTCCAAGATCCTGTCCTACATCGACATCGGCAAGCAGGAGGGCGCGCAGCTCCTGATCGGCGGCGAGCGCAATGTGCTCGGCGGCGATCTCGCCGGCGGCTACTACGTCAAGCCGACGGTGTTCAAGGGGCACAACAAGATGCGCGTGTTCCAGGAAGAGATCTTCGGACCCGTGGTCTCGGTCACGACCTTCAAGACCGAGGACGAGGCGCTGGCGATCGCCAACGACACGCTCTACGGCCTGGGGGCCGGCGTGTGGAGCCGCGACGCCAACACCTGCTACCGCTTCGGCCGCAATATCCAGGCGGGGCGCGTCTGGACTAACTGCTATCACGCCTACCCGGCGCATGCGGCATTCGGCGGCTACAAGCAGTCCGGCGTCGGACGCGAGACCCACAAGGTGATGCTCGACCACTACCAGCAGACCAAGAACATGCTGGTCAGCTATAGCCCGAAGAAGCTCGGCTTCTTCTGAGGCAGGGGGCGCCGGGCCGGTCGGGCATGAGCGCCCCGACCGGCCCGTGCGCGTCTCATGAGGTTGCGGGGCGTCACGTACGCACCTCCTGGTCCTTGTGCCACATCTTCCAACAAGGCGACGGCCGACGCGATCCTCCGGCCAGCGGTCCGCACCGATCGCCGGCCATCGAGCCGGCGCGCCCCGTCCCCGCCGCGGGCGCCACCTGTATTCTGGCGGGGGCTCCCAGTTAACGCGATGTTTCACAGTTAACGTCAGATTGAGGCCGGGAGGCGGACAGCCTTCTCCTGGGCCCGGCGAAAGCCGGCCGATGGGGTCCTGGCGACACCTGGCCGCACGCCGGGCGGCGCCGGTTGTGCCCGCGCGTCGACCGGACCGGCCGTACGGGCCGGGCCATCCCGTCTGTCCGCCCCGCATCGTGATGACCGCAAGGAGGACCAGTCATGGCCCACATTGTGAAACCGACCGGCATCGAGCACATGCTCGGCGAAGAAGACCTGATCGTCTCGAAGACCGACCGCAAGGGACGCATCACCTACGCCAACGACGTCTTCGTTCGCATGGCCAGGTACAGCTATGACGAGCTCCTGGGAGCGCCTCACAGCCTGATCCGCCATCCCGAGATGCCGCGATGCGTCTTCAAGCTGCTGTGGGACACGCTGGAGGCCAAGCGCGAGATCTTCGCCTATGTCGTCAACCTGGCCAAGGACGGCAGCCATTATTGGGTGCTCGCCCATGTGACGCCGACGCTGGACGACCAGGGCAATATCATCGGCTACCATTCCAACCGCCGCAGACCCGAGCGTGGGCCGATCGAGAGCCTCAAGCCGATCTACAAGACGTTGTGCGACGAGGAGGCGCGCCACGCCAATGCCAAGGACGGCCTGCGCGCAAGCTTTGACATGATGGTCTCGGCGATCAAACAACAAGGCGTTGATTATGATGAGTTCGTGCTCTCTCTCTAAGGCCCAGATCGCGATCGCGGCCGCGGCGCTGCTGGCACTCGGCGGGCTGGCCTGGCTCGTCGTCGCCGGCGCGACCCCGCCCGCCGCAGGCGGAGCGCTGCTCATCGCTGTTGCGCTGCTGCTCGGCCTTGGCTTGTGGCAACTGCGGGTGGCATCTGCCGTGATCGCGGAGGCGGCCAAGGTCTGTCACAGCGCAGCCAAGGGCAATCTCGAGCCGCGGCTGCTGAGCCGGCGCCAGCACGGCGACATAGGTCTGTTGCAGAAATCGATCAACGACATGCTCGACATCACCGACGCCTTCGTGCGCGAGGCGTCGGCGTCGATGGACTATGCCAGCCGCGGCAAGCATTTCCGCAAGATCATGGTGCGGGGCCTGCCTGGCGCATTCCGCCGCTCGGCGGCGATCATCAACCAGGGCACCGACGGCCTCGGCCGCCGGGTGGTCGACATTGCGGGTCTGGCACGGCAGTTCGGCACGCAGCTCGATCAGATCGTCGTCAGCCTCGTCGGCGCGGCGGGGGATCTCGAGTCCGACGCCGGCCACGTCGCGACGGCCGCGACGGAAACCAGCCGCCGCACCGAGGATGTGATCGCGGCTTCGGGGCGCGCGTCGTCCAATGTGCAGACGGCGGCGGGCGCGGCGGATCAGCTCGCGTCCTCGATCGCCGAAATCGGCCGGCAGGTCTCACGCTCCACCGAAAGCGCGGGGCGTGCGGTCGGTGAGGCCAACCGTGCCGGCGGCGAGATCCGCGAGCTTGCCGATGCGGCGGTCCGGATCGGTGACGTGGTCAAGCTGATCAGCGAGATCGCTGAACAGACCAACCTCCTGGCGCTGAATGCGTCGATCGAGGCGGCGCGGGCCGGCGATGCCGGGCGCGGCTTTTCCGTCGTTGCGGCCGAGGTCAAGAGTCTCGCCGACCAGACCGCCAAGGCGACCGAGGAGATCAGCGCCAAGGTCAACGAGATGCAGCACTCGACCTCGACGTCGGTCGCGGCGGTCGAGGCGATCGCGCGGACGATCGCCGAGATCGACGAGATCGCGTCCACCATCTCGGCCGCGGTCGACCAGCAGGCGGCGGCGACGCAGAACATCGCGCACAACGTTCAGGAAGCCTCGTCCGGCACGGCACGGGTCGCGTCAGACGTCGGCGCGATCAGCAGCGCTGCCGCCGACACCGGCCGGATCGCATCGCGAGTCAACAATGCCTCCGAGCGGGTCCATGGCGAGGTCGAGACGCTGCGTCGCGAGGTCGACCAGTTCATGAAGCGGCTGATGGCCACGGGATAGCCTGGAGTTGCGCGTCGTCACGCGCGCACCACCGGGCCCGTGCGCCCCATCTTGCGGCAACGCGACGTCCGTCTGACGGCCAGTCGCACGAAAGCGTCCGGCCGGCGCGGGCGCCGGCTTGGATCCCGCTCTTGGCTCACTCAGCCCATTTCGTGGCTGTCGGCCGCTTCATCGCCAGCGATCTTCAGCCCAACTGTGCCAGCAGCGCATCGCGCGCTTCGGAAATGCGCCGATAAAGGTCATTGCTGCCGCCGGCGTCGGGATGTGCGGTCTTGGCCAGCCGGCGGAACGCATCCTTGATGTGCGTAGCCGTCAGCGTGCCCTGCAGGGGCAGCTCGAGGACCGCGCGAAAGGCGTCGTCGTTCCGGTCGCGTGCGAGCCGATCCCACAGGGCGCGACGCGCGGCCCGCGCCTCGATGCGCAACGCATCCTGATCCTGTCGCCAGCGTCGTTGTGACATGACGAGGCAGGCACCGAACACGACCCGGCCCTGCGTCTCCAGCTCGTCGAAGCTGAACGGCCCGACGGCGTCGTAGGGCGGCGCGAGCTGCGCGAGCCGGCCCGTTGCACCTTCGACAATGGCGCCGAGCCGGACCGTGTCGACGATCCCCACCGAGCCATTCCAGATCACCCAGTCCGCGGCGCCCGTCATGCTGCTGAACTCGTCGATATGGCGTCCGTTCGCAGCACGGACAGGGAAGTGCCTCGCGGTTGCTCTCGTCTTCGATGTGCCGATCAAGCCGGAGCACGCGCCGGCTTGATCGGACCGACATCGACCTGGATCTCGCCGCCTTCGACCTGCAGGGGATAGGCGTGCAGCGCGTTGCGGACCAGATGCGTGACGCACTTGCCGCTGCCGCCGTCGAAGCCCCATTGATGGTGCGGGCAGGTGATCGTCTTGCCGTCGAACGTCGCCTCCGTCAGCGGCACGTCGGCATGCGGGCAACGGCCGCGAAAGGCCTTCAGCTCGCCGCCGGCGGGCCAGAGCAGCAGCACGCTCTTCTTGCCGACCTGGTACAGGCCCATGCCGCCTTCGGCCATGGCGGTTGTCGGACAGACTGCGGTGAAAGCCATCGGATCGCCTGCTGATTGATGCCGTCAGGCAGGCCCACGCAAGTTCCGGACCAGCGGGGAGGGCGATCTGCACCGCCCGATCAAGTGGATCATTGTCGCAAATGCGACAGACGTGGACTGCCATGCTGATTGTCGTGACGCCCGCGCATTTCAGTTCCCAAAGCAAGACGCCGCCCGGCAAGGGGCGGCGCCGAACCTCATGTGGGATGTTCGAGCTATGTCGGGTCGGCTATTCCTGGCTATTCCTTCCGCTCCGAGGTCCAGCCCTTGTACTCGCCGACATTGTCGCGCGTGATCAGCTTGGAGGGCAGCAGCTCGACGGTCGAGGCGGGCTTCTGGCCGTTGAGCAGGCCGACGCCGATCTGCACGGCGCGGCGCGCCATGAAGAACGGATCCTGCGAGGCCGAGGCCTGGATCTGCTGCGAGGCCGGATCCTTCAGCGCGGCTTCGATGTCGGGCGCGCCGTCGACCGCGGTGATGACGATGCCGGTGCGCCCCTGCTGACGCGCGGCGAGATCGGTGCCGATCGCCTGCGGATCGTTGATGGCGAAGATCGCGTCGATCTTGGGGAAGCGCGTCAGATAGCCCTGCGTCACCGTGAGGCCGCCCTCGCGCGAACCCTTGCCGTCCTGGTCGCTCGACAGCACCTTGATGCCAGGAGCCTTGGCGAACACGCTCTTGCAGCCGTTGACGCGGTCGATCACGGCCGACACCTGCGGCCCGTTCTCGATGATGACGTCGCCCTTGCCGCCGAGCTTGTCGACGATGTACTGGCACGAGATCTCGCCGGCCTGCACGTTGTTGGTGGTCACGGTGGCGTCGGCGCCCTCGGCCGCGGTGTCGACCGCGACGACGATGATGCCGGCGGCCTGCGCCTTCTTGATCGCAGGACCCACCGCCTTCGGATCACCCGGATTGAGCAGGATCATGTCGACGCCCGCGGCGATGAAGTTGTCGATCTGGGTGACCTGCTTGCCGAGATCGTATTCGAAGCCGACCGCGGTGATCTTGACGTTCGGGTTGGTCTTCTTGGCCTCGAACTCCGCGCCCTTCGACAACGCGACGAAGAACGGATTGCCGAGCGAGCCCAGCGAGACGCCGATCGATTTCAGCTCCTTGGCCGACGACGGCGCGGAGCTCATCACGAGCGCAAGCGCGGCACCGGCAAACAAAACCGACTTCAACATTGGTTTCCTCCCTGGCCCTTCCTGTTCGTCTACGCACGGCGGACCAGTGGCCGTGGAAGAATGCGTTGCGGCGGGCCCCGGTGGAGCCCGCCATGTCGTCTCAGGTGCGGGCCGAGCCCTGCAGCCGGTAGCGGTCGAGCGCGACGGCGCCGATGATCACGAGGCCCTTGATGACGTATTGCCAGATGTCGGACACGCCGACCAGGATGAGCCCGTTCGACAACACCGCGATGATGAGCGCGCCGACCAAGGTGCCCCAGATCGAGCCGATGCCGCCGACGAACGACGTGCCGCCGAGAATGACCGCGGTGATGGCGTCGAGCTCGTAGGACTGGCCGAGCTGCAGGCCGTTCGCCGCATAGAGCCGCGCCGCCTGCATGCCGCCGCCGAGGCCGGCGAGCAGGCCGGACATGCCGTAGACGAAGATCAGCACCGCCCAGACCTTGATGCCGGCGAGCCGCGCCGCGCTCTCATTGCCGCCGACGGCATAGATGTGCACGCCGAGCACGGTCCGGCGCAGGATCAGCCAGGAGCCGAGGATCACGAGCAACGCGATCACCGACAGCCAGGGGATCGAGACGACGCCCGGAATGATCGTCAGCGAGGCGTTGCCGATGAAGGCATAGGGAATGGACGGGTTGAACACGGTGGTGTCGCCACCCATCAGGCGGGCGAGACCGCGCACCGCGGTGAGCGATCCGAGGGTCACGATGAACGGCGGCAGCCGCAACAGCGCGATCAGCGCGCCATTGACGACACCGAAGGCAAGGCCCGTCAGCACCGCGGCCGGCAGCCACAGCGCGCCGAGATCTGGCATCTTCGACAGTGTCAGCCCGGCCATCGCCGCGGCGGCCAGGATCGAGCCGACCGAGAGATCGATGCCGCCGGTCAGGATGACAAAGGTCATCCCGGCGGCGAGCACGGTGTTGACCGCGGCCTGCTGCAGCACGATGCCGAGATTCTGTCCGGTGAAGAAGCGTCCCTCCGACAGCAGGTGGAAGCCGACGCAAAGGATGAGCAGCACCGGCAGCATGCCGGCGGCGCGGATCATCAGCCGCAGCCGCTGCTGCTTGTTGTCCGACGCGGACGGCAGGCCGGATGAAGGCGCGGTCTTGGCTTGCGACGAACTGTTGTCAGGCATCGACGTGCTCCGTCCCGGTGGCCAGCGCCATGATGTCTTCCTGGGTGATGGGTGATGTCGTGCTCTGCTGCAGCTCGCCGGCCAGGTGCCCTTCGCGCATCACCAGCACGCGGTCGCAGATGCCGAGGATCTCCGGCAAATCGGACGAGATCACCAGGATCGCGGTGCCCGACTTGGCGAGATTGTCGATGATCGAATAGATCTCGGACTTGGCGCCGACGTCGACGCCGCGCGTCGGCTCGTCCAGGATCAGGACCTTCGGCGCGGTCGCAAGCAGGCGCGACAGCAGCACCTTCTGCTGATTGCCGCCCGACAGCCCGCCGACGGTGACGCCGGGATTGGGGGCGCGGATGCCGAGCGCGGCGAATGCTTCGTCGGCGCGCGTCTTCGCCTTGTCGCGATCGAGAATGCCGCCGAGCTTCGCGTCGCGTCCGATCACGGCGAGGTTGATGTTGTCGGCGCAGGACATGTCGAGAAACAGGCCCAGCGCCTTCCGGTCCTCGGTCAGATAGGCGATCCCGGCATCGAGCGCATCGCGCGGCGTGTCGATGCTGACTTTCTCGCCGTCGAGCTCGATGTGTCCGGTCGTCTTCGGCGCGGCGCCGATGATGAGATGCGCGAGCTCGGTGCGTCCGGCGCCGATCAGCCCGGCGAGGCCGACCACCTCGCCGGCATGAACGGTCAGCGAGCAGTTCTTGACGCGATGGCCGTCGCCGAGATCGACGGCGCTGAGCACTGCGCGGTCACGCTTGGCGTGCGGGTCGTGATCCTTCTTGTAGAACGACGACACGTCGCGGCCGACCATCATGCGGACGATGCTGTCGGCGCGGATCTCCGGCTTGTCGAGCGAGCCGACCAGCCGGCCGTCGCGCAGCACGGTGACGCGGTCGCCGAGCGCATAGACCTCGTCCATGCGATGCGAGATGTAGATGATGGCGAGCCCCTCGGCGCGCAGCTGGCGGATCAGCGCGAACAGCTTCTCGCTCTCGCCGGCGGACAGCGACGTGGTCGGCTCGTCCATGATCAGGATCTTGGACCGTGCATGCAGCGCGCGGGCAATCTCCACCAGCTGGCGCTGGCCCATCGACAACTCGGCCACCAAGGTGGACGCGGTGAAATCGGCGCCGAGCCGGTCCAGGATCGGTCCAGCGCCCTCGCGCATGGTGCTGCGCGCGAGCAGGCCGCTCTGCGACAGCTCGCGCCCGAGATAGATGTTTTCGGCGACCGTCAGGTTCGGCGCCAGCGACAACTCCTGGTAGATGATCGAAATGCCGGCGTTGCGGCCGCCCATCGGCCCTTCGATGCGCACCGGCCGGCCCTCGATGCGGATCTCACCGCCGGGATCCGGGCGATAGGCGCCGGAGAGAATCTTCATCAGCGTGGATTTGCCGGCACCGTTTTCGCCCATCAGCGCATGGACTTCGCCGGCGTAGACGGTGAGGTCGACCTTGTGCAGGGCCTTGATGGTGAAGAATGACTTCGACACCCCTCGCATCTCGAGGATCGGACCGCTCATCGTGCCTCCCAATGCACGTCGTCTTGTCGTCCGCGGCTCGTTGATCGCTGGCGCGGGGTAGCCATTAAACTAGAGGCTGTTGCCGAATACAATATGAAAGAGACGCCGCTGCAACGCGTCGCCGCGACGAATGCCTTTCGGAGATCGGGTTAGCTCGGCCGACGATAGAGCTGTTGCCAGCGCGGCCGCCGCTCGGCATAGGCTGCCGACAGCGCGACGTCCGGCGCGAAGGTCCGCATGCGCGCGGGCGGCGTGCAGACCGCGCCGATGTCCTCGCCGGTAACGGCAAGACGTGCCAGCCGGGCCGCGCCGAAGGCGGCGCCGGTCTCGCCCTCGGCCAGCCGATGAACGGGAATGCCGAGGACATCAGCCAGGATCGCCAGCCAGAGGTCGGAGCGCGATCCGCCGCCGATCGCATCCGCTTCGGCAATCACGAGGCCGGTTTCCCTCAGCGCGTCGCGGCAGTCGGCCAGGGCGAAGGCAACGCCCTCGAGCACCGCCTGGACGATGACGCTGCGATCTGTCGCATGGCTCAGGCCGTCGAGCAGGCCGCGGGCATGGGGATCGTCATGCGGCGTCCGCTCGCCCGCGAGATAGGGCAGGAAGCTGACTGGCGACGGCGCGGCGGGCCGTGCGCCCAGCGGGGCAAGCAGCTCCGTTTCGCTCGCGCCAAGCAGCCGCGCGACCCAGGCGAGGCATGAGGCCGCCGACAGCATCGCGCCGGCCTGCAGCCACATCGCAGGGACGGCATGACAGAAGGTGTGAACGACGCGCTCGGGATTGGCCGTGACGGCGTCGACCGGCGTGATCACGGCGCCGGACGTGCCGAGCGTGATGAAAGTGGCGCCCGGCCTGACAGCGCCGATGCCGACGGCACCGGCCGGGTTGTCGCCCGCGCCGCCCGCGAAGGCCGGACGCTTCGTCATGCCCCAGCGTTCCGCGAGGTCGCTGCGCAACCGGCCCGCCGGCGCGCAGCCTTCGACGAGGCGCGGCATCTGCGCACGCGTCAGGCCGGTGGCGGCGAGGCCCTCGTCCGACCAGTCGCGCCCGACGACATCGAGCCAGAGCGAGCCGGACGCATCGGACATGTCCTCGATCACATCGCCCGTCAGCACCAGCCGGACATAGGCCTTTGGCAGCAGAACCAGCCGCGTGGCCGCGAAGATCTCGGGCTCGTGCGCCGCGATCCACATCAGCTTCGGCGCGGCAAAACCAGGCATCGCCTTGTTGCCGGTGATCATGCGCAAGGCGGGCCAGCGCTGCTCCAGCGCGAGGCATTCCCGCTCCGACCGCCCGTCGTTCCAGAGAATGCAGGGCCGCAACGGATTCATCGCGGCATCGAGCAGCACCGGGCCATGCATCTGGCCCGACAGGCCGATGGCGTCCACCGCCGTCAACGCGCCGGGATGATCGGCCTTGAGCGCATCGAGCGTGGCGAACACCGCGGCGATCCAGGCGGCGGGGTCCTGCTCGGCCCAGCCCGGTCGCGGCACGTCCATCGTCAAGGCGCGGCTGCGGCTCGCAACGACGCGCTGCGCGTCATCGACGATGATCGTCTTGACCGCGGATGTTCCAAGATCGATGCCGAGATACATGAAGGACCCGCTTGCCGCTCGTTGGCCCGCGCGCCCGCCACGGGTCTTCGTCGCGAACGTCCGAGGAGTCGTTGTCGACGAAGTGCGGACAAGCAGCGCCGCAGGCGATGTCGACGACCGCCTGCGGGATTGACCGTATCGCGTTGTATCGCGAAGTCCAGCGCGTATGCCTTGGACGGGGTCGTCGGAGGTGAGGCTGCCGCCGCGGCGGGAGCCCGTAACTGAAGATGGGTGGCCTGAACTTCAAGTCTGGATTTTCTGCGCTTGCCAGCGCTGCCGCCCGGACCCATCATCATCCTTGATGAGGTTCACCTGCTTGCCGTCCGAGGTGCAACTCAGATAGACGCGGCCGCCACTGGTCCCACCGACCACGATGATCTGGTAGTATTCGCAGATCGGCGAATCTGCGGGAACGAACCGCCAGCGCTGCCGCCCGCTGAGATCGTCCTCGGCGATCAGGTTGACTGTCTCGCCGTCGGATGTGCAACTCAGATACGTATATTTGGGCTCAGTGCCACCCTGCACCCTGATGTTGTACACGCCGGGAAAATCGGCAACGGGCACCAAGTCCCAGCCTTGGAGCTCACCTGCCTTGCCGTCCTCGCTGGACAAGCTGACGCTGCCGTTGGTCGCGCCGCTCAGCAGCGAATTGGCCGAAGTGAGGCCACGAAGGACTTGGAAATTGTGCAGGCCGGCTTCGATCATAATCGTCCTCCTCAATATCGGATGGTTGGAAACGCAAGGATTGTAGTCCAGTGGCGGCGCGTCGAACCGTGAAGCGGTTCACACATTCAGCAATCTTAGATTGTAGAACCGTTTTGAAGATCGCGGTAACCTTTCCTCAATGGTCACGTGGGCGAAGCCCGAATCGCAGGCACCAATGCGATCCAAGCTCTACTGCACCGATGCTCCCCGTTCGTCCGATGCAGACTGGTCTTGATGGGGCGCATCCGTGTGGATAACAGATGGCCGGAGCAGATGATCGTATGGTGATCCTCGATTGTCGTTTCGAGCGTCAACCGATCCCCGGAGGAACCCATGCAGCAGCCATCGCGTCTCGCCGGACATTACGCGCTGGTGACCGGTGCGGCCCAAGGCATCGGCCGCGCGATCGCGGTGCGCTTTGCCGAGGAGGGCGCGCATGTCGCGATCAATTTCGGCGGTCCGTCGCCATCGGGCGATGAGACCCTGGCGCTGGTGCACGCGGCCTCCGCCGCGCATGGTCACGGCGCGCGCGATCATTTCGCCGTGAAGGCCGACATCGGCGTCGAGGCCGAGATCGCCGAGATGTTCGAGACCGTGCTGACGCGCTGGCCCCGGCTCGACTGCCTGGTCAACAATGCCGGCTTCCAGCGGGAATCGCCGAGCGAGGCGCTCGACGTCGACGCCTATCGCCAGATCCTCGAGGTCAACCTCAACGGCGCGGTGCTGTGCGCGCGTCATGCGCTGGCGCATTTCGTCGCGCGCGGCGGCGGCAACATCATCAATACGTCGAGCGTGCACCAGATCATTCCGAAGCCCGGCTATCTCGCTTATTCGATCAGCAAGAGTGCGATGGCGGGCCTCACCCGGACCCTCGCGCTCGAATTCGCCGGCCGCGGCATCCGCGTCAATTCGGTCGGGCCCGGCGCGGTCGACACGCCGATCAACGCCGCCTGGACCGATGACCCCGCCAAGCGCGCGGCGGTCGAGTCCCACATTCCGATGGGGCGGGTAGCGAGCCCGGAAGAGATCGCCGGCGTGTTCGCCTTTCTCGCCTCAGCCGAGGCGAGCTACATCACCGGACAGACGATCTATGCCTGCGGCGGCATCACGCTGTTCGGCGAGTTCCGCGACAATTGGGCGAGCTGATCCGACGCCCTGTGTCGCTCTGGCGCGTCATGCGCTGACATCATTCGCATTGTCAGGGTTGCGGTGAGCATCTCTTAAGCATCCGCGGCGCATGGCAGCCCTTCGCGGGTGCAGCGAGATTTCGTTAAGGCGTGGGTACGAGAGTGCGCGCAATTGCCGAAACGGAATTGCGATGCATCGATTGGACCCGGACATTCGTCGCGACCTCGCGCACCTGCTTTACAGCTCGATGCCGCTGGTCGGGACGATCGCGGTCGCGGCCGTCGTGATCGGCAGCGTGATGGCCTGGGTGGCGCACGATCCGGGCTACGCCGCGATCACGGTGGCGCTGCTGGTGATCGGCGCGCTGCGCGTGGTCAAGCTGCGGATGTTCGCCGCGCGCTTCGATCGGCTCGATCACGACGCCATCATTCGCTGGGAACGCCTCTACGGCCTCGGCGCCGCCGCCTTCGGTCTGGCCATCGGTGCGCTGTCGGCCCGCGCGTTCCAGATCGGCGACGGGCCCGGGATCTGGATGTGCTTCGGCCTGTCGATGGCGTTCTGTGTCGGCATCGTGTCGCGCGTCAGCCCGTGGATCGTCATGACCTCGTCGGCGGTGCTGCTGATCCCGACCGTCATCGCCTGCCTGATGCAGCCCGAGCCGGTCTACCGGATGGGCGCCGGCATGGTCGTGCTGTTCTGGATCACGCTGCGCGGGACGTCCTATCGGCTGACGGCCGCCTTCACCGAGCGGATCATGGCCGAGCAGGCGCTGGCGCGGCAGGCGCTGCGCGATTTCCTCACCGGCCTGCCGAACCGGGCTGCATTCATCGCCGCGCTCGGCCGGTGCGATCGTCCCGTGGCGATCATTGCGGTCGATCTCGACGGCTTCAAGCTCGTCAATGACCGGTTCGGCCATCAGGCCGGCGACGAGCTGTTGTGCCAGGTCGGCGCACGCCTGCAGGATTGCCTCGGCGAAGCCGGCCTGGCGGCGCGGTTCGGCGGTGACGAGTTCATGCTGCTGCTGCCCGCAGCCGGACGTGACGCCGCGCTCGCGCTCGCGCAAGCCGCGGTGACGGCGCTGTCGCGTCCCTTCACGCTGGCTGGAACGCGCGTGCAGATCGGCGCCAGCGCCGGCGTTCTGGTCGCGGGGGATCAGCGGGCGGACACGGAAGCGCTGCTCGACCGGGTCGATCGCGCGCTCTATGCCGCCAAGCGCGCCGGCGGCCAGCGATGGTGCTGGGCCGACGAGCACATGGCCGTTGCCGTCGCATGTACGGCGAGCAGCGCGGCCCCGACGCTGGCGCTCGCGGATGAGCAGCATGCCTGATCGTCTGATGCGGACGTTGGCAACGTCGCACCGCGGCCGCTAATGTGGCCGGCAGAAGCCGACGAACGGCGCATGATGTCGGGAGGAGCGGCCGATGCGAAGCATCAGGATCGGCGCCGGCGCGGGCTATTCCGGCGACCGGATCGAGCCCGCGGTGGAGCTCGCGGCGAAGGGCGGCCTGAACTATCTCGTGTTCGAATGCCTTGCGGAGCGCACGATCGCGCTGGCGCAGCACGCGCGCATGAAGGATCCGGCCGCCGGCTATGATCCGCTGCTGGCGGCGCGCATGCAGGCGGTGCTGCCGATCTGCCGCGCCAACAAGGTCCGTATCGTCACCAACATGGGCGCCGCCAATCCGGTCGCCGCGGCCGAAGCCACCCGCGCCATCGCGCGCCAGCTTGGATTGACGGGGCTGAAGATCGCGGCCGTGACCGGCGACGATGTTCTGGAGCCGTTGAAGACAGCGGATGTCGTGCTCGACACCGGCGATACGATCCATGCCCTCGGCAATCGCGTCGTCTCCGCCAACGCCTATGTTGGTGCGGGCGCGATCGCGGAGGCGCTGGCGGGCGGAGCCGATGTCGTGATTACCGGGCGCGCCGCCGATCCGGCGCTGTTCCTCGGACCCCTCATCCATGAGTTCGGCTGGGCGTTGGACGATTGGGATCGGCTCGGGCAGGGCACCGTCGTCGGTCATCTGCTGGAATGCGCCGGCCAGATCACCGGCGGCTATTTTGCCGATCCCGGACTCAAGCACGTTCCCGATCTCGCCCGGCTCGGCTTTCCGATCGGCGAGGTGCGCGAGGACGGCGAGCTGATCGTGACCAAGGTCGCGGGCTCCGGCGGCTGCGTCACGCCGGCAACGGTGAAGGAGCAACTGCTCTATGAGATCCACGATCCCGCGCAATATTTCCAGCCCGACGTCGTGGCGGATTTCTCGCAGGTGACCGTCGAGGAGCTCGGTGCGGACCGGGTCAGGGTGGTTGGCGGCCGCGGCCGGCCGAAGACCGGACTGCTGAAGACTTCGGTCGGCTATCTCGATTCCTATGTCGGCGAAGGGCAGATCTCCTATGCCGGCCCGGGCGCGGTCACGCGCGGCCGCCTCGCGCTCGATATCGTCAGGGAGCGCCTCGCGCTCACCGGCGTGGCGGTGAGCGAGCTGCGCTGCGACCTGATCGGGCTGAATGCGCTGCATGGCGACGATCGCGCAGAGGGCGCCGAGCCCTGCGAGGTGCGCGTTCGCGTTGCCGGGCGGACCGAGACGATGGCCGAAGCCGTCCGCATCGGCAACGAGGTCGAGACGCTCTACACCAATGGCCCGGCGGGCGGCGGCGGCGCCTGGAAATCGGCGCGCGAGGTGATCGCCGTGGCCTCCTGTCTCGTGGCCGAGGATGCGCCGCAGCTCTGCGTCGGCATGCTGGTGGCCTGAATTTTCAAGGGCTTCACGGATCGCTCCCGGCAGCGCAAGCTGGCCGTCATGATTGCGACGCCTGAGAACAGCGGGAATTCAGTCCATGCATGACGTCATTGTGGTCGGCGGCGGCTCCGCGGGCGCAGCCGTCGCTGCGCGCCTGTCGGAAGACTCCCGGACGCGGGTGCTGCTGCTGGAGGCCGGCGCCGACTGGCGCGCGGACGACGCGCCGTGGGAGATCGCGACGCCGAACCCGATTCCGATCATCCATGATCGCGCCTTCCAGGAGAAATGGCAGTGGCCGCAGTTGATGTCCCGCCGCGTCGCCGGGCAGGACATGCGCTTCTACTGGCGCGGCAAGGGGCTGGGCGGCAGCTCGATGATGAACGGGCAGATCGCGATCCGCGGTGTGGCCGATGCGTTCGACGAATGGGCGGCCAATGGCTGCACGGGATGGTCGGCCAAGGACATCATGCCGCTGTTCGCGGTGATCGAGGACGATCTCGCGCTTGGCGATCGCGAGGGCCACGGTCGCGGCGGGCCGCTTCCGGTCTACCGCGCACCGCCTGACAAATGGGGGCCGATCGACCGCGGCCTGCGCGATGCCGCGCTCGCGAGCGGCTATCCCTGGTGCGACGATCTCAACGGGCCCGATGGCGAGGGCGTCGCCTGCTATCCGATCAACAGCCGCAATGGCCGGCGCATCTCCACCAACGAGGCCTATCTGGAGCCGGCCCGCGGCCGTTCGAACCTCGAGATCCGCGGGCGGGCGCTGGTCGAGCGGCTGCTGATCAGCGACGGAAGGGCGACCGGCGTGCGCGTCCATGTCGAGGGTGAAGGCGTGATGGACATCGCGGCGCGCGAGGTCGTGCTGTGCGCCGGCGCCATCCATAGTCCGGCGATCCTGCTGCGCTCGGGCATCGGCCCCGCGGCGGATCTTCAGGCGCTCGGCATCGCCGTGCTGCGCGACCTTCCCGTGGGACGGCACTTCTTCGATCATCCGCTGTTCCGCACCACCATTCAATTGCGCGACGCGCTGCGTCCGACCGATCGCGACACCCGCCACACCAATTGCTGCGTCACCTACTCGTCGGGCCTCGCCGGCGGCGGCAAGCGCGACATGATCCTGATCGCGTTCAATCATCGCGGCATCGGCGTACCAGGCGCGATCGGCGCCGGCCTGTTCAACGCCTTCTCGCGCGGTACGCTCAAGCTCGCCTCGACCGATCCGCGCGTGGATCCGATCGTCGAGGAGAACATGCTGGCCGATCCGCGCGACATCGCGCGGATGCGCGATGCGGTGAGGCGGCTGGCGCTGATCACGGTGCAGCCGGCGCTGCACGACATCGCCGACTGGATTCGCCTCGGCGATACGGAGTTCACCCTGCCGCAGGCGGCTGCGCTGCCCGATGCCGAGCTCGATGCGCTGCTGCGGCAGGTCACCGGCGACATCCAACATGCCGCCGGGAGCTGCCGCATGAGCGGCTTCACCGATGACGATGGCGTGGTCGATCCGGACGGCCGCGTGAAGGGCATTGCCGGCCTGCGCGTCGCCGACGCCTCGATCATGCCGTCGGACTGCCGCGCCAACACGCATTTCACCACCGTCGTGATCGGCGAGGCGATCGCGCGGATGATGCGAGAGCGCCTGTAGAGCTCACGCGATGGCGAAGCGGAGCCCGGCGCGGGCGCGCCCGCCGGAGATCGCGATCGGCGTGCCGTCGGCGCGCCAGCACGCGGCACCCGTCAGCGTGCCGTCGTCGCCGAACGCGATCGCGTTCATGCCGCCGGCCACGACCGGCTCGCGCTTGATCTCGTGGCCGCGTCCGGCGAGCTCCCGCGCCACATGGTCGGGGAAAGCCGGCTCCAGCTCGAGCGCGCCGCCCTGCGTCCACAGCCGCGGCGCCTCGACCGCCTCCTGCAACGACATGCCGTGGTCGATCAGGTTGACCAGCGCCTGGAAGGCCGAAGGAAAGATGCGCAAGCCCCCGGGCAGGCCGAGCGCATAGCGCAGGCGGCCGTCGCGCAGCGCCATCATCGGCGCCATCGAGGTGAAGACGCGCTTGCCCGGCTGGATCGACAGCGCGCGGCCCGGATGCGGATCGAAATTGTACATGTAGTTGTTGGCGGTCATGCCGGTGCCCGGGATCTGTACGCAGGCGCCGAACAGGCCGTTGATGGTCTGGGTCGCCGCGACGACGTTGCCCGCGGCATCGGCGACCGTGACATGGGTGGTGTTGGCGGACTCCGTCGGCGCAAGCCCAGGACCGAAGCTCCGTGCCCGGCGCATGTCGATCTCTGCCCGCCGCTCGGCGGCATAGGTCTTGGATGTCAGGCGCGCGACCGGCACGTCGACGAATGCAGGATCGGCGGTGGCGACCGCCCGATCGGCGAAGGCGATCTTCAGCGCTTCGGCGAGCAGATGGGCGCCGTCGGCCGAGCCGAAGCCGAGCCCGCCGACGTCGAAGCCCTCGAGGATGTTCAGCATCTGCACGATGTGCACGCCGCCGGACGAGGGCGGCGGGGGGCCGATGATCTCATGGCCGCGATAGAGCCCGCGGATCGGCGCGCGCTCGATCACCGCGTAGGCGGCGAGGTCGGCCGCATCGATCAGGCCGCCACTTTGGGCCATGTAGTTGGCCAGCGCGATCCCGAGCGGACCGCCGTAGAGAGCGTCCGGACCGTGCTCCGCGATCAGCCGCAGCGAGCGGGCATAGTCGGCCTGGATCACGCGGGCGCCGGGCCTGACCGGCGTGCCGTCCGGCAGGAACAGCGCGGCGAGATGCGGATCGCGCGCGAGGTCGTCCGCGACCAGCCGCACGCAATCGTTGAGATAGGGACTGGCGACGAAGCCGTGCTCGGCGAGCCGGATCGCCGGCGCCATCACCTCGGCCAGCGGCAGCCGGCCGAAGCGCGACAGGGCCTCGCACCATCCCTTCAGCGCACCGGGCACGGCGACCGCGAGCGCGCCTGCGACATTGCGGCGGCCGCGCGTCTCGCGCGCCAGCGCGATCTCGTCGGAGACCGGATCATACATTCCTGGCGTGGCGCGCCGCGGCGCGGTGCTCAATCCGTCGAGCACGATGTGCCGTCCATCCGCAAGTCGGATGTGCGACAGGCCGCCGCCCAGAATGCCGACCATCATCGGCTCGACCACCGTCAGCGCGAACAGTGCGGCGACCGCGGCATCGATCGCGTTGCCGTCGCGCATCAGCATCTCGGCGCCGGCGCTGGAGGCGAGCGGATGGTTGGTGACGACCATCCCGCGCGCGCCGGTCGCCGGCTGCTTCTCGCAGGTGAAGTCGGCGATGCGCCGTGTGGGCGAATCCATTCGGGTCTCCTCTGTCGAACGGCGGATGCCGAGAGGTCGTTGTTCGCAATCCTGACCGATCGCTTGCGCAAGGGGAAGAGCGGGGGCGGCAGGTCGACGAACTGATAAGTGCGCCACGCATGGCTCGGAGAGAATCGATCTCTCCCGCCGCGTTCTCATCGTCGCGCATCTGTGTTAGGGCTTTCAGCAGTTCCACTTCGCGAGCCCAGCTGATTTCATGCCTCACTACGATCTGATCATTCGCGGCGGTCGCGTGCTCGACCCGGAAACGAAGCTCGACGCCACGGCCGATGTCGCCATCAAGGATGGCGCAATTGCTGCCGTGGGCGATGTCGGCGGGGCTGCCGATCAGGTGGTCGATGCGGCCGGCCTCGCCGTCGTACCCGGCTTCATCGATCTGCACGCCCACGGCCAGTCGCTGCCGGCGGACCGCATGCAGGCGTTCGACGGCGTCACCACGACGCTCGAGCTCGAGATCGGCGTGATGCCGGTGGCGCGCTGGTATGACGAGCAGGCGGCGATCGGCCGCCTTCTGAATTACGGCGCAGCGTCGGGCTGGGTGTTCGCGCGCATCGCGACGATGACGACCCAGCAGACCGCGTCCAACATCGCCGGCATGGGCGAGGCGATGCGCGACAAGCGATGGGTCGAGGAGGTCGCGACCGCGGCCGAGACCGCCGAGATCGTCGAGCGCACCCGGCAGGGTCTGGAGCAGGGCGGTCTCGGCATCGCCTTCCCGAACGCCTACGCGCCCGGCACCGGCATGAAGGAGCTGTCGGAGCTGTGCAGCCTGGCGGCCAGGCACGATGTGCCGACCTACACGCACATCGCCTACATGTCGAACGTCGATCCGCGCAGCTCGGTCGATGCCTACACGCGGCTGATCGGGCTGGCCGGCTCGACCGGCGCCCACATGCACATCTGCCATTTCAACAGCACGAGCCTGCAGGATGTCGAGCGCTGCGCCGAACTGGTGCAGACCGCGCAGAAGCAGGGCCTGAAGGTCACGACTGAAGCCTATCCCTACGGCACCGGCTCGACCGTGGTTGGCGCCGGCTTCTTCGCCGACCCCGCGTTCTGCCAGCGCATGGGCACCGGCTATGACGCGATCGAGATGGTGGCCGAGCGCCACCGGCTCGGCAGCCGCGACGAATTGCTCGCGCGGCAGCAGGACGATCCTGGCGCATTGGTGCTGATCCATTTCCTCGATGTCGCCGTCAACCAGCGCCACCGCGACCTGCTCGACGTCTCCGTGCTGTTTCCGGGCGGCGCCATCGCTTCCGATGCAATGCCGTGGATCCTGTCCAACGGCACCGACTACACCGGCGACGCCTGGCCGCTGCCGGATGACGCGGTGTCGCATCCGCGCTCATCGGCGACGTTCACCAAATTCCTGCGCGAATGGGTGCTGGACCGCAAGGCGGTGCCGCTGATGGAGGGCCTCGCCAAGTGCACGCTGATTCCGGCCCGGATTCTGGAACCGTCGACGCCCGCGATGCGCAAGAAGGGACGGCTGCAGGCCGGCTGCGACGCCGACATCGCGGTGCTCGATCTCGTGGGCCTGCGTGACCGCGCCGACTTCCTCAACATGAACCGGCCGTCCGAGGGCGTGAGGCATCTGCTTGTCAATGGCCGCGCGGTCATCGCCAATGGCGAGCTCGTTCGCGACGTCAGGCCGGGACAGGCCGTGCGCCGTCCGGTCCTGTCATGAACGTCCCGGTCCTGCTGGTTGCCGGCTCGCTCGGCGCCGGCAAGACGACCCTGCTCAATCATCTGCTCGCCAATCCGGGCGGGCGGCGCATCGCCGCCGTTGTCAACGACTTCGGCGCGGTCGACGTCGACGCGCAACTGCTCGGCACCGTCACCGAAGGCGTGATCAGCCTCAAGAACGGCTGCATCTGCTGCTCGCTGCAGGGCGACCTGCTGCGCACGCTGTCCTCCGTCATCAAGCGCGATCCGGCACCCGATGCGATCGTGATCGAAACATCGGGCATCTCCGATCCCGCCGAGATCATCCGCAGCCTGATGGATCCCGTGATCTTCAGGGTCGCGCCGCTGGAGACCGTGGTCACGCTGGTCGATCCGCAGCGGCTGCGCGATGATCCCGGGATCGAGCAGGACGCGCTGTGGCGCTCGCAACTGCGCGCCGCCGATTTCGTGCTGCTGACCAAGGCCGATCTGCTCGACCGCGCCGCGCTCGATGCGGTCCGCGGCGTCGTCGGCGGCATCAAGCCGCAATCGGCGATCTTCGAGATATCGCATGGCGTCGTCGCGCCGGACCTGCTGTTCAGCCGCGACATTCGCGCGCCGCGAGAGCTACCCAAGCAGGTGCCGACGATGTCGCAACCTTTCGCAACCCTCACCTGGACCTCCCGTGCTCCGCTGTCGCTGGCCCGCTTCCAGCAGGTGATCGGAAAGCTCGCGCCGCGCACCCTGCGCATCAAGGGCATCCTGCTGTTCACCGACCATCCGGGACAGCCGATCCTGTTTCAGTCGGTGGCGACGCGTGGCACCTTGGCGCCGTCGCCGGTGTCGCCCGCCGATGGCCTCACGGCGCAGCTCGTGCTGATCGGACGCGAAGGTGAGCTCGACGCCGGGGAGATCGACGCGCTGCTGCGCGAGATGATCCTCGCCTGAGATCGAAGGCCGCGCGTCAGCCCGCCTGCCGCAACGCGCCGTCCGCAGCTTCGGCCCAGGTGCAGCAGCCGCCCCCGGCGCGCTTGGCGGCGTAGAGTGCGCTGTCGACCTGGCGCAGAACCTCGTCCATGGACTCGTCCGTGAGCGGCCGGTCGTTCACCAGCAGGCCGGCGCTGGCGCCGATCACCACGGGAATGTCGGACAGCAGGAACGGCATCGACAGCGAGCGGACCGCCTCGCGCGCGAGCGCCAGCGCCTCGTCGCGTCCGTCCGCGCCGCTCGCCACCGGCTTCAGCAGCATGAACTCATCGCCGCCGAAGCGCGCGGCGAGACCGCCCCGGCCGACACAGCTCGACAGCCGGGCTGCGACCTGACGCAGCAGGTCGTCGCCAGCGTGGTGACCGTGGCGGTCGTTGACGGGCTTGAAGCCATCGAGATCGATGGCAACGATCGCGACAGTCCCGGTCGTGCGTTCAAGCGCAGCCAGGAAGGCCGCCCGGTTGGGCAGGTCGGTCAGGAAATCATGGTTGGCCTGGCGGGCCAGCGCGTGCTTGGCCTCGAGCCGCTCGATGAACGCGGTGCTGAGATGGCGCGAGGCTTCGCGGATCGAGAACCAGAACAGCACCAGCAGGACGGCCCCGAGCTGATAGGGCAGCTCCGGGCGCATCAACCCGGCGACGAGCGTCGGGGCGAGCAGCACGGCGGTTGTCGTCAGCACGACCCACGGGCGGATCGCCGCGCGCGACACCATGCCGACGCAATAGGACATCGACAGGCCGAAGGCGATCCATGCGCCCGGAGCATCGTTGAGCTGGAACGCGCGGAAGGTGAGAGCGCCGAGCGCAAGGCCGAAGGCGGCGGCGCCCGCGGCGTACACCTTCTCCCAGAGGATCACGTCGCGATCGGACAGGCGTCCCGCATATTGTTTGTAGCGCAGCAGGCTGACCACGCGACCGATGGCGTTGACGATGATCGCGAATGAGATCGCGATGTAGCCGGGATCGCCGTGCAGGACCGCAAGCGTGACCGAGCCGGTGATGGCGGCCGCGTTGATCGACATGACCTGCGGCAGAGACGTGTACAGCAGATCGACGAGCTCGCGCCGGATCGCCGGGTTCGGATGGATGAATCTGGAAAGCAGCCCATGTCCCATGGGACCACCATGGGACACCTTTCCTAACAGTTGATGGGCGCGAACGATTCGCGCGACGAAGGTTCGGAGTTACCTTAAATCTTCGTCAATCGCTCAGGGGGCGCGGCTGGGGTCGCTGGTTGGATAGACCGGCGTCGCCGTCGACATCCGCGAGGGCATCGGCGCCGCCGCTGCCACTCTCGGCGATTCTGCCTTCGGCGTTTCCGCCTTGATGTCGGATTTTGGCGGGTCGAGCTTCAGCGGCCGCAGCGGCTGACGCTTCGCCATCGCGTCGAGCACGGCGCGGTTCGTCTTCTCGATGCGCTTTGCGGCCGCGACGTCGGCAAAGGCGCGGTCGAATTTGCGCATGCGATAGAACACGATGCCGCGGTCGATATAGGCCTCATGGTAGCGGGGATCGAGCTGGATCGCCGCGTCGAGATCGGCCAGCGCCGCCGCGAAATCGCCCTTCTGGAACGCGGCCATGCCACGATCGTGATGGGCCTGGGCCTCGTTCGAGGCCGTACCCCCGGCGAGCATGGCATCTGCTCCGCATGGTGCGGTGGCGCCTGCCGCACAGGGCGCGCGATCCTGCTCGGCCGAATAGACCACGTCGACCTTGCTGGCCCGCAGCGGCAGTGGCTCGGTGGACGCCGCGTTGTTGCTGCCCGATGCGTTTCCGACCGTTGTGCCGGCAGCCGCCTCGTTGCCTGCGGCCGCGTCGACGGCCGTCGCCGCATCGGCGGGGCCATCGATCGGCTTGGCGGGAACCTCGTTCGGCTTCACCTTGTTGGTGGCAACCACGATCGGCTCGAGCGGCGCGACGGACGCCGAGGACATGTGCGTGAACAGCAGGTAGCCCGTCAGCGCCAAGGCGGACGCCCCGGCCAGCGCCATCACGCCGGACGCGACCGTGTGAACCCTGGCGACGACCGCGAGCTTGGAATCCTGCCGATGCTCGTCCTGCGCGGCTCCGAGCAGCCGGTCATAGGCCGTGCGCTGCTCCTTGTCGCCGAGAATGTCGTTGGCGCGGATGATCTGTCGAAACCGCAGCGCGGCGTCCGGATCGCCGGGATTGACGTCGGGGTGGCTCTCTTTGACCGCTTTGCGGAAGGCCGCCCGGATATCGTCAGCGTCATCGTCCGGAAGAGCTCCGAGTAAATCGTAAAGCGTCTTCATCGCCGTTCTCGCTGCAGGCTTCCCTCGTCTCCGATCGAAATTCCTACGGCGAATTTACGCTGGAGCACTCGTACTAACTGTTTCCGCTTGGCATGATGGTTGGTCAATCCGGCGGAAAAATGACTGAAAATGGCGAAGTTCGTAGCCATTTTTGCCGTGTTTGACGCCACCGCGTTCGCCCTTCCTCGTCATGGTGCGCGCAATCGCAGATTGAATCGCTGCTTTCTCATCGCCTCTGCCGCCGGACCTTCCTCCATGGTGAAGAAGAAGTTTGAAGCTGGGTTTAACGCGAACTGATCGGCAGGTCAGTTGTGAGCGACAACATGCGATTTCTGCAGCAGTGTGACACCGTTGCACCCGCCCGCGCGAGCCAGGTTCCGCCCGGACGGACGCGTCGCTGGAAGCACTCAGTGCAGAGGGGGCTGCCCGCGATCATGCGCGTGCTTGCGGAGGCGGCGGCCCGGCCGCTATACCGGCCGCATGACTGAATTTCATGGTGTCTTCCCCTACCTGGCCTCGCCGATCGGCGCGGATGGCACGATCCGGACGGAGGTGCTGGGGCGGCTGTGCGATGATCTCATCCATGCCGGCGTGCACGGCCTGACGCCGCTCGGCTCGACCGGCGAGTTCGCCTATCTCGACCGCGCGCAGCGCATGACCGTCGTCGAGACAACCATCGAGGCCGCCCAGGGCCGCGTTCCCGTGATCGCAGGCGTGGCCTCGACTGCGATCGCTGATGCGGTGGCGCAGGCCAAGGCTTACCAGAGGCGCGGCGCAACCGGCATCCTGGCGGTGCTCGAAGCCTACTTCCCGGTCAACGACGCCGGTATCAAGGCGTATTTCCGGGCGATTGCCGATGCCGTCGACGTTCCCGTCGTCATCTACACCAATCCCCAGTTCCAGCGCTCCGACCTGTCGCTCGACGTCATCGCTGATCTCGCCGAGCATCCGCGCATCAACTACATCAAGGACGCGTCCACCAACACCGGCCGGCTGTTGTCGATCATCAATCGCTGCAGCGACGCCATCAAGGTGTTCGCGGCGTCCTCGCACATTCCGGCGGCGGTGATGCTGATCGGCGGCAAGGGCTGGATGGCCGGGCCGGCTTGCATCATTCCGCGCCAGAGCGTCGAACTCTACAATCTCTGCAGGGCGTCGCGCTGGGACGATGCGATGCTGCTGCAGAAGAAGCTGTGGCGCGTCAACGAGGCCTTCGCCCGCTTCAACCTCGCGGCCTGCATCAAGGCCGGCCTGTCGATCCAGGGGTACGACGTCGGCGATCCCGTGCCGCCGCAGGCCCCGCTCTCGCCCGAGCAGCGCAAGGTCGTCGAAGAGGTGCTGCGCAGCCTGGCGTGACGTTGGTCTGGCTTGACCCGGCCATCCATCCCAAACGGAGACGGGACTGTGGATGCCCGGGCCTTCGCTGGGCCGAAGCGTTTCGGCTGCGCAGGCGGGCCAAGCCCGGGCATGACAGTGCGGTATGACGCACCAGCACAATCATGGCTTGGCCAGCGGAACATCGATCCGCTAAAACCCCATGCAATTACATTGAACTGACCAAGGATTCCCGAATGAACATTCTTCCCAACAATATGCGGTTTGGTGCGGGGCAGCCCGTCAAGCGTCTGGAGGACCAGCGGCTGCTGACCGGGAAGGGGCAGTTCATCGACGACAAGGCGGAGGACGGCGCGCTGTGGCTCTACGTGCTGCGCTCCCCGCATGCGCATGCCAGGATCCTGTCGATCGACACCGCCGCCGCCCGCGAGATCGCGGGCGTGCAGGCGATCTACACCGGTGCGGACCTCGTCGCCGACGATGTCGGCACCATTCCGACATTGGCGATCTTCAAGCGTCCCGACGGCAAGCCGATGACGGTGCCGCCGCGCCGCCTGCTCGCCCATGAGGTCGTCCGCTTCACCGGCGAGGCGGTCGCGGCCGTGGTCGCGGCGTCGCGCACGATCGCGCAGGAAGCGGCGGAAGCGATCGTCGTCGACTACGAGGTGCTGCCGGCGGTGACCGATCCGGTGAAGGCGCTCGAGCCGGGTGCGCCCGTCGTCTGGGCCGAGGCGCCGGACAATATCGTTGCCGCGATGAGCTATGGCGATGCCGCCAAGGTGGAAGAGGCCTTCTCCAGCGCCGCGCACAAGGTGTCGCTCGACATTGCCAGCCAGCGCCTGGTGCCCTCGGCGATGGAGCCGCGCTCGACCATTGCCGAGATCGAGAAGAAGACCGGCCGGCTGCTGCTGTACGTGCAGTCGCAGACGCCGGCCTCGACCCGTGACGTGCTGGCGGAAGCCGTGCTGAAGCGGCCGAAGGAAAGTGTGCGCGTGCTGGTCGGCGACATCGGCGGCGGCTTCGGCCAGAAGACCAACCTCTATCCTGAGGACGGCATCGTCGCCTATGCCGCGACCAAGCTCGGCAAGAAGATCCGCTGGCGCGCCGAGCGCACCGACGAGTTCGTCGGCGGCACGCATGGCCGCGACCTCACCTCGACCGCCGAGTTCGCTTTGGACGCCAAGGGCAAGGTGCTGGCCTATCGCGTGCGCTCGATCGGCGCCACCGGCGCCTATTCATCGGGTGCGGCCAACATCATTCCGCTGGTGCTCGGGCCGTTCGTGCAGACCGGTGTCTATGACCTGCCGCTGGTGCATTTCGAGGTGAAGACCGTGATGACGCATACCGCGCCGGTCGGTGCCTATCGCGGCGCCGGGCGTCCCGAGGCGGTGTTCATCGTGGAGCGCCTGTTCGACGCGGCCGCGCGCCAGATCGGGATCGATCCGCGCGCGATCCGCAAGGCCAACTACATCAAGCCGGCGCAACTGCCCTACACCAACGCCGTCGGCCAGGTCTATGATTCCGGCGCCTTTGCCCACATGCTGGAGCGCGCGTCCAAGCTTGCGGACTGGGACGGCTTCAATGCGCGCAAGCGCGAAGCGAAGAAGCGCGGCATGCTCTACGGCCGCGGCCTCACCTCCTACATCGAATGGACCGGCGGCCGCGCCCACACGGAGAAGGTGTCGCTGCACGCGACCTCCGAGGGCCGCGTCATCCTGCACTCCGGCACCATGGCGATGGGGCAGGGATTGCAGACCACCTACACCCAGATGATCTCCGACACGCTCGGCATCCCGCTCGACAAGATCGACGTGGTGCAGGGCGACACCGATCTCGCCACCGGCTTCGGCAGCGTCGGCTCGCGCTCGCTCTTCGTCGGCGGCACCGCGGTGGCGGTGTCCTCCAACGATCTCATCAGCAAGGCGCGCGAGAAGGCGTCGAACCTCTTGGAGACCGCGGTCGAGGACATCGAGTATCGCGACGGCGTCCTCACCGTCGTCGGCACCGACCGCCGCATCAGCCTGTTCGAGATCGCGCAGAAGGAGCAGGGCGCCAAGCTGTCGGTCGACAGCGAGGGCGAGGTCGATGGTCCGAGCTGGCCGAACGGCACCCATATCTGCGAGGTCGAGATCGATCCGGAGACCGGCATCAGCCGTGTCGTGCGCTACACCACCGTCGACGACGTCGGCGTTGCCGTCAATCCGATGCTGGTGGCCGGCCAGATCCATGGCGGCGTCGCCCAGGGCATCGGCCAGGCGCTGTACGAGAACGTCGCCTACGATGCCGATGGCCAGCTCCTGACCGCGACCTATCAGGACTACTGCATTCCGCGCGCCGACGACGTGCCGCCGATCGTCGTCACGCTCGATGATTCCGCGCCCTGCAAGACCAACCCGCTGGGCGCCAAGGGCTGCGGCGAATCCGGCGCCATCGGCGGCCCGCCCTGCGTCACCAATGGCGTGATGGACGCGCTGTTCGAGCTGGGCATCACCAATCTGCAGACCCCGCTGACGCCTGAGAAGGTATGGGCGGCGATCCGGGATGCGAAGGCCAAGAAGGCGGCGGCGTAAGCATAACTTCACTTCTCAGACCGCCGCATCCGTCTGCCGCTTGCCGGCATTGAGGATGCGGCGGTCAGGCCACCGCAGACGAGATGCTACCCGCGGATGGCGATGCCGCGGCCACATGCACTGTTGATGAAGCAGGCGCGCAGCGCGTCGTCGAGCTGGTCGGACCGTTTGCCGTTCAGAGCGAGGTCCGGAAAGCCATGACCCCGCAGGTAGACCTGCATCTGCAGGATCGCGCGATTGCCGCCCAGCGCGACGATGGTTTCGAGGTCCTGCCTGGCATCCGGCTCTCGTCCGGTGCGGGTGAGGATCAAGGCGCGCTGCACGAACATGTTGACGAGGTCGGGTCGGGCCGGGCCGGGAAGCACCCGCTGTCCGGGCGGACCGAGAACCTTGTTCAGGTCGGCAAGCGCTGCGCTGTCGTCTCCCAGCCCGGCCAGTATCGTCGCCCGCATCTGCAGCGCCTGGAGATCAGACCCCGCCGCGAGGATCGCATCGAGATCCTCCTTGGCGCCAGCCGCCTTGCCGGTCTGCAGCCTGATCTCGGCGCGTGTCATGCGGCTTCGCCGATCGTCGGGCTCGATTGCGATGGCCCGATCGAGATCCGCCTCCGACTGCTCCGGCCGGCCGCTTCGGTTTGCAAGGATGGCCCGGATCCAGAGCGCATCGACCGATGGCGGGTTGCGGACGAGGGCGTCGGTGGCCAACTGAAGCGCGGCCTGATCGTCCTGACCGATGAGGATGAAGGCCATGGTCGCCAGCGCGTCGGCATTCTCAGGGGCGGCCTGCAGCGCCGCCTTCACGTCGCGCGTGGCCTCGGTCAGCTGGGCGGGTATCCTTAGGCGGGCGCGGAGCAGCAGCGCCGGCACGTTGCCGGGCTGCTCGGTAATGGCGGTATCAAGCTCGGCGATCGCCTGCGGCAGCCTGGCGATCTCGGTGAGCTGACGCGCGCGAACGACGCGCTGCTGCGAACGGACATCCGCCGGCAGTGTTGCTGAAACTTCCGGCGGATCACATTCGCCGCGGGCTCTCGCCGGATAGGGCAGCTTGCATGTTCCGAAGCCGAAGGAGCGGATCGGGCCCGCCGTTCCAAGCATGTCTTCGGCGAGAGAGGGCGTGCCCAGCAGCCCGGCGATCAGGATGAGCGGGACGGCGGAGCGAATGCGGGATGTCATCGGAGGACTCACTTGCAGAGCTTGTCGAGCATGCAGGCGCGGATCGCGTCCTTGAAGTCGGGCGTCAGTTCGTCAGGCGCCTGGTTCGAGCGCCAATAGCCGGCGGTGCGCAGCGCCAGAACGGTCCGCTTGAGCACCGACTCTTCGATGCTCACGGCCAGCACCATGTCGTCGAACGCGAGATCGGTCTCGTCGAGTTCCCGATGCATCAGTGCACGCATGCGGAACGCCTCGCCGGATGGCGGATCAATCGCCGCGGCACGATCGAATTCGGCGATCGCCTCGCGGAATTGCTGACGCTTGGCGTGGATGAGCCCGAGGTCGAAGAAGGTCTCATATTGCTCGGACCCGAGCGATTTGGCTTCCTGCAGGTCGGCAAACGCCTCCTGCTCTCGTCCGGGTCTGTAGGTGAGCAAGTGGCCCCGTGCCGTGAGCGACAGGGGAATCCGTCGATAGGTTACGGCAGCGTTCAAGTCCTGCTCTGCACGGTCAAACTGGCCGACTGTCCAGTAAATGCGCGCGCGGTTCTTCAGAGCGACGATGTAGAAGTCGAGCCGGTTACCATAGCCGTCGAAATAGGGCTGCAGATTGATCTCGTCGGGACCGAGCGCAACCAGCGCGTCAGCGGTCTTCAGCGCTTCGTCGAAGCGGCGCAAACGCTGATGACTGTCGCTGCTGAGCAGCAGCGCATACTGGTTTCTCGGCGCGATCGCCAAGGCCATGTCATAATAGCGGATCGCGGAGCGGTCGTCGCCGGCGTCTGCATAGGAGGCGCCGACGCGCCAGATCGCATTCGGATTGGACGGATTGAGCGTCAGGACCTTCTCGATGAGTGAGTGGCTCAGTGTGAGATCGCCGAGACGGGACGCCGTCGTCGCGCGGGACAGCAGCAGTTCTTCATCGGTCGGCATCAGCGCGATGGCGGCATCGTAATCCTTCGCTGCAAAGTCCCACCGCTTCGTGTGATAGTAGCCCGAGCCTCGAACCGAGAGGGCGCGGCCACGCTCGGCCGAGGATGTGTTGGGCTCGGCAAGGATTCGGGAGCAGGCCGCAATGACGATCTCGGGGGAGGTCCTGAGCAGGGACTTCGCGCATTCGCCGTCCTGATCCGCGGCGGTTGCCGGTGCGGTGCATGAGAGACTGGCCGCTGCAACAATTCCTAGAACGGCAAGCCGTACCATGGTGGTTCCCCTGATGCTGGGAACGACATACCGTTGATTTCAGAACGGGCGTGTAATGAAACAACTAAAGGTTTAGCCATGGGGCTGGGGTGGTAGTTCCAGGATCACGCTGAAGTCGCCCGCGCTGCCCGCAAACCGCAGGTTTCCGCCGTGGGCCTCCGCGACGTCCTTGGCGATCGCAAGCCCAAGCCCCGATCCATGCGAGCCGTCGCCCTTCTGAAAGGGCACCAGCAATCCCGCCTGCGCCTCCGCCGCGATGCCCGGCCCATCATCCCAGACGATGATCACCACATGCGCTGTCGTTCTCTCCACGCGCACCATCAGCCGCGTTGCCGCCCCATGCGCCAGCGCATTGTGGATCAGATTGGCGAGCGCTTCGCGTAGGCTGATGGCGTCCGCGGCAACCACCGCGTCATCCTCCGAGGCGACAAAGCTGACGGAAACCTCCCGATCCAGCGTCAGCGGGACGCTCTGCGACAACACCGATTTCGCCAGCGCGTTGATATCGGTCGCAACGAACCGTGGTGCCTGGGCGCGGTGCTGGATCATGGCGTGATCGAGCAACTGGCTGGTGAGACGGGCGAGGTCGGCGATGCGGCCGCGCAGCCGGTCGAGCGCCTTCGGGTCCTTGGTGTGATCGCTCAGCAGCTCGACCTCGGCATCGATGGCCGCGAGCGGCGTGCGCAGCTGGTGCGTGGCGTCGGCGATGAAGCGCTGCATCAGCGCGATGCGCTCGGCGAGGCGCTGCATGAAGCCGTCGATGGCGCCGACCAGCGCGCGCACCTCGCGCGGCGGCGTGATCGCGATCGGGCTGAGATCATCGGGGCGCCGCTTGACGATCTCGGCCTCGATCCGCGTCAGCGGCGCGAACACCAGCCGCAGGCACAGCGCGGTCGCGACCAGCGCCAGCAGGCTCATCGCCGCGATCAGGCCGATCGCCTTCGAGGCAAGATCCCAGGTCAGCGCGTCGCGGGCGCGCAGGGTCTGCGCCAGCACGATCAGGCTCCAGCCGTCGCCAGGCGCGCCGTCGAGCTTGCGCGCCACCGCGGCGATGCGCACGGCCTGGTCGCGATAGACGCCGTCGCGCAGCACCACGCCCTCGCGCAGCGCCCTGGCGGGCGCGGTGACGGCGAGGTCGTCATAGCCGGCGATGACGACGCCGCGCGGATCGGTGACGCGATAGAACACGAGGTCATAGGCCGACAATGTCGCAAACGCTGCCGCCGGCGGATCCAGCGTCACGACGCCGCCCTGCATGTAGATGTTCTCGGCGATCTGCACGGCGCCGCCCGCGAGCAGCTTGTCATAGGCGTCGCGCGCGGCGGTCGCGGCATATTGCCAAGCGGCGAGGCTGAGCACGACGGCGCCGATGGCCAGGATCGCGCCGATCGCGATCAGCAGCCGCGCGCGCAGCGACGCCCTGAGGTCACGAAGCGTGGAGCTGATAGCCAAGGCCGCGCTCGGTCTTGATTTCGACTGACGTCGCCGCCAGCTTGCGCCGGAGACGCGCGATGAACTGCTCGACTGCGTTGGGGCTCGGGTCCTGGTCGAAGCTGAAGAGCTGCTCGACCAGCTCCTCCTTGGCGACGTAGCGACCGGGACGTGCGGCGAGGATTTCCAGCACGGTCAGCTCGCGCCGCGTCAGGTCCAGCGGCTGGCCGGCGACGCTGGCGGTGCGCCCGGCGCGGTCGATCACCAGCGGCCCCAGAGTCAGCAGATTGTCGGACTGGCCGGCCGCACGCCGGAGCAGCGCACGGGCGCGCGCTTCGAGCTCGCGATAGTCGAACGGCTTGATCAGGTAGTCATCGGCGCCGAGATCGAGCGCGCCGATCCGGTCGTCGACCGCCGAGCGCGCGGTCAGCACCAGCACCGGCGTGCGCAGGCCGCGCTTGCGCAAATGTTTCAGCACCGCGAAGCCGTCCATGTTCGGCAGCATCACGTCGAGCACGATGAGGTCATAGGTCTGCACCTCGATCAGCTCGCTCGCGGTGCGGCCGTCCTTCTCCCAGTCGACGGCGTAGCCGATCCGCTCGAACCGGCTGGTCACGGCGGCGCCGATCTCGGGCGTGTCTTCCACCAGCAGGATGCGCAAGGTCTCGTTGTCCGCCTCGGAGTCAGGTTCGCGTCAGTCTCCTCCTCTATCACTTCGAATAAGGGCGCCGAAGTGCACCAGGCGAAATTTCGCACTGCAATATAGAGGAGGGGAGGACGATGACCGTCCATCAATCGCCATCTCAGTTCGAGCCGCTGCTCTCGGTCGAGGGCGTGACGCTCCAGTACAAGACGCCGGACACCCTGGTCACGGCGACCTATCGCGTCGATTTCAAGGTGTTCGATGCCGACCGCTTCGTGCTGCTCGGCCCCTCCGGCTGCGGCAAATCCACGCTTCTCAAGGCGATCGGCGGCTATCTGAAGCCGACCGAGGGCCGCATCCGGCTCAAGGGCCACGACGTCAGCGAGCCCGGCCCGGACCGCATGATGGTATTCCAGGAGTTCGACCAGCTGCTGCCGTGGAAGACCGTGCGCGAGAACGTCGTGTTCGCGCTGACCGCCAGCGGCCGGCTCGGCACGGCCGAGGCCAACGAGCGGGCGAAGTCCTATATCGACAAGGTCGGCCTGACCAAGTTCATCGACTCCTATCCGCACATGCTCTCCGGCGGCATGAAGCAGCGTGTCGCGATCGCCAGGGGCATGGCGATGGAGCCCGACGTGCTGTTGATGGATGAGCCGTTCGCCGCCTTGGACGCGCTGACCCGGCGCAAGATGCAGGATGAGCTGCTGCAGCTCTGGCAGGACACCCGCTTCACCGTGCTGTTCGTGACGCATTCGATCGAGGAGGCGATCAAGATCGGCTCCCGCATCCTGCTGCTGTCGCCGCATCCCGGCCGCGTCCGCGCCGAGCTCAACAGCGTGCCGCCGGGCACGATGGGCTCGCCGGAACAGGTCGCGCTCGAAGGGCGCATCAACGACATGCTGTTCGGCCATCACTAGAGACGAGGAGAGCATCCATGAGCGAGACGCTGGCGCTGCGCCCCGAAATCGTCAATGCAGACACGCCCCTCGGTGACGTCAAGGTCGAGGCGAGCCTGTCCTGGCTGGAACGCATCTACCGCATCGGTGCGGTCCGCAAGGCCATCATCCTGATGGCGCTCGCCGCGCTGTGGCAGGCCTATGGCCTGTGGCTCGGCAATCCCCTGTTGTTTCCGACCTTCACCGATACGCTCTCAGCCTTCTTCGAGAACATCGGCAACGGTATCATCCCTGCGCGCACCCTGGTGTCGCTGGAGACGCTCTTGATCGGCTACGGCATCGGCATCGCGCTGGCGGCCGTGCTGACCACGATCGCGATCGGCTCGCGGATCGGCGCCGACATGCTGGAGGCGCTGACCTCGATGTTCAACCCGCTGCCGGCGATCGCATTGCTGCCGCTGGCGCTGATCTGGTTCGGCCTCGGCAAGGGCAGTATCATCTTCGTGCTGGTGCATTCGGTGCTGTGGGCGATCGCGCTCAACACCCATTCCGGCTTCCGCTCGGTGTCGAACACCTTGCGCATGGTCGGCCTGAACTACGGCCTGCGCGGGCTGAAGCTGGTGCGCTTCATCCTGATCCCCGCGGCCTTTCCGGCCATCCTCACCGGCCTGAAGGTCGGCTGGGCCTTCGCCTGGCGCACCCTGATCGCGGCCGAGCTGGTGTTCGGCGTGTCCTCCGGCTCGGGCGGGCTCGGCTGGTTCATCTTCGAGAACCGCAACCAGCTGGAGACGGCGAACGTGTTCGCCGGGCTGTTCACCGTGATCTTCATCGGCCTCGTCGTCGAGAACGTCGTGTTCGCCACCATCGAGCGCAAGACGGTGCGGCGCTGGGGCATGCAGCACTGAATTTCGAGTTATAAGCACAACAACAAGGAAGGAGACGACCATGTCCTGGAGCAAATCATTCACGGCCGCCGCGCTCGGCCTCGCCGCGCTGCTCGGCGCCACCGCCGCGCAGGCCGAGGTCAAGGAGATCAGGCTCTCCAAGGGCTACGGCATCCTCTATCTGCCGCTGATCGTGATGGAAGATCAGAAGCTGATGGAGAAGCAGGCCGAGAAGGCCGGGCTCGGTCCGTTCAAGGTGAACTGGCAGATGCTCGACGGCGGCAACATCATCAACGACGCGATGATGGCCGGCTCGCTCGACATCGCCGGCACCGGTGCGCCCGGCTTCATCACGCTGTGGGCCAAGGCCAAGGGCATTCCGGCGGTGGAGGTGGTCGGCGTCAGCGGCCTCAGCTCCACCTCGCTGTGGATGAACACCAACAATCCCGAGATCAAGTCGCTGAAGGATTTCAAGCCGAGCGACAAGATCGCCCTGCCGGGCATCAAGACCTCGCTGTCGGCGGTCATGCTGCAGATGATGGCAGCGCAGGAGTTCGGCAAGGAGAACTACGCCAAGCTCGATCCGATGACCGTCGGCCTGCCGCATCCGGAGGCGCTGGCGGCGCTCACCTCGGGCAAGACCGAGATCACGGCGCATTTCACCTCCCCGCCGTTCTCCTACATCGAGCTGAAGGATTCGAAGATCCGCCGCGTTGCCAATTCCGCCGACGTGCTCGGACGGATGACGATGGACGTGGTGTTCGCGCCCAAGCGCTTCGTCGACGCCAATCCCAAGGTCGTGCAGGCGTTCCTCGACGCGCTCGACGAGGCCTGCACGCTGATCGCCAACGACAAGGCTGCCGCGGCCGAGATCTACGCCCGCACCGCCAAGGTGAAGACCACCAAGGAGGACGTGCTGGAGATGCTGCAGGACAAGGACACCTGGTTCTCCGCGACGCCCGAGGGCGTGCTGAAGATCGCCGAGTTCATGCACGGCGTCGGCTCGATCAAGGTCAAGCCCGCGAGCTGGCAGGACATGTTTGTGACCCAGCTGCGCGACCGCAAGGGCAGTTGAGCGGGAGTTCGGCGAGTCGGTTGCAAGATTGCGTCTCAACTGCCTCCGCCCGTCATTGCGAGCGCAGCGAAGCAATCCAGGGTGGTGGGCGGGACTCTGGATTGCTCGCGCTCGCAATGACGGCGGAGGGTATGTCCTCCAACGCTGCCTGAGCCCCGGAACTTCCCTGAACCGACCCACCGGCCGCCGCGACCCATGTCCGGCGGCCGGCTGCCGTCATTGCGCCGTCGCCAAAGCTGTGCTGTGTGAAGGCGGTACAACCGGATGAAGAGGGGGACGCGCGATGCGGAGATTGCTGACCGTGCTGGCGGCGCTGATGACGCTGAGCCTGACCAATTGCGGCTACAACGCCATCCAGACCAATGACGAGCAGGTCAAGGCGGCCTGGTCGGAGGTGGTCAACCAGTATCAGCGCCGTGCCGACCTCGTGCCCAACCTGGTCAACAGCGTGAAGGGCTTTGCCCAGCAGGAGAAGGACGTGCTGCTCGGCGTCACCAACGCCCGCGCCAAGGTCGGCAGTGTCCAGGCCACGCCCGACGTCGTCAACGATCCCGCGGCGCTGCAGAAGTTCCAGGCGGCGCAGAGCGAGCTGACCTCCGCGCTGTCGCGGCTGCTGGTGGTCACCGAGAACTACCCGCAGCTCAAATCGGACGCGCTGTTCCGCGACCTGATGTCCCAGCTCGAAGGCACCGAGAACCGCATCACGGTGGCGCGCAACCGCTACATCAAGGCGGTGCAGGAGTATAATGTCGGCATCCGAACGTTCCCGAACAACCTGACCGCCATGGTCCTCGGCTACAAGGAAAAGGCGAACTTCACCGTCGAGAACGAGCGCGAGATCTCGGTCGCGCCGAAGGTCGACTTCAACGCGCCATCGCCCGCGCCGTCGAAATAGCCGGAGCCAAGGAATCGTGCGCGCGCTGCCGGTCCTCAAGGCGCTGCTTGCGACGCTGTTCGTCTGCCTCGCGACGGTCGTGATGGCGGACGTGGCGGTGCCGCAGCTCACCGGCCGCGTCGTCGACCAGACCGGCACGCTGTCCTCCTCGGACATCGCAGGCCTCACGCAGAAGCTGAAGGACCTGGAAACCCGCAAGGGCAGCCAGGTCGCGGTGCTGATCGTGCCGACGACGCAGCCCGAGACCATCGAGCAGTTTTCGCTCCGCGTCGCCGAGACCTGGAAGATCGGGCGCAAGAAGGTCGATGACGGCGCGCTGCTGGTGATCGCCAAGAACGACCGCAAGCTGCGCATCGAGGTCGGCTACGGCCTCGAAGGCAGCCTCACCGACGTCACCGCGCGGCGCATCATCGACGAGGTCATCACGCCGAGATTTCGCAGCGGCGATTTCGCCGGCGGCATCGACGCCGGCGTCGACCGCATCATCGGCGTGATCAATGGCGAGAGTCTGCCGGTGCCGCAGCCGCAGGCCTCGCACGGCACGGATCTCGACATCGACACCATCTCCTCGTTCGCACCTGTCGCCTTCTTCGGTGCGATCTTTCTCGGTGGCGTGCTGCGGGCCTTGTTGGGGCGGCTGCTGGGTTCGCTTGCGACCGGGGGCGCGCTGGGGATTCTGACCTGGGTGCTCGTGGGTTCGATCACGCTCGCACTGCTGTCCAGCGTGGCCGGCATCGTCATTGCCTTCATCGCCGGCGGCTTGTCCTCGTCGATGCCGACGTCGGGCGGGCGCCGCGGCAGCGGCTGGTCGAGCGGCTCGTCATCCGGCGGCTGGAGCAGCGGCAGTTCGAGCGACAGCGGCAGCTTTTCCGGCGGCGGCGGCAGTTTCGGCGGCGGCGGCGCCTCGGGCAGCTGGTGAGGACGGGGCGCGCGACCATGGGCATCAGGCGGATCGGCCGGCATCTCCTGCATCATCACTGGCAGCTCAAGCGCATCTTCACGCCGGCCGTGCTGGCCCGCATCGAGCAGGCGATCAGGGACGGCGAGCGCACCCATGCCGGCCAGCTCCGCTTCGTCGTCGAGGGCGCGCTCGACGGCCGGCCGCTGTGGCGCGACCAGCCGCCGCGCGAGCGCGCGCTCGACGTGTTCTCGCAATTGCGCATCTGGGACACCGCTGATAACAACGGCGTCCTGATCTACCTGCTCTTGGCTGATCGCGACGTCGAGATCATCGCCGACCGCGGCATTCATCACCGCGTCGGCGCCGAGGGCTGGGAGACGATCTGCCGCGCGATGGAGGCTGAGTTCCGCGCCGGACGCTTCGAGCAGGGCGTGATGCAGGGCATCGCGGCCGTGTCGCGCGAGCTCGCCAGGTACTTTCCGCCGCATGCGGGAGAGACGAACGAGCTGCCCGACGCGCCAGTGGTGCTGTAGCGCTGATCGTACCAGTCGCACTCACTTCGCCGGTCGCGCTCATCCTAGCTGGATGTGAGCGCGCCCCCTCTTGCCCCGTCATTGCGAGCGCAGCCAAGCAATCCAGAGTCCTGCCCTCCACCCTGGATTGCTTCGCTGCGCTCGCAACGACGCGGATGGAAAATACGTCCACAACTCACACCGTCGCAGCTCAGGCGCCGTAGCGCTTCGCCATCGCCTGCGCCAGCTCGGCCATCTTCGCGCGCAACTCCGGCGGATCGAGCACCTCGGCCTCGGGGCCAAACCGCAGCAATTCACCCGCGGCGTGCCACAGCGTCGTCCCGGTCGGGATCGTCGCGATACGCCAGCCCTGCGCATCGGCCTCGTCGGCGAGGCGCATGCGGGCGCGCACGTAAGGCTGGCTCCACACTTCCAGCAGTTTCACACCGAGCGGTGACAGGCGCACCGTGGCCGTCTTCGGATGCAGTTCCGCCTCCAGCCGCTCCGTCGCGGCGCGCCAATAGGCGGCAAGGTCGAAATCGGCGGGCCGCGCGAAACTCTCGTTCGTCACCGTGCAGTCAAGGATGCGCGCGACGCGATAGGTGCGCACGCTGCGCTCGACCCCTCCTGCGAGATACCAATTGCCGCCCTTCAGCACGAGGCCGAGCGGCGCGACGCGGCGGCGCTTCTCGGCGCGCCAGGTCTGGTAGCGGATGTCGATCTGCCGCTCGGCGAGCAGGGCATCGGCGATGGCGCGCAGATGCGGCGGCTCCTCGGCCTCGCCGAACCAGCCGGGCGCGTCGAGGTGGAAGCGCGCCTGCATGCGGCCGGCATTGGCGCGCAGGCTCTGCGGCAGCGCTGCCACCAGCTTGGTCTGCGCCGCGCTCATCGCGTCGTCGAGCCCGAGGGCTGCGGCGGGGCCGGGCAGGCCCGCCATGAACAGCGCATCGGTCTCGGCCGGGGACAGCCCGTTCAGCCGCACGCGATAGCCGTCGAGCAGGCGGAACCCGCCTTCGGCGCCGCGCTCGGCATAGACCGGGATGCCCGCCGCGGCGAGCGCGTCGATGTCGCGATAGATCGTGCGCACCGAGACCTCGCAGGCGGATGCGAGCTCGGGCGCCGTGACCTGTCCCTTGGCCTGCAGGGTGGTGAGGATGGAGAGCAGCCGGCTCGCGCGCATGACGTTGTTTAAACATACCTGACACGCCTTGTCAGGTATGGTGTGCGACAAGCCCGCCACCGCAGCCGGCAATGGGAGGAGACCAACATGACCACCGACGACAAGATCACGCTGTATTACTCGCCGCAGACCCGCGCCGCGGGCGCGCGCATCCTGCTCGAGGAGCTGGGCGCGCCCTATGATCTGCACGTCCTCAACATGAAGGCGGGCGAGCAGCGCAAGCCGGAATTCCTGGCCGTCAATCCGCTCGGCAAGGTGCCGACGATCGGACATCGCGGCCAGATCGTGACCGAGCAGGTCGCGATCTTCATCTATCTCGCCGATCTGTTTCCCCAGGCGGGGCTGACGCCGGCGGTCGACGATGCCCTGCGCGGACCTTATCTGCGCTGGATCGCGTATTACGGCGCGTCGTTCGAGCCCGCCGTGATCGACCATTTCATGAAGCGCGAGCCCGCGCCGGTCACGCAGTCGCCCTATGCCGATTACGACACGATGCTGGGGGCGCTGGAGCAGCAGCTCGCCAAGGGGCCGTATCTGCTCGGCGAGCGCATGACCGCCGCCGACGTGCTGTG
The DNA here is from genome assembly GCF_051167995.1 of Bradyrhizobium sp. HKCCYLRH3073. Classification (NCBI taxonomy): domain Bacteria; kingdom Pseudomonadati; phylum Pseudomonadota; class Alphaproteobacteria; order Hyphomicrobiales; family Nitrobacteraceae; genus Bradyrhizobium; species Bradyrhizobium sp. HKCCYLRH3073. Next base: position 676,589 of record NZ_JBNPUD010000002.1, read on the forward strand.
GGGCGTCGCCTTCAACTGGACCATGATGTTCGGCGTGGTGCCGCGCAAGGAGGTGTTCGTGCGCTATGCCGAGCGCATCACCCAGCGGCCGGCGTTCCAGCGCGTCACCGCCGCGGATGCCGAGATGGCGGCCCAGCACGCGGCCGCCGCCGGCGTCTGAGCGCCAGCATCGAGGCAATCGAGCGAGGTCCCGCCGGCAACAGGACCTCGCTGATGTGATTGCACGATGTCCGCCAGGCGCGGGTCGCCAGATGCCGGGCTTCCCGCAACGGCGCCGCTAGTTCAGGCTGATCCCCGTGAGCGGCGTGCCGTCGACGCCGTTGTTGCTGATCGCGTTGTTCTTGAAGGACGAGACCGAGCCGCCGCCGGTCTGGACGACGCCGTTGGAATTGCCCTGGATGACGGAATTTCCCAACGTCACGATGGCGCCGCTGCCGCTTGCCAGAACGCCGGTGTTGTTGAACTCGGAGGTCAGCCGATCGAGAAACACCCCCATACCCGGCTTTCCGGCCGGGACCGTCGCGGATATTCCGGCATTGCCATTTTCGATGGCCTTGGTGTTGGAGACGAGCACGCTGATTGCGCTGCTCGAATTGGCGGTTGTGACCGTGACGCCGAACGCCGACGCCTTGAGCGAGGAGTCCGCGATCACCACCTGTGCCGCACCGGTCGGCGCGACAGAGATTGCGCTTTGCGAGAAGTTCTCGAAGGTACAGTTCTCGATGACGAGCTTTCGGCCGGCGAGAAAATTGACGCCGTTGAGGCCGAGGGTCGTGCCGGCGCCGTTGATGCTCAGATTGCGCAGGATGATGACATCGTTGGCGCCGGCATTCACATTGATGCCGTTGGTCGCCGACGCCAGGACCGAGGCCATGGTCCCCCCGCCGTCGATGGTGATCGACTTGGTGATCGTGACGGCGCCGTAGCCGCCGGGATCGAGCACGTCGATCTCACCGCCGGCGGCGGTCTTCGAGATCGCGCCGGCGAAGGTCTTGCAGGGCGCCGTGCGGCTGCACGGGTTGACGTCGTCGCCGACGCCGGACACCCAGGTCCGCGTCGCCTGCGCGTGAGCCCCTGGCGAGGCCAGGATCAAAAGTGCGGCGCACAAAAATCCGATCGAAGAAATGAGCTTTCGCATGAGTGCTCCCCTTGAAATGCTGGAAATGAAAAAATAGTCCGAACGCAGAGTATTAGTCTACGAAAGCAACCAGAGCGTTCATCGAAAACGGCGAGGCCGGACGGCACAATATGCAATCTATGATTGCGTATCGACCAGAGGCGATCTCGCTGACAGTGCGGGACCGTCATCGTTGTTCCGGTCTCTTGGGGGGCCATAACATCCTTAGGCTTCGAAAGTGCTCCCCGGCAGGAATTGGTATCCGCGGCATCAGAAAACAGCGGTCTGAAAAGAAGCGCCTCATGTTCCGCGTGGTGCGATCAAGATCTTCTGGATCAATCTGCACGCTCCGAGCCCGTGAATCGATCAGTGCTCGTCATTGTGACCTCTACGTCGTAGCTGCTGCCTTCATATTTGCTGTCTGCGTAGAAGCAGAATTCATATTCGCGTCCCGGTAGTAGAAGCGGAATCCCGGTTCGGGGCATTTGGCCGGCGCCGCCGATATGGAAGTTGCCGAGCTCGTCGGCATATCCCACCAGATCATCGGGCCGCACGCCTTTGATGGCCGGCTGATAATCCATGCGCGTTGCCCTCTTCGGTTTTTCGTTCCTCGCTCGGCGAACGCTTCCCTCAAGGTTCTGGTGCAGGCCCGTCCTATCAGCCAAGCAGGCAGCCAGCCGTCCGATGTCGAGAACTGGCGTTCAGTTGGCCGACAAACATGCCTTCCGTCTGTCGATGGCATTGCAAGACTGACAACATTCGCAAGCCTACAGTCGTCCATCGACCACTGACCCGACGGGCAATTTCCGCAATCCCGTCATGCGCAAACTGCCCGTCGAGCCAGTTTGTCGCACGTTGGCGGCCTTGTCGCGTCGGGCAAATCACGACGATGATCCCGGCCATCCCGCCTGCGATGAAGAGGGACGTTTCGGCCGATCGTCACGAGGCGTAGCAGCGGGGAGCGGTGGCCGTATCGGACTTGGGGCTTTGCGCAAGCGGGCCGGCGAGCAAGCGCGGTACGGACGGTCAAGTCGTAGGGTCCTGGCATCCCGATGCCGATGTCAAGTTCGCATGCAGGCTTCGCCTCGTGCGGATGACGGTGACCAGAAAGCCCGGCGCACCGGGGAGACTACGAAGCAGCCGTAACGCCATCGCGCAGGGAGGGCCGGGTCGTTCCGGCTGAACCTGTGGTTCCTGCCCCGTGCAATCTTTCCGCACGGGGGCCACGGGTGCCAGTCGGCACCCGGCCTTCCCTGCGCCCTCCGACCGATGCGGAGGGAATGATGGTCAAAAGCTCGGGTGCAATCGCGCCGCGAGAGCGGCTCTGTTTGACTCCGCGTCGACCACGCTGCGACGCGTGCCGATCGAGCTTGCTGCCTCCGGACGGGCCGCCCAGAGCTGAATATTCGGGCACCGCCCGCCACATCTGCTCCACTTTGTCGGCGCAAATCCGCCCGGTATGAATCCCTAAAACTCAGGTAAGCCTTGCAAAAGTAAGATTTTGGCAATCAATCGAACGCTAACTAAGGTTACCAAGTGCTCAACGTCATGCGGAGACTCTGAACGTGAGCGACCAAAAGCCCGAACGGGCCAGCCTTGGCGTGGCCGGTACGACTGCCGCGGCCCCTGCGAGCGTCGACCCGGCCCTGACGACATCCGCCTCCCCGGACGCAGTCGATCCGGCCGTGCCCACGATCGCCGCGGTGGCCCCGCCCATGATCGCGCCGGATCACGAAGCGCCGGCGGCTGATCGTCCGGGCATCGACCCCAAGGCGGCAATCGTGGAAGCGGTGACCGCGCCCGAGCCGCAGCTCGACACCAAGGCCGGACCGGTTGCATTGGACGGCGCCACGACCGACGCCAAGTCTGCGCTCAACAGCCCTGCGCTCAACAGCCCAGCGATCAATACCGGGATGACGGCCGGCACCGAGATCGGAACGATCAAGCCCGAGCAGCCGAAGATCGAAGTTGTCACGGCCGAGCCGGACAAGATCGAGCCCGCCAAGATCGAGGCGGTGAAGCTGGAGCGCGCCAAGCCCGAGCCTGCGCGGCTCGACCTGGTCAAATCCGACAAGGGCAAGTCCGACAAGGTCAAGCCCGAGCTGACAAAGTCGCAGGCGGCAAGGGGCACGGCGCCGGGCAAGGTCGAAGCCGGAGCGATCCCGAGTGCTGCGAAATCTCCCTCGACGATCCTGGATCTGATCAGGACCGAACCGGTCAAGTCGGAGCCGATCAAGGCGGCGGCGGCCGGCGAGCTCCTCAAGGTCGAGACGCCGAAGCTGTCGACGCTCGCGGCCAATGCGCCGAAGGTGGGTCCGATGGCTACGACCTCGCCGAAGCCGGACGCGCCCATCAAGCCGGATGCGCCGATCAAGCCCGTGACTGCCACCAAGACGGAAGCCGTCGTCCGGCCCGAGCCGGCCGTCAAACCGGAGCCGGCTGCCAAGCCGGAGCCCGTTGCCAAGTCGGCATCCGCAGCCAAACCAGAGGCGTCCGCGCCGCGTCCGGTCACGCCGGTCCAGGCGGTCGCCGGACCGCTGACCAAGGCTGGTGCTCTTGCCGCCGTCGACAAGGCCGCAGCCTGGGCCAGGGCGAAGTTCAAGACCGAGCCGTTCAAGGTCGATGCGGCGCCCAAGTCGGCGGCCGCCGCGACGGCAGCTCGCGCCGCTGGGGCGTCGTCGCCTCCGCAGGCGCAGACCCTTCCGCATGCCGTGATTCCGCATGCCGTGAACGGGAGGCTCGGCCTTCCGGCCATGGCCGCGATCCTGCTGCTGTCGATGGTCGTCGGCGGCGTTGCCGGTGGTCTGGTCACCGCCAAATTCGTCACGCGCTCCGGCGGCGGTGACGTGGCCGATGCGACGGCCGGCGAGGCTGCGGATTCCACGCTTGGCGCGACGGTGGCGCGGATCGACAATGATGTCGCCGCGCTGAAGGCGAGCCTCGACCAGACCAATCAGACCAGCCTCGTCGAGCTCAACAAGTCCGCCGAGCGTCTCGACCGGCTCGAGAAGATCCTGGGTGACCTGTCGACGAAATCGTCGGCCAAGCCGAGCGAGCTGCAGCGTCTGAGCGAGGCCGTGGACCGGCTGCGCGCCGCGCAGGCTTCCGCGACATCGCAGCAGGCGGCGTCACGTGATAGCGCGGCATCCGTGCCGCAGGCGGTGGGCGCGATCAATGCGGCGGCCCCGCCCGCGGGGGTGGCGAGCCGCCAGGAGGCGAACCGCGCCGAGGCAGCCAGGACCGAGGCAGCAAGGGCAGAGGCGAGCCGGACCGAGCCGGCGCGGGCGGAGGCCGCTGCTCGTCCGGAGCCGAACCGCGCGGAGGCCGCCAAGCCCAAGGTCGTCGAGGGCTGGGTGCTGCGCGACGTCGGTCGTGGCGGTGCGCTGATCGAGGGCCGCGGCGGCCTCTACGAGGTCTATGCCGGCGATCCCGTGCCGGGCCTCGGCAAGGTCGACGCGATCCGCAAGCAGGACGGCCGCTGGGTGGTCGTCACCACCAAGGGGCTTGTCGTCTCGCGCTGACCGACCATCTGTTTTGGGAGACGAATCTGACGAGGCGCCTCACCGCGACGTGAGGCGCCTCGTCGCACAATTGTCCGAAGCCGCCCGCCTTTCGGCTATCTTCGAGGGCTAGCAGGCCGTCAGTTGCGCCATGGAATCGAGGAGGCGGATCTTGCGACTGTCGGTATTCGGCCTTGTGATGCTGTGCTGCGCCCCGTTCGCTTACGCGGACGAGAGCGCGCCGATCGAGCGCGGCGCCGCCATCCTCGAGCCGTTCGCGCTGCGTGAGCTCGACAACGGCGCGTTCGGCCTCGGAAAGATGCTCGCGCGCGCGAGCGATGCGCCGCTGACCGACGCAGCATTGTTCGCGCTGCCGTCGATGGCCCCCGTGCGCAAGGCGCTCGACGCGGAGTTCGACCGCTACGTCGACAAGCACAAGACGACGTTGCCGAACGAGAGCATCGGCGTCGGCACGTCCTACGCGTTCCAGCTGTTCGACCGCACCGTGCTCGATTCGTCCGATGCCCGCTTCGTGCTGGCCGGTGTCGTCAATCGCATGGATCGCGCCTTCGTCGATCCCGACCATTGCGGCGAGGTGCGGCTGCTGTACCGCCTGACGCGGACGACGCCGCCCGAGGCCAAGGACGGCGAGGTCGCCTCGCCGCGGCTGCCGATGACGCTCAACATCGTGCTCAAGGCGCGCAGCGACGCGCAAGCCAAGAGCAACTCCCCGAGCTGCGCCGAGATCGCCAAGCGGTGGCTGGCGACGTCCGATCTGCAACTGACCGGGCCGGAGCTTGCCGCGAAGCTGATGGCGCCGGACGGGCCGCTGGCGCTGATCAGGCCGGAGAACATCCACCGCATCGAGACCAACCTGCAGATCGCGCATGCGCCGAAATCGGCGATCCGCGATTTCCGCACCGACTACATGATGAAGGTGTTCGACTATCAGGCCGCGAGCGGGACGTTCGAGGAGGCGGTGCTGGAGGATCAGGTCGATCGCGACCGGCTGCTTTCGGATGCCGCGCTGGCGCGCGAGTTCAAGGCCTGGCTGCTCGACCCCGTCCATCTCGGCGAGCTCGACCGCGGCACCGCGGTGATCCCCGACCAGTTCCTGGCCAAGGTTGCGGTGGCGCCGACCCCGGTCGGCTTCGTCAATTCCGATCTGCTGCCGGCCTACGGGCTGGTGCAGGGGAGCGCGGCCGGGCAGGGCGCGGTGTTCACCGAGTCCGATGTGGTCGGCGCGCTGGAGAAGGCGGTCGCGCAGGGCATCGTGCTGCAGAACATCCAGTCGGTCGCGGGCTTCGAGCGTCGCCTCAACGATTCGAGCTGCGGCGGGTGCCATCAGACCCGCGGCATCGGCGGCTTCCACTTCCCCGGTGTCGACTGGATGGCGGAGAAGCCGTCCAACACCGTGGTGGTGCCGGGCTCGCCGCATTTCTTCGGCGACCAGGTCCGCCGGCGCGACATCCTCAACGCCTTTGCCGAGGGCCGTACGCCGGATTTCTCGCGCGGCTTCGCCAGCCGCCCGCAGCTGCGCGGCAGCGATGAACTCGCCGGCACGGTCTACAATGACGGCTGGGGCGGGCATTGCTACGCGCGCCACGCCGAGGCCGCGGACAACGACAAGAGCTTCTCGACCTGGACCTGCGCCGCGAACCTGTCCTGTCAGACCGGGCCGGCGACGCGGTTCGGCATGTGCTTCATCGCGACGCGCTAGCTCAGGCCACTGCGCCGCGCGCGCGCAGGTCGCGGATGGCGTCGTCGTCGAAGCCGGCGCTGCGCAGGATCTCGTCGCTGTGCTGCCCTATGCCGGGCGGCTTGCGCGGTGCGACCTTGCGCTGGCCGTCGATGAAGATCGGGCTGTTGACGGTCAGCATGGTGTCGTTCTCGAACGGCACCAGCACATCGTTCTCGATCATCTGCCTGTCGTTCGGGATGTCGTCGAGAATGCCGACCACGCCGAACACGAGCCCGCTGCCGTCGAGGATCCGGCGCCATTCGGCCAGCGGCCTGGTCGCGAACACCGCGTCGAACTCATGGATCAGCTCGACCGAGCGGGCGTGGCGATCGGCCTTGGTGACGAAGCGCGGATCGTCGATCAGCTCCTCCCGGCCAAGGCAGCGGGCGAGGATCGGCCACTGCTTCTCCTCATTGAGGAGCGACAGCATGATCCAGCGGCCGTCCTGGCATTTGTAGTGATTGGCGACCGCGTTCAGCGCGCGCTCGCGCGGCCGCCGCTCGACGAAGGTCGCACCGCAAAGCTTGGCCTGGGCGAGCACGGAGGCTGCCCAGACCCCGTTGGCCATCAGGTTGGAGGCGACATGGCAGCCCTTGCCGGTCTTCTCGCGCTGGTAAAGCGCCGTGACGATCGCGCCATAAAACGCCATCGCGCAGGGGTGGTCGCCCATGCCGGCGACGGAGCGGGCGGGTGTCGTGCTCTCGTCGGCACGGACCAGGTCCATCAACCCGGAGCGCGCCCAATAGGCATTGCTGTCGAAGCCCGGTTTGTCGGCTTCCTCGCCTTTCTCGCCATACCCGGTAAACGACGCGTAGATCAGCCGCGGATTGAGCGGCGCGAGCTTGTCGTGGGTGAGGCCGAGCTTGGCGCGGACCGACGGCGGAAAGTTGGTGATGAAGACATCGGCCTCACCGACCAATCTATGCAGGACGGCCTGCGCTTCCGGCTTCGACAGGTCAAGCGCGAGGCTGCGCTTGTTGCGGGCTTCAAGATACCACGCGTAGTTATGCTCGCTGCGCGGATAGCCCGGCAGGTTCGGCAGGTTGCGGTAGGGATCGCCGGCGCCGGGCGGCTCGATCTTGATGACGTCAGCGCCGAAATCGGAAAGCACGGTGGCGGCTGCGGGAGCCGCGATGAAGCTCGCGCAGTCCAGCACCTTCAGGCCATGGAAAATGCCCTTGTCGTCCATGATGCGTCGCTCCCGTCGCTTGTTTCCGCGCGCTGGAATTCTGTTGTCGGCGCGGTTCGAGGCGCATTTGACCCGGGTCGGGCGGGCGAGGCAATGGCGGGGAGGGAGCTGAAACTACAAACAAGCGTAAAGATGTGATCAGGAGCGGGCACCGCTCCTGTCTATTTCGACGTGTCGACAATCATGCTGGCTTGGTGAGGGGAACGATCGCGCCGAAAAGCCGCGAGGCGGAATGGCGCGCCAATTGATCCGCTACACTTTCAGGTTCTCGGCCGAACTCCTGCCGCGGTTGGCAATCTCGTCGTACTCGATGGTCTGGCCCTCGTTGAGGGTCGCCAGCCCGGCCTTCTGCACGGCGGAGATGTGAACGAAAATGTCCTTGCCCCCGGCCGCAGGCTGGATGAAGCCATAGCCCTTGGTCGGGTTGAACCACTTGACCGTACCTTTAGCCATACGTCGCCTCCGCGGGATCAATCCAATTCGAACCGGCGGTCCCCGCAAACCGTCAGGCCCGGAATTCGAGAATACTGCGGTTGTGACAGGCGTGATAGCGCAAACAGCGGGCGGTTTTGGCTCGAAATGATCGATATCGTGGCGGCTTTGCGGCTTTTGACCGCAACGCCACCGTTCCGCCCGTCGCCGCGGACCCGCTGCAACCGTTCTCGGTATGACAGCGCAGGCTGCAAACAGGTTCAACGCAACTCGTCATGCAGCCGTCCCTTCGTCCGAGAGCATCGCGAGTTCGGCGGCATCCATGGCCGTCCTGACGCGCATCGGCTCAGCGCGGCCGCGAATCTCGACCTCGCGCTGCGGCAGCACGTCGGCGGCAAGTCGCGCCCGCGCGTAGACCTCGTCCGAGATGATGACCTGGCAGCCGAGGGTCTTCGTCATGTCCTGCAGTCGTGATGCGACGTTGACGGCGTCGCCCAGCGCGGTGAACACCATGTGGTCGCGATAGCCGATCTCGCCCACGATCACCTCGCCGCCGTGAATGCCGATGCCGAAGCGGATCGGGTCATGCAGATCATGGCTGAGGAACGCGTTCAGCTCGGCGATGTTGGCCGCGATGTCGCGCGCCGCCTGGATCGCCTGGCCGCACGCGACATGTGAATCGGTGGCTAGTCCGAACAGCGCGAGCATACCGTCGCCGACGAACTGATTGGGCTGCCCGCCATTCGCCAGCACGGCCTGGGAGACGGCGCTGAGGAAGCGGTTGACGATGAACACGACGTCGAACGGCAGCCGTTTCTCAGCGAGGCCGGTCGATCCGCGCATGTCGACGAACAGGCTGACGAGGTAGCGCTCCTGCCCGATTCCGGCGCGCGAGCTAGTGCGCTCGCCGGGTGTCGGGTTCGGCATGAACAGCTGAAAGAATGAAAGATCGCCGGTGGGGCGCAACTGGCAGGCCAGCCTGACCGACGGGTCGGCCGCGCCGATCTGCGCGAGCACGAAGGCCTCGCGAGGCGAGGGTGGCGGCAGCGCGCCGGGATCTCCGATCACCCTGATGCGGCAGGTCGAGCAGCGCGCGCGGCCGCCGCACATGCTGGCATGCGGTACGTTGTTGCGCAGACTGGCCTCGAGCACCGACAAACCCTTTGGCACCCGGATGGAGCGGCCATTATTGTAGGATAGCGTGACCATGCCGCCACGTCGCTCATGCACCGCTCGCACGCCGCGCGCGGCGAGCGCCAAGCCGATCAGGCCGCCATAGCCGATCAGGAAGCCGTTCATGATGGTCTCGAGTACTGCCTGCTCCAGGGGCGTGCCCATCTGCCGCGACAGATTCTCGACCCGCCACTGCGGCGCTGCGCTTGCCGCGATGACGTCTCGGCCTCCACGGTAGAAGCCGAGCAGCGCCAGCGCCGGGATCAGCACGGCGCAGGCGAGCAGCCACGGCGCCGCGCGCTTGTAGAACGGCTTGAGCCGCAGCCAGAAGTGCAGCCCGATGCAGCCATGCGCCCATGACGTCAGCAGCGCGGCCGACATCAGCCAGATCCGCCAGGACGGGCCGGTCCAATAGGAGTACAGAACCTGCGGGTACAGCTTCTCTTGTCCGTACAGGGCCTGCCCGATGCGGACGCCGGCGATGTGGCTGAAGATCAACGCGGGGATGCTGAGGCCGAGCAGCAGCTGCAGCGGCTCCATCGTGCTGCGGCTGAATTGCCGGCGCTGATAAAGCGCCCACACGCCGAGCCCGCCATGGGTGAGAGCGGCCGCATAGAACAGCACGGCGATCGGAGGAAACTGCCAGAACGCCACATGATAGGACACGCCCTCGGCGAGGGCCTGCAGCGAGATGTTGCCGAGCGCATGGTTGAGAAAATGGCTGAGCAGGTAGCTGAAGAGGATGAAGCCGCAGATCAGCCGTACCTGCCGCACACCGATGCCGCGCCGGGCGGACTGTAAACGATGGGAAATCGAAATGGTCATGTGGTCCGTATGATCTGGAGCCGCAATGCTAGAGATTTATTCCCCGTTGTCCTAGAGGGCTGATGGCGGTGGTCATCCGGCGGCGCGAGCTGCGCGCGCGAACGTTGACTCGCCCGGCGGAGTCGGGGAAAAGCACCGCGTGACGGCCATTCCCCCAGGCATCGACAGCCCAAAGTTTCGCTCCACGCGCGCTGCGTGGCTGATGGCTGCGGCCGTGATCACGAGCATGACGATCATCCGTCTCGTCTACGCCGCTGCGCTCGATCTGCGTACCGACGAGGCCTATTACTGGACCTGGTCGAAGGAGCTGCAGCTCTGCTTCCTCGATCATCCGCCCATGATCGCCTGGTTCATCCGGCTGGGCACTTCCCTGTTCGGCGATACCAATCTCGGCGTCCGCTTTGCCGGCATCCTCGCGATGGGCGCGACGCAGCTCCTGCTCGCCGACATCGTTCGCCGCGCCACTCACAACATGCGGGCGGTGATCATCGTGGTGCTGCTGCCAGAGGCCGCGCTCTATTATGGCCTGCTAATGGCCAAGGTGGCGCCGGACGTCGCGGCGATCCCGTTTGCGCTCGCGATGATCTGGGCGCTGGTGCGGCTCGCCGAGAGCGACGACGGCCGCTGGTGGCTCGCTGCCGGACTGTTCGGCGGGCTGGCGCTGCTGTCCAAATTCACCGTCGTCATGCTGCTGCCCGCCGTGGCGGCGTTCCTGCTCGTGCCGGCATGGCGCAGCCGCAGGCTCCTCAGTCCCTATCCATGGTGCGGAGCATTGATTGCGCTGGCCGTGTTCTCGCCGGTGCTGATCTGGAACGTTCAGCACGACTGGGCCTCGTTCCGCTTCCAGTTCGTTCGCGCCACCGCGCCGCATGAGTTGTCGTTGCGGACGCTCGGCGATTACATCGGATTGCAGTTCGGACAGGTCGGCTTCGTGCTGCTGCCGGTCACGCTGTCGGCGCTGAGTTTCACGGCCTGGCGCGGCTATCGCACGCGTGAGCCGGTCGCGATCCTGCTGTCGACGGCTGTGCTGGTGCCGTTCCTCTACTTCCTCTGGAAGTCGTTCACTTTGCGGATCGGCGACACCTGGCCGATGTTCATGTGGCCGATCGGGTTTGCGGCGGTCGCGATCAACATCGTCAAGCTGCCGCAGGACGGCGCGCCCGCCTGGTTCGTCCGATCCACCGTGCGCTGGGCGCGCATCGCCGTCGTCAGCGGCATCGCCATGGTGGTCCTGATCTTCCTCTACTACGTTGCCGCGCCCTGGAATTTCCTCGGGCGGGCCGATCCGATCGGCGCCGAGGCGGGCTATCAGCAGGTGGCGGCCCGGGTGGAGCAGGAGCTCCAAAACACCGGCGCGACCTGGATCGCGACCTCCGACTATCGCACCTACGCGATGATGCGGTGGTTCTTTCGCGGCCGCGTGCCGGTGATCCAGATCAACGAGCGTGCCCGCTTCATCGACTTTCGTGATCCCGGCATGAACCTGATCGCGGGACATGCCGGCCTCTACGTCGTGCGCGAGCCGGACAATGCCGGCCCGCTGCTGGCGGACACGACCGCGCACCGCGAGCCGCTCGGACGCGTCGAGCGGAGCTGGCGCGGCCGCGTCATGGACACCTACGTTTTCGGCAAGTTGACGGGCTGGACGCCCGAACTGTCGCCGCCGCCGGACTCGCCATTGTACCAATGGCGCTGGCTCGCCGGTGAGTTCGATTCCGCGCCGCCGGCCTGAGCCTCATCCCTGCTCCTCCTGCTTGCGCAGGAGATCCTTGGCGAGATCCGCCAGCGCCGGTCGCGGCAGCGCGGCGAACGGCATCGGCCGGGTCACGTCGATGGCCGCGAGCCCGAGCCGCGCCGTAAGCAGTCCGTTGAGCACGCCCTCGCCGAGCCGCTGCGACAGCTTTGCCGCGATGCCATGGCCCAGCACCTGCTGGATCAGGCTGTCGCTCGCGGCCATGCCGCCGGTGATGGCGAGATGCGCGACGACATGGCGCAACAGGCTGATCATGCCGAGCGCGCCGGGACGGCCGCCATAGAGCCGCGCGAGCTGCCGGATCATCCGCAGGCTCGCGACAAAGACGAACAGCACGTCGATCAGCGCGCGCGGGCTGACCGCCGTGACCACGGATACACGTTGCGCCGCGACCGACACCAGCCGTCGCGCCTCGACGTCGAGCGGCGCCATCAGCTCGCGCTCGGCAAGCTTGATCATGTCGCCGCCATCGATGATGTCGTCGGCGTGGCCGGCGAGCGCGGCACGCGGACGCGCCAGCCGGGGATTGGCATGTGCGATCCGCAGCAGCTCGGCGACCACCTCGCGGCTCTCGGCGCGATCGTCGGACAGCAGCACGGCGGCCGCGCGCTGATGCAGCTTCTCGATGGTGGCGAGACGCACCAGGCCGTAGGTCTCTCGGGCAATGACGACCGCCAATGCGATCGCGGCTGCGGCCGCGAATCCCGCGCCGACATAGCCGAGCGCCTCGCTGCGCGCGAACAGATCCTCGATCAGCCGGGTGACGCCGAGGCCGAGGCCGAGCAGGACGAGGCCGGTGACCGAGCCCCAGAAAACGGCGCCCCAGCGAAAGCCGCGCCGTGCCGGCAGCACGGTCTCGACCGGCACCGGCAATTGCGCCGGGTCGGCCTCAGGCGTGATCTGGATGGTGCCCCGGCCGGGCCGGGCGGCGTCCTCGGCATCGACCACGACGACGTCGGGATCATCGAGCCGGAAGGTCTGGGGACGACGAGGCTTGGCGCGTTCGCTCATTGCAGCCGGTCTCCGATCAGGAACTGAAGGGCGCGGTCCATGCGGATATGGGGCAAAGCGGGCTCGCCGCCAGCATCGGGGGCCAGCAAAGGCGGGCGGAAGCGCAGAAAGCGGAAGTCGGTGCCGTCGGCAGCAGCGCTCGACAGGCCGCGATAGGCGCCGCCCTTGAACAGCTCCTCCGGATCGGCCGGCAGCTCGCCCGGAAACGTCGCCACCTCGGTGTCGCCGTCGAAGATCTCGCCATTGGCGCTTTCGCCGGCGGCCGGCGTGCCGAGCAGCGACGGCAGCTTGTCGCGGCCGCGGGCGACCAGCGCCTCGCGCGTCGCCCTGACGGCGGCCAGCGCCACCACATCGATCGCAGCGCCCGTGCTCTCGGCCCGGGCCACCGCGCGGTTGACGGCGCGCCGCAGCACGGCTTCGAGCCGGTCGTGGCTGGTGTGATGCAGATGGTCGGCCTTGGTCGCCGCGAACAGGATGCGGTCGATATGCGGCCGGAACAGTGCGGTCAGCAGATTGCCGCGTCCGACGCGGAAGCAATCGAGAATGCCGGTCAGCGCCGCCTCGAGATCGTGCAGTGCCTCCGGCCCGGCATTGAACGCCGCCAGCGCGTCGACCAGCACGATCTGGCGATCGAGCCGGGCGAAATGGTCGCGAAAGAACGGCCTGACAACGATGTCCTTGTAGGACTCGTAGCGGCGCGCCATCATCGCCCATTGCGAGCCGGCCGGCGCCTGGCCGGCGGCGGGCACGTCAAGCGGCGCGAAGGTCAGCGCCGGAGAGCCGGCGAGATTGCCCGGCATCAGGAAGCGTCCGGGCGGCAGCAGGCTCATGGCGAAGCGCTCGTCGCGGCAGGCGCGCAAGTAGTCGGTGAACAGCCGTGCGGCCTCGAGTGTCGCCGACTCGTCCTCGCGGCCTTCGGGGCCGAGCGTCGCCAGATGCGCGTGCCAGTCCCTGGCGACATGCGCGCGCGGCTCGATGCGCGACAGCGCGAGGCTTTCCCGCGCCCATTGCTCATAGCTCTTGTTCAGCAGCGGCAGGTCGAGCAGCCATTCGCCGGGATAGTCGACGATGTCGAGCGTGAGCGTCCGCTCGGCGCCGTTGGCGCGCTGGAATTCGATCACCAGCCTGAGCTCGCTGATGTCGACGGTCGAGCTCGGCCAGCGTCGCTCGGTGACCAGCGCCCGCACGTGGCTCTCATAGGCAAAGCGCGGCACGCCGTCGTCGGGTTGCGGCGTCAGATAGGCGCGGGCGATGCGGCCCGAGGCCAAGGCCTCGAACACCGGCATGCGCCCGCCGCGAACGAGGTCGTGGATCAGCGCCGTGATGAACACGGTCTTACCGGCCCGCGACAGCCCGGTGACGCCAAGGCGGACGGTCGGGTTGAGGAAGCTCTCGCCATAATCGAGCAGGGCACGGGCCGAGAGCCGCGCTTCCTCGACGAGTTCGGAAAAGGTCACCATGGGAGGAGGGGAATTCGCCAGTTGAAAAGGGCGTGAGCGATTGTTGACAGGTGGCGATGCAAAACATTGGATTCAAGCTCACAATTCCGGCCCGTTTCCGGATAGAACCAGACTTTGAACGGAACGTTGACCACTGGAAACCATAATCCTTCCGGCACAATTGTCCCGGAAAACCGGCACCAGGCTCTGACATGACCGTATTTCAACTGAAGCAGTTCGCCTCGACCTCCGTCCATGCCGCCACCGGCGCGATGCGCTGGAACTACGACAAGGTCGAGATGATCGCGGACGGCGTCGTCCACGTCGTCGGCATCGCCGCCGGGCTGGTCGCCGCAACCGTGCTCGTCGTGCTGACCTCGATCTATGCCAGCGCCGTCGACATCGTGGTGGTGTCGATCTATGTCGCGGGACTGCTCTCGATGCTGACGCTGTCGGCAACCTATAATCTGTGGCCGGTGTCGCCGACCAAATGGGTGCTGCGCCGCTTCGACCACTCCGCCATCTACGTGCTCATCGCGGCCACCTATACGCCGTTCATCGCCGCCCTGAAGGACACGGTGTTCTCGGCCGCGCTGCTGCTCGGGGTCTGGGGCGTCGCCATCTTCGGCATCGTTCTGAAGCTGCGCTGGCCGGGCCGCTTCGACGCGCTGTCGATCGGGCTGTATCTCGCGCTCGGCTGGAGCGGCGTCATGATGTACGACCGGGTGATCTCGGTGATGCCGGCCTCGGTCCTGGCCTGCGTGCTCACCGGCGGCATCCTCTACAGCCTCGGCGTCATCTTCCACTCGTGGCGGCGCTTGCGCTTCCAGAACGCGATCTGGCATGGTTTCGTGTTGCTGGGCGCCGGCTTTCATTATACCGCAGTGCTCGACCTGGTCTTGACCTAGAAAATTCCACGAGGAGGGCTTTGCATGCAGGTGACCGGCAAGATTGTTGTGGTCACCGGCGGAGCCCGCGGCATCGGCAAGGCGCTGTGCGAGGCGTTCGCGGCGGCCGGTGCGGCCAAGGTGATCGTGGCCGATCTCGACGAAGCCGGAGCCAAGGCCGTCGCTGCCGCGATCGGCGGCGCCGCGTTCAGATGCGACGTCTCCCAGGAAGCCGACATCCGGCGCGTGATCGAGGAAACCGAGCGGCAGTTCGGCCCGATTGCGCTGTTCTGCTCCAATGCCGGCATCGGCGGCGGCTTCGACCCGTTGTCGGTGAATGTCGGCGGCACCTCCGACGAGCCGTGGGCGCGGAGCTGGGCCATTCACGTGATGGCGCATGTCTACGCGGCGCGGCATCTGATCCCGCGCTACAAGGCGCGCGGCGGCGGCTATTTCCTCAACACGATCTCGGCGGCCGGCCTGCTGTCGCAGGTCGGCAGCGCGCCCTATTCCACCACCAAGCATGCCGCGGTGGGATTTGCCGAGAATCTCGCGATCTCGCACAAGGCCGACAACATCAAGGTCTCGATCCTCTGTCCGCAGGGCGTCGACACCGACATGCTGCGATCGATCCCGAAGGGCCCGCAATCCGGCGACGGCGATCTGACACCCGAGCAGGTCGCGCAGGACGTGCTGAAGGGCCTCGCCGAGGAGAGCTTCCTGATCCTGCCGCATCCGCAGGTTCTCGGCTACATGCGCAAGAAGACCGAGAACTACGACCGCTGGCTCGGCGGCATGGCGAAGATCCAGGCGAAGATGCGGGACGAGTTCGGCAACTAGGATTGCAGCCATTGTCGTCGGATGATTTGAGTTGTCGGACAATCTGACAGTGGACCCTTCGCGACACATCGGACATTGGTCGTTTCCGTCATTGCGAGCGAAGCGAAGCAATCCAGAGTCGCGAGCGCTGCCCTGGATTGCTTCGCTTCGCTCGCAATGACGGCGTGGCAGGTCCTGCGTCCATATCCGCACGGCTCATGACATGACCTCGCGTTCTCGCGACCTTGGGCGTCCGAGTTGTACGGTCATTTGGCTCCCTCCGAACAGACGAAGGGCGCAGGGAATGCCGGGTGAGGGCCTCACCCATGGCCCGCCTGCAGAAAAAAATGCAGGCGGCAGGTACCACAGGCAAAGCCGAACACTCCGGCATTCCCTGCGCGACGGTCTTTAACGCTTATACGCAGTCTCCCTGGTGCGCCGGGCTTGTTGGCCACCATGCCGCGACAATGCTTGCGCATTGCGCGGGTGATACCAGCGTCGGGGTATCAGGACCCTGCGACTTCACGTCCGCAAGTTGCCGTTCGTCCGCGCGCAAGCACGCTGCGACATCTCGCGGCCATCGCTCCCCGCCTCGCGTGTCGTGACGATCGCGCGCAACGCCCCTTCGTGTGAGGCGGGATGCGCGGAAACATCGTCCTGATTTGCCCGACGGTGCAAGGCCACGTGCTGCGGCATTTCAACACGACGGGCAGTTTCGTCATGACGCGCATGCGCAATCTGCCCGTCGGGCGCGCTCATGGCTCCGACGGCTGCATGTCCTGCTCTGCCGCGCGCCAAGCTTCGAGCGCGCGGGCGTACAGCAACAGGCCCTCGCGCACCGTGCGCTGCTCGGCCTTCGACAGCGACGACAGGGCGCCGCGAACCTGCTGGCGGCCGAAGGCGTGCAGCGCCGCCAGCGTTTTCCGTCCCTTGGTTGTGAGGCAGAGCGGCTTGATGCGGGCGTCGCCGGCATCGATCGTCTCCTGCAACTCGCCGCTGTCGATCAGCTTGCGGACCATGCGGCTGATGCTGGATTTCTCCAGATGCAGGATCGTGCCGAGCTGCATCGCCGTCAGCGGGCCGCGCAGGCCGATCTCCAGGATGGTGTGAACCGCCGACGGCGGAAGGTCGGTGGCGGCCAGCGTCGCTTCCATGAAGCCGAGCTCGCGCACCATCAGGCGCGCGGCGGCGCGGATGTCGTCGACGAGCGTGAGATCCGGGTCGGGCATCTTGACTCCTGCCATATAGTTGTATCATACAACAAATTGCCGATGCAACGTGGCATCGACGACGCCGTACAGCGGAGGGTCGGAGATGAGTGATACGCAGCTCACGGCCGGGGCAAGCGCGCCCGCGGCGTCGCGCATGCAGGGGCAGGTCTGCCTCGTCACCGGGGGCGGCTCCGGCATCGGCCGGGCCGCCGCCTTGAAGCTCGCCGCCGGCGGCGCAGAGGCAGTCGTCGTCGCCGGACGGCGCGAGGCCGAGCTGGCCGATACGGCGGCACGATGCCGGGCGCTCGGGGCCGAGGCGCTCGCGGTGAAGGCCGACGTCACCCGTGAGGACGACGTGGCGAAGCTCGTGCAGGCCGTGCTCGATCGTTACGGCCGGCTGGATGCGGCCTTCAACAATGCCGGATTCCAGGAGCGACGGGCGCCGATCGAGCAGCAGGGCGACGGCGTCTATGCGGACGTCTTCGATAGCAATGTCCGCTCGGTGTTTCTGTGCCTGCGGGCGCAGTTGCCGGTGATGTATGCGCAGGGCCGCGGCCGGATCGTGATCAACGCCTCCGTGAGCGGGATGCGCAATCCGAATGCGGGGCTCGCGCTCTATTCGGCGTCGAAAGCCGCCGTCATTTCGTTGACGCGATCGGCCGCGATGGAGGCGGCGCCGCGCGGCGTCCGGATCAACGCGATCGCGCCCGGACGCGTCGTCACCGACATGATGCTGCGCGCCGGTGTCGGCGACATCGCGACCGTCGCCGCCGGCCTGCCGCTGCGGCGGATGGGGCAGCCCGAGGACATCGCCGAGGCCGTGCTGTGGCTATTGTCGGACGCGTCGTCCTATGTCGTCGGCCACGTCCTGGCGGCCGATGGCGGCTTCCTCGCGTCCTGAATCCGAGAGGCGTCGGCCGTCGCCGACGACGCAGCGCCCGCGATCGCCGCAGCCGTCTCGGACCCTTGATTGTCGTCGAAAGAGGATCATGCCGAGGTCCGAATTTCGCCGGCTTCCGCGCAGCGATCGTCTTCGTTTCAACTAATTAGTTTGGTCTGCGAACGCCAAGACACCGCTGCGCGGCTTCGCGGCGACTCATTGCGAACAGCTCTCAATCTCGCCTGAAATCATCCCGGCTCGGCAAAACTTCCGCCGACGTTTTCCGGCTATCTGCCAGGCAAGGGGAGCTCGTCGCGTGCATGCGCTGCGTATTCATTGCGACGGCGCCCTGACCTGACGTCGTCGCGTGATATTGGCATACCCCGGCATTGCTTTGCAGGCTCATTCACCACACAAGACCGGCGCGTTCGCGGTGCGGACCAAGCGGCTCATGGTGACGCGATCCCACCGCGGGGTCACGCTCGCGCTCGTCGAGGTGCTGCTGTTGACCGTGATGGTGGTGGACGGCGCGTCCGCGCAGCAGACCATCAAGGCCAAGCCGACGGACGTCGTTCCGGGACGCGCCGACCGGCTGTTCTTCCGTCACGTGACGGCGCGCAGCATCTACTACAACGTTCCGCGGATCACCAACGACAGCCGGACGCTGATGATGCGCCAGGACCCGCGTGGCGTCAGCGCATTGCTGCGTCCGGTGCGCGAGGCCGGTGCGCCGTCGCTGGCCGCGCCGGGCAAGCGCGACGCGGCGGTCGGCAGCTTCGGATTCGCCGCGTTTCAGCCCGCCCGTGGCGCGCGCGTCGCCACGGCCGAGCCGGCGGGAGACGCTCAACGCGCCGCGCCGCAACCCGCCGCACGGCAGATCGCAGCAAAGCCAGCCGCCGAGGCACAGCCAGCCAAGCCGGACGAGACCGTGGCAGCAGCCCAGCCCGCGGCCGTGCTGCGCAACCGCGACGTTCTTCCCGATCGCAATCTGAACACGGTGAAACCGCAACCGGTGACCGCCGATGCGAAGCCCTACGATCCGACGGGTGTGATGGTCGGGTCGTTCCTGGTGAAGCCCGCCGTCGAGATCCAGGCCGGCTACGACACCAATCCGACCCGGCGAAACGGCGGGCAGGGCTCACCGGTCGCCATCGTGGCGACGGAGGTCGCGGTCCGCTCGCAATGGGAGCGGCATCAGCTCAACGCCGATTTCCGCGGCGCCTACACCGAGGACACCAACGTCCGTTCGCTCAGCCATCCGACCTTCGAGGCGCGGGCGCAAGGGCGCTATGACGTCACCGAGGGCACCGCGATCACCGGCGAGGCGCGTTTCGTCAACGATGCATTGGCGCTGCCGGGCGCGCTCAAGCTGCCCCGCGCCACGACGTTCGGCGGCAGCGCCGGCGTGCTGCAGAAGATCGGTCCCGCCGAGATCGCATTCAAGGGATCGGCCGACCGCGTCGTGTTCAACGACGCGCTGATCGTCGCCAACGTGCCGCTGCGGACGCAGGACCGCAACTACACCCAGCCGGGCGCGCAGGTCCGCATCACCTATGCGCTGACGCCGAACATCTCGCCGTTTGTCGACATGAGTTTCGATCGGCGCAACCACGATCTGCAGGTCGACTTCAACGGCCAGCGCCGCGATTCCAGCGGCATCACCGCGCGCGGCGGCGCCGTCGTCAACGTGGGAACGCTGACCGGCGAAGCCTCGGTCGGCTATCTCACGCGCCGCATGGACTCGCCGCTGATGCCGAACATCAACGGCGTGATCGCGGATGCGACGCTCGCCTGGGCCGCGACCGACGCCACCACCTTCGTGCTGGTGGCGCGCTCGCAGGCCTCCGAGACGCCGGCGATGAACGTCTCGGGCATCCTGTCGCGCGACGTGATCCTGCAGATGGATCATCAGTTCGAGCCGTGGCTGATCGGAACGCTGCGCGGCGGCTACGGCCAGGATCAGTTCGTCGGCATCGGCCGCGTCGACCAGCGCATGTTCGTTGCCGCGGGCGGCACCTACAAGATGAACCGCAACGTTCAGCTCAAGAGCGAGGTCCGCACCGAATGGACCCGCTCCAACATCGCGCTGAACAACTTCATGGCGGTGGTCGGCGTCGTCGGCGTGCGATTCCAATATTGAGCGGGCAACAGGGCGGGTGGACGACAGTCGCCGCGTGCACCTCGGCCCGTCGTTCCGCGCGAGCCGCGCGACAGCGAGGGCGCGAACGCGAACCCGCGCTTCCGACGCGGCGACGTCTGTCCGACCGGATTTGCGGCCGATGCGCGCGGTCTGCATCGCCGTCGAGGGCGGGCTGGCCCATCTCGCGCAAAAAAGAAAGGCCCCGCAGGGGACGGGGCCTCGAGGCAACGCATGCCTGACGGGTGGGGTGACCGGGGAGTCTCACGCGGCGGGATGAGGTCAGGTCGCCGACGCGTGCGCCATCCCCGGTCGGTTCGGCATGCGGCTGGTGATGGTCTTGTTATCGTTATCGGTGTCCGCGCCGCCCGGCGTAACCCGAGCGGCGGCGCGGAGCGGTCTTACTGTTCGAGCGCGGCCAGCGCGGCGTTGCCGATCTGCTGCGCCTCGGCCCAGGCGGCCTGGGTGGCCTGCTGGGCGGCGGTGTAGCCGGCCTGGATCTGCTGCTGAGCCGTGGCCCGCAGCGCCTGCTCCTGCTGCTCGCCGGTCTCGCGGGCCTGGGTCAGGGCCTGGTTGTCGGCGTTCAGCGTCGCGTTGGCCTGGTTGAAGGCGTTGGCGGTGGTCTGCGCCTTGGCCTGGGCGGCCGCCAGCGCAGCCTGGTTGGCCGCATTGTTGGCGCGCTCGAGGACCTCGGCGGCCTCCTGTGCGTCCTGCTTGGCCTGTTGCGCAGCCTGGCGCGCCTGCTCCAGGGCCTGCCGGTCGGCGTTCACCTTCTGCTCGGCCGCTTCGACCGTCGCATCGATCGTGCCGATCTTCTGGTTCAGCGCAGCCTCGACCGTCTTCTGGTTCTGGGTCGCGGCCGCCTGCGCGGCCTGGGTCTTCTGCTGGGCCACCGCGCGTGCCTGCTCGCCGGTCTTCAACGCCGCCTGCAGCGCAGCCTGCTCGGCGGCTTCCTGGGCCGCCTGGTTCTGCTGGTTGTTGTTATTGTTGTTGTTGCCGCCGTTGCCGGCCGCCGCTCCGCCATTGTTGGCATTGCCGCCATTGTTGGCGTTGCCGGCCGCCTGGCCGGCCTGCTGGGCCGCCTTGCCGGCGGCCTCGGCCGTCTCGCGCGCGGTGTCCTTGGCGGCGTTGGCGGCTTCCTTGGCCTCGTTGGAGACGTCGATGTCCTTGTCGAGCTTCTGGAACGCGGCCTGCAGCGCGGCCGAGGCCGCGCTCAGCTTCGCGGCGTTCGCGGTCGCCGCGGCCTGGTTGGCGGCTGTCGGGTTCTTTTCAGCCTGTTCCTGCGCCTCGATCGCGGCGCCCTTCGCGTTCTGCTCGGCCTGACGGGCGACGTCGATCGCCTTGCGGTCGGCAGCGACCTGCGCCTCGGCGGCGGCCGCGGTCTGCGCCGCGGCTGCTGCGGCGGCATTGGCCTTGGCGACGGCATCGCTGCTGCTCGACGCTGCGGCGGCCGCCTTGGCCGGCGTCGCTGCGGCTGCCGGCGCCGCGGTGGCCTTGGCGAGCGCGACGGTGGTCGTGGTTGCCGCGGCCGGCTTGGCGGCGGTGGTGGTCGTGCTTGTGGTGGTCGCGGCGGCGGTCTTGGCCGTGCCGGTCGTCGTCGTTGCCGCGGTGGCGGCAGCAGCGGGCTTGGCAGCGGTGCTGGCGGCGGCGACAGGCTTGGCGGCCGTGCTGGTCGTCGCAGCCGAAGTGGTGGTGGCAGCAACCGGCTTGGCGGTGGTGCTGGTCGTCATGGCCGCGGCTGTCGTCGTTGCAGCCGCAGTCTTGGCGGCACTGCTCGCCGCGGTCGCCGCAGCGGCGGTCGCAGCCGTGGAGGCAGCCTTGGCGGCGGCGCTGGCCGCGGCCTTCGCAGCGGCGTTGGCTGCAGCCTTCGCAGCCGCGTCGGTCGCCGCCTTCGCAGCAGCCTGCTGCGCGGCCTTGGCGGCCGCTTGCTGCGCGGCCTTCGCGGCGGCAGCAGCCGCGGCCTTGGCAGCGGCATCCTGGGCAGCCTTGGCGGCCGCCTGTGCCGCGGCTTTCGCCGCCGCATCCTGCGCCGCCTTCGCGGCGGCGTTGGTGGTGGCCGACGTGGCAAGGGCGGTGGTCATCGCCTGCGCATGGGCCTGATGCGGCAGCGCCGTCACCGCCAGAGCGGACATCAGGGCCAGCACGCTGACATGGCGATAGAGATCGGTCCTCGACGCCGCGGTTTGAAGATTCTTCTTATCCGCCATCAGCTCAACTCCCTTGGTACGCTGGATTGGATGATGGAACCTTTTGAAAATGATTTTGGCTTGCAGAATGGTCGGACCTTGCAAGCAGCAAGGCGTCTGCCTGCAAGCTGACGGCAGGATTTCGCGATGTTTGCGGCAAGCCGGCCGCGGCGAGATGGCGCGGGGGAGCAGAAAGCTTTCGAAACAATCGGTTGCGCTCGACACCGCCGGTTGCACGGTTGCGGCGGGCCGATGAGCATTTCGCGGCGAGCCATGCTGCCGCCATTGAAGATGCGACGCATTGTCGCATACGGCGTGGTTGACAGAACGTCCGCTGTACGAACGCGGGCTCAGCCCTTCTGCGCGTAGAGCAGCGGCACCGCGGCGTCGACCATCACCTCGATGAGGCTCGTGCCGGCATGGGCGAGGCCTCGCGCCAGCGCACCTTCGAGCTCGGCGGCATGGCTCACGCGCACCGCGTCGCAGCCCATGCCCTCGGCGAGCTTGACGAAGTCGAGGCCGGGCAGCTCGAGCCCGGGCACGTTGCGCACCTGCATGACCTGGCTGAACGAGCGCATCGCGCCATAGCCGGAATTGTTGATGACCACGACCGTCAGCGGCAGCCGGCGCTGCGCTGATGTCCACAGCGCCTGCAGCGAATACATCGCCGAGCCGTCGCCGATCAGGCACACCGTGCGGCCGGTGCGACGGCCCAGCGCCATGCCGACCGCCGCCGGCAGGCTGTAGCCGAGCCCGCCGCTCGCCATCGTGTAGAACGAATCCGCGCCCGGCATCGGCATGTACTTGTGCATCACCGGCCGGTGCGAGGGAATCTCCTCGACCACGGCGCTGCCCGCCGGAAGCGCCTGCGCCAGCGTATGCAGGAGATAGTCGACCGGGATCGGATCGGCTGGCTTCGGCGCCGCCGGCAGTACGCGGCCCTTCGGCGCCGCGCGCCCGGTCTCCGGCAGCAGCTCCAGCAGCAGCGACAATGCCGGACGCATCGTCGCGATGATGCTGGTGCCGATCGGCGGCACGGCCGCGCCCTCGGCATCGTCGGTGATCTGATACAGCGTGGTGGCGCCGTCGAAAATCGCGGCGTGGCCCTCGACGTGGAAGGTGAACACCGGCGCGCCGATCACGACGACAAGGTCGTGCGGCTTCAGGGCGTCGGACAATTGACCGGGCGAGGCGTGCAGGAAGCCTTGGAACTGCGGATGGCGCTCGGGGAACGCGCAGCGCGCCGAGAACGGGCTGACCCAGACTGCGGCCCTGGCCTTCTCGGCGACCACGACCACCAGATCGACGCAGCCGGCGCGATCGATGCCGGGGCCGACCACGAGCGCCGGGTTCTTCGCCGCGGCGAGCGCGCCCACCAGCTCGTCCATCGTGGCGCGATCGGGGCCGAGCTCGCGGCTGACCTTGCGCGCCGCGACCGGCTGCGCCGGATGCATCCAGTCGTCGATCGGGATCGAGACGAAGGTCGGCCCGCAGGGCGGCTGCATCGCGGTGTAATAGGCGCGGGCGATCGCGCCCGGCACATCCTCGGGCCGCGCCGGCTCGACGCTGTATTTGACGTAGGGCCGCGGGAATTCGGACGGGCGTTCGGCGTAGAGGAACGCCTGCAACGGCAGGATCGAGCGCGCCTGCTGGCCGGCGGTGATGACGAGCGGCGTCTGGTTGCGGTGCGCGGTGTAGATGTTGCCGAGCGCGTTGCCGACGCCGGCCGCCGAATGCAGATTGACGAAGCCGGCATTGCGCGTCGCCTGGGCGTAGCCATCGGCCATGCCGACGACCGAGGCCTCCTGCAGGCCGAGCACGTAGTCGATGTCCTCGGGCCAGTCGCTGAGGAACGGCAGCTCGGTCGAGCCGGGATTGCCGAACACCTTCTTGATGCCGAAGGCGCGCAACAGGTCGAAGGTGGCCTGCTTGACGGTGACGGGCTTGGTTGTTTTTGCCAAAGGCGTTTCCTCGAATTGCCGTCATTGCGAGGAGCGAAGCGACGAAGCAATCCAGAGTCCCGGGTGCGGCCCTGGATTGCTTCGCTTCGCTCGCAATGACGATAGCCTATCTCACCACGTCGCGGTGCCCTTCATGGTCGGCTGCCCCTCGGCGTTGGCCGTCCACAGCTCGAGGCCGCCATCTTTGTCGTTGGCGTTGACCGAGAACTCGCTGCCTTCGAACAACGGCTGCACGCCGCGGTAGGTGAACCTGGCCGGCGGCTTGCCCTTCAGCTTGGCGGCGAACTCGACCAGCAGCGCCGCCTGCAGCGGGCCGTGGAAGATCAGGCCCGGATAGCCTTCGACCCTGGTGACGTAGTCGCGGTCGTAGTGGATGCGGTGGCCGTTGAAGGTCAGCGCGGAATAGCGAAACAGCAGCACCGCATCGGACACGCGCGTCTCGCTGTGCTGCGCGACCGGCGGAGGCGGCGGCGCTTTTGCCGGCGCAGCCTGCGCGCCGCCCATGTCGCGATAGACAATGTCCTGGCGCTCACGGATCGCGACACCGCGCGGCGTCGATACGACATGCTCCACCGACACGAAGCAGAGCTGGCCGGTCGAGCCGCTCTTCAGGGTGACGTCGGTGATCGTCGAAACACGCGTCGCGACATCGCCGACGCGCAGGGGATCGATGAACTGCACCTCGCCGCCGGCCCACATCCGCCGTGGCAGCGGCACCGGCGGCAGGAAGCCGCCGCGCGTCGGATGGCCGTCGGGGCCGAGCTGATCGTGCGGAAACACCGGTTGGCCCAAACACCAGTGCACTGTGTAGGGCGCGATGTCGCCGGTCGTCGGTTCGCCGATGTCCAGGAACAGCGTCGCGCGCAGGCCCTTGGTGAGCTGCGGGGTGACGAGGTCGGTCGCCTCGGCGCTGCGGCCGATCCATTGCCGGAGGTGATCGAGATCGAGCATGTCCGTCATGATCATCCCTTTCGCTGATGGGGCGAGGCGGCCTCGCCGATCGCGGGCACGGCGCCGTAACGCCTGTCGTCGCCGACCACGATCGCCGCCGGTGCGGGATAGCTGACGACGCCGTTTGGCGTGTCGACCTCGATCCGCCGCAGATGCGGGTGGACCGCGAGATCCGACATGCTGTTGACCTCGGCAAAGGCGATGTCGGCGCTCGCGAGCTTGCCCAGCAGCTCATCGCGCGACAGCGCCGCGAAGCGCTCGGCGACGATGCCGTCGGTCAGCGCACGATTGCGCACGCGCGCGACCATGTTGGCGAAGCGCGGATCGTCGGGCAGGGCAGGCTGGTCCAGCACCTTGGCACACAGCGTCTTCCACTCGCGCTCGCTCTGGATCGAGATCAGGATGTCCTTGCCGTCCTTCGAGGTGAACACGCCATAGGGCGCGATCGAGGGATGGGCGAGGCCGATGCGCTTCGGCGCATTGCCGGCTTCCGCGTTGAGCAGCGGCACCGTGAGCCAGTCGGCCATCACGTCGAACATCGAGATCCTGATATCGGCGCCGTCGCCGGTGCGGCCGCGCTTGATCAGCGCCTCCAGGATCGCGGCATGCGCC
The DNA here is from genome assembly GCF_051167995.1 of Bradyrhizobium sp. HKCCYLRH3073. Classification (NCBI taxonomy): domain Bacteria; kingdom Pseudomonadati; phylum Pseudomonadota; class Alphaproteobacteria; order Hyphomicrobiales; family Nitrobacteraceae; genus Bradyrhizobium; species Bradyrhizobium sp. HKCCYLRH3073. Next base: position 702,413 of record NZ_JBNPUD010000002.1, read on the forward strand.
GTCGCGCCGGTGGCGACGTCGACGATCGACATGCCGACGCGCGACGGACCATCCGGCCCGCCGGTGATCGAGGCGAGCCCGCTCTCGGCCTGGATCAGCAGGTCATAGGCCTTGCGGTCGGCGTAGGGACCGGTGTCGCCGTAACCGGTGATGGTGCAGCAGATCAGCTTCGGATAGTCCTTGCGCAGCCGCTCGCGGGCGAAGCCCATTCTGTCCATCGAGCCGGGCTTGAGGTTCTGCAGCAGCACGTCGGCGCCGGCGATCAGCTTCTCGAGCTCGGCGCGGCCTTCCGGCTTGGCGAGATCGACGACGCGCGAATCCTTGCCGCGGTTGAGCCAGACGAAGTAGCTGCTCTGCCCCTTGGCGGCGGCGTCATAGCCACGGGCGAAATCGCCCTCGGGCCGCTCGATCTTGATGACATGAGCGCCGGCATCGGCCAGCCGCGACGAGCAGAACGGCGCGGCCACCGCCTGCTCGACGGCGACGACGGTGATTCCCTCAAGCGGCAGCATCGCAGACCTCAATACGACCGGGGCATGCCGAGCACGTGCTCGGCGACGTAGGAGAGGATGAGGTTGGTCGAGATCGGCGCCACCTGATACAGCCGCGTTTCGCGGAACTTGCGTTCGACGTCGTATTCCTCGGCGAAGCCGAAGCCGCCATGGGTCTGGATGCAGGCATTGGCCGCCTCGAACGAGGCGTCGGCCGCGAGCATCTTGGCCATGTTGGCTTCGGCGCCGCAATCCTGCCCGGCCTCGTATTTGCGGGTGGCTTCCTTGACCATCAGCTCGGCGGCCCGCATCGACGCATAGGCCTTGGCGATCGGGAACTGGATGCCTTGATTCTGGCCGATCGGACGGCCGAACACGACGCGCTCCTTGGCATAGGCGGTGGCCTTGGCGATGAACCATTTGGCATCCCCGACGCATTCGGCCGCGATCAGGATGCGCTCGGCATTCATGCCGGAGAGGATGTAGCGGAAGCCCTTGCCTTCCTCGCCGATCAGGTTCTCCGCCGGAACGCGCATGTCGGTGAAGAACACTTCCGTCGTGGCGTGGTTCATCATCGTCCGGATCGGGCGGATGGTGAGCCCTGCCTTCTTGGCCTCGCGCATGTCGACGATGAAAACGGAGAGACCCTCGGTGCGCTTCTGCACCTGGTCCTTCGGCGTGGTGCGCGCGAGCAGGATCATCAGGTCGGAATATTCGGCGCGGCTGGTCCAGATCTTCTGGCCGTTGACGATGTAGCTGTCGCCGTCACGCTTCGCGACCGTCTTCAGCGAGGTCGTGTCGGTGCCCGAGGTCGGCTCGGTGACGCCGAACGCCTGCAGCCGCAATTCGCCGCTGGCGACCTTGGGCAGCCATTTGGACTTCTGCTCGGCCGAGCCGTGCCGCAGCACCGTGCCCATCGTGTACATCTGGGCATGACAGCCGCCGCCATTGCAGCCGGCGCGCTGGATCTCCTCGAGGATCGCCGCCGCCGCCGACAGCTTCAATCCGGCGCCGCCATACTCCTCGGGGATCAGCACGGAGAGATAGCCGGCCTGCGTCAGCGCATCGACGAAGGCGGAAGGATAGGCCATCTCGCGATCGAGCTTGCGCCAGTATTCGCCGGGGAACTGCGCGCACAGCTTGGCCACTGCGTCGCGGATGTCGGCGTAATCGTCGTGCTGATGCTGGTCTGTCATGTGTTGCTCCGCGGGCCGCCGTGACGCGGCCTGGGCTCTCTCCCTGGACTTGTTCCTGATAGCCTATGACCAAGCGGGTCACGCTTGGCAAGCTTGGAATGCCAGCGTTGCAGCCGAGCAGCCTTGCCGGAGCGACAGAGCAGGCGGCCTGCGGCTGCGTTCTAGCTGACGGGAAATCCGAGATGACCGCGGAAACGGTTCTTGAGGAAGACACCGTCGCGTGCGGGCAGCGCGCGGTCGACGTGATCGGTCGAGATCGCGACGCGGGCGAAATGCGGCCCGGACAGATCTTGCAGCTTCGGCCGAAAGGCATCGAGCGCCGCGCTGTCCTCGATGGTGCTGACCGAGGGAAAGCCGGCTCCGGTCGCGATCAGTTCGAGATTTGCGCCGAGCCCGGAATGGCTCATCTGCATCCCGGTCTCGCCGAAATGCGCGTTGTCGAGCACGACGATCGCAAGATTGCGCGGCCTCTTCGCAGCCGATGTCGCGAGGCTGCCGAGCCCCATCAACTGCTCGCCGTCACCGGTGATGACCGCGACGGGTCGTGACGGCTGCGCCAGCGCCAATCCGAGGCCGATCATGGCTGCGCCGCCCATCGCGCCCCAGAGATAGAAGTTGGTGTCGTGATCGCCCGCGGCGAACACGTCGTAGGACGCTGAACCGAGGCCGCTGACGACCAGCAGGTCGCCACGGTCCTGCAGCAGCGCCTTGACGGCGGTGCGGCGGTCGAGCGGTGCTCTCATCACTTCACCTCCGTCCACTTCTTGGCGCCGATCATGCGCTGGGAGATCAGCACCGCGATCGGCTGATCGCTGTCATAGGCAAGCTTGGCGGCGGCCGCCGCCATCTCGCCGGCGTCCTCGGGATGCTCGAGCCGGAACACGGTGACGCCCATGATCTCGAAGGCGGCCTGCGTGGCCTTTCCCATCGGCACCTGCCACGGATTGAACTCGGCCCATTCGCCGCGCATGGTCACGAAAGTGAGGAACGGGAAGCGGCAGCTCTGAAGCAGCGAGAGCATGTTGACGCAATTGCCGACGCCGCTCGATTGCATCAGCAGCACCGCGCGCTGGCCGCCGAGCCAGGCGCCGGCGGACAGCGCGACGCCTTCCTCTTCGGTGGTCAGGACCGTGGTGGCGATCGCGGGATCGTCATGCGCAAGGCCGATCAGACGGGAATGGCCGGCGTCCGGGACGTAGCAGAGTTGCCGGACGTCGGCGGCCTTCAGCGCCTCGTAGATGGCAAGCGGCCAGTCGGGGCCTGTTGTCGGCGGGTCGGATACTGCCATGACGACTTTCGGTAAATGAGCACCCGCAAAGGGTGCGAGGAATGATCTGGTCAAAGCACGCGTTGCGCCTCATCACATGAGGTCATCATGTCTCCCCGTGATTTTATGGGCAACCCCACGCTTGTGCTTGCGATCGTGCTGGCTATTGTTCCCGTGTTTGATCTCACATGACATCTCAAGGGAATGATTTGATGAAACTGCTTGGTTTTTTCCTGGTATCGACCGCGCTCTTCGCTTCCAGCGTTGCAAACGCCAGAGAGCGCAACGACAGTCCTCACTCTCAAGCCTGCATGGCAAAGAACGGCTTCTCCCTCGACATGTGGCGTGCCCATCGTGCCGGGACCGACGTGCAGGTTCTGAAATACATCATGTGTCGCGATCGGGTATCGAAGGCCCAAGCGCTCGAGATTGGGCGGGCTGACGGCAATTTCAGTCGCGGCTTCTAACTCGAATTGCGCCGCCGGGTTGCGACGACGGGCGATCGAACAGGTGGGGGGCCTCAGGCGTGGCCCTCACCCCGGAATCCTCACAGGCAGCGACTCGTAACCTCGCACGAAGCTGGAATAGACCCGCTTCGGCTCGCCCACGACCTCGATTCGGTCGAAGCGCTTGAGGATCTCCTGCCAGACGATGCGCAGTTGCAGCTCGGCCAGCCGCATGCCGACGCAGCGGTGGATGCCGAAGCCGAAGGAGAGGTGGATGCGCGGCCGCTTGCGGTCGATGATGAAGGCGTCGGGGTTCTCGATCACCTCCTCGTCGCGATTGCCCGAGACGTACCACATCACGACGCGATCACCCTTCCTGATTGTCTTCCCGCCGAGCTCGGTATCGACCAGCGCCGTGCGCCGCATATGGGCGAGCGGCGTCTGCCAGCGGATCACCTCGGGCACCATGGTCTCGATCAGCGCCGGATTGTCGCGCAGCTTCTGATACTCGGCCGGGTTCTCGTTCAGCGCCAGCACAGAGGCGGTCATGGTGTTGCGCGTGGTGTCGTTGCCGCCGACGATGAGCAGAATGAGATTGCCCATCAGATTGTCCGGCGTCATGTGGCGCGTCGCCTCGCTATGCGCCATCATCGAGATCAGGTCGCGGCCCGGATTGGCCTGGCGTTGCTTCCACATCCGGCCGAAGGTCTCGGCACAGTCGCCGAGCTCGCGGCGGCGCTCCTCTTCCGATGACACGATGCCGCTCTTGGGCAGCGCGGTCGAGACATCCGACCAGCGCGTCAGCTTGCGGCGCTCCTCGAACGGGAAGTCGAACAGGGTCGCCAGCATCTGCGTCGTCAGCTCGATCGAGACCTTCTCGACCCAGTTGAAGGTCTCGTTGCGCGGCAACGAATCCAGCACCTTCGCCGAGCGCTGCCGGATCAGCACCGCCATCTCGTCGAGATGCTCCGGCGTGAACATCGGCTGCACCGTCTTGCGCTGCTCGCTATGGCGAGGCTCGTCCATCGCGATGAAGCTCGGCCATTCGTAGCCGGGCGGCACGTCGCGGATCATGATGCCGCCATTGCTGACGTCCGAGGAGAAGAGCGCGTGGTTGGTGTCGACATGCATGATGTCGTGATAGCGCGTCACCGACCAATAGGGCTCGATCGGCGCCTTGGTGCAGTAGTGCACCGGCGCCTCCTTGCGCAGCCGCTCGAACCACGGCCAGATCGTGTCGCTCTGGAACAGCCTGGGCGCGCCGGGATGGAAGTCCTCGATCGGCGTCGCATAGGCCTCGAGGCGCGCGTCGCGCAGCAGATCGGCCTTGTCGGAACGTAGCGCGGCCTGGACGGTCATGAGGTGGTCCTTTTGTTCAAATAATCATTGCGCCCGTTGTGGCTCGGCAGGCGCGGTGCTCATGAATGCGCCCTCTCCCCTTGTGGGAGAGGACATGTAGGAAAGTCCTGCGAACTCGGTTGGGTGAGGGGTATGCCTCCACGAGGGTGGTTTGCTGAGAGATACCCCTCACCCAACCGAGTGCGCGGATGGGCCGGAGATGCCCTCTCCCACAAGGGGAGAGGGCACTGTATCGCACAGCTACTGGACCGTTCGAGCCGGCGCCAATTGGATTCGCCTTCAAACACAACTTAAGCCGCAATCGTGACCGGCAATGTCTCATATCCCTTCACGAAGCTGGAATAGACGCGCTTGGGCTCGTCCATCACGTCGATATGATCAAATCGCTTCAGGATCTCCTCCCAGATGATCTTGAGTTGCAGCTCGGCCAGTCGCAGGCCGACGCAGCGGTGGATGCCGAAGCCGAACGACAGATGCTGTCGCGGACGGGCGCGGTCGATGATGAAGTCGTAGGGGCGCTCGATAGCGGCCTCGTCGCGGTTGCCCGAGACGTACCACATCACCACCTTGTCGCCCTTCCTGATCTGCTTGCCGCGGAACTCGATGTCCTCCAGCGCGGTGCGGCGCATGTGGGCGAGCGGGGTCTGCCAGCGGATGACCTCGGGCACGAAGCTGTCGATCAGTGCAGGGTTGTCCTTGAGCTTGCGGTACTGATCAGGGTTCTGACTGAGCGCATAGATGCTGCCGGACATGGTGTTGCGCGTGGTGTCGTTGCCGCCGACGATCAGCAGCACGAGGTTGCCGAGGAAGTTCTTCGGGTCCATGTTCCGCGTCGCCTCGCTGTGGGCCATCATCGACAGCAGGTCGCTCTTCGGCGGCTGGCTGGCGCGCTCCTGCCAGAGCCGACCGAAATAGCGCGCGCAGTCCATCAGCTCCGCCTGCCGCTCGTCCTCGGTCGCCACCAGCCCGTCGGGGCCGGGAATCGTGGTGGCGATATCCGACCAGCGCGTCAGCTTGCGGCGGTCTTCCCAGGGGAAGTCGAACAGCACCGCCAGCATCTGCGTGGTCAGCTCGATCGAGACGCGATCGACCCAGTCGAATACCTCGCCGACAGGCAAATTGTCCAAACATTCGGCGGAGCGCTTGCGGATGTTGATCGCGAGCTCGTCGAGATGCGTCGGCGTGAACATCGGCGCCACGGTCTTGCGCTGCGCGGCGTGGCGCGGCGGGTCCATCGCGATGAAGCTCTCGCGGCGGAGATCCGGATCGACGTCGCGAATGGTGATGCCGCCGAGCGCGGACGCCGAGGAGAACACCGCGTGATTGGTCTCGATCTCCATGATGTCGTCGTAGCGGGTGATCGACCAGTAGGGGCCGAACATCGATTCCTTGCAGTAGTGCACCGGATCCTCACGGCGCAGCCGGTCGAAATACGGCCAGTGCGTGTCGGTGCGGAATAACTCCGGATGACCGGGGTCGAATTCGGCGAGCGGCAGCGATGCGGCGCGGCCGGCGGCAGCGTCGATGACGCGCTCGCCCTTCGCGGCGTGACGATGTGCCTCGGCCGTCGTGCTGGTCCCGTGCATGGACGTCTCCCTGATGGCCGGATTCGCGCTGTCCGGCGATGCTTGGCGCGATTACATCCTGCCCGGGAGCGCGGGGCAAGCGCCGAGTTTGACGGGGGCTGACCCGTCAAGTCTTGCGTCGCAAGGCTGGTGTTCGGCCGGACGTCGGGCGTGACAAGCGCCACGCCACGGAATATGGCTTTGAGCCATTGTTGCAAAGCAGAAGACTAGCAGGAGGCCGCCCCATGATCGCCAACGCGCAGCGCATGTTCAATTTCGATCTCGGCGAGACCGCGGACGCGATCCGCGAGACGGTGGCGAGCTTTTCGCAGGAGCAGATCGCGCCGCGCGCCGCCGAGATCGACCGCTCCAACCAGTTTCCACGCGACCTCTGGCCGCGGATCGGCGAGCTCGGCCTGCACGGCATCACGGTCGAGGAGGAGTATGGCGGCGCGGGCCTCGGCTATCTCGAGCACTGCATCGCCATGGAGGAGATCTCGCGCGCCTCGGCCTCGGTCGGCCTGTCCTACGGCGCCCACTCCAATCTCTGCGTCAACCAGATCCGCCGGAACGGCAACGAGGCGCAGAAGCGCAAATATCTGCCCAAGCTGATCTCGGGCGAGCATGTCGGCTCGCTGGCGATGTCCGAGCCGCAGGCCGGCTCCGACGTGGTGTCGATGAAGACGCGCGCCGAAAAGAAAGGCGACCGCTTCGTCCTCAACGGCAACAAGATGTGGATCACCAACGGTCCGGTCGCGGAGACGCTCGTGGTCTATGCCAAGACCGATCCGCAAGGCGGCCCGCGCGGCATCACCGCGTTCATCATCGAGAAGGGCATGAAGGGGTTCTCGACCGCGCAGAAGCTCGACAAGCTCGGCATGCGCGGCTCCGACACCTGCGAGCTGGTGTTCGAGGATTGCGAGGTGCCGGAGGAGAACGTGCTGGGGCAGGTCGGCCGCGGCGTCAACGTGCTGATGTCGGGCCTCGACTACGAGCGCGCGGTGCTCGCGGCGGGTCCGCTCGGCATCATGCAGGCCTGCATGGACGCGGTGCTGCCCTATGTGCACGAGCGCAAGCAGTTCGGCCAGCCGATCGGCACCTTCCAGCTCGTCCAGGGCAAGGTGGCCGACATGTATACGACGATGAACGCCGCGCGCGCCTATGTCTATGCGGTGGCCAAGGCCTGCGATCGGGGCGAGACGACACGCGAGGACGCCGCGGGCGCCATTCTGTTCGCCGCCGAAAAGGCGACGCAATGTGCGCTGGACGCGATCCAGCTGCTCGGCGGCAACGGCTACATCAACGACTATGCGACCGGGAGGCTGTTGCGCGATGCCAAGCTCTACGAGATCGGCGCCGGCACCAGCGAGATCCGCCGCATGCTGATCGGGCGGGAATTGTTCGAGAAGACGTCCTGAGGCGCCGACCTAACGGTTGGCGTATGCGGGACATGCGTTCGCCAACCGGCCAGTTGCAGATATTTTAATCATCCCCACCCAGGCCGGTGTTTTTTTCCGGCCGACTTAAGTAGAAAATGCGTCGAACCTCGGAGTCGTCCCGGCGACGAACCATCGAGGCATATTGTAGATCTTTTTGCGTGTGTCGGAGGCCTGAGCCGTGAACCAGATGAGTTACGTTCCGGAGCAGCCGCCGCCGCTTCCGCCTCTCACCGCTACCTTCTCGGGGGCGCGTGGCGAGTTCTTCCGGCTGGTCAGCCGCGGGGCGGCCATCGAACTGATCACACTGGGCTTCTACCGCTTCTGGCTCGCGACCGACATCCGCCGGCATCTCTGGGTCAACACGGCTGTCGACGGTGATGCCGCCGAATATACCGGGCGCGGCAAGGAGCTCCTGATCGGCTTCCTGTTCGCGATGGCGATCCTCGTCCCGATCTATCTCGCCTATTTCCTCATCGGCGTCGAGGCCGAGCGCTACCAGGGCTTCGCCAGCGTGCCGCTGGTGATCGCCTTCTACGCGTTCGGCCAGTTCGCCATCTTCCGCGCGCGCCGCTACCGGCTGACGCGCACGGTCTGGCGCGGCATCCGGTTCTGGATGACGGGTTCGGGCTGGGCCTATGCCGGCCGCGCGATGCTGTGGACCTTGTTGGCGGTGGTCACGCTGGGGCTGGCCTGGCCGTGGCGCGCCGCCGCGCTCGAGCGCTACAAGATGCGGCACTCGCATTACGGCGATGTCAGCGGCGATTTCGAGGGACGCGGCTGGGAGTTCTTCAAGCGCGCCTGGTATCTGTGGCTGGTCGCGCCGTTTGCACTGCTGCTGTTTCCGCTGTTTCCATTCGTCTATGCGCAGTTCAAAGCGATCGAGTGGCGCTGGTGGCTGTCGGGCATTCGCTTCGGCGGCGTGCGGCTGGAATCGGACCTGCCGAACAATGCCTTCTACGGTCTCTACTGGAAGGTGATCGGCTGGTGGTTCCTGCTGTCGATCGCCTCCGGCGCCTATTTCAGCGGCGTCGCCGCGCTGATGATCAAGCTGCTGGGGCCGGGAAGCGACGGCCTGCCTCAGGTGCAGGCGCTGTCCGACAATGTGCCGATGCTGGTGCTGGTCGGATTGGGCTACATCGCCTGGATCCTGGCGCTCAACGTCGTGATGCGGCTCTATCTGGTGCGCGACATGTGGGCGAAGGTGCTGCAGTCGGTTCACGTGCATGGCATCGAGGCCATGGCCAATGTCGCCGCCAAGGGCGATTTGGCCAGCGCGCTCGGCGAAGGGTTTGCCGATGGACTCGACGTCGCCGGATTCTGATCCCGGGCCGGCGGGCGCGGCTGCGCCAGCCAACGCCACGCCGGTCGAGCCGGCTGCTCCGCTCGGCGGCCCCGCGGTCTATTTCGACGGACTATCCAACCGGCGGCAGACGGTCACGATCGGCCTCGCCAATCAGCTGGTGATGCGCAGCGCCGACAATTTCGTCTCCTGGCCCTATGAGGACATCCGCCGTGTCGATGCGCCGAGCGGCACGCTGCGCGTGAGCTGCCTGTCGGCGTCGCCACTGGCGCGGCTGGAGATCCGCGACGCGGCGCTGTCGGCCGAACTGATCGCGCGTTGCGGCCACATCGACCAGAACAGGATGACCCGCGGCGCCATCGCGCGCATCGTCGGCTGGTCGCTGGCGGCCGCGGCCTCCATCGTCGCCGTCGTGCTGGTGGTGATTCCGTTCGCCTCCGACCGCCTGACGCCGCTGGTGCCGCCGACCATGGAGCGGCATCTCGGCGAGGCCGCCGTGGTGCAGATCCAGACCGTGTTCGGCGACAAGCTCTGCACCGAGGCGGCCGGGCAGGCCGCCTTCGCCAAGCTGGTGACGGCGCTGCGCCGCCCCGCCGGCCTCGACGACGGCATCGCGTCGCAGGTGCTGGACACGCCGATCCCCAACGCCTTCGCGCTGCCGGGCGGGCGGTTCTTCCTGTTCAGGGGGCTGCTCGACAAGGCCAACGACCCCGACGAGGTCGCCGGCGTGCTGGCGCATGAGCTCGGCCACCTCAAGCATCGCGACAACCTGCGGCAGCTGATCCACAATGGCGGCAGCTCGTTCCTGATCGGCCTGCTGTTCGGCGACGTCACCGGTGCGGGCGCGGCGGTCTTCGCCTCGCGGGCCATGATCAACGCGTCCTATTCGCGCGAGGCGGAGGCGGCCGCGGACGGCTTCGCGATCGAGGTGATGCACAAGCTCGGACGGCCGACGCGCCCGATGGGCGAATTGCTGTTCCGCATCACCGGCAAGGAGGACGGCAAGCGCCCGTCGCTGTGGGCCAGCCATCCGCTCAGCGAGGACCGTCTCGCCCGCATGCGCGCCGAAGACCGGCCGCCGAGCGGCCCGCCGCTGCTGAGCGCGGAAGAATGGCGGGCGTTGAAGGGGATTTGCAAGTAGCGGAGTTGCCGCCGCCGCTACTGAGTTGCCGGGTCCGTTTCGGCAAAACCGGTGTCGTCCCGGCGAACGCCGGGATCCATAACCACCGAGTTTGATTGTTGGAAGAAGGTCTCGCCCAGCGTGCTTCATCGCAGGGCCGCGGCGTATGGGTCCCGGCGTTCGCCGGGACGACACCAGAGTTTGACGCGCGATAGGAACCTCAACTAAGGGCCAAGACCCCCCGCGAACTCAACCCCTCTCACTCCGCCAGATTGTTGGTCTTCCTCACCCAGGCCCGCACATCCGTCAGCACGTCCGGCAGCACGGCCTTGACCTCGGCGAGCGTCATGCCGGCCTTGACGCGCGGGTCGTACAGCATGTTGAGGATGTACTGGTCGTAGACGTCGAAATAGCCCATCGAGACGTTGTCGTTGAACATCGTCCAGGGCACGCTCGCGGTGTCGTTGATAGGCCCGAGCGACTGCAGCAGCTCCTCATAGGCGCAATCGAGGAAGACGAAATCGCCGTTGTCGACGGTGAGGATGACGTCGGAACGCTCGATCTCGAACGCCTCGTTCTTGCGGAAGCCGGACAGGCATTGCGGATCCAGCGAGGTCTTGATCTCGCGCGCGCGCTCGCTGCCATAGGCCTGGCTGATGGTGTGGTAGAGGTCGCGGTCGCGCACCAGCTTGACGCGGACATTGGCGTCGCCGTCGGTCTCGGTCATCGCGATGTCGAGGTTGCGGATGCGGGCGGCGATGTCGCTGACGACCTTGGCGAGCTGCGCCTTGCGGTCGGCGCGGCGGCCGTCGGCGAACACCCGCACCGGCGCGCTGTACTTGCGGATGCGGTCGACCCGGCCCGCCAGGTGATACTCGGCGCCGAACGCGGTCTTGAAGAAGCCGTCGGTGATCTCGGCGTCGGTGAAGCTCTTCTTCTCGACGCGCTGGCGGGCGGCGATCGCCGGGATCTCGGCGGCGGACGCCGGCAGCGGCATGGTCACGAGCGCAGCCAGCGCGGCCACCACCGCGCTCCGCACGGGGCGCCAGGAGCGGGGCCGCTCCTGGCGAGGATGCGCGCTGGGACCTTGCTTCATCGTCGCGGCCGCGTGCGGCGCTCAGTTCTTGACGATCACGGTGGTGCCGACCGAAACGCGGTCATAGAGGTCGGCGACGTCGTCATTGGTCATGCGGAAGCAGCCCGACGATACCGCCTGGCCGATCGTCTCGGGCTCGTTCGAGCCGTGGATTCGGTACAGCGTGGAGCCGAGATACATCGCGCGCGCGCCGAGCGGGTTCTCGATGCCGCCGGCCATGTGGCGCGGCAGGTCGGGCCGGCGCCGCAGCATCTGCGACGGCGGAGTCCAGGCCGGCCATTCCTTCTTGGCGGTGATGCGGTGCACGCCGCTCCAGCGGAACCCGTCACGGCCGACGCCGATGCCGTAGCGCAGCGCCTGGCCGCCGGGCAGGACCAGATAGAGCCGGCGCTCGCTGGTGTTCACGATGATGGTGCCCGGCGCATATTGGCTCTGGAACATCACGGTCTCGCGCGGGATCGGGCTGACGGCGCCCTGGTAGAAGTTCGGCCCGCCGCCGAAGATGTCCCTGGTGTCGAACATTTCCGCCCGCGCCATTCCGGCGCTTGCCACCGACGCCACCGCAGCAATTCCCAAAGCCAAACAGCGCTTCATTTCCATCCCCTGGCAAACGTCAAATTCCGTTCGCAGACAGGCCATAAACGGTTGCACTTCGCAACCCACGGCGGCGTGAGGCCGGTATGTGGCGACGGTCCGTGACCCAAATCCCACGGAAAATCGCCCGCGTCCTGGACCAACATCCTGTTAGCCAAGCCCGCGCATGAGCACCGTGGCGATGGCAGCAATGCGGCCAGCCCCTTTGACGCCGCGGGCGAACAATGATTGATCTGCCCAGCATTGCAAATGGCGCGCGGAATCAGCAGGAGAATAGGATGAACGGTGCGGAAAGCCTGGTGCGGACCCTGGTCGCGGGGGGCGTTGACGTCTGCTTTACCAATCCGGGCACGTCCGAGATGCACTTCGTCGCCGCGCTCGACCGTGTCGAGGGCATGCGCTGCGTGCTCGGCCTGTTCGAGGGCGTGGTCACCGGCGCCGCCGACGGCTATTTCCGCATGAAGGGCACGCCGGCCTCGACGCTTCTCCATCTCGGCCCCGGGCTCGCCAACGGCCTCGCCAATCTGCACAACGCCAAGAAGGCGCGCTCCGGCATCGTCAACATCGTCGGCCAGCACGCCACCTACCACATCGGCTTCAACGCGCCGCTGACCTCGGACATCGAGGGCCTGGCGCGGCCGATGTCGGACTGGGTGCGGACCTCGCCGAGCGCCAAGGCCGTGGCCGCCGACGGCGCCGCGGCGATCGCCGCCGCCAAGAGCGCGCCGCCGCAGATCGCGACCCTGATCCTGCCCGCCGACACCGCCTGGAACGAGGCCGACGGCATCGCCCAGGTTCCGGCGGAGACGCAGCGCCCGAGCTACTCGGCCGATGCGGTCGAGAAGGCCGCCAAGATCCTGCATGCCCACGGTCCCGAGACCCTGGTGCTGATGACCGCGGGCGCGCTGACCGAGCAGGCGCTGACCTTCGCTCAGCAGATCGCCGGCAAGACCGGCTGCCGCGTGATGGGCCAGACCTATCACCCGCGCATGGCGCGCGGCGCCGGCCGGTTCTCGATCGACCGCATTCCCTACGTGATCGAGCAGGCGCTGCCGATCCTGAAGAACTACAAGCACATCGTGCTGGTCGAGGCCAACGACCCCGTCGCCTTCTTCGCCTATCCGAACAAGCCGAGCATGCTGAAGGCCGAGGGCACCGAGGTCCACCGCATGACGGCGTGGGGCGAGAACTCGGCCGCCGCGCTCGAGGCGCTCGCCGGCCATCTCGGCGCCAAGGCCGCGGACGTCAAGCCGCAGCCGCTCGCCGAGCTGATCAAGCCCACTGGGGCGCTCAACCACGCCACCATCGCGCAGGCGATCGCCTATGCGATTCCGGAGAACGCGATCGTGGTCGACGAATCCATCACCACGGGTCGCGGCTTCTTCCCGCCGACGGCGGCCGCCAAGCCGCATGACTGGCTGCAGAACATGGGCGGCTCGATCGGCTTCTCGACCCCCGTGGCGACCGGCGCCGCGGTGGCCTGCCCGGATCGCAAGGTGATGTGCCTCGTCGGCGACGGCAGCGCCATGTACACGATCCAGTCGCTGTGGACCCAGGCGCGCGAGAACCTCAACGTCGTCACGGTGGTGTTCGCCAACAGGATCTATCAGATCCTGCGCGGCGAGTTCGACGGCGTCGGCGCCGGCGAGCCGGGCCAGCGCGCCCAGGACATGCTCAAGATCGACCGCCCGACGCTCGACTTCGTCGCCATGGCCAAGGGCATGGGCGTTCCCGGCCGCGCCGTCACCTCGGCCGACGAGTTCAATGCCGCGCTGGCCGAGGCGAACGCCGAATACGGTCCGCGCCTGATCGAAGTGCAGATGTAGGTTCCTCCGCCCGCAACCCGGCGGCCGCAAATCGGCCGCCGGTTGATGGCAGCGTCATGTCAGCATTTATGTGGTTGGCGACTCAGCACGATCGCGTGTTGATGGTGACGTCTCCATCGTTTGTTTTGTTTGGGCGGCATGCACAGCGAATTGAACCGGCTGATCTCCGCGTTGCAGGAGTTCTATGCGCGCGAGCGCTTCATCCTCGACCGCGATCTCGGTGAGCGCGCTTTGACGCACCGGCTCTCGGTGCATCTGGAGCGCAACTTCCTCGGCTGGGACGTCGATTGCGACTACAACCGGCTCGGCGACCGCGCCATGCTCCTCCCGCGCGGCACCATCGTCTCGACCGACGACGAGCTGGGAAAATCGATCTACCCCGACATCGTCGTGCACAAGCGCGCCGTGCCCGACAATCTGCTGGCGATCGAGGTCCGCAAGGCCGGCAACCACCAGCCATTGGCGCACGACCGCCACAAGCTGATGGCGCTGACCGACCCGCATCTGTGGTTTGCCTATTGGATCGGCGTGCTGGTGATTCTCGACCGCCGCCACGTGATCACGCCGGAGGTCTATGTCGGGGCCCGAATCGACCCGGTACTGTCGGCCTGGTTCGCGGGGCGATTGCAGCAGATGGGGCTGGCGGCCGCATAGACACGTCAGATCACGGGCGCTGAGACCCGCATCGTGAGAGGCGCCGCCAGCGGCGCGTCCATGAGGCGCGGGAAGAAGAGATCAGACGCGATTGCGCTCTCCAGACGGGACCGGGACCGACCGGTCCGAGCCACTGGCAGCGCCGGGCGTGCCCCTTGAGGCACGCCCGCGCTGGATCTACTTCGACATGCCGTCGCCGGACGTCTTCTTGGCCGACTTCTTCTTCGTCTTGCTCATCTTCATGGTGTCGCCCCCGCCCATGGCGTCGCCGCTCTTCGCCGACTGGCCGGTGGTCGTCATCGGCTTCTCCGTGGACTGGGCAAGAGCGGCCGACGAGACGAACGCGAGGGCGGCGGTAGCGATGATCAGTTTACGCATGCGGAAAACCTCCGTGGGTTGGAAACGCGCCGGACCATAGGCGAATTCGGCCCGCGGCGTTCTGACGCAGGAATCAGGAAAACGTGAGAGTTCCGCCCCGCAAAAGCCGACTTGACCGGCGGCACGGGCAGCGGCGAGGGCGTTCTGTGACGATTGTGCCGGGCGCAGGGAGCCCATGCGCGGGTGAGCGAGGCCAATTTGGCCGAGTGCATCTACGCAGCAGCCTCCACCTGCGGCTGCGGGCTTCGGGCTCGCATCGCGATGCGGTGGCCTCGTGGCGTCATGGGAATGAATGTCATGCCAAAAGGTTTAGCGCCCGGTTCTCTCTTCCAAGGAGATCGCGAGGTTCGCGCACCGCGCTCTCGCTGACGCTCAGGCGGAGCGCCGTGACATGGCGGTGCCGACGCTCGCGCCCTTGCGGACGGCGCAGTCTCGCCAGCCCGAAGCGGCCATGGCGCTGCTATGGATCGTCGATCAGTTCTGCCTGCAGCGCGACGTCGCAGCCGAGATCCCGGCCGAGGTTGCTCGAGCCCACGATCAGGCATCGGCATTCTCGCCAAGCTCGGGCGCTGCCTCGAGGCCTTCCGGATCAGCTATCAACGGTCATCAGCCAAACTAACTGAACGAGAACACCCTGCGAGCCCTGTTGAAGTTGGCTTGCAGCTCATGACGATCAGGCTTGAGCCAGCTCAAGGCTGTGCCGCTCAATCAGTCCAGGATTGTGCCGACATCGTCGTGAGAGAAGCCCGCATGCAAAATCTCAAGCGAGCATTTTGGGGGACCCTGGCGGTTCTCTCGCTGCTGTGGCTGGTTGCGGAACCAGATCCATTTGGACCGGGCGCCTTCTTTCCACTCCGTGAAAGGATGGTGCAGCTGAGTGGCGTCCTGGCAATCGGTTGCATGAGCATGGCGATGATCCTCGCATTGCGACCGCGCTGGCCGGAGGCATGGCTGGGCGGCCTCGACAAGATGTACCGCCTGCACAAATGGTTCGGCATCGCGGCCCTTGTGACCGCCATCGTCCACTGGCTCTGGGCCAACGGTCCGAAATGGGCGGTCGGCTGGGGTCTGCTGGCGCGGCCGGAGCGTGGGGCAAGGCCGCCCATCGCGAATCCCGTCGAGTCTCT
Source organism: Bradyrhizobium sp. HKCCYLRH3073 (assembly GCF_051167995.1). Classification (NCBI taxonomy): domain Bacteria; kingdom Pseudomonadati; phylum Pseudomonadota; class Alphaproteobacteria; order Hyphomicrobiales; family Nitrobacteraceae; genus Bradyrhizobium; species Bradyrhizobium sp. HKCCYLRH3073. The sequence goes on from NZ_JBNPUD010000002.1 coordinate 718,271, forward strand.
GTTTGCGAGCCTGCATGGATCGGCCGAGGGGCTCGGCGAGTGGGCCTTTTACGGCACGGTGGTGCTGATTGCCTTGGCGCTCGTTCAGTCCTTCCCGTATCGGCTGTTCTACAAGACACATCGGCTTCTCGCCCTGGCGTACCTGGTGTTGGTCTTTCATGCGGTCACGCTGACAAAGTTCAGCTACTGGATGTCGCCGCTCGGCTTGACCATGGCGGCGATGCTTGCCTGCGGGACGTGGGCGGCCGCGATTACGCTGCTGCAACGCGTCGGCGCCGGGCGGCAGGTCAAAGGCAGGATCACGTCGCTCAAATACTATCCCGGCGTCAGAGCCATGGAGACCGAAATCGAGGTGTCCCATGGCTGGCCCGGGCACAAGCCGGGCCAGTTCGCCTTTGCCACGTCGGACGTCTCCGAGGGCGCACATCCGTACACAATTGCGTCCGGCTGGAACGCTGAGGATCCCCGGATCACCTTCATCACCAAGGAGCTCGGGGACCATACGAGCCAGTTGCGGGAGAAGCTCCATGTCGGGCAGGAGGTGAAGGTCGAAGGCCCCTATGGCTGCTTCACCTTCGACGACGATTGCACACACCAGATCTGGATCGGTGGTGGCATCGGTATCACGCCTTTTGTCGCCCGCATGAAAGAGCTGGCGATGCGGAAGGGGAGCCCCGATTGCCCCGTCGCGACGGTGGACTTGTTTCACACCACGGCGGATGTCGACGAGGAGGCATTGGGAAAGCTCGCTGCGGATGCGCGTTCAGCCAATGTTCGCCTGCACGTTCTCATCGATGCCCGCGACGGGCGGCTGACGGGCGAACGTGTTCGCCGGGCAGTGCCCGACTGGCGCAACGCAAGCATCTGGTTCTGCGGTCCGACTGCCTTCGGCGAGGCGCTCAGGCGAGACTTCGGTGCGCAAGACTTTCCTATCAGAGAGCGGTTCCACCAGGAGCTCTTCGCGATGCGCTGACAGGAAAGGTTGCGCTCAAGGCATGTCCTTGGCGCGATTGGACCGGCTTCGAACGTGCTGCTCGGGCCCGCCCACCGGAGCACTTCCGCCTCAAGTCATCAGTTCGTGCAGGCCCAGCCAACCCATATAGCTCCCGACCAGCACGATCAGAGCAGCCGAGAGATAGGGCGCCCGGTGCGCGAAGCGGCTGAAGCCGGACCAGTGGCGTTCGACATGCCGAAGGCTGAGTGCGGCGAGCACGCCGGCGGACACCATGGTGATGGCCAGGCCGATGCCGAAGCACAGCACCAGGACGAAGCCGAGGCTGAACTGCTTCAGTTGAATGCACAACAGCAGGACCGTGATGGCGGCGGGGCAAGGGATCAGGCCGCCGCTCAGTCCGAACAGGACGATCTGTGCGGTCGTGACGGTACGGCCGGCGAAGCGCCTGCGAATGTCGTCGGCGTGGGCGCGCGCATGGGCATCGTCCTCGTCGCCGAGGTCCATGTGATCGTGCGTGTGCTCCTCGAACAGCATCTCCACGGACTCCCCGGCAAGCGTGATGCGTGCCTTGAAGGCGTGCGGCTCCGGGATCTCCTCGATGCTCTCCAGGACGTCGCCGCTGGTCCGGAAGCTGAACCGCTGCTCGCGGCCGTCGTCACGGACGGTCGTGACGTGGAGCGTGTCGGCGGCCGGGAGTGCGGTCTCGTCCCGGATCCGCCAACGCGGCGGCACGCCATCTTCGAAGATCTCGACCGACAGCGCGTGGCCGGCAAGCGCGACCGATCGCGGCGCGTCGTGATGGTGATGATGGTCATGGTCATGGTGTCCACTCTGGTCCCGCCAGGTGCGCCAGACCATCCAGGCCGCGATGCCGATGATGATGACGGCCGAGATCAGTTGCAGGACGGCTTCGCTGCGCTCGCCCGAAAGCTCCTGGCCGAAGTGAAGGCCGGCGAGCGCGACCACCCATACGATCGCGGTGTGGGAGATGGTCGCCGAGAGGCCGAGCAGCACGGCCTGCAGGACGGTGCCACGGATCGCGACGATGAAGGCGGCCATCATGGTCTTGGAATGACCGGGCTCCAGGCCATGCAGCGCACCCAGGGCAATCGCGCTGGGCACGAACAGCCACGCATGCGCGCTGCCTTGCTGGAGCAGTTGGGACAGATCGGTCATGACAGTCTCACTTCAGATAGGTCCGCACGACCTCGATGAGGTCGGCGGCACCCTTGGCCTTGTCGGGATCGCTTTCGTGGGCGGGGTCGACGACATGGTGCCGGATGTGATCCTCCAGCAGCTCGGTGGTCAGGCCTCCGATGGCGCCCCGGACCGACGCGACCAGCATGAGCACGTCGGCGCAGCCGAGCTCCGCCTCGAGCGCGCGCTCCACCGCGTCGATCTGGCCCTTGATGCGCCGGACGCGCGCGAGCAGCTTGGACTTGTGCTTGATGGTATGCGACATCGCGATAATATAGGGGGGTACCCTATATAGGTCAACGTCCCCTGTCGACCGCGGACGTCGAATGCGACGCTCGCGGCCGATCCGCTTGCAATCGGCCCCCGGCAGCCCCGTCGTACCGGTCGTTGCACGACACCGACGAGCGCCGCGGATCCCCGTTCGGATTGACGACTGCCAAGCGAGGCGGAGTCGACGGCTTCATGGAGCGGATCCTCTCCTAATGGCCCCGCTGCATCCGCATGGAGCTCATTCGGCCGCCCCGCATCCGCATCGGCGGCATGCCGAGATTGGGCGCGAGCAGTTCGTCGGCCGCCTTTCGCTGCTCGTCGGAAAACGTTGCGACGAGGTCGCTCAGGGTGGTCTTGATCGCTCGCGTGGCGTCGAGGCGAGCCGATAGCGATTTTTCCTGTGCGGTCAGCTGGTCGAGCACCGTCTCCGAGCCGGCCTGCGACATCATCGCAGTCCTGAGATCGCCGAGTGTCTTCGCACGCGCGCGAAACGCGTCGGCGAAACTGTTCCATGCCGGCATCTGGGCGTCCGTGATCTTGAGCTCCGCCCGCAGGAACGCGATTCGTCCCTCCACATGATCGAGCACCTCCATGCCGCCCATACAATCGTCGGACGGCCGCGTCATGCCGGACATCATCGGCATCATGTTGGACATCGGCATGCCGTCCATCATCTTCATCATGCCGCCGCCCATCATGGTCTGTGACGAACTCGCCCCGCTGGCCGATTTGCCGGCATCCGTTGCTGGCGCTTCCTTCTGATCAGGATGATGGGCCGAATGGTCAGTAGAGGATTGAGCAAAGGCGGGATGCGCCAAAGCCGAAAACGCCAACAGAAAAGCCAGGGGCAGTTTTTGCATGACCAAGTCCTCCTTCAGGGGGCGATCAACAATGGCCAGACGTGGGCCATTCAGGTTGATCCACATCAACGGTCGGCGGGCTCAGGGGTGACGATCGTTTGTTGGCGCCGTCGGTGTGGTCAAGCGGCCCTCGGCACGTCCTGCGACTCGCTTGGGGCGCCTGCCGCCGTCCCTGTTCTGGTCGACAGGCTGTGTCCCTTGACCAGGCCGAAGATGGCCGGAATCACGATCAGGGTGAGGAGGGTCGACGAAATCATGCCGCCGATCATCGGCACGGCGATGCGCTGCATGATCTCCGACCCCGTGCCGGTGCTCCACATGATCGGCAAGAGACCCGCCATGATGGCGACGACGGTCATCATCTTCGGGCGCACGCGGTCGACCGCGCCCTCCATGATCGCGTCCTGGAGATCCTGGCGGTTCAGGGGGCGACCTTCGGCAGCACACCTGGCCTTCATCTCGGCCAACGCGTGATCGAGATAGATCAGCATCACGACGCCGGTCTCGGCGGCGACGCCGGCCAGCGCAATGAAGCCGACGGCGACGGCGACCGACAGGTTGAAGCCGAGCCACCACATCATCCAGATGCCGCCCACCAGCGCAAACGGCAGCGACAGCATCACGATCAGGGTTTCGGTCATGGCCCTGAAATTCAGATACAGCAGCAGGAAGATGATGGTGAGCGTGACAGGGATGACGATCTTGAGCCGGGCCGCCGCGCGCTGGAGATACTCATACTGCCCGCTCCAGACCACGTAGTACCCGGCCGGGAACTGAATGTTCTCGGTGACGGCGCGCTGCGCGTCGGCGACGTAGCTGCCGATGTCGCGGTCGCGGATGTCGACATAGATGTAGGTTGCGAGCTGGCCGTTCTCGGTGCGGATCGAGGTGGGACCCCGGGCCGGCTCGACCTTCGCGACCTCGCCGAGCGGCACGGCGCCGCCCGAGGGCGTCGGCACCAGCACGTCGCTGGCGATGGCCTTCGGATTGTCGCGGAGATCGCGCGGATAGCGCATGTTCACGCTGAAGCGCTGGCGGCCCTCGACGGTCGTGGTGATCGTCTGGCCGCCGAGGGCCGCTGCGATCGTATCCTGAACGTCCTGGACCAGGAGGCCGTAGCGGGCGAGAGCCTCGCGATCGGGCGTGATCTCGAGGTAATAGCCGCCGATGCCGCGCTCGGCATAGGCCGAGGAGGTTCCGGGAACGGTCTTGATCACCCGCTCGATCTGCTTGGCCAGACGATCGATCTCGGCGAGGTCCGTGCCCATCACCTTGACGCCGATCGGCGTGCGGATGCCGGTCGAGAGCATGTCGATGCGCGCCTTGATCGGCATCGTCCAGGCGTTGGAGACGCCAGGGAATTGCAGCGCCTTGTCCATCTCGGCAACGAGGCCGTCGATGGTGACGCCGGGACGCCACTGTTCCCTCGGCTTGAGGTTGACGACCGTCTCGAACATCTCGGTCGGCGCAGGGTCGGTGGCGGTCGCCGCGCGTCCGGCCTTGCCATAAACCGAGGCGACCTCCGGGAACGACTTGATGATCCGGTCCTGCATCTGCATCAGCTCTGCCGCCTTGGTCACGGAGATGCCGGGCAGGGTGGTCGGCATGTAGAGCAGCGTGCCCTCGTTCAGGCTCGGCATGAACTCGGTGCCGAGCTGGCGCGCCGGCCAGATGGAGACGGCAAGAACGACCATGGCTGCGAGGATCACGAGCGTTTTCGCTTGCAGCACGCCCTTGATGACCGGGCGGTAGATCCAGATCAGGAAGCGGTTGATGATGTTGCGATGCTCGGGAATGACCCTGCCGCGGACGAAGATCACCATCAGCGCCGGCACCAGCGTCACCGAGAGCAGCGCCGCTGCCGCCATCGAGAACGTCTTGGTGAAGGCGAGCGGGCTGAACAGGCGGCCTTCCTGCGACTCCAGCGTGAAGATCGGCATGAACGACACGGTGATGATCAGCAGGCTGAAGAACAGGGCGGGACCAACCTCCGCGGCCGCGTCGATCAGGATCTGGACGCGCGACTGGTCGGGCTTGGCGCGCTCCAGGTGCTTGTGGGCGTTCTCGATCATGACGATCGCCGCATCCACCATGGCGCCGATCGCAATTGCGATGCCCCCCAGGCTCATGATGTTCGAGCCTAGGCCGAGCAGCTTCATCGCGCCGAACGCCATCAGCACGCCGACCGGCAACATCAGGATGGCGACCAGGGCGCTGCGCACATGCAGCAGGAACACGATGCAGACGAAGGCGACGACGATGCTCTCCTCGAGCAGCGTGTGCTTGAGCGTGTCGATCGCGGCATAGATCAGGTTCGAGCGGTCGTAGACCGGAACGATCTCGACCGATCTGGGCAAGCTGCTCGCGATGTCCTTGAAGCGTTTCTTGACGTTCTCGATCACGTCGAGCGCATTGACGCCGAAGCGCTGCAGCACGATGCCGCTGGCCACCTCGCCCTCGCCATTGAGCTCGGCAATGCCCCGCCGCTCGTCGGGCCCGAGCTCGACATTGGCGACGTCGCGCAGCAGCACGGGGGTACCGCCGGAGCTTTTGAGCACGATGTTGCCGAGATCGTTGATGCTCTTCAGATAGCCCTTGCCGCGGATGACATATTCGAACTCGGACAGCTCGACGGTGCGGCCGCCGACATCGGCGTTGCTGGCGCGGATCGCATCGCGGATCTTCTGCAAGGAGATGCCGCGGTCGCGCATGCGCTGCGGATCGAGCACCACATTGTACTGCTTGACGAAGCCGCCGATGCTCGCGACCTCGGCGACACCCTCGGCCTTGGCGAGCGCGAACTTCAGGTTCCAGTCCTGGATCGTGCGGGTGTCGGCGAGATTCAGCTCCTTCGACATGACGGCGTATTGATAGACCCAGCCGACGCCGGTCGCGTCCGGCCCGATCGTCGGCGTGACCCCCGCCGGAAGCCGCGAGGCGGCGCCGTTCAGGAACTCCATCACGCGCGAGCGCGCCCAGTAGATGTCGGTGCCGTCCTCGAAGATGACGTAGACGAACGACACGCCGAAGAACGAGAAGCCGCGCACGACCTTCGATTTCGGCACTGTCAGCATCGCCGTAGTCAAGGGATAGGTGACCTGGTCCTCGATCACCTGCGGCGCTTGACCGGGATATTCGGTGTAGACGATGACCTGGGTGTCGGACAGATCGGGGATCGCGTCGAGCGGGAGGTGAATGAGCGCGTAGAAGCCGGCCGCGGCGGCGAATCCGGTGCCGAACAGGACCAGCAGCAGGTTGCGTGCCGACCAGGCGATGACGCGGGCGATCATTTGTGCTCTCCCATGCCGGCGTGGTCGCCGCCGGCCGATTGCGCTCCGTCGGCGTCCGCGAAGCTCTTCAGCGCGGCCTTCAGGTTGCTTTCGGCATCGATCAGGAAGTTGGCGGAGGTGACGACCGCCTCGCCATCCGACAGGCCGTCGCGCACCTCGACATGGCCGGCGCCGCGGCGGCCGAGCTTCACGGCGCGCGGCTCGTAGCGGCCGTCGCCCTTGTCGATCAGCACCGCCTGACGGCTGCCGGTGTCGAGCACGGCATCGGCCGGCACGGCCAGCACCGGCGCCGCGGCGGCCGTGTCGATCTCGGCATCGACATACATGTCCGGGAGCAGCGCGAGGTCGGGATTGGCGAGCTCGATCCGCACCCGTGCCGTGCGCGTCTCCTTGTTCACCTGCGGATAGATCACCGCAATCGACCCGGTGAACGTCCGGCCAGGGAAGCTGCGCGCGCGGATCGTCACGGGCTGTCCCACGGCAATGCTTCCGAGGTCCCGTTCAGCGACATCGGCCAGCGCCCAGACCCGTGAGATGTCGGCGATACGAAACAGCACGTCGCCGGGATTGGCACGCATGCCTTCGATCGCATTGCGCTCGAGCACGATGCCGTCGCGGGGCGCCGACCACTGCACCGTGACCGGGGCGATGCGCGACTTCTCCATTGCGGTGATGACCGGCTCCGGGACATCGAGATTAGTCAAGCGCTGGCGCGAGCCGCGGCCGTAGGCGGCGTTGCCGGCGACGATGTTGGAATTGATCGTCGACAGATATTCTGCTGCGGCCGCGGCAATGGCCGAACTGTAGATCTCCATCAACGACTGCCCCGCCTTCACGCGCGTGCCCGTGGTCACGTCGGCGACCTTCTGCACGAAGCTTTCGGCGCGCATCGCGATCACCGAGACGCGGCGCTCGTCGAGCTGGATGGTGCCCGGCGCCTTGACCGCGACATGGAGCGTGCGCCGCTCGACCGGCGTGGACTTCACGCCCGTGCGCTGGATCTTGCCGGGCGACAGCTTCACCACGCCATCCTCGGCATCGTCGCCCTCGTAGACGGGAACGTAGTCCATTCCCATCGGGTCCTTCTTCGGAGAAGGCGACGTGTCAGGCAGGCCCATCGGATTGCGGTAGTAGAGAATCCGGCGCGAGGAGTCCGCCTGCTGCTTCGGCTTGGCAGGGTCCGGCGCGGCTTGATCGTCGTCGTAGACCGGCAGGTAATCCCGCCCGCGTTGGTCCTTCCTGGGACCTGCCGACCAGGCAGGGGCGCCGCTGGGATCGCGATAATACAGCGGCATTCGCTCGGCCGCCGCGGCGGCGAGATGGCTGCGAAGCGACGGAGGCGAGGTCTGGATCGACCAGAGGCCAGCCAAACCAAGGCCGGCGCCGAGCGTTCCGGCCGCGAGCAGACGCAAAATATTCATGACATCACCGTGAGGCGCGCGACGCGCGCTATCCGTTGGGAAGATCGGGGCGCTCGCGGGGAGCGCCCCGCAGGCTCACTTCGTCGCCTTGACGACGACCTTGCCGGTGACTGTCTCGGGCTCGCCCTGCACCTTCGCGGAGAGTGTGACCTGGTAGCGCCCGGCCATCGGCAGGTCGGTCTTGAAGGCGTAGACGCCGGGCTCCTTGGAGGGCAGCGGCGCCACGTCCGACACCATGTCGGCCATCCCGTCCGGCGCCATGTCGACGCGGGTCTTGAAAATGACCGCGTCCGTCACGGCCTTGCCGGTCTGCTTATGGGTGAGACGAACGGCGACCGTGACGTCGTCGCCCTTCTTCATCTCGGCCGTGACGGGCTCGAAGCTGTAGTCGGCGGCGCCGGCGACGGCGGCCGATGCGGCGAGCGAAAGGGTGGCGGCAAGCGCCGCGGTGCTGATTCCGGAAAGCATGGTCCTGTCCTCATGAATGGATCTCGGCCGTGGCGCCCGCGGCGCGCACGTCAGTCATCGGCGCGCATGCACGGCGCGCGTCGGCTCGTGCGAGATCAGATTCGAGGAGGTCGGAACGGAGGGCTGCCGCTGTGAAGAGAAGCGACCTGATCGGCGGGAATGGCGATCGTGGTCGCGCTCGCGGCGAGGGGCGCAAAGGCAACGGCCCTGACATCGCCGAGCGCAACCGTCCCGCCCGCGCAGCAGAAGCCCATGCCGCACTTGTAGGTGTGCGAAGGAGAGCCGGTGCCCTTCATGTCGTCGGGACAGCATTCGTCCATCGACATGCCGGACCCGTCGTCCATCTGCATGCTCGTCTGCATCTCGTCCGACGACGCAATCGCAGCCGCCGATGCGCCAATCGGCAGCATCGCCACGGACAGGGCAATCGCGAACGCCAGGATGGTACGGACGAGCCGCATCGAGATGGAGTTACCTTTCCGGTCGCAGAGCGAGACAGCTAACATAAGCCAAGCGCCGACGCAGTCGTTGATCCCGCTCAATCCTGCGTGACCATCGCGTCGCCCGAGGCATGAAGACAGGCCAGACGAACGAGCCCAAGCGTCCCATGAAGGAAAAAGGATGGCGGCGGCAAATGGTGGGCGCACAAGGGATCGAACCTTGGACCTCTCCCGTGTGAAGGGAACGCTCTCCCGCTGAGCTATGCGCCCGGTTGCCGGTGGCGGTCGTGGCTGTGAGCCAGCGAGGCGCCCGAAGCAGTCCGTCGGAGCCCGCGATTTACGAAGCGCGGGCAGGGGGTGTCAAGGATTTGCGGCGGAGATGGCGAGGAAAACTGCTGGAGCGCGCCGGGCTGTCCTCGATCGGGGCCGAAACCGGCCCCATGGCGTGCCGGCTTCCATGCTGAACGGAGGAGCAGATCCGCGGCACTCCGCGCCCCCCTGGCCCGTTCTCAGGCCCCGATCTGCCTTGCCCGCGAGGCGTGCGACTGCAGCGCGCGGATGCGGTCGGCCAGGGTGCCGCCCTGGGGCGCACCGCCGGCCGCAGCAGCCGGCGCCGCGGCGACGCCATTGGCGTTGGCGGGCTTGGCAGGGGCCGGTTCGGCGGCCAGCATGGCCTCGATGGTCGAGTTCGGGCCCTCGATCTGCATCGCGAGCTTGGCGACCTCGGCGGCGATGTCGTTGATGCGCTCGCGCAGCAGCGCGTTCTCCATCCGCTCCTGGGCCCAGGTGCTCTCGGCCTGCTGCTGGATGGCGTTCATCTCGCGCTGCAGCTTGGTGCGCTCGTCGCGGGCGGCCTGGAGCTGCTGTTCGAGGGCGGCCTTCTCGGATTTGAGCCGCTCGAACGCGGCCGACTTGCCGCTGCCCATGCCGGCCAGCTCCTCGCGCAGCTCCTTCAAGGCGCGGTCGGCGGCCACGTTGGCCTCGCGCAACTGGTTGTTCTCGAAGTCGCGCTCGGCGAGCAGCTTGCCCTGGGTCGACAGCCGGCCCTCGAGGTCGGCGACGCGCGTCGCCAGCATCTCGGCTTCCTTGACCTGGACGATCAGCTGGCGGTCGAGCTCGGTGACGCGCTGGCTGAGATTCTCGACCCGCGCGCGGGCGTCGTTGAGCGCCTTGGTCGCGGTGTCGGATTCGTCGCGCTCCAGCGCCAAGCGGGCCTGGGTCGCGGAGAATTCCTTCTCGGCGTCGGAGACGCGGCTGCGCAGCTCCTCGACCTGGGTCCTGACCGACACCAGCTCGACCTGCCGGCTGTCGGCCAGCAGCGCCTTGTCGTTGAGCTCGGCTGTCAGGCGCACCTGCTCGGCCTGCTTCTCCTTCAGCGCCTGCTCGGCGGCGCGCAGCGCCTCCGTCTTGGCGGCGAATTCTTCCTCGGTGGCGCGCAGCTGGTCCTTCAGCGCCTTCTCGCGCGCCTCGAGGGCGAAGATCGCGGCGTTCTTCTCGCCGAGCTCGATCTTCATGCGGTTGATGGCGTCGGTCTTCTTGCCGAGGTCGGCGAGCTGGCCGGTGGCCTTGTTCTTGAGCGCGTCGACGCTCATCTCCAGCCGCCGCGCCGACATCGCGAACTCCGCGCGCAGCTGGTCCTTGTCGGCCTGGATCTCGGCCATCGACAGCGGCGTCGCCGCCTCGAGCCGTCGCGTCGTCAGCCGCACCGCACGATTGTGCACCAGCGGCACGACCATGAGGGCACAGAGCATGGCGATCAGAAAACCGATCGCAAAATACATGATCGGCTCGACCATGACGCACAACTCCCGATCCGAAATGATTAACGGAATCACAATGCACGGCGGGCTGATTCATTGCCAGCCCAATGCCGTGTTAACCTTGATCCGTCACGGGAGAACGTGTCCTGGCGGTATCAGCCAGCGCCGTCAGAACGGGTTCCAGGTCGCGCTCGGCGTGAACTTGAGGTAGCCGACATTGGCGCCGAGCCGCAGGCCGATGCCGGACCTGATCGGCACCAGCACGATGTTGTTGGCGGTCAGCGCCGTCATGCCGAAGCCGCCGACGATGTAGGCCGAGCCGTCGATGCCGACGAAGCGCTGATAGATCGCGCTGGTGGCCGGCAGATTGTAGACCAGCGTCATGGTGCGGGCGCCGTCGCCGCCCCAGTCGAAGCCGAGCGAGGGGCCCTGCCAGTAGACGCGGAGGTCGCCAGCGTTCTTGGTGTAGAGCGTGCCTTCGCCGTAACGGAGACCGGCGACGAAGGCCCCGGCACCTTCCTCACCCAGGATGTAGCCATTCGGCAGGCCCCATTGGCTGACGGCGCGCTCGATCACCGAGGCGAGGCCACGCGAGACGTTGCCGAAGAAGCGGTGGCCGGCATTGACCAGCTCGTCCGGGTTGAAGCTGTCCGGGCCGGGCGCAGGGCGCGGCGGCGGTGCGGGCTGCTGATACGGCGGCGCGGCCTGGTAGGGCGGCGCGGCAGGCGGGGGCGCCTGCTGCGCGGCGACCGACGCGGTCATGGCCAGCACGGCCGCGAGCGTCGTGGCGGCAAGGCGGGATGCGAAACTCATCGATGGAAATCCCCTGCTATCGGCTGCCCGAGCCTCGCCTTAACCTGACGCCAACCACATCGGGCGATTGTCGGGCGAGGGGCGATGCCCCTGCGACTCCCATGTTATCGGCACCAACTATGACCGCACAACGGCAACAACCGCCCCGGACCGGGTCAAAGTCGCTGTTTCGCCTTGTAATTGCCGCCATCACGCTCGCCGCGCTGCCGCCGGTCGGCGCGCCGGCGGCCACGACGCAGCGCATCATCTCCGACCGCTTCAGCGGGCTGGCGATCGACGGCTTCGATCCTGTTTCCTATTTCGTGGATGGCAAGGCCATGCCGGGGCTGCCGGATTTCGAGGCGTCCCAGGGCGGGGTGGTCTGGCGGTTTCGCAACGAGGGCAATCGCGCTTCGTTCCTGGCCCATCCGGAGGTCTACGGCCCGCAATTCGGCGGCTACGACCCGACCGACGTGGCCCGCGGCGTGACGGTGGCCGGCAACCCGCGCTTCTTCGTCGTGGTCGAGGAACGGCTGTTCCTGTTCAACCGTGAGGCGAGCCGCGACGCTTTCGCGGCCGACCCGGGCCGCTATCTGCCGCGTGCGGAGGCCCGTTGGCCGGAGCTCGAGGAGAACCTGGCCGAATAGCGCGCGCGGCAGGGCTGTCTCACACCTTCACCGCAGCCGGGTCGCCCCAGGCGATGAAGGACGGCACGATGAAGCCGTCGGGGCGCTCGCCATAGCGCAACGGCGCGCCGGTCTCGCTGGTGACGGTGCCGCCGGCGGCTACGACCACGGCATGGCCTGCCGCCACGTCCCATTCCGAGGTCGGGCCGAGCCGCGGATAGATGTCGGCCAGACCTTCGGCGAGCCGGCCGAACTTCACGGCCGAGCCGAGCGGCAGGCGCACGGCGCCCGGCCGCGCCGCAATGAAGGCTTCGGTGCGGGCATCGCCATGCGACCGGCTGACCGCGGCGACCCATGCCGCGCCTTGCGGCGGCATCGGCCGGGTGCGGATCGGCTCGGCGGCCGCCAGACCCGCCTCCGTGAACGACAGCCGCTCGGCGCCACGGCCGACCAGCCCGCGCCAGATCTGGCCGATGGCCGGCGCGCAGACGATGCCGAGCAGCGGGCTGCCGCCGGTGACCAGCGCCAGATTGACCGTGAACTCGCCGCGCCCGGCGACGAACTCCTTGGTGCCGTCGAGCGGATCGATCAGGAAGAAGCTGCCCTTGAACGGTCCCGCGCTGGCTCCGACCCGCTCCTCCGACAGCGCGGGAATCGCCGGCGCCAGCCGGGCCAGCCCCTCGGCAATGACCCGGTCGGCGGCAAGATCGGCCTCGGTGACCGGCGAGCCGTCGGACTTGTCGGTGACGGCCATGGCGCGGCGGTTGACGGCGAGGATCGCGTGGGCCGCCTCGACGACGAGCTCCGTCAGGGGTGCCATCAGCGCCGCGGCGGCCTCGACCTCGACGGTTCCTGCAGTCGGTGCCGTCGTCATTGCGCGGTGCTCCTTCCGGCCGTTCCGTACGCAGCTTGCATCATCGTATCCCTGTTCTGGCGTCCGGCGCATCCGGGTACGGCCGTTCGCATGGTCGTTGAGCCGCGGCTGCCGGGAAGACCGCTACGTACTTTCCCGTGTCCCGCGTTCAGTCCGGTGGCGGTCCCTGCTTTCGCAGTGTATCAAGCGTTAACGCAAGCATGATTCGCCCAGGTTCGCGGATTTCAGGAACATCGAATGTCCGGCACGTCCTCTCCCGAGATCGCCAATCCGATTCCCGCTCCCGATACGCTCGAACTTGCCGCTCTGCTCTGCTCGAAGGTCTGCCACGACCTGATTAGTCCGGTCGGCGCCATCGTCAATGGGCTCGAGGTGCTCGACGACAATCCGAAGCCGGAGGATCGCGACTTCGCGCTGGAGCTGATCCGCAAGAGCGCCAAGACGGCGTCGGCCCGGCTGCAATTCTGCCGCCTCGCCTTTGGTGCGGCCGGCTCGGCGGGCGCGCAGATCGATCTCGGCGACGCCCAGACCATGGCGCGCGGCCACATCGAGGACGCCAAGACCTCGATCACCTGGAATCTGCCGCGGCTGCTGTTGCCCAAGAACCGGGTCAAGCTGCTGCTCAACATGATGGTGGTGGCGCAGCAGACGATCCCGCGCGGCGGCATGCTGACCGTCGACCCGATCGGCGATGGCGAGACCATGAGCTTCCGCGTCGCCGCCACCGGGCTCAATGCCCGGCTTCCACAGAACATCGTCAATCTGCTCGGTGGCGACCTGCAGTCGACCATCGATGCCCACGCGGTGCAGCCCTACTACACCCGTCTGCTCGCCGATGCCTGCGGCCTCAAGGTGACGCTCACCGCCGACGGCAATGCGATGGTCGTGCAGGCGGCCTGATCGGGCGGACGTCCTGCCGCGCCGGTGCTGCGACCTCTTGTCGTGGGACAGGCGCAACAATCCGTTCACCACGGTTAATCAAGCCTTGCCGATGTGTCCGAATTCGTCCGGATGCATCTTATCTCTTTGTTGAGTCCGTTCATTTGCGCTTACTCAACTAATATTAAACGCTTTGCACCGAAACTGGCCACGGTTTGAAGGGCGCGTCATGTCGCGTTCCGTTGCGTGCGAAGGCCAGTTTCATGGATGACCTGTTGCGTGAGTTCCTGACGGAGACCAGCGAGAGCCTGGATACCGTCGACAATCAATTGGTGCGGTTCGAGCAGGAGCCGAACAACGCCAAGATCCTCGATAACATCTTCCGGCTGGTGCACACGATCAAGGGGACCTGCGGTTTCCTCGGCCTGCCGCGGCTCGAGGCGCTGGCGCATGCCGCCGAAACCCTGATGGGCAAATTCCGCGACGGCATGCCGGTCACCGGCGAGGCCGTGACGCTGATCCTCACCACCATCGACCGCATCAAGGACATCCTGGGACAGCTCGAGGCCAACGAGGCCGAGCCCGAGGGCGAGGACCGCGACCTCATCAGCGAGCTCGAAGCCATGGTCGAGCGCGGCATGGCGGCCATGGCCGCCGGCGAGGCCGCGCCACCGCTCGCGCCCGCGGCGCCCGAACCGCCGCCCAAGCCCGCGGTGACGCAGGGCTCGTTGATCGACCAGACGCTGGAGCGTCCGCTGCGTCCGGGCGAAGTGTCGCTCGACGAGCTGGAGCGCGCCTTCCGCGAGACCGCGATCGAGATGCCGCCCGCGCATGAGAAGGCGCCTGAGCCCAAAGCCGCTGCCCCGGCGCCGGTCGCCAAGGCCGGGCCTGCCAAGGCGGAAGCAGAGAAGGCCGAGCCGAAGAAGGCGGCGCGGCCGAAGGCCAATGCCGACGGCGAGGTGCACGAGAACGACAAGGTCGCCAACCAGTCGATCCGCGTCAACGTCGACACGCTCGAACATCTGATGACGATGGTCTCCGAGCTGGTGCTGACGCGCAACCAGCTGCTCGAGATCGCCCGCCGCAACGAGGACACCGAGTTCAAGGTGCCGCTGCAGCGGCTGTCCAACGTCACCGCCGAGCTGCAGGAGGGCGTCATGAAGACGCGCATGCAGCCGATCGGCAATGCCTGGCAGAAGCTGCCGCGCATCGTCCGCGACCTCGCGACCGAACTCGGCAAGCAGATCGAGCTCGAGATGCACGGCGCCGACACCGAGCTCGACCGCCAGGTGCTCGACCTGATCAAGGACCCGCTCACCCACATGGTGCGCAACTCCGCCGATCACGGCCTGGAGACGATGGCCGAGCGCGCCGCGGCCGGCAAGGCCGAGCAGGGCACCATCCGGCTCTCCGCCTATCATGAAGGCGGCCATATCATCATCTGCATCGCCGACAACGGCCGCGGCCTCAACACCGAGCGCATCAAGGCCAAGGCCCTGGCGAACGGCCTCGTCACCGAGGCCGAGCTCGAGAAGATGACCGAAGCGCAGATCCACAAGTTCATCTTCGAGCCGGGCTTCTCGACCGCGGCCGCCGTCACCTCGGTCTCGGGCCGCGGCGTCGGCATGGACGTGGTGCGCACCAACATCGACCAGATCGGCGGCACCATCGACATCAAGTCGGTGGTCGGCGAGGGCACCTCGGTCACCATCAAGATCCCGCTGACGCTCGCGATCGTCTCGGCGCTGATCGTCGAAGCCGGCGGCGACCGCTTCGCGATCCCGCAATTGTCGGTCGTCGAGCTGGTGCGCGCGCGCGCCAACTCCGAGCACCGCATCGAGCGCATCAAGGACACCGCGGTCCTGCGCCTGCGCAACAAGCTCTTGCCGCTGATGCATCTGAAGAAGCTCCTGAAGATCGACGACGGCTCGTCGACCGATCCGGAGAACGGCTTCATCGTGGTGACGCAGGTCGGCAACCAGACCTTCGGCATCGTGGTGGACTGCGTGTTCCACACCGAGGAAATCGTGGTCAAGCCGATGTCGACCAAGCTGCGTCACATCGACATGTTCTCGGGCAACACGATCCTGGGCGACGGCGCCGTGATCATGATCATCGATCCGAACGGCATTGCGAAAGCGCTCGGCGCCGCCGGCTCGGCCTCGCAGGCGGTGTCCGACGAGCACGCCGCGCATCACGCCATCGGCGGCGAGCAGCTCACCTCGCTGCTGGTGTTCCGGGCCGGGACGGCGCAGCCCAAGGCGGTGCCGCTGGCGCTGGTCACGCGGCTCGAGGAGATCGCGGCCGACAAGATCGAGATCTCCAACGGCCGCTACATGGTGCAGTACCGCGACCAGCTGATGCCCTTGGTGCAGATGGAAGGCGTGTCGGTGCAGACGTCGGGCTCGCAGCCGATCCTGGTGTTCGCCGACGAGACCCGCGCGATGGGCCTCGTGGTCGACGAGATCATCGACATCGTCGAGGAGCGGCTCAACATCCAGGTCTCCGGCGCCAAGGACGGCATCCTCGGCTCGGCGGTGATCAAGGGCCAGGCGACCGAGGTGATCGACGTCGGCCACTTCCTGCCGATGGCGTTCGCCGACTGGTTCATCCGCAAGGAGATGGCCACCGAGTCGCAGACGCAGTCGGTGCTGCTGGTCGATGACTCGCCGTTCTTCCGCAACATGCTGGCGCCGGTGTTGAAGTCGGCCGGCTACAAGGTGCGCACGGCGGCCTCGGCGCTCGAGGGCCTGGCCACGCTGCGCTCCGGGCACAGCTTCGACATCGTCGTCACCGACATCGAGATGCCGGAGATGAACGGCTTCGAGTTCACCGAGGCGATCCGCGCCGACCAGAACCTGAACCAGATGCCGGTCATCGCGGTGTCGTCGCTGGTGTCGCCGGCGGCGATCGAGCGCGGCCGCCAGGCCGGGCTCTACGACTACATCGCCAAGTTCGACCGGCCCGGCCTGATCGCGGCGCTGAAGGAACAGATCGAGGAACGGGCCCGCGCCGAAGCCAACCGGCGGGCCGCGTGACAGCAAGCGGACAGGAGTAGCGTGCGATGAGCAGCAAGATCGAAACCACCGAGGGCGCCGCCGTCGAATACGTCACCGCGATGATCGGCGGCCAGCTGTTCGGCCTGCCGATCTCCCGGGTCCAGGACGTGTTCATGCCGGAGCGGGTGACGCGGGTGCCGCTGTCATCGGCGGAGATCGCAGGCGTCCTGAACCTGCGCGGCCGCATCGTGACCGTCGTCGACATGCGGGCGCGGCTCGGCCTCGCGCGCGCCGAGGACGGCAAGCCGCCGATGGCGGTCGGCGTCGATCTGCGCGGCGAGTCCTATGGTCTCCTGATCGACCAGATCGGCGAGGTGCTGCGGCTGCCGGAGGAGGGCCGGGAGGAGAACCCCGTCAACCTCGACCCGCGCATGGCGAAGCTTGCCGGCGGCGTGCACCGCCTCGACGGCCAGCTGATGGTCATTCTCGACGTCGATCGCGTGCTCGAGCTCGCCGCCGACAAGATGGCGGCCTGAACACTGCAACGTGAGGGCAGCGGCGCATCAGGCGTCGTTGCATTGGACCCTGATCTCGTGAGGCTGAAATGAGAACTTGTCTGGTAGTTGACGATTCCAGCGTCATTCGAAAGGTGGCGCGACGCATTCTGGAAGGTCTGGATTTCCAGATCGTGGAAGCGGAGGACGGCGAGCAGGCGCTGGAGATCTGCAAGCGGGGCCTCCCGGATGCGGTGCTGCTCGACTGGAACATGCCCGTCATGGACGGCTACGAGTTCCTCGGCAACCTCCGGCGCATGCCGGGCGGCGACGCGCCGAAGGTGGTGTTCTGCACGACCGAGAACGATGTCGCGCACATCGCGCGCGCGCTGCACGCCGGGGCCAACGAGTACATCATGAAGCCCTTCGACAAGGACATCGTGACCGCGAAGTTTCAGGAAGTCGGGCTGATCTGATCTCCGTCGCGTGCGTCGGTCCCGTGGTCATCCGGGCTTGCCGTCACCCCGTGCCTCTGTCCTGTTGGTGAACTATGAGCGTCGCGTTGGCCAGTTCTTCGATCCCAAGTTCGACCAGGCAGGAACCTCTCCGGGTGATGGTCGTGGACGATTCCGTGGTCATCCGCGGCATGATCTCGCGTTGGATCGCGTCTGAGCCCGACATGGTCGTGGCGGCGTCGCTGCGCACCGGCCTCGAAGCCGTGAACCAGATCGATCGCGTCAATCCCGACGTCGCCGTGCTCGACATCGAAATGCCCGAGCTCGACGGCATCGCCGCCCTGCCGAAGCTGCTTGCCAAGAAGAAGAACCTCGCCGTCATCATGGCGTCGACGCTGACCCGCCGCAACGCGGAGATCAGCTTCAAGGCGCTGTCGCTCGGCGCGGCCGACTACATCCCGAAGCCCGAGAGCACGCGCGAGGCCTCGGCGGCCGACAATTTCCACTACGATCTGATTCAGAAGATCCGCAATCTCGGCGCCAAGGCGCGCCGCGCCGCTCCCGCTCCGCATGCGCCGGCCGCCTCGCCGATCGTCCCGCAAGTCCAGGGGCTCCGGCCTGCGCCCACGGCGCGGCCGATGGTCGCCCCCGTGGCGCCCGCCGTGCCGACCCAGCTGGCGCGCCGCTCATTCAGCTCGCAGATGCCGAAGGTGCTGCTGATCGGATCGTCGACCGGCGGCCCGCAGGCGCTGATGTCGCTGGTGACCGAGCTCGGCCCCGTGATCGATCGCTTTCCGGTGCTGATCACCCAGCACATGCCGCCGACCTTCACCACCATCCTCGCCGAACATCTGGCGCGCTCGAGCCGCCGGCCGGCCCACGAGGCCGTCGACGGTGAAGTGGTGAAGCCGGGTCAGATCTACCTTGCGCCCGGCGGCCGCCACATGCGTGTGGCGCGCCATGGCGCCGATGTGGTGATCGCGCTCGACAACGGTCCTCCGGTCAATTTCTGCAAGCCCGCCGTCGATCCCTTGTTCATGTCGGCGATCGAGGTCTGGCAGGGCTCGACCCTGGCCGTGATCCTCACCGGCATGGGATCCGACGGCATGCGCGGCGGCAAGGACATCGTCGCCGCCGGCGGCAGCGTGATCGCGCAGGACGAGGCGACCAGCGTGGTCTGGGGCATGCCGGGCGCAGCCGCCAATGCCGGCATCTGCGCGGCCGTCCTTCCCTTGAATCAGATTGGACCGAAGCTGGTTCGTCTGTTTGCTGGAGACCGTTCGTGACACCCCTGGACTATGAGTTCTTGCGTAAGGTCCTGAAGGATCGCTCCGGCCTCGATCTGTCGGCCGATAAGCAGTACCTGGTCGAAAGCCGGTTGCTGCCGCTGGCCCGCCGCTCCAACCTGCCGGGCATCACGGAGCTGGTGCAGAAGATCAAGAGCGGCGCGGAGCAGCTCACGACGCAGGTGGTCGAGGCGATGACCACCAACGAGACGTTCTTCTTTCGCGACAAGATTCCGTTCGATCATCTCCGTGAGGGCATACTGCCGGCGCTGATCCAGTCGCGCGCCAATCGTCGGTCCCTTCGCATCTGGTCGGCCGCCTGCTCGACCGGACAGGAGCCGTATTCGATCGCGATGTGCCTGCGGGAGCATGGCGCGGCGCTGGCCGGCTGGCGCATCGAGATCGTCGCCACCGACCTGTCGCAGGAGGTGCTGGAGAAATCGAAGGCCGGCCTCTACAGCCAGTTCGAGGTGCAGCGTGGATTGCCGATCCAGCTGCTGGTGAAATATTTCACGCAGCTCGGCGAGCTCTGGCAGCTCAGCGCCGACATCCGCGGCATGGTCCAGCATCGCCAGCTCAATCTGCTGCAGGACTTCTCGCATCTCGGCAAGTTCGACATCATCTTCTGCCGCAACGTGCTGATCTATTTCGACCAGGACACCAAGGCCTCGATCTTCGAGCGGATGGCCAAGGTGATGGAGCCCGACGGCACGCTGTTGCTGGGAGCCGCCGAATCGGTCGTCGGCATCACCGACGCGTTCCGGCCGAACCAGGAGCGGCGGGGTCTTTACCAGATCAATCCGGTGCGCAGCCCGCGCGGTGGCGCGGCGCTGCTGCCCGGCCTCAAGGTGGTTGCGGCGCGCTGACGCCGGCCGGAGCGGTCGGTGACCGAGGGCGCTTCGAGCGGTCGGGCGGTCGGCCACTCCGTCACGTGCGCACCCGTCCCGCGCGGGCGGCCAGCCCTTTCTGCGCCCGCAGGCCTCTTTCCGGAGTAAATCTCGTCGACCCATGGAACTTTTCGGTTCCCGCCGCGTCTACTCATGCCTTTGTGTGGGCTCATGCGTGTTGGATTGATGGCGGGGGATTGGATGAAAACGAGTGTGCGTCCTCGGATTGTGACGCGGGATCTTCCTGTCATCGCCAAATCGCCGACCGGGATCGACGGTCTCGACGAGGTCACCTTCGGCGGCTTGCCGCAGGGGCGGCCGACGCTGCTGTGCGGCGCGGCCGGTTGTGGCAAGACATTGTTCGCGATGACGTTTCTCTACAATGGCGCGGTCGCCTATGACGAGCCGGGCGTGTTCATTGCCTTCGAGGAGCAGCCCGAGGACCTGATCAAGAACGTCGGCTCGCTCAGCTACGACGTCGAGCGGCTGATCGAGCAGAAGAAGCTCGTGGTCGACCACATCCATCTCGATCGCAACGAGATCGAGGAGGCGGGGGATTACGATCTCGACGGCCTGTTCATCCGCATCGGCTTCGCGATCGACTCGATCGGCGCCAAGCGCGTCGTGATCGATACCATCGAGACCCTGTTCGGCGGCCTCGACAACCAGGCGGTGCTGCGCTCCGAGCTGCGCCGGCTGTTCGAATGGCTGAAGAGCAAGGGCGTCACCGCCATCATCACCGGCGAGCGCGGCGACGGCACGCTGACGCGCTACGGCCTCGAGGAATACGTCGCCGACTGCGTCATCCTGCTCGACAACCGCGTGCATGACCAGCTCTCGACGCGGCGGCTGCGCGTGGTGAAGTACCGCGGCACGGCGCACGGCACCAACGAATACCCCTTCATCATCGACCAGGAAGGCATCACGGTGATGCCGATCACCTCGTCGGGCCTCGCGCATGATGCGTTGACCGATCGGGTGTCGACCGGCATCGCCGATCTCGACCAGATGCTCGAGGGCCAGGGCTACTACAAGGGGTCGAGCATCCTGATCTCGGGCATGGCCGGCGCCGGCAAGTCGACGGTCTCGGCGCACTTCGCCAATTCGATCTGCAAGAGCGGACAACGCTGCATCTATTTCGCGATGGAAGAATCGCCGCAGCAGATCATCCGCAACATGAAGTCGGTCGGGCTCGACCTGCAGCAATGGGTCGATCGCGGCCTGCTGCGGTTCTCGGCGCGGCGCCCCAATCTGTACGGACTGGAAACGCACCTCGCCGCGATGCATCGCGAGGTCAAGGAGTTCGATCCCGCCGCTGTCGTGGTCGATCCCATCTCGGCGCTCATGGGCGCCGGCGTTGCCGGCGACGTGCATTCGATGACGCTGCGCCTGATCGACTTCCTGAAGGCGCGCGGCGTCACGGCGCTGTTCACCAATCTCGGCGCCGGCAGCGCGGAGACGGCGACGACCGAGATGCAGATCTCGTCGCTCACCGACACCTGGCTGCTGCTCTACAATCGCGAGAGCAACGGTGAGCACAATCGCCAGCTCTACCTGTTGAAGTCGCGCGGCATGGCGCATTCCAACCAGGTCCGCGAATTCCTGATGGGTGCCGACGGCATCTCGCTGCGCGAGGTCTATGTCGGCCCGGAGGGCGTGCTCACGGGATCGGCCAGGGTGGCGCAGGAGGCGAGAGATCGCGTCGAGCGCCTTCTGCGCACGCAGGAGACGGAACGCCGCACGCGCGAGATCGAACGTCGCCGCCGCGACCTCGCGGCTCAGATCGAAACGCTCAAGGCTCAACTGGCCAACGAGGAAAGCGAAATGGAGCTCATCAATCTGGAAGGTGCGGCTCGCGACGATCAGCGTGAAGCCGCTCGCCGGGCGCAGGTCGAGAGCCGCTCGTCCCGGCGCGGTCCGCGCTCCCCCGCCAACCCGCTGACATCCAGCAAATGATGGCCGCTCCGATGGAACAGGATGGCTACAATCTCCGGCTCTATGTTGCCGGTCAGACCCCGAAATCGCTGGCGGCGCTCGCCAATCTCAAGAAGCTGTGCGAGACGCATCTGCCGGGCCGCTATACCATCGAGGTGATCGACCTGATGAAGGACCCGGCCCTCGCGCAACGCGACCAGATCGTTGCGATCCCGACCTTGATCCGTCAACTGCCCGAGCCCCTCAAGCGAATCATCGGCGATCTCTCCAATGCGGAGAAGGTGCTGGTTGGTCTGGACATCGCACCGAGCTGAACGGAGGACGCGTGGCATCAACAGACGCGATGCAGGCGGGACGGCCGCGTAACGAGGCGGAAGAGACGGTCGAGGCCATTCATCGCGGCAACGTCGATGCCGTGGTGGTGCAGGGCCCGACCGGACCCCAGGTCATCATGCTGCAGGGCGCGGACGCGCCCTATCATGTGCTGGTCGAGCGCATGAGCGACGGCGCGCTGACGCTCGATGCCGACGGCTGCATCGTCTATGTCAATTCCAGGCTGTGCGCGCTGACCGGCCTCGACGCCCAGGAGCTGGTGGGACGCAGCTTCGCCTCGCTGTTCGCTGGAGCAGTGCCCGAGCAGCGCGCCGACGATGCCATGACCGACGCGCAGCTGCGCCGCGCCGATGGCGGCCAGCTGCCGGTGTCGGTCTGGATGCGGCAGATGGCGATGGGCGGCGTCGTCGCCACGCTCGTGACCTTGACGGACATGTCGATTCAGCGGCGCGCCGAGGAGGTCGCCAATGCCGAGCGCTTCGCGCGCTCGATCCTGGAGCAGGCGACCGATGCGGTCGTGGTGCTGGCGCTCGACGGCCGGATCACCCATGCGAGCTGGGTCGCCGAGCAGCTCGCGGAACGACCGCCGGTCGGCCAGTTGTTTTCTGAGGCGTTCCCGCTCGATGGGCAGAGCGCCAGCCAGCAAGGCACGTTGACGCGCTTCTCGCGCGAGAGTCTTGATCAGGCGCTGGCGACCAAGCCCTTCCATGGCGTCGAGGTCGCCTTGCGCAATGCTCAGGCGTCGGGGCGGTCGTTCCTGCTGTCGGGCGGGCCCCTGGTGAACGATCTCAAGGAGACGGTCGGCTCGATCGTCACCCTCACCGACATCACCGAACGCAAGCGCGCGGAAGAGCAGCAGACCGTGCTGGTCGCCGAGCTCAATCACCGGGTGAAGAACATCCTGGCGATCGTGCAGTCGGTGGCGGGGCAGACCTTGCGGACCTCACCGTCGCTGCCGGCCTTCAACAAGGCGTTCTCCGGGCGCATCCAGGCGGTCTCGATCGCGCACGACATCCTGACGCAGACCCGCTGGATCGGCATCGGGCTGAACGAGTTGCTCACCACCGTGCTGGCGCCCTACGGCATCGGCGAAGGGCGCATCGCCATCGACGGCCCGCCGGTTCTGCTGGAGGCACGGCTCGTTCTGCCGCTCTCGATGGTGCTGCACGAGCTTGCGACCAACGCCTCCAAATATGGCGCGTTGTCCGCCCCCCACGGCCAGGTCACGATCTCCTGGCGCCTGCGCGACGATCGCCGCCGGCTCGAGCTGGTCTGGCTGGAGCGCGGCGGACCGCTGATCGAAGGCGGCGGCACGCGCGGCTTCGGCACCACGCTGATCGACCGCGTCGTCCGCTTCGACCTCGATGGCGAAGCGCTGCTGGACTTCGAGCCCGCCGGAATTCGCTGCTCGCTGACGTTTGCGCTGACCGCGGAGACAACGCCCGAACATCTGCCGGCATCGGCCGTGCAGCCGGACTGATGACCTGAGCGGTCGCGTCCGGATCCCTGCCTCAGCGCGCGGTCGGAATCGAGCCTGGCGCCTTGCGGCGCCATACATCGTGATCCCTTTCCGTCGCCTCACGCGCGGCGCGCGCAGCTCGACGCAGCCAGCCGGAACCGCGCTTCCCGAGGTCCGCCGCGATCTCGGCGCCGGCGCGGCGGTCGGCGGCATGGATGGAGGCGAGGTCGGTGCCCATGCCGCGCAGGAGCTCGAGCTTGAGATCGGCACCGGCCTCCTTGCCGAGATCGATCTTGCGCGAGTCCGCAGACAGGCGCCGGACCACGTAGTCCCCGTCGTTGGTTCTGTGAACGTGCAGGAATGGATCGGGTGCGCGATAGGTCCCGGTCGACAGCGCGACGAATCTGTGCGGGTGCGGCGGCGCCGGCTTCGGCTGCGTCCCGCTCTTCGTCCTGTTCTCCGTCCTGTTCTTGGCCCAGGTCCAGGCCGAAGGGACCAGCGCCTTGGCCTCGCGGACGATGCGGCCGCCGCGCCATGTCGCGACGACGACGTAGCGCGGACGTCCGCGGCTGCCGCCGCCGGCGAAGCGGCGGAAGAACGCTGCAGTCTCCACCTGTTCCGGAAGGCTGGCGGTGAGCAGCTTCCGCACCGCGGCTGGAATCGCATCGGCGGCCGCGAGGCCGTCGATCTCCTCCCAGAATGCGCGGCGGCAATCATCCGAGCATTTGACGTAGCGCCTGATCCAGATCTCGTGCTCGTCGAGCAGCGCCGGCCGCGGGTTCTCGAGACCGTCGCGATAGCCTTGGAGAATCGCGTCCGCGGCGTCGCGGCTGTCGATTGCCATGTCGGGCGCGAGCTCGATGCTGGTCGTGAGCCGGACCAGGTCGAAGGCGTAGGGCATCCTCGCGGCCTCGTCGAAATCGTTGACACCCCACACCCAGCGCCCGTCGGCGTCGCGCCACGTGCCGAAATTCTCCAGATGGATGTCGCCGACGCACAGCGCGACCGGAGCCTCGGCCAGCTCCGGGCAGATCTCCTCGATGCGCTGCGCCCAGCGATAGTAGCTGGCGCGCAGCAGGGCGAACGGCGACTTTCGCATGCGCCGGTGCTTGGTGAGGAGGTCGTCCTCGATCACCTTGCATTGGCTGCGAAGCCAGGCCTCGTAGGCCACGGTATCCTCGATGATGGACACGCGATGCCTCCCGATGCACGGGGCGTGAGCGAAGCGTTATGAGTTGCGTTGACGGCGAACGAACGTGGCCTCGCACATCGCGCGCAGCGCGCGCTCGTCGAACGGCTTGGCGAGCCGGGCCAGGCCGCGGAACTCCGGCGGAAACAGCGTCGCGTCGTCATAGCCGGAGGTGATGACGATCCTGAGCTCGCGCGCCATCAGCTGCGGCAGCACGGCGAAGATCTGCTCGCCGCGCAGGTTGACGTCGAGCAGCGCGCCGTCCAGGCCGCCGCGCTCGGCCTCGCGCAGCACGTCGCCGACGCGCGAGACGGGACCGACCACCTCGCAGCCGAACCCCTGCAACACCGTTTCCAGCTCGAGCGCGATCAGGCCCTCGTCCTCGGCGACCAGGATGCGCAAGCCTTCGAGTTCGGTCTTGTCCGTCGCCATGCCTCGTCCCGGCCATGCGCGCCCAGTCGCGCAGGGAATTCGCCCCCGGTCCTATCTAATGCTCTCGACCGGCGAGTCGAGGCGTTTTCGCCGGCTGTCGTTAATATCCTACAGGATGGCGTGCGGCAAAAAGCGCGAGCGGTTGCCGGTGATCGGGCTCGTGTCCTCGCGAATCGACAGGCCGCAGGGCTGATGGTCGACGAGCCAGCTTCCGACCACCGGAAACACGCCGCCGAAATCCGGCAGCGGCGCCAGCGCCTGGCGGATGAAGCCTTCGGCGCCGTAGGGACCGTCCTGCGCGGAGACGGCGACGCCGTCGGACACCAGGCTGACATTGGCGCCCTCGCGCGAGTAGATCGGCTTGCGCACGAAGCTCGGGCCGAGGCTGGCGGCCTTCGGATCGTCCTCGAAATAGGCCGGCAGCAGGTTCGGATGGCCTTCGTGCATCTGCCAGAGCAGCGGCAGGATGCCCTTGTTGGACAGGATGGCCTTCCACGGCGGCTCGATCCACTGCGTCCGCGCCTGCGCGAGCTTGGCGCCGAACGCATCGCGAAACATCCATTCCCAGGGATACAGCTTGAAGGCGAGCGCGATGTCGCCGTCCTCGAGATCGACGAAGCCGCCGCCGGTGTCGCGCCAGCCGATGTCGGCGACGTCAAGGATGGTTGTCGTCAGGCCTCCTTGGGCTGCCGTGTCGGCCAGATAGGCCAGGGTCGTGGCGTCCTCGGCGTTGGCGGTCAGCCCGGCCAGATGCACGCGGCGCCGCTTGCCGAGGGCGCGCCAGCGCTCGATCAGGCGCTCATGGATCGAGTTGTACTGGTCCGCGCGCCCCGGCAGGATGCGGCGCTCGATCGCCTGCTCGAGCCAGGTCCATTGGAAGACCGCGGCCTCGAAGATCGAGGTCGGCGTGTCGGCATTGTATTCGAGCAGCTTCGCCGGCGTACGGCCGCCCTGATAGCTGAGGTCGAACCGCCCGTAGAGGCTGCCGTCCCTCCGGCGCCAGCTCTCCGCCAGCAGGGGCCAGACCGCTTGCGGGATCTTCAGCCGGCGCAGCAGCGCCTCGTCGCCGACGACGCGCGCGACCAGCGCGAGGCACATCTGCTCGAGCTCTGCCGTCGGCTCCTCGATGCCGAGCTCGATCTCGGCGATCGTGAATGCGTAGTAGGCGCGCTCGTCCCAATAGCGCTCGCCGTCGAGCTCGCAGAAGTCGAATCCGCACCGCGCCGCCGTCTCGCGCCAGTCGTCACGCTCGGGACAGGAGATGCGCTGCATCGGCGTCAGCCCCGGGCATCGGCAGGCATGCCGTGCCCATTGCAACAGGGCGCAGCACGGCCGCGGCCGTCATCGATGATGCGGCCATGATCACGCCCGCGCGGTCCCGGCGCCGTCCCGCGTCGGTGACCACGCGATCGCTTGCCAGCAAGATGATGCAAGGCGGCGGCGGTCACCGCGGCCCTGATCGTCGCCCGCACCACCCGGTGCGGACGTTGCATCGGATCATTTCCGATGAGTCGGTAGGCCAGTTTTTTATGATTTTGAGTCTGTGTCAAAGATCCGAATCCAAGATAGCAGCATGAACGCGGTGTTTTCACGGCGCCGGCGCGACGAAAATCAGCCGCCGCCTCCGAAGCCGTGCCCGAACGAGCCGAAGCCGCCGCGCGAGACATGGGTGGAGGAGGCCTCGGCGACATGGCCCGAGCCGCTGCTTCTGGAATCACCGTCGCTGCTGGAAAATCCCCAGCGGCCAGAGCCGCTGCTGCCGCTACCGCCGCCGCTCGAGCGGCGTGTCGTGCATTCGCCGGTCTGCGGCTGGCCGGCCATCGTCGGCGTCTCGGCGCCTGGCTGCGGGCAGCTCTGCTGCCGCGGCATCAGCGCATAGGCCGTGCTGCCGACGGCGAGCGTGCCCATCAAGAGCAGCGCAACATGGCCGGAGCGCTTCACCGGCGGCGTCGCGGGCGGGGGCGGCATCGGCCGGCGCTTGCCGAATTCGCGGCGTTTCTCGGCCATGGTCAGATGATCATCGAGGCGGCGTTCAGCGCGCCGGCGGAGAGTGACGCGAGGCCGAGCCAGATCGCCGAAGCCAGCTCGCCGGCGACGATGCGCTGGGCGAGATCCGGCACCGGAATGCGGACGAGGTAGTAGACGATCACCTGGACGATCAGCGCGACCAGCGCCCAGATCAGGCAGTCCAGCACGTTGGCGGAATGGGCGATGGCGCTGACCAGCGGCAGGGTGAAGCCGAGCAGGCTGAGGCCGAGCGCGATCGCGGCCGAGGGGTGATTGTCCCGGATCAGCTGGAATTCATTGTAGGGCGTGACGCGGGTGTAGACGAACAGGTAGGCCGTCACCGCGACCATCGCGGTACAGAAGTACACCAGAAAGGCCGGCAGGCCGGCGAGCGATTGCAGGATCATGATCGGGCCAGGCGTGAGGAGCTCTCATCTGTCGCGATGCCAGCATGCCCGGTTCGACGTGAACAAAGTCTATCCGCCCTTCGCCAGGTCCTGCCTGGCCTGGTCCAGCATCTGCAGCACCGAATCGCCGGTCTTGCGGGTGTGCTCGGAGAGCGCCTGCGCGAAGCCGGCGCCGTCTCGGGCCCGCAGCAACGCCATGAAGGCCTCGTGCTCCCGGATCGACTCGTCCCAGCGCCGCGCATCGTAGTTGGCCACGGCGCGGGCGCGGAAGACGCTCGCGTGCAGCGTGCTCCACATGTTGAGCAGCACGGCGTTGCCGGCGAGCCTGGTGATCTCGGCATGGATCTGCTGGTTGAGCCGGAAATAGGCGGCGCGCTCGGCGGCACGATGCAGCGCCACCAGCTCGGCATGTAGGGCGTCGAGCCTGGCGAGGTCGTCCGCCGTCGCACGCGCGGCCGCGGCGCGGCCCGCGGCGGCATCGAGCGACACCATCACGTCGAAGATCTCGGCAATCTCGTTTGCGTCGATCGGCGTCACCACGGGCGTGCGATGCGGCCGCAGCTCGATGAGGCCTTCGGCGGCGAGGATCTTGAAGGCCTCGCGCAGCGGCGTGCGCGACACGCCGAAGGTCTCGCACAGCATGCGCTCGGGCAAGGCAGCGCCGGCGGCGAGCTCGCCGTCCACGATCATCTCGCGCACCCTGGCGACGACCTGATCGTGCAGCGACAGCCGCTCGAGCGGCCGCTTGGAGTGGTCGGACGACAGCTTCAGCCGGGCCGGCTTGAAGCGCGTCTTCAGTCTGGGCCGGGGTGCAGGTGGGGTCATGTGGGCGCGGCTGCTCCGCTGCGAGATGCCTGAAATTCGGGCGATGCGCCCGCGGATCAGGCAGATTCTTCAAGATTACAGTGTCACTACATACTGATTTTATTGTATAAAATCAATATTGCATATCGCATCCAATTGGCACGTCGCTTGCTGATGAGAGCCCAAGCCATGAGAGACAAGCCCGTGGATCGACCTGCCCTGGAGATGGATGTGAAACGTTTCGTGCTGCTCATTCTTGCCCTGTTGGCGCTGCCCTCGCTCAGCTTCGCCGACGACGCGTCCAAGATCAAACTCGGCTACGCCAAATGTGCGCATTGCACGCCGATGTCGCTGACGCCGCAATTCGCGGAGGGCGTCGCGATCGACGCCGTCAGCTTCAACACCGGCACGGACGCGCTGACCGCCTTGGTGTCGAAGAACATCGACGTCGCGCAGGTGACCTATCTGCATTACGCCATCGCGCTCGACAAAGGCTTCGACGTCGTCGCCATCTCCGGCCAGGTCAATGGCGGTTCGGCGATGCTGCTCGGCAATGACCTAGAGGTCGCGCCGGGCGACTGGGGCGCCTTGAAGGCGCTGATCGCCAAGTACAAGGCCGACGGCAAGCCGTTCCGCGTCGCCGCCTCGCGCGGCAATGCGCAGGACATCCACATGCGCGGCGCCTTCGCCAAGCAGGGCATCGACATCAACAAGGACGTGCAGTTCGTCAACATTCCCAATCCGTCCGATCATCTGCAGGCGCTGCGCCGCGGCGAGGTCGAGCTGATCTGCACCGTCGAGCCGTTCGCCACGCAGATCATGCAGGCCAAGGCGGCGAAGTTCTTCGGCTTCCCCTACGACCAGGCCGCCGGCAAGCTCACCAACCTGATCCTGACCCGCTCCGACGTCATCGCCTCCAATCCGAAGGCGCTCGAGGGCGTGGTGCGCGCGGTGGTCAAGGTCGACGCGCACATCGCCGCCGACAAGCCGGCGCTGATCGAGGTCATCTCCAAGATCACCGGCCTCGACAAGGCGATCGCCACCGGCGCGGTCGAGAATCTCGATCCCGATCCGAAGATGTACCGCGCCTCGGCGCTCGCCATCGCATCGATGATGCGCGACCTGAAATACATCAACTCGGACGTCACGGCCGCCGTCGAGAAGAACCTCGACTACCGCTTCCTGGAGGCGGCCACCGGCAAGCCGAAGACCGAGCTCGGCTACTGAGATGACGGCGCTCGCCCAGCTCAGGAAGCTCGACCGCGCCATTGTGCCCGTGCTGGCGCTCGCCGGCTGGGAGGCGTTCTCGCGCTCGGGGGCGCTGCCGGCAGCCTTGCTGCCGGCGCCGTCGACGGTGGTGTGGGCGTGGGCGGACTGGCTGGTCGGTACCGACGGCAACACCCAGACCTACAGCGCGCACTGGCTGGCCGACATGCTGGCCAGCCTGTCGCGCGTCGCGGCCGGCTTCGCCATTGCCACGGTGCTCGGCGTCGCGCTCGGCGTCGCCATCGGCTGGTCGCGCAAGACCGAGCTCATCATCGAGCCGACCTTGCAGATGCTCCGGCCGATCCCGCCGGTGTCGTGGATCCCGCTCGCCATCATCTGGTTCGGCATCGCCAACAAGCCGGCGATCTTCCTGGTGTTCCTTGGCGCGTTCTTTCCGATCCTGCTCAACACCATCCACGGCGTGAAGACCTGCGACCGCAACCTCATCCGCGCCGGCGCCATGGTCGGCGGCAGCGAGCGCAAGCTGCTGCGCTACATCGTGGTCCCAGCGGCCATGCCGAGCATCTTTGCAGGTCTGCGCATCGGCATCGGCTCGGCCTGGATGCTGACGGTGACCGCCGAAATGGTCGCGGTGAAGAGCGGGCTCGGCTACGTGCTGTGGGACAGCTACTACTTCCTGCGCTACGATCTGGTGCTGGCGGCGATGGCGAGCATCGGCCTGCTCGGCTTCTGCAGCGATCTCGCCATCCGCACCGTGATGGCGCGCGTGCTGCATTGGCAGCGCAACACCACGCTTCGCGGCGGAGAGTAACGATGGCCACGATCGAGATCTCCGGCGTCTCCAAGATCTTCACCGACAGGAAGCGCAACGCCGACGTCACCGCGCTGAGCGAGATCGACCTCTCCATCGCCCGCAACGAATTCGTCTGCCTGCTCGGGCCCTCGGGCTGCGGCAAGTCCACGCTGCTCAACATGATCGCCGGCTTCGAGCAGCCGAGCGCCGGCAGCGTCACGGTCGACGGACGGCCGGTCACCGCGCCCGGCGCCGACCGCGGCGTGGTGTTCCAGCACGCCAACCTGATGCCGTGGCTGCCGGTGTGGGAGAACGTGGCCTTTCACCTCCTGCTCGGCGGCGGCCAGAAGGCTGAGCGCCGCGCCCGCGCGCAGGTCTATATCGACATGGTCGGGCTCACCGGCTTCGAGAACCACTATCCGTCCGAGCTGTCGGGCGGCATGAACCAGCGCGTCGGCATCGCGCGGGCGCTGCTGATGAACCCGCAGGTCATCCTGATGGACGAGCCGTTCGGTGCGCTCGACGAGCAGACCCGCATGGACATGCAGACCGAGCTGGTGCGGATCTGGCAGCAGCACCAGGGCACGATCGTGTTCGTCACCCATGGCATCGACGAGGCGCTGACCTTGGGCACCCATGTGGCGGTGATGAGCGCACGGCCGGGGCGCATCGTCGAGATCATCCCGATCGATCTGCCGCGCCCGCGCGACATCACCAGCCCGCAATTCAACGCGCTGAAGCGGCATATTCTGGCGTTGCTGCGTGGGGAGCGGGAGAGGGCGCTGGCATGATTGGCGCCTGTCTCCATGGTGCGGAGATTCTGAACCTACTCTCACAGTGGCGCCGAACCGCCGCATCACCGATGACGCGTGCTGTCGCGGCACGGGCGGTGCACCCTCTCCCCTTGTGGGAGAGGGTGGTTTCTCACGAAGTGAGAAACCGGGTGAGGGGTCTCTCTCCGCGGTCTCATCTGTCGAGGCAGACCCCTCACCCGAGCGAGGCCGCTGCACGTTCGTGCATGCCCTCTCCCACAAGGGGAGAGGGCATAGTCACCGGCGGATCGCCCGCTTCTGCTGTTCAAGTATTTCCCGATGGGCCGGAGTTGGCTATGGCAAAGGGATTCACTCACCCATGACCAAGCGCACGCTTCTCGGCATGCTGACGCCGTCGTCGAACACCGCGCTGGAGCCGATCACCTCGGCGATGGTCGCGAGCCTGCCCAACGTCTCGGCGCATTTCTCCCGCTTCAAGGTCACCGAGATTGCGCTGTCGACCGACGCGCTGGCGCAGTTCGACATCAGCAACATCCTGCGTGCCGCCGAGCTGCTCGCCCATGCCAAGGTCGACGTCATCGGCTGGAACGGCACATCCTCGGGTTGGCTCGGCTTCGAGACCGACATGCGCCTCTGCGAGCAGATCACCGCCGCGACCGGCATTCCCGCGACCACCTCGATGCTGGCGCTGAACGAGATCCTGGCGTCATCGAATGCCACGTCGCTCGGTCTCGTCACGCCCTATCGCGACGACGTGCAGGCGCGCATCATCGCCAATTATGCAAAGCTCGGCATTGCCTGCCGCGGCGACCGGCATCTCAATTTGCAGGACAATTTCTCCTTCGCCGAGGTGACGCCCGCGGAGATCGAGACCATGATCCGCGAGGTGGCGCGCGAGAAGCCGGATGCCATCGCGGTGGTCTGCACCAACATGCGCGCCGCGCCGCTGGCGGCGCGGCTCGAGCTGGAGACCGGCATTCCGATCCTCGACACCATCGCCACCGTGGTATGGAAGTCGCTGAAATTGGCGGGTACGGATCCCCGCGGCGTTAGCGGGTGGGGATCGCTGTTTCAGAGATTCGCCTGAGATTGGGAGAGCGCGTCACATGGCTGCATTCGACACCGTCATCCGCAACGGCACCGTCGCCACCGCGAGCGACACGTATCAGGCGGATGTCGCCATCAAACAGGGCCGCATCGCCGCGATCGGCGAAGCCATCACCGATGCCGATGAGATCGTCGATGCATCGGGCCTGCTGGTGCTGCCCGGCGGCATCGACAGCCACGTCCATATCAGCCAGCCGTCCGGCCCGGGCATCGTCATGGCCGACGATTTCGAGAGCGCGACGCGCGCCGCGGCGTTCGGCGGCAACACCTTCGTGATGCCCTATTGCCTGCAGGAGAAGGGCCAGCCGCTACGCGCGGCGCTGAAGGACTATCACGCGCTGGCCGACCAGACCTGCTATGTCGACCACTCCTTCCACCTGATCATCGCCGATCCCTCGGAGTCCGTGCTCGGCCAGGAGCTGCCGGCGCTGGTCGCCGACGGCTATTCGTCGCTGAAGATCTTCATGACCTATGAGGGTCTCGCACTGAACGACTACGAGATCCTCGGCGTGCTGCAGGTCGCGCGCGAGCAGGGCGCCCTGGTGCAGATCCACGCCGAGAACTACGACGCCATCCGCTTCCTCACCGACCGGCTGGAGCGCGCCGGCAAGGTCGCGCCATACTATCACGGCAAGTCGCGGCCAATTCCGGTCGAGCGCGAGGCCACCCATCGCGCGATCTCGCTGGCCGAGCTGATCGACGTTCCCATCGTCATCGTCCACGTCTCCAACCGCGAGGCGATGGAGGAGATCCGTCGCGCGCAGGCGCGCGGCCTGAAGATCCACGGCGAGACCTGCCCGCAATATCTGGTGCTGACCGAGGAGGACATGCAGGGCCTCAACATGGAAGGCGCCAAATATGTCTGCTCGCCGCCGCCGCGCGACAAGGCGAGCCAGGAGGCCTGCTGGGAGGGCCTGCAAAGGGGCGTGTTCTCGCTGTTCTCGTCGGATCACTGCCCGTTCCGCTACGACGACGAGGCCGGCAAGCTGACCCCGAAGGGCCGCACCAGCTTCCGCTGGGTGCCGAACGGCATCCCCGGCGTCGAGACCCGGCTGCCGATCCTGTTCTCCGAAGGCGTCAGCAAGGGCCGCATCACCCTCAACCAGTTCGTCGCCTTCACCGCCACCAACCACGCCAAGACCTACGGCCTGAAAGGCAAGGGCTCCATCGCCATTGGCTACGACGCCGACATCGCACTGTGGGACCCGAACAAGACGGCGACCATCAGCCAGGCCGGTTTGCACCACGGCTCCGACTACACGCCGTATGAAGGCATCGAGATCACGGGCTGGCCGGTCGCGACCATGCTGCGCGGCAAGTTCGTCGTCCGCGACGGCGAGTTGGTCGGCGCCAAGGGCGACGGCCGCTACGTCAGCCGCGGCAAGCCCGGCGCCGTGGCCTAACGCACGCTCGATCCTCGCGTCGTCGCGAGCGAAGCGATTTGTGGGCCGTAGCTCGCAGAGCGAAGGCGGAAGCAATCCAGTGTCGCGGGCGTAGCCCTGGATTGCTTCGTCGCTTCGCTCCTCGCAATGACGCGAGGATGGATCGCGCCGAACTCATCGCCGTCTGGCGCCAAACTCTCGCGGCAGCGTCGGTGCGCCCCCCTTGCGGGGAGAGGTCGAGGGTGGGGGTCCACGCATTCCGCTCTCTCGGTGAGAGCACGTGTCGTGCAAGCGCCGTCAGCATTCCACATGAACACCGGGATCCATAGCGCGTCCCACGACCTTCAGCGCTGGCGGACCCCCAACCCCAACCCCCTCCCCGCAGGGGGGAGGGGAGCTGACCTCGCGTGCCGCGTGAGCTCGCAGGTCACGATCCTCGCCCTCCCGCACCGCACTGCCGTGCCCTCGATTTCCCTTTCCTGCCCCGGATGCATCGAACCGTTGTTGCAACCCGGAGACATATCCTTGTCAGACGAGGAGTGCCGCCATGCCCGCGCTTGCATTTTCCAACAACGATATCGCCGTCGTCGCCTGGACCTTCGACCGCCGCCTCGATGGCTGCCTGGGCTTCGCCATTCACCGCATCGACATCGCCGATAACACCGACACGGTGCTGCCGGCGCTGGCGCGGTTTGCCGGGCAGACCGCCGACAGGCTCGCCACCGACCAGGCGCCGGTGCAGAAGTTCTGGTGGAAGGACCTCTATGCCAAACGCGGCGGCACCTACAAATATCGCGTCGTGCCGATGGGCGGCACGCCCGGCCAGACGCTGACGCCGCTCGCCGGCGTCGCGCCGCTGGAGAGCAATGCGGTCACGCTGACGCCGGAGCGGCCGCCGTTCCACGTCTATTTCAACCGCGGCATCACCGCGACCCAGGCGCTCAGCCATGCGCTGAACGACAAGCCGAGCGTGTCGGCGCTGGCGCCGCACATCCTCGATCCCGCCGATCCCATTCGCATCCGTCTGATGGGCCAGCTCCAGGACGGCCTGACCTCGCTGCTCGCGCGCGCCGATGCCGGCGGCGGCACCATCCACGCCGCGCTCTACGAGCTCAACGATCCCAACGGCCTGGAGAAGCAGCTCCACCGGAACCCGGCAAGCCGCACCGTCATTCTCGGCAACGAGCAGGGCAAGGACTCTGACGATGCCGACGCCGAGAACCGCGCCAATCTGAAGGCGGCCGGCGTCGCCGTGATCGACCGCATCCTCGACAAGGGCAGCATCCCGCACAACAAGTTCATGGTGCTCACCGAGAACGGCAAGCCGAGCGCGGTGCTGTCAGGCTCGACCAACTGGACCTCGACCGGCCTGTGCACCCAGACCAACAACGCGCTGGTGGTGGAAAGCCCGGTGCTGGCGCAGCGCTACCTCGGCTATTGGAACGCGCTGAAGGCCGACGTCGCCGCCGCCGCCGGCAACAAGGCGGCACTGCAGTCGCAGACCTTGCGCGACTTCGCCCATGCCAACAATGCCGACGCGATCCAGGCGCCGGTCGACCTCGGCCACGGCGTCACCGTCGAGCCGATGTTCTCGCCCAACACCCACGGCAAGCTCGGCAAGAATCCCGATACGCCCGGTGACATGGGCCGCGTGTTCGAACTGATGAAGGGCGCCAAGTACGCCGTGCTGTTCCTCGCCTTCGACCCCGGCAACAACTCGATCCTCGACGTCGCCGGCCAGTTGCTCAAGGACAAGCCCGATCTGTTCGTGCGCGGCGCGCTGACCAGCCCGGTGCGCGCGACGAACTTCTCCGCCGCGCTGCATTCCGGCGGTCATTCGGAACGTCCGGCGGAGGCGGGCGCGGACGACTCGGCGCCCCAGGTGACGGTGGTCGGCGAGGCCGGCAAGCCGAAGCAGCCGGGCGCCACGGGCAGCATCGATTTTCGTGCGGTGCCGGCCGGCGCGGTGCAGGACGCGTTCGGCAAGTGGGAGCGGGAGCTCGGCAAATACGGCTTCGCCATCATCCACAGCAAGATCGTGGTGATCGATCCGTTCAGCGACGACTGCGTCGTCGTCACCGGCTCGCACAATCTCGGCTTCCGCGCCTCGCACAACAACGACGAGAACATGCTGATCATCCGCGGCCACCGCGGCCTCGCCGAGGCTTATGCCTGCCACGTCCTCGACCTCTACGACCACTACGCCTGGCGCTTCCTGTTGCAGCAGCACCCCGACATCTTCGGCAAGCCGCTGCAGGGCGATGACAGCTGGCAGGACCGGTACATCAAGGGCGCCGAGGAGAAGTCACCGGAGCTGCGGTTCTGGCTGTCGGCGGCGGGTGGGAGTGGGGCTCCGGCCGCGGGGACGGTGCCGGCGAAGAAGCCGGCTGCAAAGACGAACCCTTCGACGACGTCCGACAAGCCCGTCAAGAAGACCGCGAAGAAGGCTGCCGCTGCAGCGAAGACCGTGGCAGGCGGCAAAAAGACGACGAAGAAAAAAGCCGCAAAGACGGCGACGAAGAAGGTCGCTGGAAAGAAGGCCAAAGCGAAGGCGAGCAAGAAGGCGGCCAAGAAGAAGACGGCAAAGAGCGCTAAGCGAGCAACGAAGAGCGGGGCGAGGAAGGGGCGCTGATGGCACTCGGCCTGCGCTGCGAGGTGCCGACCATCTCGATCCTTGCGACCGGCTCCTTGGCTTCGATGCTGCCGTCGGCCTTCTCGTAAGCTGTTCCCACTTCGGCGTCGGGTGAAAGGTTGCTTCCGACGCCGATGAGTCTTCTGCACATGGGCCGATGCAGCGAAAACCGGCAGGAAACTTTCGCGGACACGGCTTGCGGTCTGCGCTGACCCCAACGCAAGCCTGTCATTTCGTGCTCGACCCGACGAATTTCGGTTTCTCAAAAATTCTTCTTTCGCTTTTGCAGAATTTGTGTTTTACTCGCTCCGTCCCGCCCCAACGAGGGGACGCTTCGCGGTCGTCACGGACGTCGGGTGTGGGATGCGATGGGCGTTGGAGATCGCAGCATGGCTTGGCCGTGCCGACGAACGATCCATGGCGCACGGTGAAATC
Source organism: Bradyrhizobium sp. HKCCYLRH3073 (assembly GCF_051167995.1). Taxonomy (NCBI): domain Bacteria; kingdom Pseudomonadati; phylum Pseudomonadota; class Alphaproteobacteria; order Hyphomicrobiales; family Nitrobacteraceae; genus Bradyrhizobium; species Bradyrhizobium sp. HKCCYLRH3073. The sequence continues at coordinate 755,139 of NZ_JBNPUD010000002.1, forward strand.
GCGTGGTCCTGGCCTCCCGGTGCTGAGGCCAATCGCGTGGGCGTTGCGGTCAAGCGCTGCCTGCGGGTGATGGGGGCAAGACAGCCGGTCCCCAGGGAGATCGCGTATAAATCGTAAAGCCATCGCGCGGGGAGGGCCGGGTGTTTCGGCCAGACCTGTGGTGACTGCCGCCTGCTTTCTTTTCTGCAGGCGGGCCACGGGCGCGGCCAGCGCCCGGCCTTCCCTGCGCCCTCAGTTAGGTAGAGGGCGGTCAGAATGGCACATCACTCGGGCGCGGGGCGCTGCGAGATCGCGATGACATGGGATGATGGATTTTGGAGAGATCGATGGCGGGCGATGGCGCGCGAGGGCCAGGCGCCCTTTGCCTGATGAAAGGCGAGGGCGGCCGTGTCCGGTCGTTTGAGGCGTGCGAGCGCGGCGCGCTCCCCTCCCCCTTGCGGCAGGGCGATCGCATATGGTTTTCCTGGGCGGACCTTTCATGGCCTCATGGTTCGAGACGCGTCGCAAGAGCGACGCTCCTCACCATGAGGATCAACAGCTTTGCGGCGGAGAAGGCCCTCATCCTGAGGAGCCCGCCGAAGGCGGGCGTCTCGAAGGATGGTCGCGGAAAGACTGCGCGCCCTGCCTCTTTCACCAAATGCGATCGCCCTCCCCGCAAGGGGGAGGGGAGCGCAGCGGGCGCGTGGCGAGAGCTTGGCTCCATCGCCGATTGCCAGGCGCGAGGCGCTCGTTCCGTCGGAGGCGCCCGCTCCATGAACAACCACCCCCACAAACAAAAACCCCGCCATTTGCGGCGGGGCCCAGTCTGGGAGGAGCAAGCCGTGAGGCCTGCCGGAGGACCCAGTGAAAGATCAGGCGGGGATGCGCTCGTCCATGTCGTGCGGCTCGCGCAGCACGTAGCCGCGGCCCCAGACGGTCTCGATGAAATTGCGGCCCTCGGAGGCGTTGGCGAGCTTCTTGCGCAGCTTGCAGATGAAGACGTCGATGATCTTCAGCTCGGGCTCGTCCATGCCGCCGTAGAGATGGTTGAGGAACATCTCCTTGGTAAGGGTGGTGCCCTTGCGCAGCGAGAGCAGCTCCAGCATCTGGTATTCCTTGCCGGTCAGGTGCACGCGCTGGCCGCCGACTTCGACCGTCTTGGTGTCGAGGTTGACGACGAGGTCGCCGGTCTGGATGACCGACTGGGCGTGGCCCTTGGAACGGCGGACGATCGCGTGGATGCGGGCGATCAGCTCGTCCTTGTGGAACGGCTTGGTCATGTAGTCGTCGGCGCCGAAGCCGAGACCCTTGACCTTGTCCTCGATGCCGGCGAGGCCGGACAGAATGAGGATCGGCGTCTTGATCTTCGACACGCGCAGCTGCTTGAGCACGTCGTAACCGGACATGTCGGGCAGATTGAGGTCGAGAAGGATGATGTCGTAGTCGTACAACTTGCCGAGGTCGACGCCTTCCTCGCCCAGGTCAGTCGTGTAGACATTGAAGCTTTCGGACTTCAACATCAGTTCGATCGACTGCGCGACGGCGCTGTCATCCTCAATCAGCAAAACGCGCATGCCAGTTCCCCATAGTCGCCGCTCCGGGCGTCAGGTCGGCCGCCATCTGCGGCACTCAAAACGCCTTTGAACAACTGATTCGGATCCTGACGAGAGATGGTTAACAAATCCTGATTCCCCTCCGCAAGCTCTATCCGTGCAATTTTTATCGAATCGCCGTAAGGTGTTGCGATGAAGCAGTTTTTCTTAGCCGCTCTCGTTCAAGCTCCATGTTAAGAGATGGACCTAACCGACTCTCGGATCTCACCGCTTTTTGAGGGCGGCAAAGCGAAGCACGTCAGTCACTCCAGACCATGACGTAATGATTAATGATGCGAGTAAACACAGAGTTAAACCGACGACGCGAATCTGCCCCTACTTAAGGTTTTCGCAATGAAGGCTCTGGTGCAATGCCCTCTCTCTCGCAATAAAGGCGCTTTGGCAATGAAGGCTCTTCCGCAATGAAGGCTCTGGCCGAGCAGATCAGCGACATCGACGCCGTGAACACCTATGGGCGTGTCGTCGGCGTGAAGGGACTCATGGTGGAGATCGCCGGGCCGATTCATGCGATGTCGGTCGGCGCGCGCATCGTGATCGAGACCGGCAACAATTACATCCCTGCCGAAGTGATCGGGTTCTCCGGCAAGAACGCTGTGGTGATGCCGTTCGCCGGGCTGGAGGGCGTGCGCCGCGGCTGCCGTGCCGTGATCGCCAATGCCGCCAATCAGGTGCGGCCGTCGCCGGCCTGGCTCGGCCGCGTCATCAATGCGATGGGCGAGCCGATCGACGGCAAGGGGCCGCTGCCGCAGGGCGCCTCGCCGGTTCCCTATCGGAACAATCCGCCACCGGCGCATTCGCGACGGCGTGTCGGTGCGCCGCTCGATCTCGGCGTTCGCGCACTCAACACCTTTCTTACCTGTTGCCGCGGCCAGCGGCTCGGCATCTTCGCCGGCTCCGGCGTCGGCAAATCGGTGCTGCTGTCGATGCTGGCGCGCAACGTCGATGCGGCAGTGTCGGTGATCGGACTGATCGGCGAGCGCGGCCGCGAGGTGCAGGAGTTCCTGCAGGACGATCTCGGCGATGAGGGCCTCGCGCGCTCCGTCGTGGTGGTCGCGACCTCGGACGAGCCGGCGCTGATGCGAAGGCAGGCGGCGTATCTGACGCTCGCGATCTCCGAATATTTTCGCGACGAGGGCAAGGATGTCCTTTGCCTGATGGACTCGGTCACGCGCTTTGCGATGGCGCAGCGCGAGATCGGGCTGTCGGCCGGCGAACCGCCGACCGCGAAGGGCTACACGCCGACGGTGTTCACCGAGCTGCCGAAACTGCTCGAGCGGGCGGGGCCGGGCAGCGGCGAGGGTACCATCACCGGAATCTTCACGGTGCTGGTCGATGGCGACGATCACAACGAGCCGGTGGCGGATGCGGTCCGCGGCATTCTCGACGGCCACGTCGTGATGCAGCGTTCGATCGCCGAACGCGGCCGCTATCCGGCAATCAACGTCCTGAAATCGGTGTCGCGGACGATGCCGAAATCGGCCGACCCCGTATTCTTGCCGACGATCATGCGGGCGCGCCAGGTGATGGCGACCTATGCCGACATGGAGGAGCTGATCCGGCTCGGCGCCTATCGCGCCGGTTCCAGCCCGGAGGTCGACGAGGCGATCCGGCTGCACGAGCCGCTGGAGGCGTTCCTGCGCCAGCGCAAGGACGAGGTCTCGACGCTGCAGAGCGGGTATCGGGAGCTGGAACAGATCCTGGGGCGCTTGGAAACGGAAAGCTAACTTTGTCGGGTAATCATCCCCTCCATGTAACGAGCCTAGTCGGCGAGCCCAGCACGGGCGGCCGGCCCTGTCCCGCGCCGTATACGGGACTTCTGGGGAGTATGAGTCGATGAAGTCGCGCGAAACGCTGATCCGTCTGAAGAAATTTCAGGTGGATGAGAAACGCCGCCGGGTGACGCAGATCGAGGGCATGATCGCTGACTTCCAGCGCATGTCGGCCGAGCTCGAGCGGGAGATCCAGACCGAGCAGGAGCGGGCCGGCATCAACGACCCGACCCATTTTGCCTATCCGACCTACGCCAAGGCCGCGATCCAGCGCCGGGAAAACCTGACGCGCTCGGCCGACGAGCTGCGCACCCAGCTCGAGGACGCCAAGGCCGCGTTGTCCGAGGCGTTCGAGGAGATGAAGAAGGTCGAGCTGCTCGACGAGCGTGACCAGGCCCGCGAGAAGGCCGAGGAGAGCGCCCGCGAGCAGGCGGACATGGACTCGATCGGCCTGATGCGCGCCCGGCTCGGCGTCATCGCCTGAGCCCGTCGCCGTCACGGCTTGAGCTTTCGAAAACCCGGGCCGCGAGGTCCGGGTTTTTCGTCGCGCCCGCCCCGGTGGAGAGTTGCCCAGGACTTGTGCTACGGGAGGACGTAGGCTCGAACGAGGGAGTGGGGCGATTTTCGGGGACGCTGAATGCTGACGCCGGCAGAGCTGGTCTGGTTGCTTGCCGCTGTTGCCAAAGGGGACGAGGCCGCCTTCGAGCGCCTCTACGCGGCGACGCGCGCGAAACTCTATGGCGTCGTGCTCCGTATCTTGCACCGACAGGACCTCGCCGAGGAGGTCGTCCAGGAGACCTATGTGAAGGTCTGGAACAACGCCGCGCAGTTCAACCCGGCCGTGTCTTCCCCGATCACCTGGATGGCCGCCATCGCCCGCAACCGCGCCATCGATCTGGTGCGCAAGCGCGGCGAGCTGTCGTTGGAGGATGAGCCCTCCGCGCTCGAGGTGGCTGCCGAGACGCCGGACCCGCTGGCGCGCCGCGAGATGTCGGAGGAGCTCAAGCGTCTTTTGGAATGCGTCGGCCAGCTCGAGCCCGACCGCCAGAAGCTCGTGCTGCTTGCCTACTACAACGGCTGGAGCCGCGAGCAATTGGCGACCAAGTTCGAGGCGCCGGTGAACACGGTGAAGACCTGGCTGCGGCGGAGCATGATGGACATCCGCCAATGTCTCGGTCTCGGATGAGGTGCTGTTCGAGCCGGCGAGAGATCTTGTAGGTGACGTGATCTGGACCTGTGATGGCGTATAGCGAAGACCATATCGCGCTGGCGGCGGAATATGCGCTCGGGACGCTCGACGCCGCCGAACGGGCGCAGGTCGAGACCATGATGGCGGTCGACACCGATTTTGTCGCGCTGGTCCAGGCGTGGGAATTCCGTCTCGGTCCGCTCAACCAGATGGTCGGGCTGGTCGAGCCGCGCCCCGAACTGTGGGAGCGCATCAAGGCCGAGATCGCGCAGTTGCGCGCGAACGCCGCGGCCGAGCCTGCGGCGGTTGTCGAGGTTCCGGTCGTCGTCGCTCCGCCGAAGCCGGAAACTGCCGAGGCTCCAGCGCTCGTCGCCGAAGCTCCGCCGGCCGATGTACCCAAGCTCGAGGCGCCAACCGTCGAGGTTGCCGAGATCGAAGCCGCGAAGATCGGCGCTCCCGCGATTCAGGTCGCTCCGCAAGACATCGGTGTCGAAGCCCCGGCCATCGCAGCCCGGCGAAATGCGCCTGCGACGGACGAGGTTGCGAACGACAACGCGAACATCGTTCGCCTCTCGTCCAAGGTCCGGCAGTTGCGCGCGGTCGCCAACATCATGACCGCGATCGCCGCCGTGCTGCTTGCGCTGGTCGGTGTCCAGGTCTACCGCCCCGACCTGCTGCCGCGGCCATTGCAGCCGAAGCCGCGAATCCAGACCGTCGAGGTCAAGGTGCCGGCCGTGCAGCCCTCGGCCCAGTTCGTTGCCCTCCTGCAAAAGGACGCGGCGTCGCCGGCGTTCATCTTGACCGTCGATGCCGCCAGCAAGAGCTACACCGTGCGCCGGGTCGGCGCCGCGCCGGAGCCGGGCAAGAGCTTCGAGTTGTGGCTCGTGTCCGACAAGCTGCAGAAGCCGCGCTCGCTCGGCGTGATCGGCGGCAGCGACTTCACCAGCCGTCCCGTTCTCTCGTCCTACGACGCGGACACAGTGAGTCGCGCGACCTACGCGGTCACGGTCGAGCCGGAGGGCGGGTCGCCGACCGGGCAGGCGACCGGGCCGATCGTGTTTACCGGCAAGCTGATCGAGACCGTGCCGCCGGCGCGTTGAGGCAAGCGGCCAAAAAGAAAACGCCCGTGGGGAGCGGGCGTTTTCAGTAGTCGACTTGGGGTTGGGTCTACTACATATCCACGCGGCCAGTTGGGGGGCTGTGAGAACCGCGTGAATTCCGGGAATTCCTGTCAGCGAACCAGCGAGGTCTCCGAGCTCGTCACCGCAATCGGCTTGCCGGCCTTGATGACCTTTGCCGTCTGCGTGTAGTTCGGCTCCGCATTCAGCCGGGCGGAGATGCCGAGGCCGGCCACCGCGATGCCAGCCACGAGCGCAACCACCACGATCTTGAGGTGGGTCGTCCGGTCCGCGCTGTAAATCGAGTGGTTCATGGAAGCCTCCTGCCGTCTTCCGTCCTTCGCTGATTCGTGTGAGCCGGGAGCGTTCCGGTTCATCGTCTCGCATCAACTAACGTAGGAAACCTCAATTCTGTTTCGTAGACCGCATCACAAGTGTGTGATAATGCGTGATGTCTCGCGATCGAAAATCGCTGAAACGTCACTTTTTATAGCTATATCAATAATTTAAATAGTTGTTCGGTGTACGGATGAAACTTCGGCCACCTAACGCAAAATTAAGAAAACGTTTGCCTGTGGCGGTAAAGCAAGGGGTGGTCCTGCCGGTAAAAACGGCACAAGCCGGCGCCTAGCGCCGGCTCCCCGGATGAAACGCGCTCGGGAATCCTCGGTTCCGTCACACGCTGCCCACCGTCTTCAGCCGCGCCCGCGGATGAATCTCCGCCTGCGACAGCACCGTGGTCTGGGCGCGGAAGCGCTCGACCAGCGAGCGGACGAACGGCCGGATCGCCGCCGACGTCACCAGCACCGGCGACTCGCCTTCGCGTGCGGCGCGCTCGAAGGCGTCGCGCGTGGCGGTCATGAACTCCGACAGTTTCGACGGCTGCATCGCGAGGCTGCGCTCCTCGCCCTGGCCGATCAGCGATTCCGCAAACGCCTGCTCCCATTTCGCCGACAGCGCGATCAGCGGCAGATAGCCCATGGGCGAGGTGTTCTGCGCGCAGATCTGGCGTGCCAAGCGGGCGCGGACATGCTCGACGATCGTGGCCGGGTTGCGCGAGAAGGCGAGCGCGTCGGCGATGCCTTCGAGGATGGTCGAGAGATCACGGATCGAGATCCGCTCCGACAGCAGCAGTTGCAGCACGCGCTGGATGCCGGAGATCGTGATCTGCGTCGGCACGATGTCCTTGACCAGCTCGCTCTGCTCCTTCGGCAGCTCCTTCAGGAGCTTCTGCACCTCGCCGTAGGAGAGCAGGTCGCTCATATTGGCCTTCAGCAGCTCGGTCAGATGCGTCGACAGCACGGTCGCCGCGTCCACCACCGTGTAGCCCTTGAGCGTCGCCTCCTCCTTCAGGCCGGCGTCGACCCAGGTGGCGGGCAGGCCGAAGGTGGGCTCCGTAGTGTGGATGCCGGGCACCGCGACCTGGTTGCCGCCGGGGTCCATGACCATGAACTGGCTCGGCCAGATCTTGCCGGAGCCGGCGTCGACCTCCTTGATCTTGATGATGTAGGTGTTGGCCTCGAGCTGGACGTTGTCGAGGATGCGCACCGACGGCATCACGAAGCCCATTTCGATCGCCAGCGAGCGTCTGAGAGCCTTGATCTGGTCGGTGAGGCGGTCGGTGCCGTCGGGCGCGTTGACCAGCGGCAGCAGCGCATAGCCGAGCTCGATCTTGAGGTCGTCGATCTTGAGCGCGGCGGAGATCGGCTCCTCGGCGGCCGCGGCCGCGGCGGCGGCGGCAGGGGCCGCAGCTTCTGCGGCGGCTTCCTCCGCCTTGGCCTCCTGCTTCTGCTTGCGCGCCTTGAACGCGAGCGCGGCGGCGCCGCCGCCGAGCGCCAGGAACGGAAGGGTCGGGATGCCCGGCAGCGCCGCCAGCACCAGCATGACCGCGGCGGACATGCCGAGCGCCTGCGGATAGCCAGAGAACTGCTTGATCAGCGCCTTGTCGGCGGCGCCGCTGACGCCGGCCTTGGAGACCAGCAGGCCCGCCGCGGTCGAGACGATCAGCGCCGGCACCTGGGTGACGAGGCCGTCGCCGACCGTCAGCGTGGTGTAGGTGCGGGCGGCCTCGGCAAAGCCGAGGCCCTGCTGGGCGACGCCGATGATGATGCCGCCGATGATGTTGATGAAGACGACGAGCAGGCCGGCCACCGCGTCGCCGCGGACGAATTTCGAGGCACCGTCCATGGCGCCGAAGAAGCCGCTTTCGTCCTCCAGCTCCTTGCGCCGGACCTTGGCGACCTTCTCGTCGATCAGGCCGGCGGAGAGGTCGGCGTCGATCGCCATCTGCTTGCCGGGCATGGAGTCGAGATGGAAGCGTGCCGCGACCTCGGCGATGCGGCCCGAACCCTTGGTGATGACGACGAAGTTCACCGTCACCAGGATCGCGAACACGATGATGCCGATGACGAAATTGCCGCCCATCACGAAGTTGCCGAACGCCTCGATGACGTGGCCGGCCGCGTCCGTTCCCTCATGGCCGCGCGACAGGATCAGCCGGGTCGAGGCCAGGTTGAGCGACAGCCGCAGCATCGTCGAGATCAGCAGGATGGTCGGGAAGGACGAGAATTCCAGCGGCGCCTGGATGAACAGGGCGGTCATCAGGATCAGGATCGACAGGGTGATCGAGATCGCCAGGAAAAGATCGAGCACCAGCGACGGCAGCGGCAGGATCAGCACCACCAGGATGGTGAGGATGCCGAGCGCCAGCGCGATGTCGCCGCGCAGGATCACGGTCTTCAGATCGTCGAATGAGAACCCGCCGGCCGGAGACCCCGCGCCTTGACCCGCCGTGACGTCGACCATGGCTTTCGCCCCTTCCCGCGGGCCGCGTTTGCCGGCCCCAAACGATTGCGCGGCGGCCGACGGGCCGCCGTTCCGAACCTGAGGTACCGCGCCGGCGTCCACGGAAGCTCTCCTCCGTCAACCGCACCCAACCACGACACGCACGTTCCGCTCGGCAATTTTTGCCCGGTGTATGGTTAGCGTTCGGTTAATGGCGGTTAACAAAAGGTTGCGGGCAGGCGGCAGCGAACCGGGCGGGAGAAAGCTGAACGACATTGGTCGGCCTCCTTCATCGGCATGGCTGTTGATCGGACTGGTCGGCGAGCGCCCGCAGTCTCGCGGCGCATCGCGCCCGAGCTGTGCGTCAGGTCCGCCCTCGAAACAGATGGAGGGCGCAGGGAAGGCCGGGCGCTGGCCGCGCCCGTGGCCCGCCTGCAGAAAAAAAGCAGGCGGCAGTCACCACAGGTCTGGCCCGGAACACCCGGCCTTCCCTGCGCGACGGTTGGAACGGCTTATACGTGGTCTCCCTGGTGCGCCGGGCTTGTTGGCCACCATCCCTGGCGCAATGCGTTTGCATTGCGCCACGTTGATACCAGCGTCGGGGTATCAGGACCGCACGATTTCGCCGTACGCAACGAACCGTTCGTCCGCGCGGCACGAGGCCACGCTGCGATTCGCTGCGCCCATCGCATCCCACCTCCCACGTCTCGTGACGGCCGCGACACGCCCCTCCGGCGGAAGCAGGACGGGGAGAGATATATATGATTTCGGAAAAAATGAAAGAGGAATATTTCGTCAAATCGAAATTCAGGTTTTCGGGTTCACCCGGTAGAGCTCCGCGCTCGCGTGTGGGACGGCTGCGCGCGTCGCGCAAAGCAATGTGGCCGTATCGTGCGGGTGGCACGGCGGGCGGCATCAAACTTTTCTGATCGCTGCGATCAGCGTTTGCGATTGGCGGTGAGGCACGTCGCTCTTTAGAAGTCTTCTAAATTAAATCCAGGAGAACCGAAGATGCATCCAACGAAGCTCCGCCGTCGTCTGCGGCTTACAGTGACAGCCGCTGGCCTCGTCGGGCTTGCATCGCTCATCGGGGTCGCTGCGCCCAAGGCGGAGACGCCGACACCTCCCCCAGCGCCGGCCTACCTCCCGACCATAAGCGACCTGATGATCGCGACCATCCAGCCGCGTCATCTCAGGCTCTGGATCGCCGGCCATAGCGGCAATTGGGCGTTCAGTGCCTATGAGCTCGGCAATCTCAAGGGCGCGTTCAACCGGGTCGGCCGGGCGCAGCCGCTGGTCGAGGGCAATTCGTTCGCCGACATGACGACGGCCGTGACGCAGCAGCCGTTCGACGAGCTGGCGCAGGCCATCAAGCAGAAGGACATCGGCCGTTTCGAGCGCTCCTATGCCGATCTTACGGCAGCCTGCAATTCGTGCCACCAGGCGCTCAATCGCGCCGCGGTGGTCATCAAGGTGCCGCAGACCGCCAGCGTTGCCGACCAGGATTTCACGCCCGGCTCGGAGTGATCGCGGGGAGATGGTGTCTCGCCTACGGCCTCACGACGATCTTGCCGAAATGCGAGCCGGACCGGAGATGGGCAAACGCTTCGGGAGCGTCGTCGAAGTCGTAGACCCGATCGACGATCGGATGGATCGTGTGGTCGGTCAGGAATCGATTCATGGCCGTGAAATGTTCGACCGAACCCACGGTGACGCCGATGATATCGGCATTCTCCCATTGCAGGCGGGCCAAGTCGGGCTTCGGGCCGAACCCCGTCAAGACGCCGATCTGGACGATCTTGCCACCTGACGCGACCGACCGCAGCGAGCGGTCGTAGGTGCCGGGTCCGCCGAGCTCGAGGACATGACTGGCGCCTTCGCCATCGGTCGCTGTCATCACGGCGACATCCCAATCGGGCGTGTCCCGGTAGTTGATGAGGATCGAGGCGCCAAGCGCCCTGGCGCGGGCGAGCTTTTCATCCGAGGACGAGATGACGATGGCGCGGGCGCCCAGCGCCGCGGCGAACTGAAGGCCGAACAGCGCGACGCCGCCGGTGCCCTGGACCAGCAAGGTGGCGTCCTTGCCCATTCCGCCGCGGGTGACGAGGCCGTGCCAGGCCGTCACGGCGGCACAGGGCAGGGTCGCGGCTTCGATCGACGTCAGGTGCGCCGGCACCGCGACCAGCGCCGTCGCCGGCAGCACCACGTACTCTGCCAGCGTGCCATCCATCGTGCTGCCGCCCAGCGACGACGGAACGTAGCTCGCCTTGAACGGCCCGGAGATCCAATCGCGAAAGAACGATGCGGCCACGCGGTCGCCCGGGCGCCATCGATCGACATCGGAGCCTACGGCATCGACGACGCCTGCGCCGTCGGACAGCGGAACGCGGCCGTCGAAGCCGCCTTCACCTGCTCGGTCCAGGATCAGCAGGTCGCGGTAGTTGAGACTTGCCGCCTCGACCCGGATGCGGACCTCGCCGCTGGCGGGTTCGGGCTTGATGATTTCGGTGCGCACCAGGCGACCCGCGCCCGCATGGCCCTTCAAATGATAGGCTTTCATCGTTGCTCCCTTCACAAGTGGACTCCACTTGCATGAGCACGATCTGTAAGGTCTGACAGCACTGTCAGGGTCAAGAGGGTTTCAGATGAAGATCGGCGAACTCTCCCGGAGGACGGGAGTGAGCATCCGCATGCTGCGATACTACGAGGACGAGGGCTTGCTTGCGCCGCAACGGACCGCGTCCGGCTATCGCGACTACGGGCCGGCGGACGAAGAAGCCGTGCGCCGGATCAAACTGCTCGGCGCCGCCGGGTTGACCCTCGAGACGATCAAGCAGTTGCTCCCGTGCGTGCGCAACACCCGTCCGGACTTCCGGCCTTGCGACAATCTGCGACGCGTGCTGGCGCAGCAGGTCGGCCTCATCGATCAACGCATCGCGGCGCTCAGCCAGAGTCGGACGGTCCTCGCAGGCTTTCTATCGAGCGTGAACTGATCGCCATTCACCCGCCTGCCCAGGAGAGCCCATATGAAGCTCTATTCGTTCTGGCGGTCGCTCGCGAGCTTTCGCGTCCGCATCGCGCTCAACCTGAAGGGCGTCGCCTACGAGCAGGTGGCGGTCGATATCGACCGGCAGCAGCATCGTGGCGGCGGCTATGCCGCGCTCAACCCGCAGATGGCGCTGCCGGCGCTGGTGCTCGATGACGGCACGGTGCTGACGCAGTCGCTGGCGATCCTCGATTATCTCGACGAGGCCTGTCCTGGCGCTGCGCTGCTGCCTGGCGACGCCAAGGGGCGCGCGGGGGTGCGGGCGCTGGCGGCGATGATCGCCTGCGATGCGCATCCGCTGACGACGCCGCGGGTGCAGCGCTATCTCACCGAGGTGCTGCACGTGGACGACGCGGCGCGCGCGGCCTGGCTCAGGCACTGGGCCGCGGAGATGCTGGCCGCAGTCGAGGCCCAGCTCGCCGGCCATGCCGCGACCGGCCGGTTCTGCCATGGCGATGCGCCGACGATGGCCGACATCTGCCTCGCCGGCCACGCCGTCTTCGCGCGTAATCAAGGCCTCGACCTCGGCGCGACGCCGACGGTGCAGCGCGTGTTCGAGGCGGCGATGGCGCTGCCGGCCTTCGCCTCCGCCCATCCGCTGGCGCAGCCGGACACGCCGGCAGCGCTGCGCGGCAAGCCGGCGGCGTCGTAGCCTCCTCTCTTTGTTGAGCATGATCCTTCCGGAAAACCGGTTTCCACTTTTCCGGATCATGCTCTACGCCACCACCAGCAGCGCTATCGCGCCGGCTGGCTGCCGTCCCGTTTCATCCAGTCGCGGAACTGCTCGAACAGGACCCTGGTCTCGTCCTCGCTCATCCGCCGGCCGCCGGTCGGCGCCCGCGTGCTCATCCACGCGTCGAACTGCTGCTTGACGGCGGCGCCGTCGGCCTGCGGCGGGCGCGTGCTGGCCAGAAGCTCCTCCGCGGCGCGGAAGCGGGTCCAGCCGGGCAGTGAGGAGGCGAGGTTGATCTCATTCCATTTCGGGTGGAACGGCGGCTGCTTGAACTGGTCGAACCGCTTGAACAGATAATCGACGAAGCGCGCGACGCGGCGGTAGCGTTCGGTCTCCGCCGGCCAGTTGTAGACCGCCAGCACCTGCGGCACGCCGATCGTCTCGACGCTCTCGCCGGGCTTGAGCAGATTGGGATAGTCCTGCGAGGTCAGCTTGGTCGGCACGTAGTAGTCCTGCAGGCTGCGCGCGAACGGAATTGGCAGGAAGTGAAAGCCCGGCTCGGGCTTGAACTTGGCGAACAGATCGGTCGGCTTGCCGGTGACGTGGACGACGCCGGCGATCTCGCCGCTGCGCATCTTCTCCAGCGCCAGCGAATTGTTGATGAACACCTTCTCCGCGCCGATCTTGAGCCGGTCGAACACGATGCCGCCGGTGAGGTTGGCGGCGCTGCCCACGGTGTTGAAGGAGACCTTCTTGCCGGCGAGATCCTCCAGCGTCCTGATCTCCGGGCGGACATAGACATGCATCTCGTTGATGTAGAACGAGCAGATGTAGCGGATCCGGCTCTTGATGTTGGCGAGCGTGCCGTTGCGGACGAACTCGTCGAGCACGTCGGCCGAGGTGATCGTGACGTCGACGCCGCGCAGATAGAGCAGGTCCTCGATGTTCCCCAGCGCGCCGTAGGTCACCATCGGCAGCACGCGCAGGTTCGGCCGGTCGTCGAGCACCTTGGCCATCTCGGCGGCGAAGCGGATGTTGGTGCCTTCGAGCAGGCCGCCGGCGATGCCGACCGTCCATTCGTTGGACTCCTGCAGCTTGCCGCCTTCGCCGGCCGCGACGGCCGTCGCCGGCCTTCCGGTCCGCGCCGTCTGTGCCATGGCTGGCAGCAACGGGGCCACCAGACTCAATCCCGCCGCAACGACGCAACTCAACACCGCGACCCGCATGCCCCAAATTCCTCCGTTGCCGGCCACACGGCGATCGTGAGGCACGGCCGATTTTCGCGCATTATCTCCTTGGTTGACGAATGAGGTCTACTACTCGCCGGTTGGTCGCAGCCGGGTCTGCTGCGAGGCGCATCATCGCCACCAAAAAGCCATAGGCTTGATTGCGCCTCGGTCTGGACGGAGAAACGCCGCGGTATCAGTCCGCGAGTCGTCGCCTGATCGCACCCGGCCGAAATGGCACAGTGGAAACCGGTGCAGCTTGCGGTTGTGGGGCCGTTTGTCGCTGGACGTTCGTGCGGCGGAGCTTCCCGGCCTGCTGCGAGATGCCGACCTCGGCGATGCCGGCGCGATCAGGCGCCGGTCTTGCCGGCCTTGGCGCAATAGTCCCGCCAGAACTGCCGGTAGCCGGCCTCGACGCAGCGCGTGTAGTTGGCGACGTCGCCGGCCGGCGAGCGCGCGACCAGGCCGGGCAGCTCGGGCCGCAGCTTTGCCAGCAGCTCGGGCTGCGCGGCAAAGCGCTTGGCGATCCGGATGTAGCCGTCGTCATCGCCGGCGACCCAGTCGGCGAGGCCGGCCGCGGTCAGGATGCCGCCCGCGGCGCGCGATGCCGCGCCGGCGCCGAGCTTGGCGACGACCGGCACGCCCATGTAGAGCGATTCGAACGTCGAGATGCCGCCGTTCTGCGGGAACGGATCGAGCGAGATGTCGATGCGCTCGTAGGATTTGAGATGCTCGATCCGCTCGCTGGCGCCGAGGCAGAGGATGCGCGCCTCGGGCACGCCCTGGGCGACGAAGCGGGCGAGCAGCCCGTCGCGCACCGCGGGATCGTTCAGCGCGAGATGCTTGATGACGAGCTTCGCGTCCGGGATCTCGGCGAGCAGCCGTGCCCACAGCGCGATCGCCGCGTCCGAGATCTTGTCGATGCGGTTGTAGACGCCGAAGGTGACGTGGCCGTTCGTCAGCATCGGCAGCGGCGACGGCGGAACGTCGCGCACCGGATCGATCGTGATCACCGAGGGCAGGTCGTGGACGTGCTCGGCGAACAGCGGCCGGACGCTCTCGGGCACCGTGACCGGATCGGCGAAGAAGTAGTCCATCGTGGCGAGGCCGGTGCCGGTGCCGCTGCCCCAGGCCGTGACCTGGATCGGCGCCGGCTTGCGCGCGAACACCGGCATGCGCGTGCCCGTGGTGTAGCCGGAGAGATCGACCAGGATGTCGACGCCGTCGGCCTGGATGCGGTCGGCCAGCTCGTCGTCGGAGAGGCTGGAGGCCTCGACCCAGACGTCGGCAATCGACTGGAACGTCGCGGTGTAGGAATCGTGCCGCGGCGAGGTCGAGTAGCAGTTGACCTGGACCTGCGTCTTGTCGTGGCCGCGCAGCACGGGCAGGAAGGCGAAGGCCGCCGAATGCATGCGGAAATCGGCCGAGACGTAGCCGACGACAATGCGCCTGTCGGGATCGAGCGAGCGCGGCGCAAGCTTGCGGCGGGGGAATTTCGAGCCGACCGCCATCCACCAATATTGCCGCGCCGCCTGCTGGAGGGCGAAATCGGCGCCGGGCAGGAAGTCGAGATAGAAGATCTTCTTGGTGATCGCCTCGTCATAGTCGGGCTGCACCGCGAGCGCCTGGTCGAATTGCGCGATGGCGCCGGTGACGTCGCCGAGCCGGCCGCGGCAGGCGCCGAGCAGGGTGAGCGCGACCTGCGCCTTCGGATTGGTGTCGAGCACGCGCTTGCAGGCGGCCATCGCCTGCGCGACGTTGCCGTTGAGGATGCAGATCTGCGCCTTGCCCTGCCATCCGATCTGCAGATGAGGATCGAGCGTCACGGCGGCATCGAAATCGGCCTCGGCTTCCGCCGTGCGGCCGGAGATCATGTAGAGCCGGCCGCGATGCGCCCGCAGCTCGGCATGGGCCGGGCGTGCGGCCAGCGCCGCATTCAAGGTCGCTTCCGCCAGCTCGTAATGGTGCAACTCGAGATGCGCGAGACCCATGTTGACCGTGGCCTCGAAATGGTTCGGATTGAACGCCAGCGCGCGCTCGGCGCTGGCGGCGGCGGCGTCCCAGCGCCGCAGCATCAGCTCGGCGACGCTGCGATTGCACCAGGCGTCGACGTCGTCGGGCTTGAGCTCGAGGGCGCGTGTCGCGGCGGCGAGCGAGGCCTCGCCCTGTCCGAGCCGCAGCAGCGCGATGGCGTGGTTGCGCAGGGTGATCGGCGCGTTCGGCCGCAGCGCCAGTGATCGCTCCAGCGCGGCGCGCGCCTCCGCGTAGCGCTCGCAATTGATCAGCGCCCAGCCGAGATTGGACTGCGCGTCGGCGGAATTCGGCTCCATCGCCACGGCCTGGGTCAGGAAGGCGGTGGCCTCGGCGAAGCGCGCCGACGACACCAGCGACACGCCGAGCAGATGCATCGCATCGAAGCAGCCGGGGACTTCCTGCAGCAGCTGCGCGCACAGCGCCTGCGTCTCCGCCTGGCGCCCGGCCTGGAACGCCTTGTACGCCGCCGCCAACTGCGTCTCGACGAGCTTCTTCTGCTTCTTTTCCTGCCGTGCCTTCTGGAAGGCGCGCGAACCGACGGTGCTCAAGGACTTGGGTCTCCGGACAGACAGGACGGCAGGGCGTCGGATGCAGCGACGCGCTGCGGCCGGCAACCGGGCCGCCGCCATGCCCGGCGGCAGCAAAGCCCAGGATGTCCTGTGGTCGTCCGGTCGCCGGCCACGCGCAGGCGCGACGCGGCAAAGCTTGCCCGCGCCATGGTTAGCAAATGGTTAACGGGATAGCGGGGAGGAGCCTTTGCGCCCGCGAAGGCCCAGGGAGCGACGGGGCAGTTCGCGCAGAGCGGATCAGCCCGAACTTGGAATGCAAACCATCCGCCCGCCGGCGCGTGACCCGATCCATCCGCTCGCCATTCCGGGCTCGCGCTGTCCGGCGACGTCGTCGCCGTGCGCGCTCCGGAATGGCGGTGGAGAGAGGTATGGCTCGAATCGCTGCCGCCTACTTGCCCTTCTCGATCTTGGTCACCGTGTAGCCGGAGGCGTCCTCGACCGCCTCGAACTTCACCTTGTCGCCGGCCTTGAGGCCTTTCAGCAGCGCGGCGTCCTTGACGCGGTAGACCATGGTCATGGCCTCGTCCATGCCGAGGCTCTTGGCCGGGCCGTGGTGGAGCGTGATCTTGGCGTTGGCCTCGTCCACTTTCTTGACGTCGCCGCTGATCGCCTCGGCGGCGAAGGCGGGGGCAACAAGCGCAAGGGCCAGCGCGGCGGCGGTCGTGAGCTGAGCGAATGTCTTCATGTGTCGTTCCTTCTGCTTCAATTGACTCGATGCGTAGGGCGGATCAGCGAAGCGTGATCCGCCGCGTTTCTGAGGGGGTGCCGAATGGCGGATTACGCTTCGCTAATCCGCCCTACGAACTACGAACCTGCCGTCACTTGACGGTGACGTGGCCGGTCATGCCGAACTCGCGGTGGTCGGGGATCAGGCAGGAATATTCGAACGTGCCGGGCCTGGTGAACCGCCACAGCAGCTCGGCGGTCTTGTTCGGCGCGAGCCGGGTGCCGTTGGGCTCGTCGTGCTCCATGTGCGGGTGCTTCTTCATGACCGCGGCGTGCTTCAGGTTCTCGGCCTTGGTGGCGAGCAGGAACTCGTGATCCTCCTTGCCGGTATTGCGCAGCACGAAGCGGATCTGCTCGCCGCGCTTCACCTCGATGCGCGCCGGCGTGAACTCCATCTCGCTCAGCAGCACCTCGATGGTGCGCGACGGCTGCTTGGGATCGCCCGGCTCGCCGGCGGAATAGCCGCGCGATCCGTGCGCCTCATGGGCATCAGCCGGTGCGGCGATGATCACGGCGGTGGCCAGCGCCGCGCTGATCGCGATCGGAATCTTCATTCGTAGTCTCCAGCTCGTTGTGTGGCGTTTAGTGCATCTGTCGTCAGCGTTGTGTTCGGATCTGCGTTGCAGCGCTCCCGGTTCGCTGCGGCGGCTCCGGCGCGTTCGCGACCTCGTAGGCCACGGTGCCCTTGGGGAACTGATAAGGGCCGGGATCGCGGTAGTCGTCGCGGGCGAGGCCCTCGCGCACCTTCACGACCGTGAACATGCCGCCCATCTCGATTCCGCCGAACTGGCCGCTGCCGGTCATCATCGGCAGCGTGTTGTCGGGGGCCGGCATCTCCATGCTGCCCATCGCCATGCCGGTGTTGCCCATCACCATGCCGTCGGGCGCGAGCTTGCCGACCGCGGCGGCCAGCTCTTTGCGCGGCACGCCGATCAGGTTGCGCATGTCATGGCCCATCGCATTCATGGTGTGATGCGACTTGTGGCAGTGGAACGCCCAGTCGCCGGGATTGTCGGCGATGAAGTCGAGCACGCGCACCGCGCCGACCGGCACGTCGGTCGTCGTCTCCGGCAATTGCGCCGTTTCCGGAAGCCAGCCGCCGTCGGTGCCGATCACCTTGAACTTGTGACCGTGCAGATGGATCGGGTGGTTGGTCATGGTGAGATTGCCGATGCGGATGCGGACGCGATCGCCGAGTCGCACCGGCAGGGAATCGATGCCGGGAAACACCCGCGCATTCCAGGTCCACATGTTGAAGTCGGTCATCTCGTTGACCTTCGGCAGATAGCTGCCGGGCTCGATGCGGTAGGTCGACATCACGAACACGAAGTCGCGGTCGACCGGAGGCGGTACATGGTCGCGCGGATGCACCACGATCATGCCCATCATGCCCATCGCCATCTGCACCATCTCGTCGGCGTGCGGGTGGTACATGAAGGTGCCGGCATGCTTCATCTCGAACTCGTAGACGAAGGTCTTGCCGGGCTTGATGTGCGGCTGCGTCAGGCCGCCGACGCCGTCCATGCCGCAGGGCAGGATCACGCCGTGCCAGTGCACGGTGGTGTATTCCGGCAATTTATTGGTGACGAAGATGCGGAGCTTGTCGCCTTCGACCGCCTCGATGGTCGGACCCGGCGACTGGCCGTTGTAGCCCCACAGATGCGTGGTCATGCCGGGCGCGAACTCGCGCGTGACCGGCTCGGCGACGAGATGAAATTCCTTCCAGTCGCCGTTCATGCGGAACGGCAGCGACCAGCCGTTGAGCGTGACCACCGGCTGATAGTCCGGGCCTGCGGTCGGATGCAGCGGCGGCTGCATCACCGCCTTGTCCATGGTCGGCGCCTCAGGAATCGTGGCGGCCTGGACGCGGCCGGAGACGGCGGCGGCGCCGGCAAGAGCCGCGGAGCCGAGCAGTGTGCGGCGTGAAAACATGCATGCTCTCCTGTCAGTCATTGCCCGGCGCCAGCGCGCTCGCGGTCTGCTGTGTCGTGTCCTCGCCGCCGGTGCCGCCGCCATTGACCGCGGCGGACAGCTCGGCGTCGGCGAGGAAGAAGTCCCTGACCGCATCGATCGCGGCCCGGCGCGACGCCAGCCGCTGCCGCGCCTCGAGCAGCAGGGCGAAGATGTCGACCTGCATGCTGGAGTACCGCAGTTGCATCTCCTCGCTGATGATCCGGCGCAGCGGCAGCACCTCGCGGGCGTAGTGGCCGGCGATGTCGAAGGCCGCGCGGTAGCTGCGATAGGCGTCGCGCGCCTCGGAACGGACGGTGACGGCGCGCTCGGTGAGACGGTTGAAGGCGATGTTGTAGCTCTCCGCCGCCTGCCGCACCCGCACCTCGCCGCCGTCGAAGATCGGGATCTGGAACTGCACGTCGTAGCCGCGCTCGCGGATGACGCGGCCGTCCGGCTCGACGGTCTTGCGGTCGAGGCCGGCGAGGTCGAGCAGCGTGACGAAGCGCGTGGCGTCGGTGAGCTGCAGCGAGGCTGCGAGCGCCGTGAGCTCGAGGCGGGCGATCTGCAGATCGATGCGATGGCCGACGGCATCGGCCTCGACGAAGGGCTGGCTCAGCGGGCGGCGCGGCAGCGCGGGCAGCCGGTCGGGCAGGCGGAAAGCGAGGTCGTCGCCCCACAGCCCCATCAGCCGGATCAGCCGCTCGCGGGCGCTTCCCGCCGCCCGGCGCGCGGTGGCGAGCTCGGCCGTGGTCTCGGCATAGAACACCTGCTCGCGCGCCTGATCGAGCCGGTTGAGCGCGCCGGTCTCGCCGAGCTTGGAGGCGAGCTTCGCGGTTGCCTCCGCGGCCGATTGCGCCTCGACCAGCAGCGCCACCAGCTCGTTGGCGGCGACGGCGCGCACATGCGCGCGGCGCACCTCCGCGGCGAGCCGCAGTGTCGCCAGCGCCGCCTTCAACTGGGCCTGGCGAAAGCGCTCGCGCGCGATCTCCGAGCGCAGCGGCAAGGTGGCGAGCGCCAGGATGTCGCCGGCGACCTGGCGCTCGGCCTCCAGCGCGCCGTCGCCGCTGATGCGCATCAGGGAGAAGGTCGGGTTCGGCGGCAGGCTGGCCTCGACCATGTCAGCCTCGCTGAGCGCGAGCGCGTTGTAGGCGGCCTGCAGGCCCTTGTTGTTGAACAGCGCGACCTGCACGGCGGCATCGGCCGACAACGGCCGGGCGAGCAGGCGGCGCGTCGCGGCGCGGACGCGTTCGGCGTCGTCATCGCTTCTGACGGATGCGATCTCCTTGCCGGTGGTATGGCCGGTGATGTCCGCGACGGCGCTCATGCCGCCGTCCGGCGAGAACGAGGCACAGCCTGCGAGCGCGAGTGCTGCGGCGAGCGCCGCGAGCCTGATGATCCCCTGCATGCGGCGCTCCTTAGCGGCTCGGCTCAGGGCGCGGTGCGCCGGGGTCGGTGCGCTGGCCCCAGGCGGCCGGCGCGGCCGGTCGCAGCGGCGTGTAGGGTCCGACGACGCCCGACACGCGCACCGGCGCGACGCTCGCCGCCGGATCGGCCGGATCAGCCCCGGCCAATGCGATCGTGCGCGGCTGGCAGGCGGCGAGGCTCGTCGCGACAAGCAGTGTCAATGCGCTGGCGACGATGGAGAATGGCAGGCTCCGCCGCGCCGGACATGCGGCAGCGGGCGCCGCCATGGATTGCGACAACATGAGGTATCCTTGGTCTGTCGATGAATCGCGAGCGGCCGCGCCACCTGGGCGCGAAGCCGGCGTTTTTCGCTCAGACCAGGACGATGGGGGGGCGATACAGGCGCTGCGGCGTGCGACCGGGCAGGCCTTCGTCGCGCGGCGTCACGCTGGTGGCGGCGAGCGAGGCGGGGAGGGCGACCGCCGGCAGCGCGGCAGCCAGACCCACCGCGCACATCATGGCGCAGCAGGGGCCCGGCATCTTGCCATGATCGTGGTGCGACGGCGCGGGCGCCGGAGCATGCATCGCGGCGTCGGCGACAGGGTGATCGTGATGATGGGCGTGCGCCGCCGTGGTCTGCGGCATCGCCGTCATGACCATCTCGTGGCGAGTCGCGTCATGAGGGGAGACCACAGCGGCAACGGGGGGCTCGTCGAGACAGGGCGCCCCACTGCCGAGCGCGAGCGCCACACCTGGGCTGACCACGCAGATGATGTAGGCCAGGACGAGCAACCGTCCTGCCACCAGCAGCATCTTCCGGGTCAGTCCCAATGACATCCGCGCAAATCTCTCCAATCCCGCGCAACGTAATGACAAAATGTCGCGCCGCCAAGAGGGCCGAACCCTGCCGCGCAGGTCCCTCCTGTTGCGCTGCTTCTGCATGCCCAATGCCGCAGCAATGTGGCTTGACCTGATGCGGTGCGGCAACGAAGTTGCAGGCATCGTGCACGGACCCCAGACAAGATTCGAGGAAGCGCCTCACTTCATTCCGGACTCGCGCCAGGCTTGGGCGCGGCTGGCGCTTGCGCTCGTCATCGGCTCCATCGGCGGCGCCGGGATGTGGACGGTGGTGGTCGTGCTGCCGGTCGTGCAGGCCGAGTTCGCCGCCAGCCGCGGCGCCGTCTCGCTGGCCTATACGCTGACGATGTTCGGCTTCGGCCTCGGCGGCGTCATCGTCGGCCGCATCACCGACCGCTTCGGCATCGTCACCGCGATGGCGCTCAGCATCGCGACGACCGCCGCGGCCTATCTGCTCGCCGGTGCGTCGGTGACGCTGTGGCAGTTTCAGGCGGTGTATTTCCTGATCGGGCTCGGCTCGTCCGTCACATTCGCGCCGCTGATGGCGGAGGCGTCGCACTGGTTCGTGCGCTATCGCGGCCTCGCCGTCACCATCGTCGCCTCCGGCAACTACGTCGCCGGCACGGTGTGGCCGCCGCTGGTGAATTGGGGCGTGCAGCAGATCGGCTGGCGCGCCAGCCATGTCGCGCTCGGCGTCTTCTGCGCGGTGACGATGAGCGCGCTGCTGCTGGTGCTGCGCGCCCGCATGGACGGTGCCGGCGCGCAGAACCATGCCGGCGCGGCGCCGCCGCAACTGGAGCTGCCGATCTCCACCAATGCGCTGACTGTGCTGCTCAGCATCGCCGCGATCGCCTGCTGCGTGGCGATGGCGATGCCGCAGGTGCACATCGTCGCCTATTGCGGCGATCTCGGCTACGGCGTCGCCGTCGGCGCGCAGATGCTGTCCTTGATGATGGCGCTCGGCATCGTCAGCCGGATCGGCTCCGGCTTTCTCGCCGATCGCATCGGCGGCATGCGCACGCTCCTGATCGGCTCGCTGGCGCAGGGTTTTGCGCTTCTGTTCTATCTGTTCTTCGACGGCCTGACGTCGCTCTATCTGATCTCGGGCATGTTCGGCCTGTTCCAGGGCGGCATCGTGCCGAGCTATGCGATCATTGTGCGCGAGGCGATGCCGGCGCGCGAGGCCGCCACGCGGGTCGGCATCATCATCTTCGCCTCGGTGTTCGGCATGTCGTTCGGCGGCTGGGTCTCGGGCGTCATCTTCGACGCCACGGGGTCCTATTCAGCGGCCTTCGCCAACGGCATCGCGTGGAATGGCCTGAACCTGGCGATCGTCGTGACGCTGCTGATCCTGGCGCGGCGGCAACACCGGTTGGCGGCCTGAACGCAACGCGTTGCACGGGAGCCACAGCCGGAGTCCGATATCGGGTTTATATGCACGTCGTCATACAAAATCCCGGCGGCTGCCGCAAATCCATCGAATCACCTCCCGCAACTATCGACCTCGATCGGAGCCGATCGTGGCCATTTGGCCTCGGGCGCGCTCCGCATCGCGAGGTTGGTTGTCGCGAGGTCTCAGCCGAGGCCGCGGTCGCCCGTCGCATGCCTGACCCAGGCAGGCCTCGAGGTGAATGCTCCGGACCGGTCGAGAACGCTGCGGCGGCACCGCGATGGTGCAGGAGGCCGTTGCGCTATGTCCACCGTCACGAAAGCAGCTTCGCAAGTCGCGCTCGCCGCGCTCGCAGCCGGACTCATGATGAGCCAGGCATCTGCGCAGGCTTGGCCGCAGCTACAGCAACAGCCGCCGCAGCCGCCGCGCCCGGCAGCGACGCGCTCCATCATCGTGCCCGTCGCCCCGGCCGCCCGGCCGAACGGCTCGCCCGTGATCCCGGCGCCGCCACATGCCGCCGGCCTGCCGGCGTCGCTGTCGCCCGCGCCCGGCAGCGGGCCGGACGTGTGGCGGCTGCCCAACCCGACCGACGTCAACGAGGGCACCGTCACCATCATCACCGCGCCGGCCGGCGGCGCCACCTCCGTGTTCGGCTCGGACATGGCGCGCGTGCTCGACGACCAGACCAACGTCCGCGTTCTGCCGGTGCTCGGCAAGGGACCGGTGCGCAACGTCTCCGATATTCTGTTCCTGAAGAGCATCGACATGGGCGCGGTCGCCGCCGACGTGCCCGAATTCTACCGCCTGCAATACGGCATTCCCGACATCACCTCGCAGCTCCGCTACATCGCGCGGCTCTATCACAACGAGATCCATGTCATCGCGCGCTCCTCGATCCGCTCGATCTTCGATCTCAACGGCAAGCGCATCATCGCGCCGACCGATGTCGGCTTCTATTCCGCGCGCGTGATCTTCAACCGGCTCGGCCTCACGGCGTCGTTCGACTACGCGACCGACGACGCCAAATCGATCCAGAAGCTGATCGATGGCGACGCCGACGCCTATATCGTCTCCACCGGCAAGGTGTTCCAGCTCGCCCGCAACATCAGGAACGACAACCGCGCGCTGCACCTTGTGACGATCCCCTACGACCGCCGGCTGCAGGACCTCTATCTGCCGACGACATTGTCCTCCGAGGAATATCCGAACCTGCTCAACCCCGGCGAGACGATCGAGACGGTGGCGATCGGCATGCTGCTCGTCAGCTACAATTGGCCGGAGCATACCGAGCGCTACCGCAAGGTGGCGCGCTTCGTCGACGCGTTCTTCGCCAACTACGACGAGTTCATGAAGCCGCCGCGGCATCCGAAATGGCGGGAGTCGAGCATCGTCGCCGCCATCCCGAACTGGAAGCGGTTCAAGGCCGCGGAAGACTGGCTGCTGGCGCACAACATGGTGCCGCGGCCGCAGGTCGCCGACGTGCAGCAGACCCAGTTCGAAAGCTTCGTGCGCCAGAGCGGCGGACAGCTGTCGAACGATCCAACCGAGCGCAGTGCCCTGTTCCGCCAGTTCCTGCAATGGCGCCAGCAGCATGGCGGGCCGCCGACGCCATCGCGCTGAGCTGTCAGCTCGCCGTTGTCTATTTCGCGAGCTCTTTCGAGCGCGCCGTGGCCGCGGCGACCGCCTTGGTCAGCAGCGGCTGGAATCCGTCGGCTGCCATCAGCACCGACAGCGCCGCGGCGGTGGTGCCGCCGGGCGAGGTGACGTTCTGGCGCAGCGTGGCGGACGGCAGGTCCGACTGGCGCAGCAGCTCGCCGGCGCCCGACACGGTGTGGCGCGCGAGCGTCGTCGCCAGGGACTCGGGCAGGCCGGCGGCGACGCCGGCGCGGGCGAGCTCCTCGGCGAGCAGGAACACATAGGCGGGACCCGAGCCGGACACGGCGGTCACCGCGTCCATCAGCGCCTCCTCGTCGACCCATTCCACCGCGCCGGTGGCGCGCAACAGCGCGTCCGTCAGCAGGCGCTGCGCGGCGCTGACGTTGCCGGCCGGCACCGCCACGGTGATGCCGCGGCCGATCGCGGCCGGCGTGTTCGGCATTGCGCGCACGACCGCGCCGCCGATCGTCTGTTGCAGGCCGGCGATCGTGATGCCCGCCATGATCGACAGCACCAGCGTCGCGTCGCCGACCCACGGCTTCAAGGCGGGGCCGGCGTCGGGGAACATCTGCGGTTTGACGGCGACGATGACGACCTCGGCCGGCGCGGCCGTCGTCGGATTGAGGCGGACGCCCCGGGCCTTCAGCGCCGTGATCTCGGCCGACGGCATCGGCTCGATCACGACCACGCGCGCGGGATCAAGGCCGCCGGCCAGCCACCCGGTCAGCATCGCGCCGCCCATCTTGCCGGCGCCGGCCAGCACGATGGTGCCGGTGAGCTGATGAAGCAGGTTGTTGTCCGCTGATGTCACGACGAACTCCACTGTCGTCCCGGCGAACGCCGGGACCCATAACCACCGGCGGTTCTAGTGGGGCGAGGGCAGAGCGACAAGCGTCTCGGCTCACACATGCATCACGCGGTATGGGTCCCGGCGTCCGCCGGGACGACACCGAGTGTGTCGAGGCCACGGCGGCTTACGCCTCGCCTTCCGTATCGAACAGCGCCGCGGCCATGGCTTCCTGGGTCGACTTGCCGGCCCAGACCACGAACTGGAAGGCCGGGAAATAGCGCTCGCAGGCGTGGATGGCGCCGGCCAGCATGCTCTCGCATTGCAGTCCCGACGCGGTGATGCCGCCCGGCAGCACCAGGGCCTGACGGTGCATCACCATGCCGGTGTGGGTCCAGATGTCGAAATGGCCGAGCCAGAGCTGCTCGTTGATCGCGGCGATCAGCCGCTGCACCTCGGCGCGGCGGGCCTCGGGAATCTTCATGTCGAAGGCACAGGCCAGATGCAGCGC
This sequence comes from Bradyrhizobium sp. HKCCYLRH3073, assembly GCF_051167995.1. Lineage (NCBI taxonomy): Bacteria > Pseudomonadati > Pseudomonadota > Alphaproteobacteria > Hyphomicrobiales > Nitrobacteraceae > Bradyrhizobium > Bradyrhizobium sp. HKCCYLRH3073. The sequence continues at coordinate 780,424 of NZ_JBNPUD010000002.1, forward strand.
CTCGATCTCCGCCATCCAGGTGAAGGAGAGCTGGTAGTCGGTCCACTGGCCCTTGGAGGCGATCGTGATCTCGTCCTCGCCGGAGCGCTCGAACATCCAGTTGTTGTCGGCCGCAATGGTCTCGACCACGCTCAGCGGATGATCGGTGGAATCGATAGTGCTTTCGAGCAGGGACATGCCGTCTCGACCTCGTCTTCTTGATCTCGTTGGTACATACGCGGCGACCCGGCCCACGCCCTCGCGGCGCTTCGAGACCCGGCTTGCAGTCCCGGAGGTAACCCGGGCGTGCGAGGACAAACTGATGTGATTTGCGGAATCTGCGCAACGGGGGGGCGAGTCCGTCCACAGCCAAACACCGCTTCGTCCACAACTCCTGTCCGGCCTGTGGAATCATCGCCGAATGAGAACAAAACGGAATCGGATTCGCCGCAGCCGCTCCGTCCGGGCCGATCCGGCCGTGGGAACGGCCGCGGGCGACTGCATGGCCGCCCGTCGCGGACTGCGGGCGTGAGGCCTTGCCGCAGCCGCCGGCCGCCTGCATAGTTCGTTCAGGCCGTCCATCCCGGGCGGCCGATGTTCTCAGGGCGGGGCGAAATTCCCCACCGGCGGTAAGCGTTCCCGGTCGAGCGCGAGCCCGCGAGCGCCTTCTCGGCAAGGCTCGGTCTGGAGAATTCTGTTCTCCGGAACGCGCCGCGCAGAGAAGGGTCAGCAGATTCGGTGCGATTCCGAAGCCGACGGTCACAGTCCGGATGAAAGAGAACGGGTCCCGGCACCCCGCGCATGTCAGCGTGGGGGCGTCGTCGTTCCGTATGCCCTGATTCTGGTCTCTGACGAGGATAACCATGAATCAGATGTTGCAAGACGCGCCTACCGATACTTCCACCGACACCCTCACCACAGCCACGTCGCCGCCGGCGGACATGCCGGCCGCGTCACCGCCCGACGAGTCGCCACCGGCGCCGTCGCATCCGCGCTTCAGCAAGCCGCAGCGCATAGCCTTCGTGCAATCGGCCTGGCATCGCGACGTCGTCGCCGAATGCCGGGTGGCGTTCCTCGACGAGATCGAAGCACGGAATATCCCGCGCGACCGCGTCGACATCTTCGAGGTGCCGGGCTCGTTCGAGATCCCGCTGCATGCGCAGCTGCTCGCCAAGACGCGGCGCTACACCGCCATCGTCGCGGCCGGGCTCGTCGTCGATGGCGGCATCTATCGCCACGAGTTCGTCGCCGACACCGTGATCAAGGCGCTGATGGACGTGCAATTGCGCACCGAGGTGCCGGTGTTCTCCGCGGTGCTGACGCCGCAGCAATTCCACGAGACGCAGGCGCATTTCGAGTTCTTCCGGAAGCATTTTGCGACCAAGGGCATCGAGGTGGCGACCGCCTGTGCCGAGACCTTGCTGAGCCTGGAGCGGCTGCGCGGCCAGGTCGCGGCGGGGATCATCTGACGGGCAAGGCATGTGGCTGGCTGAGCCGGCCACATGTATCCTCGCCGCACGATCGCATATCTCGCGACTGGGCAGTCGGCTCCCCTCCCCCTTGCGGGGAGGGGTTGGGGGTGGGGGTCTCCGGGCGATGTAGTCTATGAGTCTCACTTCCGCCAAATTGCTTCCTCGGGAGTCGAGGCTCATCATTGTGAGCGGAATGCGTGGACCCCCACCCCCGACCCCTCCCCGCAAGGGGGAGGGGGTGGCGGCGGGAGCTCGAACCCCAACTTCGCTGAGGACCGGAAGGTGGCGCGCACATCAGTCCCGCCACGCAGCGACATCACGCCCCCTCCCGCTCCCCGCCTTGTGTTGTCAATTTCCTCGCCGCACCTGTAAAACATCCGCGGGAGGAGGCTGGCCCGTGGCGACGGGCGGCCGGCAAGGATGATCGAAGGATACGATCCTTATCTCGTCGCGCTCTCGGTCGTGATCGCGAGCCTGGGTGGCTATACCGGTTTCAGTCTCACCGCGCGCATTCGCAGCGGGCCGGGAGAGAACGCGCGCGTGCTGCTGTCCGGCGCCGCCGGCATTCTGGCCGTGGGCATCTGGACCATGCATTTCGTGGGCATGATGGCGGCGCCGCTGCCGGCCGATGCCGTCTATCTGGTGCTGCCGACCATCATCTCGTTCCTGATCTGCGCGCTCGTGATCGGCATCTCGCTGTTCTTCGTCAGCATCGGCGATCCCTCGCCCCGGCGCGTCGTTCCTTCCGCGCTGCTGCTCGGCGCCGGCATCGCCAGCATGCATTATGTCGGCATGCACGGCCTGTCCGGCTCGTTCGGGCTGACGCATGATCCGGCGCTGGTGGCGCTGTCGGTGGCGATTGCGATCGGCGCCGCCTATGGCGGCCTGCGCATCTTCCTGGCGCGGCAGGACGGCCTGCGGCTCGCCATCAGTGCGGTTGCGTTCGGCATCGCCGTGTCCGGCATGCATTACACGGCGATGTTGGGAATGCATGTCGTGCCGATGGGCGAGGGACATCATCACGCCGCACCAGGACTTGCTGCGTCGCCGCAAGCGCTCGCGATCGTCGTCGCCGTGCTGTGCTTCGTCATCGCCGCCGGATTTTTGCTGTCGCTGGTGCCGGACCCGCGCCGTCAATCGCAGCCGATGCCGGCCGTTGCCGAGGCTGCGCCGCAATTGGCGCCGGAACCGGCCGCGCCGGCGGCCGAGTCGGTGGTCGAGGTCGCCGCCATGAGCCGGGCAACGGCCGCGCCGCTGGGGGGCATCGGCCAGCCGCCGCGCGCGACCGCGGCGCGATTGCCGCTGGAGGGCGCCAACGGCACCCATTTCATCGATGCCGGGGACGTGCGCAGCGTGCGCGCCGATGCGCACTACACCCGGATCCACGACGGCACCCGCGAGCGGATGTGCCCCTGGTCGATCTCCGAGGCTGAGGCGCAGCTCGATCCCGGCCGCTTCATCCGCGTGCACCGCAGCCACATCGTCGCGATCGAGCATGTGATCTATGTCGGCCGGGAAGGCGAGGGCGCGATCATCGAGCTCGATGGCCCCTCGAAGCCGCGCGTGCCGGTGAGCCGCGCCAAGGTCGCCGAGGTCAAGGCGCGGCTCGGGCTGCGGCGGCCGGCCTGAGCTCAGCGTTCATTTCGCGGCCGCAACAGAGCGCCGCCATTCTTCGCAACGCATCCAACACCGGGCGCGCGTCTCGCGCGGCCGCGCATGCCGTCACTCGCGCGATTGGGTCGCGCTCGCTGACGCAATTCGTGCGCGGCCAGCCGCATTTCGTGCGATTTCGCCGCTCTCCGTGCCGGCTTCGTTGCGCGGCCGGCTGTCACGATCGACGCTCCGCGCCAATCCGCGATGCGTCCGCGTTCGCACTTCGCTCTCGCAGCACGAACGCCCGCCGCAACAACGCGACGGCCTTGCCGGCAAGGCAGGCCAGCACAGGAGAGGACACGTCATGATTCCTGGCCCGTTCGACTATCACCGGCCGGCGAGCGTCGGCGATGCGATCAAGCTGCTCGCCGACCTCGGCGACGATGCGCGCCCCCTCGCGGGCGGCCACAGCCTGCTGCCAATGATGAAGCTGCGGCTGGCGACGCCAGCGCATCTGATCGATCTGCACGGCATCGCCGGCCTCAAGGGCATCCGCCGCGAGGGCGACCGCATCGTCATCGGCGCGATGACCACGCAGGCCGAGCTGCTGGCCTCGACTGAGATCGGAGCCAGCCTGCCGATCCTGCACGAGACCGCGCTGTTGATCGCCGATCCGCAGGTGCGCTACCGCGGTACGCTCGGCGGCAATGTCGCCAATGGCGATCCCGGCAACGACATGCCGGCGCTGATGCTGGCGCTGGATGCAAGCTACCGTCTGGAGGGGCCGAACGGCGCCCGCGAGGTCGCGGCGCGGGAGTTCTACCAGGGGGCCTATTTCACCGCGCTGGAGCCGGGCGAGATCCTGACTGGTGTGAGCATTCCCGTTCCACCCGCGGGCCACGGCTATGCCTATGATAAGCTGAAGCGCAAGGTCGGCGACTACGCGACCGCCGCGGCGGCCGTCGTGTTGACCATGGCCGGCGGCAAGGTGGCGAGCTGCGTGATCGCGCTCACCAATCTGCACGAGACGCCGCTGCTCGCGACCGACGCGGCGAACGCCGTGATCGGCACGGCGCTCGACGATGCCGCGCTAAAGGCCGCCGCGACGGCGGCGCGCGCGATCATGCAGCCGGCGTCCGATGCGCGCGGCCCGGCCGAGTACCGCAAGCATGTCGGTGGCATCATGGTGATGCGCGCCCTGCAGCGCGCGGCGAGCCGGGCGAAGTAGCAGAGTTTGGCACACTGTCGCCGCGTGCGGGATGCACCTCGCCCCACGGCACGCCCTCTCCTCTCCCTCCCCCCTTGTGGGGGAGGGGCGGGGAGGGGGGAAGCCCCAAGCGAGACCGCCGCCGTGGACCCCCACCCGCAGCCGAAGCTTTGCTTCGGCGTTCTTCAAAAAAGCCGGCCGCGAATGCGGCCGGTTGCCCTCCCCGCAAGGGGGAGGGGAGCGCACTGACACCGCGGCTGGTAGCTGAGCAAAAGTTCGAAGACGTCTTCAGGGAGCACCGAATGCCCAAAACCCACATCACGATGAAGGTGAACGGCAGCGAGGTCGACGGCCTCGCCGAGCCGCGCACCTTGCTGGTCCATTTCCTGCGCGAGCAGGCGCAGCTCACCGGCACCCATATCGGCTGCGAGACCAGCCATTGCGGCGCCTGCACTGTTGATATCGACGGCATGAGCGTGAAGAGCTGCACCATGCTCGCGGTGCAGGCCAATGGCGCCGAGATCACCACGATCGAGGGCATGGCCAATGCCGACGGCACCTTGTCGCCGCTGCAGGAAGGCTTCCGCATGATGCACGGACTGCAATGCGGCTTCTGCACCCCCGGCATGATTTTGCGCGCGCATCGGCTGTTGAAGGAGAATCCGCAGCCGACGGAAGCCGAGATCCGCGCCGGCATCTCCGGCAACATCTGCCGCTGCACCGGCTATCAGAACATCGTCAAGGCGATCCAATACGCCGCCGCCAAGATCAACGGCGCGGAATTCCAGGAGGCCGCGGAATGAACGACCTGACTCCCACGCGGGAACAACGCGAAGCCGCCCTCGAAGGCATGGGCTGCCGGCGCAAGCGCGTCGAGGACATTCGCTTCACGCAAGGCAAGGGCAACTACGTCGATGACGTCAAGCTGCCTGGCATGTTGCACGGCGACTTCGTGCGCTCGCCGCATGCGCATGCGCGGGTGAAGGCGATCCACACCGAGGAGGCGCTGAAGGTGCCGGGTGTGCTGGCGGTCATCACCGCCGAGACGCTGAAGACGGTCAACCTCGCCTGGATGCCGACCTTGGCCGGCGACGTGCAGATGGTGCTCGCCGACGGCAAGGTGCTGTTCCAGAACCAGGAGGTCGCGTTCGTCGTCGCGACCGACCGCTACGCCGCCGATGACGGCGTCTCCAAGGTGGTCGTCGAGTACGAGCCGCTGCCGGTGCTGGTCGATCCGTTCAAGGCCATGGACCCGGACGCTCCCGTTTTGCGCGAGGACCTTGCCGGCAAGACCTCTGGCGCACACGGCCCGCGCAAGCATCACAATCACATCTTCGAATGGAGCGTCGGTGACAAGGAGCTGACCGAGGCGGCGTTCAAGAAGGCGGATGTGACGATCAAGGAGATGATCTCCTATCACCGCACCCATCCGTCGCCGCTCGAGACATGCCAGTGCGTCTGCTCGTTCGACAAGATCAAGGGCGAGCTGACGATCTGGGGCACGTTCCAGGCGCCGCATGTCATCCGAACCGTGGTGTCGCTGATCGCGAAACTCCCCGAGCAGAAGATCCACGTCATCGCGCCCGACATCGGCGGCGGCTTCGGCAACAAGGTCGGCGCCTATCCCGGCTACATCTGCGCCGCCGTCGCCTCCATCGTGACGGGCAAGCCGGTGAAATGGGTCGAGGACCGCATCGAGAATCTGACCGCCACCGCGTTCGCGCGCGACTATCACATGACCACGGAGATCGCGGCGACCAAGGACGGCAAGGTCACCGGCCTGCGCGTCCATGTGCTTGCCGACCACGGTGGCTTCGACGCCTGCGCCGACCCGTCGAAATGGCCGGCCGGCTTCTTCAACATCGTCACCGGCTCCTACGACTTCCCGGTCGCGCATCTCGCGGTCGATGGCGTCTACACCAACAAGGCACCGGGCGGCGTCGCCTATCGCTGCTCGTTCCGCGTCACCGAGGCGGCCTATTGCATCGAGCGCGGCATGGACATTCTCGCGCAGAAGCTCGGCATGGACCCGGCCGAGCTGCGGCTGAAGAATTTCGTCAAGCCGGAGCAGTTTCCCTATCACTCGGCGCTCGGCTGGGAATACGATTCCGGCGACTATCACACCGCCATGCGTAAGATGATGGAGAGCGTGGACTACGCGGGGCTGCGCAAGGAGCAGGCCGAGAAGCGCGCCGCGTTCAAGCGCGGCGAGACCCGCGAGATCATGGGCATCGGCGTCTCCTTCTTCACCGAGATCGTCGGCGCCGGTCCGTCGAAAAATTGCGACATCCTGGGCATCGCGATGTTCGACTCCTGCGAGATCCGCCTGCACCCGACCGGAGCCGGCATCGCGCGGATGGGCACCAAGAGCCAGGGCCAAGGCCACGAGACCACCTGGGCACAGATCATCGCCAGCGAGATCGGCATACCCGCCGATAACATCATGGTCGAGGAGGGCAACACCGACACCGCGCCTTACGGCCTGGGCACCTACGGCTCGCGCTCGACGCCGGTCGCGGGTGCTGCGATCGCGATGGCGGCGCGCAAGATCAAGGCGAAGGCGCAGATGATCGCGGCCTACAAGCTCGAGGTCCACGAGGACGATCTCGAATGGGACATCGACGGCTTCCGGGTCAAGGGCCTGCCCGAGAAGGTGATGTCGATGAAGGACATCTGCTGGGCGGCCTACAACTCCGTGCCGCCGGGCATGGAGCCGGGGCTGGAGGCGGTGAGCTACTATGATCCGCCCAACATGACCTATCCGTTCGGCGCCTATCTCTGCGTGATGGACATCGACGTGGATACCGGCGTGTACAAGGTCCGGCGCTTCTACGCGCTGGACGATTGCGGCACCCGCATCAACCCGATGATCATCGAGGGCCAGGTGCATGGCGGCCTCACCGAAGCCTTCGCCATCGCGATGGGGCAGGAGATCCGCTACGATGCCGAGGGCAATGTCGTGACCGGTTCGTTCATGGACTTCTTCATGCCGACCGCGGTCGAGACGCCGCATTGGGAGACCGACTTCACGGTCACGCCCTCGCCGCATCATCCGATCGGCGCCAAGGGCGTCGGCGAAAGCCCCAATGTCGGCGGCGTGCCGGCGTTCTCCAACGCCGTGAACGACGCGTTCTCGTTCCTCGGCGCGACGCACATCCAGATGCCCCACGACTTCTGGCGCAACTGGCAGGCCGCGAAGAATTTGGGCGCGGTTGCATAGACGAAGTCCAAGAGCACCTTCGTCATTGCGAGGCGCGAAGCGACGAAGCAATCCAGAGTCCCGTCCATCACCCTGGATTGCCTCGCTCCGCTCGCAATGACGCCGAGAGAGACGGCGCTGTAACCGCATCGCCGGTGCGCTCCCCTCCCCCTTGCGGGGAGGGGTCGGGGGTGGGGTCTCCGGCGGCAGTCTCGCGCGGGGCACCCCCCTCCCTAACCCTCCCCCACAAGGGGGGAGGGAACACACCGACTTCGCGGCGAGATCGAGAAACAAACCGGTATGAAAACCCGCGACGACATCGCCCGATCTCTCGCCGCCTGCGGCTATATCGCCGATGGCGAGCTGGCGACCGCGATCGCGCTGATGCAGCTGTTGAAGCGGCCGCTGCTGCTGGAGGGGGAAGCCGGCGTTGGCAAGACCGAGGTCGCCAAGGCGCTCGCCTGCGTGCACGGCACCGAGCTGATCCGTCTGCAATGCTATGAAGGCCTCGACCAGAGCTCCGCGCTCTACGAGTGGAACTACCAGCGCCAGCTGCTGGCGATCGAGGCGCATCGCGGCCAGCCGGACACCCTCGAGGATCAGATCTTCTCCGAGAAATATCTGCTCGAGCGGCCGCTGCTGGCGGCGATCCGCCGCGCCATGCCGCCGGTGCTGCTGATCGACGAGATCGATCGCGCCGACGACGAGTTCGAGGCGTTTCTGCTGGAGCTGCTGTCCGACTTCCAGGTCTCGATCCCCGAGCTCGGCACCATCAAGGCGATCAGCATTCCGCATGTGGTGCTGACCTCGAACGGAACCCGTGAGCTATCGGATGCGCTGCGCCGGCGCTGCCTCTACCACTACGTCGACTATCCCGATGTCGACCGCGAGGCGCGCATCATCCTGACCAGGATCGAAGGTGCCTCCGCCTCGCTCGCCCTGCAGATCGCGCGCATGGTCGAATCCCTGCGCAAGGAGGAGCTGCGCAAGTTGCCGGGCGTCGCCGAGACGCTGGACTGGGCGGCGGCGCTGGTCGGGCTCGACGTGCGCGATCTCAAGGATCAGCCGGAGGTCGTGCACGACACCTTGATGTGCCTGCTCAAGACCCATGAGGACCGCGCTCGCATCACCCGCGAGGTCGCGGCGCGGCTGCTGGGGAAGGTCGCATGAGTTGCTGTGGCGCCACACCCGACCACGAGGACTTGGATGCGGTGGCGCGGCTCGTCGCGGGCCGCCTCGGTGCGTTTCTCAAGACGTTGCGCGACAACGGCTTTGCGGTCGGCCTGGCGGAGGGGCAGGACGCGGCGGCAGTGATGAGTGCGGGCTATGCCGAGAAGCCTGGCCTGCTGCGCTCGGCGTTCAAGCATCTGTTCTCGGCGCGCAAGAGCGAGTGGGATCGCTTCGATGGCCTGTTCGACGCGTTCTGGCTCGGCAAGCGCGTGCGCTCGCGCTCGCTGGTCTCCGGCGCGACGGCGAGAGCGAACAGCCCGTCCCTGAAGAGTCTGCAGGATGCGAATGCCGCTCAGCCGGAGCCTCACGGCGCGACCGATCAGATTCCCTCTGACGAAACCCCGCGCGACGCGGGCGGCGAGGGCGTGCGCGAAGGCGCCTCGCGCGTCGCCGCCATCAGCGATACCGACTTCCGCAAGCTCGCCGATCCCGACCAGGTCGCGCTGGCGCATGAGGCCGCGGCGCGGCTCGCCAAGGCGATGCGGACGCGATTGACCCGGCGTGATCAGCAGCGGAAGTCGGGCGAGCGGCTCGACCTGCGCCGCACCATCCACCGCAATATCAGCCATGGCGGCGTGCCGATTGCGCTGGTGCACCGGCGACGCAAGCACAAGCCGTTGCGGCTGGTGGTGCTGCTGGACGCCTCCGGCTCGATGAGCCCCTACACCGCGGTGTTCCTGCGCTTCATCCATGGCGTGCTCGACGCCTTTCGCGAGGCCGAGGCCTTCCTGTTTCACACGAGGCTCGCCTACGTCTCCGACGCCATGAAGGAGAAGGACGCCGCGCGGGCGCTCGACCGTCTCTCGATGATGGCGCAGGGCGCCGGCGGCGGGACGCGGATCGGCGAGAGCCTGCAGACCTTCAATCGCTGGCACGCGCCGCGCGTCATCCATTCGCGGACCTGCGTGATGATCGTCTCCGACGGCTACGACACCGGTGATCCCGCCTTGCTCGGCCGTGAGATGGCACAGTTGAGCCGCCGCTGCCGCCGCATCGTCTGGCTCAATCCGATGCTCGGCTGGGACGGCTACGCGCCGGACGCACGCGGCATCAAGGCCGCGCTGCCGTTCGTCGATCTCTACGCGCCCGCGCATACGCTGAATTCGCTGGCCGCACTGGAGCCGTATCTGGCGAGGTTGTGAGGATGGCGAATAGCCTGATCGATCTGACCATAAGGCACTCTGCTACGGCATCGGCAGTGCGCTCCCTCCCCCCTTGTGGGGGAGGGCTGGGGAGGGGGGTACCACGGGCACCGGTGCCAGCCGCCCCCCTCCCTAGCCCTCCCCCACAAGGGGGGAGGGAACAGACTGCCCTCGCGGTTGCACCGCGCCTCTCACGACGACACAGGAGGCAATCATGACGGCAACTGTCGAACTGCTCGATCTCGCCGCGCAGCTCAAGGCCGCCGAGGAAAGCTTCGTGCTCGCCACCGTCGTCCGCACGGTGTCGGTGACGGCCGCGAAGGCCGGCGCCAAGGCGATCATCCGCCCCGACGGCAGCATCGTCGCGGGCTGGATCGGCGGCGGCTGCGCCCGCGGCGCGGTGCTGAAGGCGGCGCGTGAGGCGCTCGCCGACGGCATCCCTCGCATGGTCTCGGTGCAGCCTGAGAACCTGCTCGCCGAGCTCGGCGTCAAGCCGGGCGAAACCAAGGAAGGCGTGCGCTTCGCCGCCAACATGTGCCCGAGCAAGGGCACCATGGATATCTTCGTCGAGCCGGTGCTTCCGCATCCCGCGCTGGTCATTCTCGGCGCGAGCCCGGTCGCGGTCGCGCTCGCCGCGCAGGCCCGGCCGCTCGGCTATCACGTGACGCTGGCGGCGCCGGCGTCCGATCTCGTCACGACACCGCAGGCCGATGTGCTGATCGATGGCTTCGCGCTAGGCCAACCGGCCGGGAGCAGCCGCTTCGTGGTCGTGTCGACGCAAGGCAAGGGCGACGAGGCTGCGTTGCGCGCCGCGCTCGCCTGCGATGCGGCCTACCACGCCTTCGTCGGCAGCCGCCGCAAGATGGACAGCCTGCGCGACAAGCTGATCAAGGACGGCATCGACGCCGCGCTGCTCGACGAGGTCAAGGCGCCCGCCGGCCTCGATCTCGGCGCCATCACGCCGGAGGAGATCGCGATGTCGATCCTGGCCGAGATCACGCAGGTGCGCCGGCGCGGCCAGCGCGGCTGAATTCGGTCATGGCGCGAGCGGCAGGTCGAACGAGACCCGGAGCCCATCCGGCGCGAAGTCGCGCGTGACCTCGCCCTTCAACGCGGCGCCGAGAATGCGCTCGAACAGCAGCGAGCCGAAGCCGTTGCTCGCAGGTGGGGAGACCTGCGGCCCGCCGTTCTCCTCCCAGGACAGCTTGAGCCGTCCGTCGGCATGGGTCCAGCTCAGCGTCACCTGTCCTGCATCGTTCGACAGCGCGCCGTATTTCACCGCGTTGGTGACGAGCTCGTGCAGCCCCATCGACAGATACAGCGCGACGCCCGGCGCAAGCGGCACGGCCGGGCCGTCGACCGCGACACGGTCGCCTTGCAGCGGCGCCAGCTCGGCGCAGACCAGCTCATCGAGCGCGATCGCCTCCCGGCCGCGATCCAGCGCCAGCGCGTGGCTGCGCGTCAGCGCGGCAATGCGGCCGCGCAGCACCTCGCCGAACTCGGCCAGCGCCGAATCGGCGCGGATGCTGAGCGCGATCACGCTGTCGACCAGCGCCAGCGTGTTCTTGACACGGTGATTGAGCTCATGGACGAGCACGCGATGGTGCTGCTCGACCGTGCGTCGCCGTGCATTTTCGGTGCGCAGCGCGATCTCGTCCATCACGATCTCGCTGAGCTCGGTGAGCTGGGCGATGTCGTCGTCGCTCCACGGCCGCGGCTCGTGATCGATGGCGCAGAGCGCGCCGATCACCTCGCCGCTCGGCAGCCGCAGGGGGACGCCGAGATAGGCGATCACGCCGAGAACCGGCACCGCGAGATTGTCCCTCACCAGCGGATGCTCGTTGGCGTCGCTGATCACCAGCGGCTGCGCCGAGGTCACGACGTGCTGGCAGAAGGAGTGGCTGAGCGGCGTCTCGCGCAGCGACGCCCACGGCTCGCACAGGCCGACCGAGCTCTTGAAGAACTGCCGGTCGCGATCCACCAGCGCGATGATCGCCGCCGGGGCCTGCAGCAGCCGCGAGGTCAAACGGGTGACGCGATCGAAGCCCGGCTCCGGCGGCGAGTCGAGCAGCTCGGTCTGCAACAGGGCAGTCAATCGGTCTGGCGCGGAGGCGTCGCGATCGGACGTCATGCAGCTTTCGTCGGTCTGGCGTTCAGCCGGTGATGGGTTGCACGACGGGCCGGGCGGAGCGCAGATCCGGAGCCGGTCGATCGTGCGGCGCAGTGGTATTCGGCTGGAACGAAGCCGGCACGGAGACGAGATGAAACCGTCAACGCGGTCACCGCCGCGCCGCAGGCGCGGGGCGAATCCCGGTTCCACGCAGGTAACCAAGTGGCAGACTATGGCCTGACCAAGGCAGGTTTGGCATTCCGCCGCAGGTTCTGCTTGGTATGCATTATACCCGTCAGCCGCCCTTGACCGCACCCGCCGTCAGGCCGGCCACGATCTGCCGCTGCGCGAACACGGTCAGCAGCAGCACCGGCAGGGTCACGATCAGCGCGGCCGCCGCGAGCGGCCCCCAGGAGAGCTGATCGAACGAGATCATGTTGTAGACCGCGACCGGCAGGGTGCGGGTCTCACGCCCTGCCAGCACGATGCCGAACACGAAATTATTCCAGGAGAAGATCACCGCGAGGATGAAGGCGACGGCGAGGCCGGGCTTCGCCACCGGCAATGCCACGTGGCGGAAAACCTGCCAGCGCGTCGCGCCATCGATCCGTGCGGCTTCCTCGAGCTCGATCGGCGTGGTCTCGAAATAGCCGATCATGATCCAGATCACGATCGGCACGGTGACGACGAGATGGATGATGATCTGCGGCCACAGCGTGCCGAGCAGGCCGAGCCACTGGAACAAGAGGAACAGCGGGATCAGATAGGACAGGCCCGGCGTGATGCGCGCGATCAGGATCACGATCGCCGATTTGTGCGCGGCCATGCGGGCGATGCCGTAGCCGGCGGGCACGCCGACCAGCATCGCCAGCGCCGTCGCGCCGCCGGTCACCAAGAGGCTGTTCCTGAAGTAGGTGAAGAAACGGTTGGACGACAGCACGTCGGCATAGTTCTTCCAGGCGAAGTGTTCCGGCCAGAACACCGGCGGATAGGCGGCGTTGTCGACCTCGAACTTGACCGACAGCGAGATCATCCAGAGGAAGAACAGGATCGCCGGCGAGACGATCAGGAAGACGCCGAGCGCAAGGGCGAGCCGGCCGAGGATGGTCTGCGCGCTCATGTGTCGCTCCCCAGCGCATTCCACTGTGCGCGCCGGCGCAGCATCAGCAACAGTGCGGTCAGCGCCACGATCAGCGCGAAGAACACCACCGCGATCGCCGAGGCATAGCCGAGGTCGTAATAGACGAAGGCGACGCTGTAGAGGTAGAGGTTGATGGTCTCCGACGCCGAGCCCGGACCGCCTTGCGTGATTGCGAAGATGATGTCGAAGCTCTTGATCGCGTCGATGGCGCGGATCATCGCGGCGATGAACAGGAACGGCATGATCAGCGGCAGGGTGATGTAGCGGAACATCTGCCAGGTGCTGGCGCCGTCGATCTGTGCGCTCTCGTAAGGTTCGGTCGGCAGCGAGGCGATGCCGCCGAGCACGATCAGCATCACCAGCGGCGTCCATTGCCAGGTCTCGACCAGCACCAGCGACGGAATCACGGTGGCCGGATGGAACACCCAGAGCTGCGGCGGCAGGCCGACGAGCGACAAGAGATAGTTCAGGATGCCGAGCTGCGGGTGGAACATCATCGTCCACACCAGCGCGATCGCGACCGGTGTCGCCATCATCGGCATGATGAACAGCGCGCGCAACAGCCCGCGTCCGGGGAAACGCGCATGGAAGATCACCGCCGCGAAGGTGCCGAGCACCAGCGGCAGCAGCACGGAGAGAGCCGTGTAGGACAGCGTGTGCCCGACCGACTCGACGAAGCGCGGGTCGGCCGGCAGCCGGATATAGTTCGACAGCCCGACGAAGGTCGTGGGCGAACCGACCTTCCACTCCTGGAAGCTCATCCAGATCGTGAACAGCCAGGGAAAGATGATCACCGCGAGCACGGTGACCAGCGCCGGCACCACGAACGGCCAGTAGGACGGCGGTCGCAATGCACGTTCCGGCGCAGCAGTGTCCGCTGCCGCGCCGGCCTGTTCGACGATCGTGCTCACGCTTTCTCGCTGCGCTCCAGGATCGGGCGGAACTGCTCGTGCGCCTTCTTCAGCTCGGTCGCGGGATCGGCGCCCGACAGCGTGGCGGTCAGCGCCGCACCGACGAGATCGCGGAATTCGGCGACGGGAATGATCACAGGCAGGCCGAGCTTGCTGATCTTGCCGGAGTCGATCGCCGACTGCAGCCACTCCTTCGGCATCTTCACGCCGCCCTGCACCCCGGGGTCGTTGAGCACCGAGTTGCGGAACGGCACGCCGCCGCCGGCCTGCACCAGGCGGGCGCCCTGCGGCTTCGACACCAGCCACTGGCACAGCAGCCAGGCGGCTTCCTTGTTCTTGCTCGCAGCCGCAATGCCGATGCCGTCGCCATAGGTCGCCGAGTACTGTCCCTTCGGTCCGGCGGGCACCACGGTGTAGCCGACCTTGCCGACCACGCGCGAAGCATTGGGATCCTCCAGCGGCGGCGCCCAGCCGACGCCGTCGATCCACATCGCCGAGCGCCCTTGCGTGAACGAGGCCATCGACTCCATCCAGTTGAAGCCGGCGACGCCCGGAGGCGCGCAGGTCGTCAGCAGCTTCTGATAAAGCTTGGTGGCTTCGATGGCTTCCGGGCCGTCGGTCAGGATGTTGCCCTTGGCGTCCAGGAACTCGCCGCCATAGTTGAGGAAGAAGTTGGTCCACAACGTCATGTTGGCGTTGCGCAGGCCGCGGCCGACGAAGCCGAAGATGCCGTCCTTGGCATCCGTCAGCTTCTGCGCCGCCGTGACCATCTCGTCGAGCGTCTTCGGCACCTCGACGCCCTTCTTCGCGAACAGCTCCTTGTTGTAGTAGAGGATGAAGTAGTCCACCGACCACGGCAGCGAGAACATGCGGCCCTTGTCGTTGCTGGCGTAACTCAGGCCGGCGGCGGAGAAATCGCTCTGCACGAGGTCCGGCGCGGTGAGGTTCGGATCCTTCATCATGTCGGTGATGTCGGCGAGCCAGCCGGCCTTCTCGAACTGCCGCTTCTGCACGTGATAGCTGAGATGGACGACGTCGAAGCTCGGCTTGCCCGACGACAGTTCGATCACGACCTTCTGCCGCTGCTGCTGCTCCGGGATCTGCTCGGATTCCACCTCGATGCCGGTCAGCGCGGTGAATTCCTTGATGTTCTTCTGCAGATTGTCGCCGCGCGGCCCCTTGGCGAGGATCACCTCGAGCCTGGTGCCGGCATATTTCTTCCACTGTGGCTCCGACCAGGCGGGCTGGCCGGTAAGCGCAAGCGCGCCTGCTGCTGCCGTACCCGCAAGCATGTTGCGGCGCGTGATCGCGGTCATCATATCCTCCCAGAAGACTTTTTGTTTGGTCGTGAAGTGTAGCGCGATCCAGCGACGCTGCAACAGCATGGTGCCCGTTCGGCTGGGGATGCGACGACAGCGCGTGGTGCGCCGCGGCAATCCGTTATGCGCCCGATGCGGCGGTGAAATCCGCCCGCTCCAGCAGCCACGAGATTGCAAAGCCTGCCACGAGTCCCCAGAACGCCGCGCCGATATTGAGCAGGGGTACGTCGGCCACGGTGACGAGGAAGGCGATCAGCGCGCCGAGGGAGAAGTTGGTCCTGAACGCGGTCACGAACGCGGTCTGCAGCACGCGCAGCATGGCGAGGCCCGCCAGCGCGGTGATCAATGATTTCGGCGCGATCAGCAGCAGCGTGGTGAAGGTCGGCGCCAGCAGGCCGAAGCCGAGCGCAAGCACGCCGACGACCATCGCCGCGGTATAGTGGCGCTTGCGCTCGCCGCCGGAGACGACGATGGCGTTGGTCGGTCCGGTCAGGCAGGTCGACACGCCGCCCACGACAGCCGCGAGCGCCGAGCCGATGCCGCAGGCGACGGTCACCACATTGACCGGCGGCTTGTGGCCGGCAGCGGTCAGCACCGCAAAGCCCTGGCCGTTCTGCACCACCAGCACGGTGACCGCGAGCGGCACGATCAGCTCGATCATGGCCGCGAGCGACCAGGATGGCGTCGGGATCACCGGATGGATCAGCGCGATCTGCAGCGAGGCATTCTGATCATACTTGCCGAACAGGAGAGCCGCGAGCGTGCCGATGACGAGCGCGCCGATGATCGGCGGGCAGCGCCGGCCCAGCGCAGGGAGTGCGGTCAGCAGCAGCCAGAGCACGACCATCGGCCCGGCGATGGCGAAGTCGGTGAACACGGCGCGGACGAGATCGAGGCCGAAGCGCAGGAATACGCCAGCGACCATGCCCATCACGATCGGCATCGGCACCAGTTGCATCGCGCGCTTGACCCAGCCGGTGAGCCCGAGCACCAGCATCAACAGCGCGGTGCCGTAGAAGGCGCCGACCACCTGCGGGAAGCTCAGATGCGTCAGCGACTGGCCGACCAGGACGGTGCCCGGAATGGTCCAGAACAGCACCAACGGCTCGCGATAGCGCCACGACAGCGCGAGCGTGATCAGCCCGTTGATGAAGAATACGCCGAAGATCCACGACGCGATCTCCGCCTGCGACAGCCCGCCATTGGCGCCGACCGACAGGATGATGGCGACCGGCCCGGTAATCGCGAACAGCCAGCCGATGAAGCCGTGCGAGGCATACAGCGGGCCGAAATCGCTGATGATCTGGCCGAGGCCGGGCGGCGGGGCCGCGGGGCGTTCGATGGCGCTGAACATGGAGGGGCGGGGCTCGGTGTGTGTTCTTGTTGTTGTCCTTGGCGTCGTAGGGGATGTTTTGGCCGAACGGGACGAGCTGTGCAAGGCGTTGGGCTGATCGGCGGATTACGCTGCGCTAATCCGCCCTACGGGTTTTGAGCGTAGGGCGGATTAGGCGAAGCCGTAATCCGCCGCAAATCTTGAATCCATACATCCTCAGCGAGTAGGCTTACGTCGGTCATCTCGACGCGGACCATGCTCCATGCCCAACTATCGACGCGCATTCGTTCCGGGCGGATCCTGGTTCTTCACCGTGAACCTTCTCGACCGACGTCAAGCTCTGCTGATCGAGCACATCGACGTCCTGCGGTCTGCCGTCGCCGCTATCAGGCGCCGTTTTCCGTTCGAAATCGATGCCTTTGTCGTGATGCCGGATCATCTTCATGCGGTCTGGACCCTGCCCCCTGACGATGCCGACTTCTCAACACGTTGGCGGCTGATCAAGAACCGTTTTGCGCGAGCACTCCCGAAGACAGAGGACCTCACTCCACGTCGCACCGCCAAGGAGGAACTCGGCATCTGGCAGCGCCGGTTTTGGGAGCATCTCATTCGCGACGAGGAAGATTATGCCACGGCACGTGGAGTATTGTTACATCAATCCGGTGAAGCATTCGCCTGGTAAGTCGAGTGGAGGACTGGCCGCATTCGTCCTTCCACCGAGACGTGCGTGAAGGAGTATTTCCGCAGATTGGGCTGGCGATGTCGATGTGAACGGGACTTACGGCGAGCGTTGACCGGATCAGGCTGTCTTGAAACTCTCGCGCTGGACAACGGCGGATTGCGCTGCGCTAATCCGCCCTACGGGTTTGAGCGTAGGGCGGATTAGGCGAAGCCGTAATCCGCCGCGTCTCTCCGCGTCAGTGTCCGTTCGGTCCAGCGCGTGCCCGTCGCCCAAATCACGCTTCTCTCCGCAAGTCCTGTCCAGCCCTTCGGATAAAAATAAATCGCTGGAGGTTTCGCCAAATCAGCATTATGGTCCGGGCCGTTCCGTTGCGTCGGAGGGGACGTATCGCGGTCGTCACGGACGTCGGCAGCGGAATGCGATGGGCGGGTCGGGTCGCAGCGTGGCGGATGCCGCGCCGACGAACGATCCGGCACGCACGGTCAAGTCGCACGGTCCTGACACCCCGACGCTGGTGTCACGCCTGTGCCGGCGCTCACGCGCCGCGCGGGCAACGGTGGCCAGAAAGCCCGGTGCACCGGGGAGACTGCGAAGCAGCCGTAAAGCCATCGCGCAGGGAGGGCCGGGTGTGTTCGGCCAGACCTGTGGTACCTGCCGCCTGCATTTTTTTAGCAGGCGGGCCACGGGCGCGGCCAGCGCCCGGCCTTCCCTGCGCCCTCCACCAAGAGGGCGATGCTGTGATCAAAGCTCGGACGCAACACGCGCCGCGAGATCGCGGAGGCTTATGCGCAAGTCCTGTCGGATGTTGTCCTGATGAAAGATACCACAGGCGTCATTGCGAGCGGAGAGAAGCAATCCAGGATCCTTCAGAGGAGGCAGTCTGGATTGCTTCGTCGCTGCGCTCCTCGCAATGACGGGAGTGTGGGGCAGGCCCTTTGCCCAAACACCAGCGTCATCGCCCGGCTTGCCGCCTTCGCTGAAGCTGCGGCGCGCCCAAAGTGCTCTTGGCCGCGTCAAAGCCGAAGGCGAAGACGGGACCGGGCGATCCAGTAAAGGGAGATGGCTGTGATTGATCGAGGCGCCGCGGCGTACTGGATTCCCCGCTTTCGCGGGGAATGACAGTGGAATTTGATGATGACGTTCTTGCCGTACGAGAGACGATATCAGTCGAACAGGCTCGACACCGACTCTTCGGCAGCGGTTCGCCCGATCGCCTCGGCGATCAGCGGCGCGATCGGCAACGTGCGGATGTTCGGCGCGTTGCGGACGGCTTCGGTCGGCATGATGGAGTCAGTGATGACGAGCTCCTTCAGGCGCGAGGAGGTGATGCGGCTCGCCGCTCCACCGGAGAGCACGCCGTGGGTGATGTAGGCGTAGACGTCCTTGGCGCCGTGCTTGAGAAGCGCATCGGCCGCGTTCACCAGGGTGCCGCCGGAGTCGACGATGTCATCGACAAGGATGCAGGTGTGGCCGGAGACTTCGCCGATCACGTTCATGACCTCGGACTCGCCGGGACGCTCGCGGCGCTTGTCGACGATGGCGAGCGGCGTGTTGATGCGCTTGGCGAGGCCACGCGCGCGCGCCACGCCGCCGACGTCGGGCGATACGACCATGAGGTTGGAGAGATCGAACCGATCCTTGATGTCGCGCACCATCAGCGGCGAAGCATAGAGATTGTCGGCCGGGATGTCGAAAAAGCCCTGGATCTGCAAGGCATGCAGGTCGAGCGTCATGACGCGGTCGACGCCGGCATGGGTGATCAGGTTGGCGACGAGCTTGGCCGAGATCGGCGTGCGCGAGGCAGATTTTCGATCCTGCCGCGCATAGCCGAAATAGGGCACCACGGCGGTGATGCGGCGCGCGGAGGCGCGGCGCAGCGCATCGGTGATGATCAGGAGCTCCATCAGCAGGTCGTTCGCCGGATAGGACGTCGATTGAATGATGAAGACGTCGGAGCCGCGGACGTTCTCCTGGATCTCGACGAAGATCTCCATGTCGGCGAAGCGCCGAACCACCGCCTTCGTCAGCGGCAGCCCGAGCTCAGCGGCGATGCCGGCGGCGAGAGCCGGATTGGAGTTGCCGGCGACGAGTTTGATGGAGCCGTTCTTGGCCGACATCGTGAATTCTCCTCGCGTCTCGCTGGAGACCTTGTTCAGCATATCGGGCGATCCATGGAACCGGCAGTTTTGCACGGGCGAGGTGATATCAAGGACACCGCGCGCATGGCAACCCGCCGCAAGTGTTTTTCCCGGTCAAACGGCTGTTTTTCCCGGTCAAAAACGGCGCAAAATGCGCCTCCTTGCCTAACGGTCGGTGTAGCCGAGGGCCGCGACGCTGGTGCCGCCGGACGCCGGCGATGCGGGCTCGGCCACAGCGACCGCAGGGCCGCGGGTGGCCGGTGCCGCCGGGGGCGCGCCGTCGACGGGCGCGGTGCCGTTCAGCATGTTCGAAAGTCCGCTGAAGCCGGCCTGCGCGATTTTCCGAAGCACCATGTCGTCGACATTGTTCCACGGATCGCGGCCGCCGCGGCCGACCGGCTCTTCGCCCGACAGCCGCAGCGCGCGCTGCTGATTGCGATCGTAGACGTCGAACACCCAGGCGATCACGCCCTTGCCGCCGACGACCTGGGCGGAGAGATAGGTGCGGACACGATACGCTGCAGGGGCCTCGCGCGACACGATGGCGAGGCTGCGCAGCTTGGACTCGCTGTCGAGCACGCTGACCATGCGGTCGAAGATTTGCGGTGGCGGGCCGTCGATCTGCTCGAAGGCGATCGTGGCGTTATCCGATGCAGGCGCCATCGCGTAGGCGTTGGACGGACCGCCGCTGGTCGCGCAGCCGCCGAGCGCTGCAGCGGACGTGATTAGCAAAACGGCAACGCAGGCGTGCTGCGCAGCGCGGCTGATCCGTCGAAGTGGTGTCGGCGCTCCCCTCATCGTCGGGAGCGATATCGTTAAAATCGATTAACGTCTAGGTCGCGGCTGCCACAGATTGGGACAGAGTGCATTCAGTTGTACAGAAAGGGTTAAGCAATCCACATGCGGCCACAATCGCGCCCAGCTTCAGCCTTCGAGCATGATGGCATGGACGTGCCGGCCATAGTCCGGCTCGCTGCGATGGACCGAGCGGCGGTAACTGAAGAAGCGCTCGTCGACATAGGTGTCGAGGCCGATATCGTCGATCAGCAGCACGCCGGCGTTTTCCAGCCGCATCCGGATGAAGCCGGCCAGGTCGAACATCGCGTGGCCGTCGCGCGTCGACGGCAGGAAGAAGCGCGCGTGCTCGGCGTCGTCGTCGAGGAAGCGCGTGACGAACTCGGCGCCGACCTCGTAGCTCGGCTGGCGGATCAGGGGGCCGATCGCGGCAATGATCCGGCCGCGCTCTGCGCCGAGCTCCTCCATCGCCTGCAGCGTGGCTTCGAGCACGCCGGTGAGCGCACCTTTCCAGCCGGCATGGGCCGCGCCGATGACGCGCTTATGCGGGTCGACGAACAGGATCGGCCCGCAATCGGCCGTGGTGACGCCGATCGCGAGATTCGGCGTCGCGGTCACCAGCGCATCGGCCTTCGGCCTGACGGGGCCGTCCCAGGGCCCGGTCGCAACCACGACGTCGGGCGAATGAATCTGGTGCAGGCTGAGGAACTGGTCGGGCGCGACGCCGAGATGGGCGGCCATGCGGCGGCGGTTTTCACGGACGTTCTCCGGCACGTCATGCGATCCGAGCCCGCCATTGAGGCCGGCATAGATGCCGTCGGAGACGCCGCCCTCGCGGGTGAAGAAGGCATGGCGCAGGCCAGGGACCGCGGACATCACATCCGATGATACCAGCATCACGCGCCTCCCGTCTTCTCGTTGGTGTGCTCGTCGCTGATGCCCGCCAGCACCGGAATGGCCGGATCGGAGATGCCGAGCACCTTGAACAGCGACCCCATTCCGCCGCGGCCGCCGCCGGTCAGGCGCTTCAGCCCGCTCGCGATGTCCTCCGAGACTTCCGGCGAGGCCTTCTGCATCAGGGTCAGCGCGCGGGTTTCGATGCCGAGCCGCTGCAGGAACTCGCCCTGCGTGACCGGGCCGTGAACGCGCGCGCCGACGGCTTCCGCGGCCCGCGCCAGCGCGTCGAAATCGACATGGGCGGTGATGTCGGCAAGCCCCGGCGTCTTCAGGGGATCGGCGAAGCTATGGCGGGCGATGGCCTGGAAGGTGTCGCCGACGTCGCTGCGCACATGGCCGTAATCGATGATGACGGCGGCGCCGCGCTGGTCGCGGATGCGCCTGGCGATGGCCATCATCTCCATGTTCGGCCGCCATTCGAAGATCGCGCCGGCCGGCGCGGCGCGCACCAGCGGCGGCAGCAGCAGCTCGAAGCCGGGCGTTGGATCCGCGGCCGCGCCGTAGACGAAGTTCTCCTCCTCGTCGAGCTCGACCACGCGCTCGTGCCAGCCGGTTTCGCGCCTGATCATCTGGTGGATCGGCAGCACGTCGAAATACTCGTTGGCGAAGATGACGCTGGGGCCCTCCGGCACCTCGTCGAAGCTCTCGTGCCAGTTGATGTTGCGCAGGCCGGTCAGCGTCGCCTTCTGCTTTTCGCGCAGGACAGGATTGACCTCGACCAGGTGGACCGAGATCGTCTGGTACAGCGGCGGCAGCACGCGCAGCGCCCGCAGCGCATCCGACATCATGGTGCCGCGGCCGGGTCCCAGCTCGATCAGCCGGAATTGCTGCGGCGATCCCGTCGCCTTCCAGATCGAGGCCGCCCACAGCCCGAGCAGCTCGCCGAACATCTGGCTCACTTCGGGGGCGGTGGTGAAGTCGCCCTCGCGTCCGAGCGGATCGCGCGAGACGTAGTAGCCGTGCTCCGGATGCATCAGGCACAGCTCCATGTAGCGCCAGACCGGCATCGGGCCGGACGCCTTGATCAGCCGCTTGATCTCGGTGTGGAGCGGTGAGGTTTCGATCACGGATTGGCCTGCAGCGGGGATGTGGCTTGAGGACTCTCAGGCCTGCGGAGCGCCCGCGCCACCAGGATGGCGCCGATGATCAGCATCGGCACCGACAGCACCATGCCCATGGTCAGGCCACCCCAGAGAAAGCCCAATTGCTTGTCGGGCTCGCGGAACAGCTCGCTGGTGATGCGCGCCACGCCGTAGAGGGTGATGAAGCTGCCGAGGATCAGGCCGGGCCGTTTCAGCGCGCCGAACCGGATCATGATCGCCAGCACGATGAACAGCACGATGCCTTCGAGGCCGGCCTCGTAGAGCTGGCTCGGATGGCGCGGGAGGTGGGTCGGATCGCGCGGGAAGATCATCGCCCAGGGAACGCTCGCATCGGCGGCACGGCCCCACAGCTCACCATTGATGAAATTGGCGATGCGGCCGAGCAGCAGGCCGATGGGCGCGACCGCGGTGGTGACGTCGCCGAGCGAGATGATCGGCAGGCCGTTGCGGCGGGCGAACCAGATCACGGCGAGCACACAGCCCATGAAGCCGCCATGAAACGACATGCCGCCGTTCCACAGTTGGAAGATCTCCAGCGGGTGCTCGATGAAGAACGGCAGGTTGTAGAACAGCACGTAACCGGTGCGGCCGCCGAGGATGATGCCGATCGTGACCCACAGGATGAAGTCGTCGAGCTGGACCAGCGACACCGGCGCCGGGCCGCCCCACAGCCGCTCTTTCTTGAGCAGCGAGCGCGCGTAGAGCCAGCCGATGACGATGCCGCAGATATAGGCCAGCGCGTACCAGCGGATCGCGAACGGGCCGATGGCGATCGCAACCGGATCGAACACGGGGAAATCGATGAGGAGAGGCGTCATTCACTGGCTTTCGTGGGCACGGCGTCCCGCTTCCGGAAGCCCGCGGGCGATGCGGGCTTCGAACGAGCTCCGCCACATGAACGGGCGCGGCGCGATGTGATCTCAGGGCTGCTCATACCAGCGCCGCGGGCCGGCGCAACAAGTACGATGACAAGGAAACCAAGGCATGACAAGACGGCCCATCTTGCGGGCGGCGACAGGGATCGCCATTCTGTCTTCCATCATCGTGCTCGTCGCGGGACGCGGAGTTTCTCACATGACTCAGACCAACAACCGGTTTTTCGACGAACTCGGCCGCCTGATGAACGATGCCGCAGGTGCCGCCCAGGGCATGAAGCGGGAGGTCGATTCCGTCATCCGCAACCAGGCGGAAAAGATCCTGAACGATCTGGACATCGTGAAGCGCGAGGAGTTCGAGGCGGTCAAGGACATGGCCCGGCTCGCCCGCGAGGAGAACGAGGCGCTGAAGGCGCGGATCGCGGCGCTGGAGGCCAAGCTGGGTGGCGCGGCCGGCACGCCGCCGGGCGCCGGCAGCGCGGACGGCTGACCCGCGCGAAATACCTCCGGAGAGTTGGTGGGATGAAGGGGCCGCCGGTCCCTTCATTTCCTTGTCATTTCCCGGGTTTGCCGCTAGAACGCCGCCACGTCCGCGGCCCCCGCACCCCTGGAGGCTTGCCGAAGGACGTCCAGCAACGGGCCGCATCGCGGCCTTTAACTTTTTAAAACAAGGACTTAACACGATGGCGACCGTCAGAGAACTGAAGGCGACCGCCCGTCCGTCAGTCGGCAAGGGGGCCGCACGGGCAGAGCGTCGCGCCGGGAGAGTGCCCGGAGTGATTTATGGAGACAACCAGCCCCCGCTGCCGATCTCGGTGGAAGACCGCGAGCTGCGCCAGCGCATCCTCGCAGGCCGGTTTCTGACCACGATCTTCGACGTCACCCTCGACGGCAAGAAGCACCGGGTGATCCCGCGCGACTTCCATCTCGATCCGGTCAAGGACTTCCCGATCCACGTCGACTTCATGCGGCTCGGCCAGGGCGCGACCATTCGCGTCAGCGTGCCGCTGCACGTGGTGGGCTCGGAAGGCGCGCCGGGCGTCAAGCGCGGTGGCACCGTCAACATCGTGACCCACACGCTCGACCTCGAGTGCCTCGCGGAGAACATCCCGCAGTTCATCGAGGCCGACGTCAGCGCGCTCGAGATCAACCACTCGCTGCACATCTCCGACGTCAAGCTGCCGACCGGCGTGAAGACGCTGTCGCGCGACGACGCGACGCTCGTCACCATCGTGCCGCCGTCGGGCTATGGCGAGGAGCAGAAGGCTGCTGCTGGCGCTGCCGCGGCTCCCGCCGCTGCTGCTCCGGCTGCCGCTGCGAAGGCTCCCGCGGCCGCGGCCAAGGCGCCGGCTGGCGGCGACAAGAAGAAGTAAGCCGTTCCGCTTCTGGGAAGCGCGGGCGGGTCCCGTGCTTCCCGAAGCGACGGCGGGTGCGGATGCCGCGTCATGCTGCTGTTTGTCGGCCTCGGCAATCCCGGCGCGAAATATGCGCGCAACCGGCACAATATCGGCTTCATGGCCGTTGACGAGATCGCGCGGCGTCACCGCTTCTCGCCGTGGCGGCGCAGGTTTCAGGGCGAGACGTCCGAAGGCACACTCGACTCCGAACGCGTCATTCTCCTGAAGCCGACCACCTATATGAACGAATCCGGCCGCGCGGTGCAGGAAGCGGCCAGCTTCTTCAAGCTCGGCGTCGGCGACGTCACCGTGTTTCAGGACGAGCTCGAACTGCAACCGGGCAAGCTGCGCGTGAAGGTCGGCGGTGGCATTGCTGGTCATAACGGACTGCGTTCGATCTCGGCGCATCTGGGCAACGACTACCGCCGCGTCCGGCTCGGCATCGGCCATCCCGGCGTCAAGGAGCTGGTGCATGGGCACGTGCTGTCGGACTTCGCCAAGTCCGACATGCCGTGGGTCGAGGCGTTGTGCGAGGCGGTGGCCGACAATGCTGAATTGTTGACCGGCAAGCGCGACTCCACCTTCGCCAACAAGGTGCATCTGGCGCTGCAGGCCAAAGGTTTTCTGGACAAGGGCGACGCCGGCGCCGCGTGAGCGCTTCGGGCGTTGTCCAAAAGGATGCGGGACGGGTCATGGGATTCAAATGCGGGATCGTCGGGTTGCCCAACGTCGGCAAGTCGACGCTGTTCAACGCGCTGACGGAGACGGCGGCCGCGCAGGCGGCGAACTATCCGTTCTGCACCATCGAGCCGAATGTCGGCGAGGTCGCTGTGCCCGATCCGCGGCTCGAGAAGCTCGCGGCGATCGCCAAGTCCGGCCAGATCATTCCGACGCGGCTCACGTTCGTGGACATTGCAGGCCTCGTGCGCGGTGCCTCCAAGGGTGAGGGCCTCGGCAACCAGTTTCTTGCCAACATCCGCGAGGTCGATGCGATCGCCCATGTGGTGCGCTGCTTCGAGGATTCCGACATCACCCACGTCGAGGGCAAGATCGCGCCGCTCGCCGACATCGAGACCATCGAGACCGAACTGATGCTGTCCGATCTCGACAGCCTCGAGAAGCGGGTCGACAACCTCTCCAAGAAGGCAAAGGGCGGCGACAAGGACGCCAAGGAGCAGTACGAGCTCGTCACCCGTGCTCTCGTGCTGCTGCGCGACGGCAAGCCGGCGCGGCTGCTGGAGCGCAAGCCCGAGGAGGAGCGCGCCTTCGGCATGCTCGGACTGCTCACCTCCAAGCCCGTGCTCTACGTCTGCAATGTCGAGGAAGGCTCGGCCAAGGACGGCAACAGTTTCTCACAGGCGGTGTTCGCGCGCGCCAAGGAAGAGGGGGCGGTCGCGGTCGTGATCTCGGCCAAGATCGAGTCCGAGATCGCGACGCTGTCGCGCGAGGAGCGGGTGGATTTCCTGGAGACGCTCGGGCTCGAAGAGGCTGGTCTCGATCGGCTCATCCGCGCCGGCTATCAGCTGCTCGACCTGATCACCTACTTTACCGTCGGTCCGAAGGAAGCGCGCGCCTGGACCATTCACCGCGGCACCAAGGCGCCGGCGGCGGCTGGCGTCATTCACACCGACTTCGAGAAAGGCTTCATCCGCGCTGAGACCATTGCCTATGCCGACTATGTCGCGCTCGGCGGTGAGGCTGGCGCGCGCGAGGGCGGCAAGCTGCGCCTCGAAGGCAAGGAGTATGTCGTCGCCGATGGCGACGTGATGCACTTCCGCTTCAACAACTAAGGCCGCATGGGCGGCTACATCCGCCCCTGTTCGCGGATTGCGCCGAGGTGCTCGTTGATGCGGAAGACGATCAGCACGAACTCGGCGATGATGCGCGAGAACACCATGCCGACGATGATGCCGGCGAGCGACGACAGCAGCATCAGGAAACCGCCGAACGGGCTGATCGCCATTTCGGAGAGGCCCGTGAAAATGCCGCGAATTCCCGACAGGATGATCAGCGCAATCACGAGCCAATAGAACGTCTTGATGATGGTGGGCGTGATGAAGCGGTCCCACTGGAACAAATCGCGAAATTCCAACATCCTGATCCCCCGGCCACGTCCGAATCGGTCGTCAAATCCGTCTTTAAGTCGTGCTCGAATTGCGCGCCAGACGGCATCGGCGGCAGCCGAATTCATTCCGGTATATGGCGCCTTCTGGCACTCTCTTGCGACTGGACCGGGCGTCAGCCATGCGAGCGGCCCGGTTGTGATTGCTGCAAAGTGCGGCCACAATCGGGCTTCTTTCAGCCATTCCCAACCTCATGACCCTCACCTTCGAAGATTTTCCGCAAGGCCCGTTCGGCAGCTTCGGCCCGCGACACGTCACCCGCGATGAGATCATCGCCTTCGCGTCTGAGTTTGATCCGCAGCCGATGCATCTGGACGAACTGGCCGCCTCGCAGTCGATGCTCAAGGGCCTGTCCGGTTCGGGCTGGCACCTCTGCTCGCTGATGATGCGCATGATGTTCGACGGCTTCATCGGCCGCACCGCCTCGCTCGGCTCGCCGGGCGTCAACGAGGTCAGGTGGTTGTCGCCGTTGCGTCCTGACGATGAGCTGATGCTCGATGTGGAGGTTCTGGAAGCGCGGGTGTCGCGGAGCCGGCCGTCGACGGGGATCGTCACCTTCAAGTGCAGCGTGCGCAACGAGGCGGGCTTGAGACTTTGCGAGATGGTCTCTCCGATCATCGTCGAGCGCCGCGAGAGCCGCGGGCAGGTGGGCTGATGCGCTTCTTCGAGGATATTCAGGTTGGCCAGCGCCGCGAGCTCGGCTCCTACACGTTTACGGCCGATGAGATTAAGCGGTTCGCCGTTCAATTCGATCCGCAGCGTTTTCACCTCGACGAGGAAGAGGGCCGCCGATCGCTGTTCGGCGGGCTCGCGGCATCGGGATGGCACGTCGGATCCGTCTGCATGAAGCTGATCGTCGCAGACAACCAGCGTCTCCTGGAGATCGCGCGCTCGCGCGGCGAGCCGGTCGTTCTCGGAGGTCCTTCTCCCGGCTTTCGTGAGCTGCGCTGGCACAAGCCGGTGCTTGCAGGCGATACGATCAGCTTCTCGAGCGAGATTGATTCGCTTCGCGCGTCGGCCTCGCGCCCCGAATGGGGCATCCTGCAAGCGCGCAACACCGGCATCAATCAGCGCGGCGAGCTGGTGTTCTCGGTGCTTGCGTCGGCCTTTGTCCCGAGGCGGAACAACGGTTGAGGCGAAAAGGTCACGCTTCGTAGGATTGTCGGCACGGAACGAAGTTCGCGCTAACGCATTCTGAACTCGGACTCTATAAGACAGCCAATCAGGGATCAGGATGTGGGGGATGAGTATGGCAGATCGCGGTGGTCTGAAACTCCTCGGCTTTATCTTTGCCAGCGTGACGCTCGCGGTGATGCTCGCGACGGGAATGGTCGTGAAGGGCTATGCCGACGGTTCTTACTCGCTGGAGACGTCAGCGACGATCAACGAGTAGCGCCTTAACTACTCGTTAACCAGAACAGGACCGGGCGGTCCTGTTCGCAGAGGCGGTCTAGCGGCTCCAGATGAGCACCATGACCGCCATGGCCACCAGCAGCAATCCGACGAAGCGGACCATGATGATCCCGATCCGCTGAGGCTCAGGCCTCAGGGGAATCGGATCGGCGTCGTCCGGCCGGATCGTTTCCATGAAAGCGACACCCCCCTGACGCAACCTGCCCGCCGCGAGAGCGGCGGGAGCTGGTCGCGGGAGGGCCGCGGCGCGTTCAAGGACGTGGCGCTGCAAAGGCAAAGACCGCCGCGCGATGGCTCGCACGGCGGTCCGCTTCAAGCTCCGGAAAGAACGATCAGCTGCTGCGCAGGCCGTCGGCGGCGCGCTTCCACTGCGTCACGTTCTCGGCGATGGCCCGGGTCGACTTCATCGCCGCCTGGCTGAGCTGCGCATAGCTCGCGATCTCGCGCTGCACCCGCTGGCCCTCGGCATGCAGCAGCTCGCGCAGGCTCTCGAGCTCCCCGATCAGGTTCTCGATCTCCGACAGCGAGGTGCCGGCGACGCGCTGGATCAGCGTGGTGACGCTGTTCACCGCTGCATCGGCGTCGATCGAGGCCTCGGCCGTGGCGGCCGCATTGGGACGGCGCAGATAGGCGATATCGTTACGGACGAAATCACGAATGCCGGCCTCGACTTCGGAGACCGCCGCCAGATCCGTATCCAGCTCGGCTTCAGTTCCATCGATCTTGTCCGGACGAATGACATTCATCGGCTAATTCCTCATTTCGCGTTCAAGCGAGCGCGGTGTCCCCGCACGACGAACTTCTCAAAGCCTATCAGTGCGGCCAAATTGGGCCGCACCGCGGCGAAGCTGCGGCGATCGTTCGATCATTCGTGGCGGGCTGCCGCAATGGTGAACGTCACCAGCTCCGCTTGAAGCCGGCCGAGATGCTCTTGCTGGTGCCGCCCTGCGCGGTCTCGCTGACCGAGCCGGAGACGCTGAGACCATCCGATAGCTTCTGCTCGGCGCCGACCTTGCGCAGCCATTTGTCGTCGCCCGACGACAAGGTCTGTCCTGCGGTGACGCTGGTGCCGGTGTCGCCAATGGAGAGCCTGGCGGACTGCTCGGTGTCGAAGCTGCGGCTGGTCTTCGGCGCCGCGCCGGGAATCGGCACCATGCCCTGCTGGGTGACGTTGTAGCCGTTCTGTAGGGTCAGATTGTAGTGATCGATCGGCACCGCCTTGGTGATGGTGGTGCCGAGCCGGCTCTGATCCGAGCCGGGATCGACGCGGGCCTCGATGGCGGTCTTGTCCCAGATCGCGCCGGCACCCGGCGCGGTGACGGCCGCCCAGGCCGAGCCGCCGGACTCCGGAGCATTGCCGCCGTTCTCGGCCTTCTCCGCCAGCAATTCCGACATCGTGGTCGGCTGCCGCGCGACCGTCATGTCGGCGCCGACGCGGGCGTCCCAGAACGGCGACACCGACTGCTTGACCGACACGCCCGAGGCAAGGCTGCCCTTGTTCTGGTTCGACCAGTCGAGCGCGGCGGCCTTCTCGGCGGCGGCCTTGCGCTTCGCCGCGGCAGCGGCCTCGGGACGGTCGAGAAAGGTGGTGTCGTCGATCGCGAGCTGGCTCCAGTCGAGCTTCTCGACGTCGATGTCCTGCATCGGGTCGGCTGCCGCCACCTGGTCCTCGGACTTGTCCTCGTCCTCGGGCTCCGGCGCGATCTGCTGCCACGGCGCGATCTGCAGCGGCTGCGGCGCCTGCATCAGCGTCTGGGCATCGGCGGCGGACGCAAGAAGCCCGAAGCCGGCCGTGAAAACCGCCAGCGCGCAACCATACGATGTCATGAGAGCAACCCCCGCCGCCCGAACCTGTGTGCCGGAATATGGTGGAATCTTGGCGCAAAATTATGGCTGCGCCAGTCACGATGTGTTGGGTTGCCGGTGACTGTGACCACAATCCAACAGGCAGGGCGGCTCAGGCGAAGCTGCCGATGCGCGGCAGGTCGATCGGGCGGCCGAGCGTCTGCTCGACCAGGTCGAACGTATCGATCAGGATCCGCAGCCGGGCGAGCTTGCCGGCGCGGAATTGCATGAATTGCGCGAGCCGCGCCGTGATCGGCTTGTCGGAATCCTGCGCCGTCATCGCGCAGCGGACCATGGTCGCCGCGCTGGTCTCGTCCAGCATCAGGGTCTCGCGCTCGATCCGCCGGATGCTCACATGCTCGGCGATCTGCCTGACGGCGTCGAGCACGGCGGCGCGGCCGTGCCGGGCGCCGAGGAAGGGAAACATGTCGATCGGGCCGTAGATGGCCCAGTCGATGTCGTCGTCGAGAAGCGCGGCGAAATCGTCGAAATGGCGGTCGTTGATCGCGCCATGCAATGCGCGCGACAGACGCCAGAGGCTGTGCTCCGTCATCGGGTCGGGATCCTGAACTGGCTTGCGAGGGGGGCGCGCCGGCCTTGAGGCGACGTCGAAACGACGTCGCGCCGGGGCGCCGAATCTATCTCTCTTACGCCTCACATAAATCAACCACCTGCGCGCGCAACGGTTGTTTTTGCATTGCACAAATGCGCGCCGCTACCGGTCCCGCGCGCGGGCGCCGGGGCCGTCAGCGTCCTTCGTGCTGCAACCGCTGCTGCGCGATCGCGACCTCGTGCTCTCGGAAGGCGGCCAGGCCGAACAGGGTGGCGCCGGCGAGACCGCCGATCAGGGCGCCGAGCGGCATGAAGGTGAAGAACACCAGCATGCCCGCATAGCCTTCGAATTCGCTGGTGTTGAACAGCTCGATCCAGGCCAGCCCCAGCCCGATGCCGATCGTCGCGCCGCCGACGACGCCCATCACCAGTCCGGCCATCGCCAGGAATGCTATTCTCATGTCACCAATGCCCCGTATACCACCGCTGATGGGGTGCGGAGCCGGGGCCACAGGTTCAAGGCAATGAGGCCGCCGTCGGTGACGTTTGCGTGATCGGCCGGTCCGGGCGCTAGTCCGCGACGGCCGTGCCGGCCTCAGGGCCGGGCGGCACCCGCGATCAGCAGCCGGCTGAGATCGCATTCGAGCACCTGCTGCACCAGGTCGTAGGTGTCCATGATCTCGCGGATGCGGGCGACGCGGCCGTCGCGTAGCGTATAGAACGCCGCGAGGTCGTACTGCACGATGCGGTCGTTGTCGCGCTTGCGCAGGAAGATGCGCAGATCGACGGCGACCTGGTCGCCTTCGCAGATCATGGTCTTGATCTCATGCCGGACGTCGGCATAGCGGCTGCGCGCCGTCTCCCACATCTGCCGTACCTCGGCCTTGCCCCGGCGGCCGCCGAGATGGGGAAAGATGTCGATCGGCGCCGACGCGAAGTGCTCGAGGTCGTCGGTGCAATGCGCCAGCACGCTGTCGAAATCACCGGCGGCATGGGCCTCGAGCAGCCTGCGCACACGCTGCTTGTTGATGTGCTCGATCATCCTGTCTCCACTGACGGGACTACCCGCGTCGGCGATGTCGTTCTGGAGATGCCGGCGCGCGGCCGTCAACCACCTGTGTAACCGTCGGCCGGCTCTATGCGCCGGTACGGTGAACGGAAGCTTGGCGGGTGATCGCGTCACGATCATGTCTGGGGGGCGTCTCTCAGCTCATCCAGCTGATCTCTCAGCTTCTGGGTCATCACCGCGCGCGACAAGGTTCGCGCAACGCGTCATGCCGGTTGCGAGCCGGGAACCGGCCCGCGGCGTCGCCGTTACCCCGCACCAATCCAAGCGGAGCTCGATCATGACGATGTCGATCACGAAGACCATGCTGGCCGCCTCCGTCGCAGCGCTGGCGCTGCTGTCGACGCAGGCCGCCGAGGCCAAGGGGTGCATCAAGGGCGCCATCGTCGGCGGCGTCGCCGGCCATTATGCCGGTCACCACGGCGTGCTCGGCGCCGCCGCCGGCTGCCTCTATGGCCGTCACCGCGCCAAGGAGCAGGAGCGTCAGCAGCAGCAGGGCCAGGCGAACGGGCAGGGCCGGACCTAGTCGATGCGGCGCGCCGCTCGTCTGCGGCGTGCCGCGAGCCGGGTTGCGACGGCCGCGCGTGACGGGGCGCACGGTCCGTGCCGGGGGCGCCGGCTAAACGGGAGCGGTCTGGTCCTCGCCGAGGACCGCCGCAACCGGATGTCCAGGCCATGCTGACTGTCGCCTCTCCCAGCACCTCCGCGCCGAAGGCGGCGCTGCTCAACCTGATCGAAGGCATGGCGCTCACCGCGCTGTTCCAGGCCATTCCCACTTATGCCGGCGCCGCGCTGATCCTCAAGCTCGCGCACAGCACCGCGCTGCGGCCTGGGATCATCGGCTTCGTCGCGAGCGCGACCCTCATCCACGTGCTGATGACCTCGGCGGCAGGCCCGCGCTTTCAGCGCGTGCTCAAGCAAGCCTACGCAACGGAGTTCTACGACGCGACGCTGGGCCTCGCCGACAAGGTGCTGCGCTGGCGCACGCAGCCGGAGGCATCGCTGCAATTGTTGAGCTCGACGGTGATGCTGGCGCTGCTGTCGGTCGCGGCGCTGGCGATGGGCTGAGGCGGGCGCGTCCCGCGAAGCATGGCGCGAGGCTCGGCGCAGCGCCGGTGTCCGTTGCGGCTCGTCCGACACGTCGGCGAGGACGACGCGCGTCTGTCTCAGCACGCTCCACTGTCGTCCCGGCCATTGAGCCGGGACCCATACCCCCAGGGATCGGTTTGAGGCAGACTGGTCATTGGCATTTGGCCCATCACGTCCGCCGTGGCGTATGGGTCCCGGATCGGCGCCGCGACCCGCTGGCGCGCGTCACGGCTTGTCCGGGACGACAGCGGTGGGTTTGGCGGATTTACGATTTCAAACAGCGATCGAGTTGAAGACATGAGGACGTGATCTCGCGGCGAGATTCGCCCGAGTGATGCATCGAACACGTCCCTCGCAAATCATGCGGAGGGCGCAGGGAATGCCGGGTGAAGGCCTCACCCATGGCCCGCCTGCGAAAAAAATGCAGGCGGCAGGTACC